>CAZABC010000030.1:0-28299 GCA_964483405.1 uncultured Anaerolineaceae bacterium
TGGTGCCCCCAAGGGGATTCGAACCCCTGATCTCCACCTTGAAAGGGTGGCGTCCTAGGCCTCTAGACGATGGGGGCCGGAGTCGCGCCTGCCACGACCGGCCGACGGAGCCCGTTCCGAGACCGGCGGCGGCGGCCGCCGGAGTGTAGCAGGACCGCTCAGCCGCCCCAGAGGAGCGCGAGCACGGCCGCGACGGCGAAGCAACCGAAGGCGATGAGCGCGGCCAATCCGCCGCCGAGCGCCTTGGCGAACGCCGAGGCCTCGCGCTCCTCGGCCGCCGCCCGGTAGATGCCGACGGCCGCCGCGACGGCGAGGGCGGAGAAGACGATGCCGAGGACGAAGGCGCCGGTGGCGAGCAGCGGGATCTGCGAGGCGTCGCGGACGGTCAGCGCGTAGAGGCCGAAGGCGACCGACCCGACCAGTGCGATCGCGAGGGTCAGCCGGGTCGGCGTGAGCCGCGGGCCGCGGCGCGGGGCCCGCGACGGTCCGGCAGGGCGGGTCGGGCCGACGGAGCGGGTCGGCGCGGACCGGTCGCCGGCCGGACGGGCATGGGGCGGTCGGGCGCTCACGGGTTCAGCCTAGCAGGACGCAGCGGCCGGCCCGGCGCGTGCCGTCAGCTGCCGGCGCGCGACCGGTGGTAGACGGCCACGTTGTAGGCCAGCCGCGGCCGGCTCAGCGCGGCCGCGAGCGACGCCCCGGCCTCGCCGAACGCCGTCGCGAGGACGTCGCTCGCCTCCTCGACCGACTCGA
The DNA here is from genome assembly GCA_964483405.1 of uncultured Anaerolineaceae bacterium. Lineage (GTDB taxonomy): Bacteria > Chloroflexota > Limnocylindria > Limnocylindrales > CSP1-4 > CAZABC01. The sequence goes on from CAZABC010000030.1 coordinate 751, forward strand.
AGGTCCACCAGCAGTGGACGACCCGGACCTTGAACCCGCCCCGCAGGAACGGGCCGTCGCGACGGCTCCAGGCGCCGAGCTCCGGCCGGTCGGCAGTCCCGAGACGGGACACGTCATCGCGACCGTAGTCGTGGACGACGAGGAGCCGGCCGCCGGGCCGGAGGACGCGGTCCGCCTCGGCGAGCTCGGCGCCGTCGACGCCGCGGTAGCAGGTGTACGCGCCGACGAGGACGTCGAGGCTCCCGTCGGGCAGGCCGAGCTCCCGGGCGTCGCCCGGGGCGACGACGACGCGGGCGCCGGCCGCCGCCATCGCGTCGGTGAGCCGGCCGTCACCCGGGTCGACGATGGCGACGTCGCGGCCGGCGATCGGGCCGAGGGCGTCGAGTGCGCGCAGGAGCTTGCCGGCCCGGTCGATGTGCGAGGCCAGGCGTGCGGCGTGGGCGGCAGGGATGAGCGGGCTGAGGTCGGACACGGAGCCGCGAGTATAGGCGCGCCCGGCCACCGGGTGGTCGGGCCCGTCCGGCCCTCAGGACCGGTCGATGAATGCCTCGCGGAGCGCCCGTCGCGCCGCCGCGTCGACCCCGAGCCCGGAGCCGAAGTAGGCGTCCGCGTCGCCGAACCGCTCGCCGACCTCGGCCAGCGCCGCCTCGAGGTAGGACGCCCGGACGCCGATGAGCGGGCGGAGCAGCTCCGGATCGCCGCCCCGGTCGCGGAACGCCGCGAGCTCCCGGGCGAACAGCGCCTCCGTCGCCTGGTTGCTCGCGAGGTAGTCGTCGAGGACGGCCGCCTCCGGCACGCCGAGCAGGAGCAGGAGTGCGGCGACGGCCCAGCCGGTCCGGTCCTTGCCGGTCGTGCAGTGGACGAGGCCGGGCCGGCTCGGGGCGGCCGCCAGGTCGCGGAACATCGAGCCGTACCCGCGACGGGCGCTGTCGAGATGGACGAACTCGCGGTAGCGCGCCTCGAAGTAGCGGATCGCGCCGCCGTCGGCGAGCGCGGCGGTCACCGTCGGGACGTCCCGCATCATCGTCATGAGGTGGAACGGCCGGTCCTCCGCCGCCGCATCGGCGAGGACGTCGGCGACGACCAGGCGAGCCCCCTCGGGCAGCCGGTCAGGTCGGGCCGACCGCTCGTCGGCGGTGCGGAGGTCGTAGACCGTCCGGATGCCGAGCCGGCCGACGGTCGCGAGCCCGTCCCCGTCGAGGCCGCCGAGATCGGTGGACCGGTACAGGAGCCCCACCCGGACCCGTCCACCGCCGGCGACCGGATGGCCGCCGACGTCACGCAGGTTGGCGAGCGGCGGCGATCCGGCCGGCACGGTGCCCACCGCTCCGCCCGGCTACCCGAGCGCGTCCCGGCGCAGCCCGCGGTGGTCCTCGAGCCGGCGGCGGACAGCGTTGACGAAGCGCGCCCCGAGCTCGCCGTCCACCTGACGGTGATCGGCGGTCAGGGTCAGCTTCATGATCGACCGGATGGCGATCCCGTCGCCGAGGGCGACCGGGGTCGGCTGCGCCCCCCCGACGGCGAGGATCCCCGACTCGCCCGGGTTGATGATCGCCGTGAACTCGTCGACGCCGAACATCCCGAGATTCGACACGGTGAACGTGCTGCCGGTGAGCTCGTCGGGCGACAGCCGCCCGTCCCGGGCGCCCCGGACGAGTCGCTCGGCCTCGGCGTGCAGCCCGTGGATGCTCCGGTCCTGCGCGTCGCGGATGACCGGCACGACGAGCCCGGCCGGCAACGAGACGGCGAGCCCGAGGTGGACCCGGCGGCGGGGCCAGACCGACACGCCGTCCGTCCGGGCGTTGACGTCCGGGAGCTCGACGAGCGCCTGGGCGACGGCCGAGAGGACGTAGTCGGTCACGGACAGGTCGATGCCGGTGGCATTGAGGTCGCGGCGAAGGGCCTGCAGCCCGGTCACGTCCACGGCCGCCGTGACGGTGAACGTCGGGATCGTCGTCGCGCTGAGGGTGAGCCGTTCCGCGATGACGCGCCGCATCCGGGTCAGCGGTCGCGGCGGCTCTTCGCCATCCCCGGGCGCGGCCGGCAGGGGCGCGGTCGCGAGGGGCGTCGGGGCCGGCTCGGCGGGCGCCGGCGCGGCCGATCCGGGCGTCGTCGTCCCGGACGCCGCGAGCACGTCACGCTCGGTGATCCGGCCGCCGGGGCCGGAGCCGGCGATCCGGCGCGGGTCGATGCCGGCTTCGGCAGCCGCGCGGGCGGCCCGCGGGCTGATCCGCAGCCGCTCGCCGCCGGGTGCCGCAGCGGTGGCCGCCACGGGCGCCGCCGCCAACGGCTGAGGCGGGGCCGTCGCGGCCATCGGCGCCACCCCGTCCACGCTCACCGGAGCCTGGCTCGCCGGCGCCTCCGGGATCGCCTCGCCGGGCTCGCCGACCCAGGCACAGACCGTGTTGACCGGGACCGTCGCGCCCTCGGGGGCCACGATCGCGAGGAGCACGCCCTCGTCGAACGCCTCGACCTCCATCGTCGACTTGTCGGTCTCGATCTCGAACAGGACGTCGCCCCGGTGGACGGTGTCGCCGGGCTGCTTGCGCCAGAGGATGACCGTGCACTCCTCGGTCATCTGGCCGGGCCGGGGCATCAGGATCGCGTGGGCCATCAGACGAGCATCCGCGCGGCGACGACGATGTCGTCGGCACCGGGCAGGAAGGCCCGCTCCAGGCTCTGGGCCTGGGGCGAGATCCCGTTCAGGGCGCCGATCCGGGCGACCGGCGCGTCGAGGAAGTCGAAGGCCTCGTATCCGATCCGGGCCGCGACCTCGTTGACGAAGCTGCCGCCGAGCACCGCCTGGGCCGCGACGACGCAGCGGCCGGTCCTGCGGACCGAGGCGAGGACCGTCTCCATGTCGACCGGGACGAGGCTCCGGAGATCGACGACCTCGGCCGACAGCCCGTCCTCCGCCGCCAGCCGGTCCGCCGCCACGAGGGCGTCCGGCACGGCCGGTCCCCAGGCGACGAGCGTCACGTCCGAGCCCTCACGGGCGATGCTGGCGACGCCGATCGGCACGAGGTGCTCGCCATCGGGCACGAGGCCCTTCGACGGGTACAGCCCCTGGCTCTCGACGAACAGGACCGGGTTGTTGGTCCGGATGGCGGACTTCAGCAGGCCCTTCGCGTCGGCCGGGTTCGACGGGTAGACGACCCAGATCCCCGGCAGGTGGGTGAACAGGCTCTCGAGCGACTGGCTGTGCTGGCCGCCGTAGCCCTTGCCCGCGCCGACGGAAGCGCGGATGACGAGCGGGACCTCGACCTGGCCACCGCTCATGTAGTGCCACTTCGCCGCCTGGTTGGCGATCTGGTCGGACGCCATGAGGGCGAAGTCCATGTACATCAGCTCGACGACCGGTCGCAGCCCGACGATCGCCGCGCCGACCGCGGTGCCGCAGATCGCCGCCTCCGAGATCGGCGTGTTGAAGACCCGGTCGCGGCCGAACGACTCGAGGAGGCCCTTGGTCAGCTTGAAGGCCCCCCCGTAGTCGGCGACGTCCTCGCCGTAGAAGATGACCCGGCGGTCCCGGAGCATCTCCTCGGCCAGGGCCTCCCGCAGCGCGTCGCGGTAGGTGATCGCGCCGTCGCCGGCCCGCTTCGACTCGGGCAGCGGCGCGAGCAGCGGGGCGTCCGCCCGGTCCGCCGGGACCACGTCGGAGCCCCCGTCGGTGTAGAGGAAGCGGAGCGCGTCGGCGGGGTCCGGGTCGGTCGCACCGGCGGCCCGGACCGCCGCCCGCGCGTTGCGGTCGCGGGCCCGGGTCTCGATCGCCGCGACGGCCGCGTCGTCGGCCACCCCCGCCGCGACGAGCTGCCCCTTGAGCCGCTCGATCGCGTCCACCGCGCGCCAGGCCGCCTCCTCGTCGCGGGTCCGGTACTCGTTCCGCGGGTCGGACAGCGAGTGGCCGTAGTAGCGGTACGTGCTTGCCTCGATGAGCACCGGGCCCTCGCCCGACCGGCACAGCGCCACCGCCCGGCGGACGGCGTCGCGGACGGCGAGGACGTCCATCCCGTTGACCGTCTCCGCGTGCATCACGTCGTCGGCGAAGCCCGCCGCGCGCCGGGCGAGATGGGCGACGCCCATGACCTCGTCGTCGCTCCGGTGGGTCATCCCGTAGTGGTTGTTCTGGATGAAGAAGATGATCGGCAGGCCGTAGGGATGGTCGCCGGCGAGGTGGTTCGTCCACTGGGCCTGGGCCGCCCAGTTGAGCGACTCGAGGACGACCCCGTTGGCGTACGCGCCGTCCCCGGCGAAGCAGCAGACGACCCGGTCGGTCCGCTCGTAGCGGTGGGCCATCGCCGCGCCCGTGGCGATCGGGACGCTGCCCCCGACGATCGCGTTGGCGCCGAGGTTGCCGGTCGAGAAGTCGCCGATGTGCATCCCGCCCCCGCGGCCGGCGCCGTAGCCCTCCTCCTTGCCGAACAGCTCGGCGATGACCCGGAAGACATGCTCCTCGAGGGCCGCCTCTAGGAGCGCTGCGCGGTCGCCGGCGGTGGCGCCGGGGACGCGGGCACGCAGCTCGTCGTCCGTCATCCGGCGGATGGCCGAGAACCCCTTCGCGATGGCATCGCCGTGGCCGCGGTGCGAGCTCGTCACGTGGTCGTCGATCCGGAGGACGCTGCAGGCGCCGACCGGCGAGGCCTCCTGGCCGATCGAGACGTGGGTGGGGCCGCGGTAGTCGTAGCCGGGCAGCGGCTCGTAGCCGCCCGATCGGAGCCGGACGATCATCTCCTCGACCTCGCGGATCGCGAGCATGTCGTCGAGGAGCTCGAGGGCCTCCGACGCGGCGATCCCACCCGCCTCCATCTCCGAGGCCAGGTCGCCCGCCCAGGTGAAGCCGCGGATCGTCCCGCAGGACGCCTCGAACGGCGCGAAGTCCGGACGGGCGTCGCTGCGATAGACGGGGTCGGCGGTCATCGGTCGGGCCTCCAGGGGGCGCGGTCGGGGTCGGTCATGCCACGATCACCCGGATGTGGCGGCGCTCGAGGACGCGGACCGTCCGATCGTCGATCCGATCGTCGGTCACGAGGATGTCGACGTCCGTGAGCCGACCCGCCCGGACGAGCGAGCGGGTCGACAGCTTCGCCGCGTCGGCGAGGACGATGACCTCGCGGGCGCGGGTGAGGACGAGCTCCTTCGTGTAGGCCTCCGACGGGTCGGTCGTCATCAGGCCGTCCTCGAGCGACAGCGCGTACGTGCCCATCAGGGCGCGATCGACCTGGAGGTCGTCGAGGATCGAGCGGGTCAACGGACCGACGAGCGCCTGGCTGGTCGCCCGGACCTCGCCGCCGATGACGATGAGGCGCGGCCCGCGCCCCATGAGCTCCATCGCCACCGGCAGGCTGTTCGTCACGACGGTCATGCGGCTCCAGCCGTGGAGCAGCCGGGCGACGGCGAGGACCGTGCTCCCGCTGTCGAGGTAGATCGTGTCGTCGGGCGCGAGGAGCTCGACCACCCGGCCGGCGATCCGCGCCTTCTCGGCCGCCGCGGTCGCCGCCTTCGCCTCGAAGCGAGGCTCGCCGGCTCGCTCGTCGAGGGCGACGGCGCCGCCGTGGACCCGCCGCAGCCGGCCCTCGGCCGCCAGCTCGTCGAGATCGCGCCGCACGGTGGCCTGCGAGACGCCGAGCGCGGCCGTGAGCTCGTCGAGACGGACGGCCCGGCGGGCCTCGACGATCGCGCCGAGGCGCTGGCGGCGGAGGTCGGCGAGATCCGCGGTCGCCACCGGCTCAGCCGCCAACGAGCAATTTCGGCCACAACATGTCCAGAAGTTAGCACGGTCGCGCATGTTCTTGCAAGCCGGACGAGTGCCGGTGATCCACGACCGGACTAGCATCCGGTCGTGGCAGCGGAACGTCCCGGCGGGACGGACGAGGCGATCGCCCTGGCCCGCCGCCTGTTCCTCGACCGGCGCAACCTGTACGGCTGCGCCGAGACGACGTTCGTCGTGCTCAAGCGGGCGTACGGCCTCGACGAGCCCGACGACGCCTCGGCCGCCATGGCCCTCAACGGCGGGGTGGCGTACAGCGGCGGCCCGTGCGGAGCGATCACCGGCGGCGCCCTGGCGGTCGGGCTGCTCGCCGGCCGCCGGATCGCCGATCACCGGGAGGCGAAGCGGATCGCCCGCGAGCTCGTCGCGGGGCTGATGGACGACTTCCGGGCCGCGCACGACGCCGTCGACTGCCGGGAGCTGATCGGCCTCGACCTGCGGGCCCCGGGTGCGCACCGGGCGTTCCTCCGCAGCCGCGTCTGGGAGGACCGCTGCATGGGCCAGATCGAGTTCGCGGTCCGCCGACTGGCGCCGCTCGCGGACCCGCCGACCTGGGACGACGCCGTGGCCCGGATCGACGGCGCGTCGCCCCGATAGACTGAAGCGTCGCCGGTCATCGAGCGCCCGGCGTCGTCACGACAGGAGCCCCGATGCCCGGCGACACGACGATCTCACGGAGCGTCCTCGCGGACCAGGTCAAGGACCACATCCTCCAGGACATCCTCGCCGGCCGCTACGCGCCCCATGCCCGGATCGTCGAGACGCGGGTCGCCCGCGACCTCGGCACGAGCCAGGGGCCCGTCCGCGAGGCCCTCCGCGGGCTCGAGGCGCTCGGGGTCGTGGAGATCCTGCCGTTCCGCGGCGCCCGCGTCCGCCACCCGACGACCGCCGAACTCCTCGAGGCCTATGCCGTCCGGTCGCCGCTCGAGGCGCTGGGGGCCCACCTGGCGATCCCGTCGATCACCGACGCCGACATCGCCGAGCTCGAGGCGCTCGGCGACGAGATGCAGGCCGCCGCCGCCGAGGGCGACCGGCACGCCGTCGCGATCGCCGACGCGGCCTTCCACGGCCGGCTGATCGCCGTGTCCGGCAACCGGACGCTGGAACGGGTCTGGCGCTCGCTCGAGCCGTTCTCGCGGACCTACATCACGCTCGTCGCCCCGGGGGCCGACCCGCAGTGGACTGCCGACCTCCACGGACCGATCCTCGACGCCGTCCGGACGCGCGATGCGGCGCTCGTCGCGGCGGCGCTGCGGCGGCACTTCGACCTTGCCAGCGCGCACCTCCGGGCGAACTGGGACGATGCCGACGAGGCCGCGAGCCCCGGTTGACGTCGCCGGGGCCACATCCCGGGACCGGCCCGCCCGCGATCAGGCTGCCGCGAGCCGGGTGCGCACCTGCTCCGCGACGCGGACGGCGGAGAGCCCGTAGATGTCGAGCAGCGCGTCGTTCGGTCCGGACTGGATGTAGACGTCCTCCAGCCCGATCCGGTCGACCCGCGTCGGCCGGTGCTCGCCGAGGACCTCGGCGACCGCGCCGCCGAGCCCGCCGATGACCGTGTGCTCCTCGACCGTCATGACCCGCCCCGTCCGGTCGGCGGCCGCGACGATCGCCGCCACGTCGATCGGCTTGAGCGTCGCCACGTGGAGCACGTGGGCGTCGATGCCGTCGGCGGCGAGCAGGTCGGCCGCCTCGACCGTCCGGGCCGTCTGCGCGCCGGTCGAGATGAGGGTCACGTCACCGCCCTCGCGGACGATCTCGGCCTTGCCGAAGGTGAAGACGTGGTCCTCGCCGAACAGCCGCGGCGTCGCGTCGCGCCCGAGCCTGACGTAGCAGGGACCCTCGAACCCGGCCGCCCAGCGGAGCGCCTGCGCCGCCTCGACGTCGTCGGCCGGCACGACCGTGACCATCCCGGGCATCGCCCGCATGATCGCGAGGTCGTCGACGATGATGTGGCTCATCCCCGTCTGGCCGGTGAAGAGGCCACCGTAGCTCGGCGTGATCTTGACGTTCGCGCCGGTCTGGGCGATCAGGACGCGGACCTGGTCGAGGGGACGGACGACCGCGAACGAAACGAACGTGCTGATGAACGGGACGAGGCCCATCGTCGCGAGGCCGGCGGCCACGCCCAGCATGTTCTGCTCGGCGATGCCCATCTGCAGGTAGCGGCCGGGATGCGCCTTCTCGAAGATGTCGGCCCGGGTCGACGAGCCGACGTCGCCGTCGACGACGACGATCCGAGGGTCCTCGTCGGCGAGCGCGGCGACGGTCTCGCCGAAGATCTCCCGCTGTGGGCGGCCGATGGGCAGACTCATCGGACCACGCCTTCCGCGGCCGGCTCCGGCTCGCCCAGCTCGCGCATCGCGGTGGCGTACTCCTCGGGCTTGATGGCCCGGGTGTGCCAGAAGTAGTGGCCCTCCATGAAGGACACGCCCTTGCCTTTCACGGTGTGCGCGATCACCACGACCGGCCGGCCATCGCCCTCGCGCGCGCGGTCGAGGACCTCGACGATGGCGGCCATGTCGTGACCGTCGACCTCGAGGACGCGCCAGCCGAAGGCGGTCCACTTGGCGACGAGCTCGCCGGGGACCTGCGGCGGGATCCGGCCGTCGGGGCCGTCGCCGGGCCAGCCGTACTGCTGCAGCCGGTTGTGGTCGACGATCGCGACCAGGTTGTCGAGGCCGTAGCGGGGCGCGGCCATCGCCGCCTCCCAGACCTCGCCCTCCTGGCACTCGCCGTCGCCGAGCATGACGAAGGCGCGGACGTCGCGGCCGGTCAGGCGGGCGCCGAGGGCCATCCCCATCGCCGCGGAGATGCCCATCCCGAGCGAGCCCGTCGACATGTCGAGACCGGGCAGCCGGGTCATGTCCGGGTGGCCCTGGAGGCGTGAGTGGGCGGCGTCGAACGTCAGCAGCTCCTCCACCGGGAAGTAGCCCCGCAGGGCCATCGCCGCATACAGCGCGATCGACGAGTGACCCTTCGAGAGCACGAACCGGTCGCGGTCCGGCCAGGCCGGCTCGTCGGGCCGGATCCGCAGCTCGCGGAAGTACAGCGCCGCGAGCAGGTCGGCCGCCGACAGCGGGCCGCCGAGGTGTCCCGCCCTGGCGTGGTAGACGCTCCTGACGATCTCGACGCGGATCCGCCGCGCGACCTCTCGCAGCTCGTCGAGGTCCGCCCCGTCGGCGACGGGGCGCCCGGCCGGTGCGCTCACGACCGCCCCTGCTCGTATGAGCCCGAGACGACCGGCGGCGAGAACAGGCAGAGCAGCTCGAGCCCGTCGGGCTCGTCGGCCTCGGTGGCGTGGAAGGTGCCCGGCGTGACGTGGGCGACGACCCCCGGCTCCATCTCGGCGATCCCGTCGGGTGTCACGATCCGGCCGCGCCCGGCGAGGCAGTAGATCGTCTCCTCCTCGGCGGGGTGGACGTGGCCCTCCGGCCGCGAGCCGGGCGGGAAGACCGAGACACCCATCGACACGAACCGCGCCCCGCTGTTGTGCGGGCCGAAGTACGCGTGCCAGGTGCGGCCCGGCAGGGGCACGATCTCCGCCTCGGAGCGCGACACGCGGGTGATCATCGAAGCACCTCACCGGCCGGCGGCCGTCGCCGCCTCGGACACATAATCGATTATCGAGGATACGCGCTGCACCCGGCCGGGTCAAGCCGCGGGACGTGCGACGGCCCCGGGGTGATCCCCGGGGCCGTCGTCGCTGCTCGGGTCAGCCGCCGGTCGGCGGGAGGACCTCCGTCCGCCCGGCATGCGCCGGGCGACCGGTGGCTACCAGGTGCACTCGTTGGGCGGATCCGCCGGGTCGCACTCGGCCTCGGTCTTGATCTGATCGAGGATCTCGAGGCCCTTCTCGGCGTCGAGGAGGACCGGGTCGCCGGTCGACCCGTCCGCGTTGAACGGGATGTAGGCGGGCGTCACGGCGTTGACGCCGCCGTCGGTGTAGAGGCCGGGGCCGGTGACGCCCTCGTAGTCGATGTCCTTGCCCTCGCGGAGGAGCGCCAGGCAATCGGCATACGTGTAGCAGACCTCACCGCCGTCGCCGACCTCGAACATGGCCGGCGCCCAGGCGCTCGCCTTGTACGAGCCCGCGGCCTCGACGGCGAGGGCCGTCTGGACCATCAGGTCGTACGTCGAGAAGGCGTACTGGTTGCTCGCGTCGTAGGGCGGGCAGGCGGCGACACCGTCGGTGCAGCCCGTCTGGCCGTCCCACAGCGGCTGGAAGAACTCCCAGGCCTTGGTGTCCTTGTTCGGGGCGAAGGACGGGAAGCCGATCGACTCCTGCGTGGCGATGGCATCCGTGCCCAGGGTGCTGATGAACTGGGCTTCGCTCCAGCCGGTCTCGCCGATCCATGTGAGCGACAGCCCGGCCTCGGCCGCGCCCTTGATGAGCGCGGCGGACTCGGTCGAGCCCGCCTGGACGATGACGGCATCCGGGTCCAGGTCGGCGATCTTCTGGGCTTCGGCCCGATAGGACGGCTGCTTGGCCGGGACGTCGATGCGCTCGAGGACCTCGAGGCCGAGGATGCCTGCGGCCTCCTCGGCCGCGTCGGCGGCGAGCTGGAAGCCTTCGACCTGCGTCGCGAAGATGACGATCTTGTCGAGGCCTTCCTGCTCCGCGTAGAGGGCACCGTAGGTGCCCAGCGCCTCATCGAGGCCCTGCGCCCGGAAGATGGCCTCCGCGGCCTTCCCGCCGAGGTTGCCCGGGATGGCGCCGCCGTGGACCGACGGCCCGAGCGGCAGGTCGTTCTCCTGCCAGAACTCCATCATGTAGTCACGGTAGGTCCGGTACTGGTGGGCGATGCTCACCACGATCTCGGCCTTGTGCTGCTCGAGGCAGATCTTGGCCGCCTGGCCCTCGTGGTCGTCGCCGATGTCCTCGGAGACGAGCTCCCAGGGGCGACCGAGCGGCGGGTCGTCGTTGATGACCTCTTCGATCGGGAACCGGACGTCATTCGTGAGCGACGGCCCGTAGTCCGCGAACGCGCCGGTGTAGTAGGCGAGCTCGCAGACAACGACCTTCTCGCCCGACGACGGCTCGGGGCTGGTGGCGCTCGACGGCTCGCTGCTGGCGCCGCCCGACGGGCTCGGCGAGGCACCGCTCGTGCATGCGCCGACGACGAGCCCGAGCACCGCGACCAGGACCAGGATGCGGCCCGACTTCATGCTTCGGATCCTCACTGCGTCTCCTCCTCTGGCTTGCTGGACGTAGGTCGCTAGATGCGGTATCCCTCCTTGAGCTGCTGGGTCGTCAGATCGGCGGCGTCGACCACGGCATAGGCCTCACCGAGGCTCAGGACCATCACCCGGTCGGCGACCTGGAGCGCCTTGGTGGCGTTCTGCTCGGCGAGGACGATGGCGACGCCCCGGGTCTCGTGGATCTCGGTGATCTTGTCGAAGAACATGTCGACGTAGAGCGGCGAGAGTCCGGCCGTCGGCTCGTCGAGCAGCAGGATCTTCGGCTCCTGCATGAGGGCCCGCCCGCAGGCGACCATCCGCGACTCGCCGCCGCTGAGGGTGCCGGCCTTCTGGGCCTGGAGGGCCCGCAGGTCCGGGAAGAGGTCGAACACCTCGCCGATCCGCGAGGCGTGGGAGCGCTCGCCGATCAGGCCGCCGATCCGCAGGTTCTCGAGGACCGTGAGGTCGGCGAACACGCCCTTCTCCTGGGGCACGTAGCCGATCCCCCGCGCCGCGGTCTCGTACGGGCGCAGCGTGGACACGTCCTCGCCCTGGAACCGGATGGTCCCGGCCATCAGCGGGATCAGCCGGGCCAGGGTCGCCAGCAGGGTGGTCTTGCCCGCCCCGTTGGCCCCGAGCACGGCGAAGATCTCGTCGCCGACGGCGAAGTCGAGCCCCTTGAGGACGGTGACCCCGTGGTAGCCGCTGCGCAGGCCCTCGACCTGGAGGTTGGCCCGCCCGGGCGCGGCGGACGGCCCGGTGCCGACCGCGGTCGGCGCCGACGGGGTCGCCGGCGGCTGGCTGATGGCGGGCAGGGCCGGCTCAGACATGGCCCTCTCCGAGGTACTTCTCGACGACCGTCCGGTTGTCGCGGATCTCGCGCGGCGCTCCGTGGAGGATGACCTTGCCCTCGGCCATGAAGTGGACCTCCTCGCAGAGGCCCCAGATGACGTTGAGGTCGTGCTCGACGATGACCACGGACGTGCCCCCGGCGGCCAGCTCCTTGATCACCGTCATGACCCGCTCGGTCAGCTCGTCGGGCAGGCCGGCGGTCGGCTCGTCCAGCAGCAGGAACGTCGGCCGCAGGAGCAGACAGCGGACGATGTCGAGGAGCTTCTTCTCGCCGGCCGACATGGCGAAGGCCGTCGGGTCGGCGAAGCCGAAGTAGTCGAGGTGATGCCGGATCTCGGCCTCATGCCGGGCGAAGACCGTCCGCTCGGCGAAGATCCGCTGCGGCTGCTCGTACCGGCCTTCCGCGACGGCGAGCAGCAGCGAGTCCCAGATGGTCAGCTTGTCGAAGTCCATGATCACCTGGTTGGACTTCACGACGCCGTGGCTCGCCATCCGGTGGGCCGGAAGGCTCGACAGCACGACCTCGCGTCCGTCGGGGGCGAGGAGCGCCACCCGGCCGCGGTCGAGCGGCGTCGAGTGCATGATCATCCGCATCAGCGTCGTCTTGCCGGCGCCGTTGGGTCCGATGAGCCCCTCGATCGGCCGTTCGCCGAGGACGAGGTCGTCGACGTCGACGACGACGCGGCCGGAGAAGCTCTTGACGGCCCCCTGCACCCGGATCCGGGGCCGATCGAGCGCGGCGGGGGCGACGGTCTCAGCGACCATGGATCCTCCGCATCAGCTTGTCGCGGCGCATGTCGCCGAGCAGGCCGAGGGGCCGGAACAGCAGGACGAGCATCAGGGTCAGGCCGAACGCGGCCTCGCGCAGGACGGGGATCGCCTGGGTGTACCACTCGCTCGGCAGGGGCAGATAGGTCCGGATGACGATGTCGAACAGGCCGACCGTCAGGACGACGCCGAGGACCGCCCCCCAGACGCGAGCCGTGCCGCCGAGGACGAGCCCGACCATCGCGGCCAGGGTGACGCTGATCCCGATGTGGCCGACGTCGAGGTACCGCAGCATCACGCCGGCCATCGCGCCGAGCAGCCCCATCGCCCCCGAGGTGACGGCGAACAGCCACAGCTTGGTCCGGAACGTCGACTTGCCGAGGCTGCGAGCCAGCGGCTCGTTGCCGCCCACGGCGACCAGGAGCCGCCCGTACGGCGAGCGATGGACCCGCCAGGCATAGAGGAAGATCGCGGCGGTGACGACGGCGGTGACGAGGAGCCAGGCGAACTCGTTCTCCTTGACACTGCCGATGTCGAACGGGAAGCGGAGCCCACCCAGGCCGAACGCGCCGCCGGTGAGGTCGGCCTCGGTGGTCGCCAGGATCTGGACGGCGGTGGCGAAGCCGAGCGTGGCGACGAGCACGCCGTCGGTGTCCATGTCGGCGATCAGCCAGCCGACGAGGAGCCCGGCCAGGCCGGCGATGAGCGTCGCGGCGGTGGCGCAGACGAGGAACTGCCACGGGTCGCCGAACGGCCAGTCGACCTGGACGTACAGCACGCCGAAGGCGTACATCCCGAGGCCCCAGAACCCGACGACCCCGAAGTTGGCGATCCGGGTGAGCCCGAGCTGGAGGTGCAGCAGCAGGGCGAGGCCGGTGATCATCACGACCTCGAAGAGGCCGGTGATCAGGAAGGAATCGAGCCAGTCCAGCATGGCGCTACACCTTCGCCGTCTCGGCGAGCCGCATGCTTCGCACCTTCAGGACGACGACGAAGGCGACGATCAGCAACAGCTGCGCATAGAGGACCTGGTCGAACTCGAGGGCCATGGCGGCCAGGGCCACGCTCGTGCCCACCCCGACCAGGATGACGCCGCCGAGGCCCCAGCTGCCGCCGACGAGGGCGACCATCATGATGAGCAGGAAGAGCCGCCAGCCGAGCTGCGGCGAGACCGACGCCCCGACGCCGTAGAACGCACCGGCCATGCCGCCGGCGACCCCGGCGATGAACCAGATCAGCACGGTGACGGCGAGCGGTCGGATTCCGCTCACCCGCGCCAGGTCCTCGTCGCTGGCGAGGGCCCGGATCCGGAGGCCGAGGTCGGTCCGCTGGATGAAGAGGTAGAGCAGCAGCGACAGCGCCGCGACGCTCACCAGGGCGAGGAGGCGGAACGAGGTCACCCCGACGCCAAGGATCAGGATCGTGTCCGGCGGCGGGACGTCGTAGTACCGCTCCGGGTAGCCGAAGACGAGCTGCAGGCCGTGCCGCAGGAAGATCGACAGCCCGAACGAGATGATGATCAGCTCGAGCACGCCGACGTTGCGGTGCCTCGCGGGCCGGAAGATCGCGAGGTAGGTGGCGACGCTGAGGAGGCCCGCCAGCAGCCCGGCGGGGATCAGGGCGGCGTAGAAGTCGAGACCGTAGGTCGTGTTGAACCACATCCCGAAGTAGGCCCCGAGGGTGATCGTCTCCGCGTACGCCACGTTGATGAGGCCGGTCAGGCGGTACAGCAGGGCGAAGCCGATCGCCGCCAGGACGAGTGGCGCGTTCTCGGTGAGGCCGATGACGAGGGACTGGGTGATGACGTCCATCAGGCGTCAGCCCTGGCGGGGCCAGCGAGGCGGTCGCGGGGCGTGACGGGGCGGATCCGCCCGGATCCGGTGCCCCTCACCCACGTCCCACAGGTCATCGCCCAACCTCGCGAAGGAGCCGGTGCGCACCACGACTCGCGTCGATGGTACCAATCATCGATTATCGAGGATAGTAGACTCGGCGGACGGCGCAGCGCAAGGGATGATTGACGACCCCGAAGGGTCGTGGCAGGGCCGGAGGACACATGACGGCAGCCCGTTCCGCCGGGGGAGGCCAGGGATCGGGGCTCGCCCGGGTCCTCGCGGCGGCCGCGGCGCTCGGCACCCTCGGCCCGGTGGCGGCCGTGGCCTACGCCGAGGGGGTCGGGCCGGCGACGTTCAGCGCGCTCCGGGCGGCGATCGGGGCGGCGATCCTCGGCGCGCTCGTGCTGGCGGGTCGCCAGCCCTCGGTGTCGCTCGGCCGGCTGACGGGGCGCGAGCAGGCGCTGCTCGGGCTGGCGATCGCGACCAACGGCCTGATGAACCTCGTCCTGTTCTTCGCCTTCGGCGCGATGGCGGTCGGCCTCGTCATGGTCATCTTCTACAGCTACCCGGTGCTCGTCGCGCTCTTCGCCGCGGCCCTCGGCCGGGAGCGGCTGACGCCGCGTCGCATCGCCGCACTCGCGCTCGCCGGTGCCGGGCTCGCCCTCGTCCTCGGTGGCCAGCTCGGGCCGGAGGCCCACGCGACGGCGCTCGGCGTCACGCTGGCCGGCGTCGCCGCGGTCTGCCATGCGGTCTACCTCACCGTCGTCCGGGGTGGCTTCGATCGTGTCCCGGCCGTCCAGGCGACCTCGCTCGTGCTCGCCGGCGGGCTCGTCATCTCCGGCACGGCCGCGCTGGTCCTCGAGGGCGTGGGCGTGGGCGGCGAGTGGCTCGGCTCACCGGTCGCCTGGGCGGCCATCCTCTGCGCCGGGACCCTCGGGGCGGCCCTGCCCAAGGTCTGGGTGATCGGGGGCGTCCGGCGCATCGGCAGCACCCGGGCCGCCGTCGCGATGCTCCTGGAACCGGTCGTCGCGGTCGTCGTCGCGGCCGTCACGCTCGGCCAGCGGCTCACCGCCATCGAGCTCGCCGGTGGCGCGGCCATCCTCGTGGCGGTCGTCCTCGTCCAGCGACCGGCGGGGGCGCCGGCCACTCCCGCCCGGATGGATCCCGGCTGAGGCTCGCTCAGCCCTTCCGGAGATCCGGGTCGGGGAGGATCAGGTCCCGGATCGCACCCTGCAGGTCGTGGTACGACTTGATGAACGCCCGGAGCGTCCGGGCGGTCGCCCCGAAACCCTCGAACTCCTCGGGCGCGAGGCCGTCGGGCTCGTAGGCACGGCGGAAGTCGGGCACCCGCCGGGTGAGGTCGTCGATCAGGTCGGCGTCGACCGGGAGGTCCATCCGCGGCTCCGGCACGATCCCGCTCGCGTTGAACCGGACCTGCCAGGCGTGCGGCATCGTCATGCTGACGTCGCCCCCGACGAGCTCGGTCCAGTGGAGCCGGTGGCGGTACGCCGCGGCCAGCAGGCGCGACCGATAGCCGCGCTCGCGGAAGATCCCGTAGGCCCGCTTGAACGCGGCGATGCCGGCCCAGTCGGCCGCGCTCGGATGGACCGCCAGGCCATCCTTGTCGACGAGGACCTTCATCCAGTCGTCGAGCCGGCCGATCATGATCGTGACGATCGGCGACATCGTGGCGATGTCTCCCCCGGCCGCCACCCGCCGATCGAGCCCGCGCTCGACGGCCTCGGCAGCGGCGATGGCCTGCGGGACGGTGAAGCTCACGGTCGCGTTGATGCTGACGCCGAGGGCCGTCGCCTCCTCCATGCCCTCGATGCCGGCCGCGGTGGCCGGGAACTTCACCTGCATGTTCGGGGCGAGCCCGTGGAACCGGACGGCCTGCTCGACCATCCGCTCCGGGTCGCGGTGGTTCGCCGGGTTGATCTGGAGCGACAGCCGGCCGGCCCGACCGTGTCGCGCCTCGTAGACCGGCTGGAGCACCGCCGCACCGCGCGCCGCCATCTCCTCGACGATCGCCCACGTCAGGTCGACCTCCGACCAGGTCGGGTTCGCCGCGGCGATCTCGTGGACGCGGGGCACCCAGTGGGCCTGCTCCTTCCTGAGGACCTCGAGGACGATGCTCGGGTTGGAGGTCGCGCCGGTCGCGCCCCGCTCCACCGCGTAGGCGAGCTCCTCGACCGCGCACGAGTCGTTCCAGTACTGGGTCGGCGTCTCCTGGGTCATCCGCAGGAGCGGGCTGTCGAGCGCGGCGAGCACCATCGGGAACCTCCAGATCGCTGTCCGCCGTATCATCGATCATCGATCGTCGAGTCCGCAAGGGCGGCCCGACAACGGGACGGACCTTGACTCCCGGCGTCGCGACGGCCTACTGTTATCGACAATCGATTATCGATATCACGCACCTCCACACGGCGGTGCCAGCAGGGGTTGCAGTGGCGACGGTCGTGCTCCTCGGCACCCTCGACACCAAGGGCGCCGAGTACGCATTCCTCCGCGACCGGGTCCGGGCGCGGGGCTGCGACGTGATCCTCGTTGACGGCGGCGTGACGGGCCCATCTCCCCTCGCGGACATCGACGCAGACGTGGTGGCGGCGGCGGCCGGCGAGGACCGAGCCGCTCTCGCCGCGCAGGGCGACCGCGGACCCGCGATGGCGGCGATGACCCGCGGCGCGGTGGAGGTCGTCCGCCGGCTGCACGCCGAGGGCCGCCTCGACGCGATCCTCGGGCTGGGCGGCTCCGGCGGCTCGTCGCTCGTCTCGGCGGCGATGCAGGCCCTCCCGATCGGAGTGCCCAAGCTCCTCGTGTCGACGATGGCGTCGGGCGACACCCGGCCGTACGTCGGCACGAGCGACATCGCCATGCTCCACTCGGTCGTCGACATCGCCGGGATCAACGGGATCTCCGAGCGGATCCTCGACAACGCGGCGGCGGCCGCGGCGGGGATGGCCCGGGCCTCGGAGGCGTTCATCCCGAGCCACACCGGGCGACCGCTGATCGGCACGACGATGTTCGGCGTCACGACCCCCTGCGTCACGGCCGCCCGCGAGATCCTCGAGGCGAAGGGCTACGAGGTCCTCGTCTTCCACGCGACCGGCGCCGGCGGGCGGGCGATGGAAGCCCTGATGCGGTCGGGCTTCATCACCGGCTCGCTCGACATCACGACGACCGAGCTCGCCGACGAGCTCGTCGGCGGGGTCCTCTCGGCCGGCCCGGACCGGCTGGAGGTGGCGGGGGCGCTCGGCATCCCGCAGGTCGTCTCGGTCGGCGCCCTCGACATGGTCAACTTCGGGCCGCTCGACACGGTCCCGGCGGCCTTCGAGGGCCGGAACCTGGTCGTCCACAACGCCACCGTCACCCTGATGCGGACGACCGAGGCCGAGTGCGTCGAGCTGGGCCGGCTCCTCGCCCGGAAGCTGAACGCCGCGCGGGGCCCGCTGGCCGTGTTCATCCCGACCGAGGGCGTCTCGATGATCGACGCGCCGGGCGAGCCGTTCCACGACCCGGCGGCCGACGCGGCGCTCTTCGGCGAGCTGCGGGCCGGGCTGCGGCCCGGGGTCGAGGTCGTCGAGATGGCGACCAACATCAACGACCCCGCCTTCGCCCGGGCGATGGCCGAGCGCCTCGACGAACTGTATCGGGCCTGGGCTTCCGAGCCGGTCGATCGGCCGATGGCGGCGGTGGCGGCCGCGGGCGGGCGCGCATGACCGGGCGCGAGGCGCTCGAGCGCCTCCGGGCGACCCTCGCCGCCGGCGGCACAATCATCGGCGCCGGGGCGGGCACCGGGCTGTCCGCGAAGTGCGCCGAGGCCGGCGGCGCCGACCTGATCATCGTCTACAACTCGGGCCGCTACCGGATGGCCGGGCGCGGCTCGCTCGCGGGCTGCCTGCCGTACGGCGACGCGAACGCCATCGTCATGGAGATGGCCGGCGAGGTCCTCCCGGTCGTCCGCGACACGCCGGTCCTGGCGGGCGTCTGCGGCACCGATCCGTTCCGCCTCATGCCGGTGTTCCTCGCCGAGATCGAGCGGGTCGGGTTCGCCGGCGTCCAGAACTTCCCGACGGTCGGCCTGTTCGACGGACGGTTCCGCCAGAACCTCGAGGAGACCGGGATGGGCTACGGCCTCGAGGTCGACATGATCCGGGTCGCCCACGACGCGGGGCTCCTGACGACGCCGTACGTCTTCGACGAGGACCAGGCCCGGGCGATGGCGGAGGCCGGGGCGGACGTGGTGGTGGCCCACATGGGCCTGACGACGAAGGGCGCCATCGGCGCGACCACGGCGCTGTCGCTCGAGGGATCGGCGGAGCGGATCCAGGCGATCCGCGACGCGGCAGTGGAGGTGAAGCCGGACATCATCGCGCTCTGCCACGGCGGCCCGATCGCCGAGCCGGACGACGCCCGGTACATCCTCGAGCACACGACCGGCGTCGCCGGCTTCTTCGGTGCGTCGAGCATGGAACGGCTGCCGACCGAGGTCGCGATCACCGAGAACATGCAGCGGTTCAAGCGGATCACCCGCGCGGCGGCGCCCGCGCACTGAGCCAGCGATCGGTCCCGACGCCAGCGGCGGCGCCGGTCCACGAACAGCGGTCCACGCACAGGAGGAAGCAACGGTGCCCCTCAAGGAAGAAGTCCTCGGCCAGTTCCTCGGGGACGACCAGTTCCCGGTCGAGTGGACGTCCGAGACCGAGAAGCTCCTGTTCTGGGTCTACGACGATCTCCACTGCCCCAAGCCGCTCAGTCCGATGTACGAGGACATCGGCGGGTGGTGGCTGTCCTGCGACCACATGTTCCGCCGCTTCGGCACGCCGTTCGCGACGGACTGGATCTACAAGAACATCAATGGCTACCTGTACACGGCCGCCATCCCGGCCGAGGCGGGCGTCGACGTCCCGACCCAGGAGTACAACTACACGACCCACCCGATCGTCCCCGAGGACGACGGGTACGCCCCCAAGATCGGCGCCTACCTCGGTGCGGTCCTGCCGGTCTACGGCCACAACTTCGTCACCTGGTGGCGGACCCGGTTCGTGCCGGAGATGCAGCGGAACTTCGACTACATCGAGGGCATGCTCGACCGGAAGGACGAGCTGAGCCTGGCCGACCTGGCCGTCCTCCTCGAGGACGCCATCGACATGCACGACCGCCACTGGAAGATCCACTGGATGCTGAACTTCGCGCAGCTCAGCGCGACGCTCAACCTCCGGGCGGTCATGGAGAAGACCCACGGCAAGATCGACGAGGTCCTCCTCGGTCGGCTCCAGAACTCGGCCAACGACCGCAACTGGGACAAGATCCGGGCCCTCTGGGAGATGAAGGAGGAGGTCAAGGGCGACGCCGAGCTGACGAAGGCGTTCTCCGCCCTGACCGCGGCCGAGATCATCCCGGCGCTCCAGGCGACCGAGCGGGGCCGCCGCTTCATCGACGAGCGGGTGGTGCCCTACCAGAAGGAGTTCGGCTGGCACGCGGTCTGGAGCCACGAGTTCATCTTCCCGAGCTTCCGCGAGGACATGACCCCGGTCATCCAGCTCGTCCGCGACCAGTACGCGTCGGACTACGACTACCCGACGAAGATCGCGGCGCTCAAGGCCGACATCGACGCCGCGGCCAAGGAGATCCTCGAGGGGCTCGAAGGCGAGGCGCTCGAGGAGATGCGTGCGGCCAACGAGATCAACCTCAAGATGGCGCCGCTCACCCCGGACCACCACTTCTACATCGACCAGGGCGCCAACGCCCACGTCCGCCTCGTCCTGGTCGCCCTTGGCGAGAAGCTCGTCGAGATGGGCGTCCTCGACGCCCCGGACGACGTGATCCTGTTCCGCTACAACGAGCTCCGGGCGTTCATCGGGAACCCGACCGGCATGGACGGGCGGGCGATCGTGGCGGCCGCCAAGGCCAAGCGGGCGGCCGCGGACGCGATCCAGCCGCGCGACTGGGTCGGCACCGTCACGGCGACCCAGCTCGCCTTCCCGTACCTCAACCTGTGGGGCTTCCCCGATAAGTTCTATCGCTCGTCCGAGGTCGAGGTCGGCAAGGTCAAGGGCATCGCCGGCTCGCCGGGCGTGGTCGAGGGCGTGGCGCGGGTCGTCATGTCCGAGGCCGAGTTCGACAGCCTCCAGCAGGGCGAGATCCTCGTCTGCCAGATGACCAACCCGGCCTGGCAGGTCCTCTACGGCAAGATCGTCGCGGTCGTCACCGACGCCGGCGGGACCGTGTCCCACCCGGCCGTCCTCGCCCGCGAGTACGGCATCCCGGCTGTCGTCGGGACCTCCGGCGGCACCGTCCGGATCAAGTCCGGCGATCGGCTGCGGGTCGACGGCAACGTCGGCGTCGTCGAGATCCTCGAGACGACCCCCACGCTCGCCGCCGTCGGCATGAAGGACTGACGTCACCGCGATGACCCGCCAGAGCACGATCTCGCGGAGCGTGCTGAGCGACCAGGTCAAGGATCGCCTCCTGCAGGCGATCCTTGACGGCCGGTACCCACCCGGGGCCCGGATCGTCGAGACCCGTGTCGCGAAGGAGCTCGGCACGAGCCAGGCGCCCGTGCGCGAGGCGCTCCGCGACCTCGAGGCGCTCGGCGTCGTGGAGACGACCGCGTTCCGGGGGGCTCGCGTCCGGCGTCCATCGGCGGCCGAGCTCCTCGAGGCGTTCGTCGTCCGGACCGAGCTCGAGTCGCTGGCCGCCGAGCTGGCGGTCCCGCGACTCACCGACGCCGACCTCGACGCCCTCGCCGCCGATGTCGCCGAGATGCAACGCTCGGCCGACGCCGGCGACGCCCACGCCGAGGCGATGGCGGATGCCGCCTTCCACGGGCGCATCGTCGGGCTGTCCGGCAACGCGACGCTCGTCCGCGTGTGGCGGACCCTCGAGCCATTCTCGCGGACCTACATCACGATCGAAGCGCCCGGCGCCGACCGGCGCCACATCGCCGACCAGCACATCCCGGTCCTCGAGGCCCTTCGGCGCCGGGACGCCGACCTCGCGGTGACCGTGCTGCGCCGCCACTTCGACGACGCCGCGGCCGGGCTGGCCAGCCACTGGCCCGACGCGCGGCCGCCCGAGCCGGACGCGCCGCCGGCCGGGCGACCCCGTCCGACGACCTCCCGGACGGCCGAACCGCTGCCCGAGCTCTCCCGCGGCCCGGCCTGAGCCGCGGCCGACACCCGAAAGGATCCCGATGGACGACCAGCTTCGACTCACGGAGGAGTTCTCGGCGGGCGCCGCCCGCCTCCGCGTGGACGTGTACGGCGGCGAGCCCCGCGAGCACGTGCTCGACGACCTCACCTTCCTCGACTACCGCCTCGCCGACGTCCGCATCTCCCCCGAGGTCACGCTGGCGGCTCCCGACATCGTCTGGCACCGGGGCGGCGACAAGCGGGTCGCCTACGACGGCCGGACCGTCACCTTCACCGGCGACTGGCCGGCCGGCCCGCTCCAGAAGGTCATCGTCGCGATGCTCGCCCTCCGGATGGAGGCCGTCGGCCTCCATCCGTCGCACAGCGCGGCGGTCCACTACCGCGGCCGGACGATGCTGTTCCTCGGCGGCGAGTCGAACCACGGCAAGAGCATGGGGCTCATCGAGGCCGGGGTCCGCGGCGCGCTCCAGGTCGCCTCGGAGACGACGGTCATCGACGAGGACGGCCGGGCCGTCATGGGCTCGGTCGACACGTTCCTCCGCAAACGGACCGAGGGGACCGAGCGCTCGGACAAGGCCGCCCCGAACAAGGGCGTCGAGAAGTTCTGGGGCGAGATGCCGTCCTGGGGCATGTACGAGGGCACGCCGAACATCGATCTCGTCATCGTCCCGGCGATCGACGGCAACTTCGACCCGGCGACGAACCAGCTCATCCCGTTCGAGGCCCAGTTCCAGTTCTTCCACTCGCTCCAGAACTACTTCCTGACGAACGAGCTGCTCGCCCCGGGGCACGTCATGCCGCTGGTCGATGCCGACGCGCTCCGAGCGCGGCGCGCCGCGTTCGTCGCCCGCTTCTGCGAGCGGCCCTTCTTCTTCATCCGTGCGGCGACCCCCCAGGTGCTCCTGGACGAGGTCGACCGGATCCTGTGACGACGATCCCGACGATGCGGACCTTCAGCTACGCCCGACCCGGCTCGCTCGCGGAGGCGGTCGCGCTGCTGGCCGAGCACGGGCCCGACGCCCGGGTCCTCGCCGGTGGCACCGACCTCGTCATCCGGCTGCGCGACGGCACGGCCCGGCCGTCGCTCGTCGTCGACGTGAAGCGCGTCGCCGAGCTCGACCCGGCGATCCACGAGGCGGGCGGCCGGCTGGTCATCCCGGCGACGGCGGTGATGACCGACGTCGCGGCCGACGAGCGGGTGCGCCGCCGGTTCACGGCCCTGGCCGAGGCGGCGATCGTCGTCGGCTCGGTCCAGATCCGCAACCGGGCGACCCTCGCCGGCAACATCTGCAATGCGTCTCCCGCCGCCGACACCGCGCCGTCGCTGCTCGTCTACGACGCCGAGGTCGTCGCGGTCGGTCCCACCGGGACCCGGCGGATCCCGATCGACGGGTTCTTCGTCCGGTCGGGCGTGACGACGCTGCTGCCCGGCGAGCTCGTGACCGCGGTGGAGCTGCCGCTGCCGGAGGGTCCGCTCGGCGCGACCCACGTCCGCCGGACGCGTCGGCGCGGCCACGACCTGGCCTCGGTCACGCTCGCCTGCTCCGTGGACGAAGCGGGGCTGACGCGGCTGGCCTACGGCAGCGTCGGGCCGCGGCCCGTCCTGGCGGTCGATCGGACCGGCACGCTCGTCGATCCGGCGGCGCCGGACGCGGCGAAGGCCGCGATCCTCGAGCGGATGCTGGCCGACGCGAGCCCCTCCCCGCGCTCGATGCGGGCAAGTCCCGAGTACCGGCTGGCGATGCTCCGCGTGCTCGCCCGGCGGGCGATCCGGACGGCGATCGAGCGCCTTGCGGCGGGAGCGACGGCATGACCGACCTCGTCCTCGTCGAGCTGACCGTCAACGGCCGGCCGCGCTCGCTCGAGATCCCACCGCACCACACCCTGCTCGACGTCCTCCGGGACGACCTCGGCCTCACCGGGACGAAGGAGTGCTGCCTCGTCGGCGAGTGCGGCGCATGCACGGTCAGCCTCGACGGGCGGATCGTCGACTCGTGCCTCGTCCTGGCCGTGGAGGCCGATGGCGCCGCCGTCACGACCGTGGAGGGCCTCGCGGCCGACGGGCGCCTGAGCCGTCTCCAGCAGGCATTCCTCGACCACGGGGCCGCCCAGTGCGGCTTCTGCATCCCCGGCCAGCTCATGGCGGCCGACGACCTGCTGGCGCGTACGCCGCACCCGACCGTCGCCGAGGTCGAGGAGGGCCTGGCCGGCAACCTGTGCCGCTGCGCGGGCTACGAGCAGATCGTCGAGGCGGTCATCGCGACCGCCGAGGGCCGCGAGCCCGAGGGGGCGGACCGATGAGCGCGCGGGTCGGAGGCTCGCCGAACCGGGTCGGCGGCATCGGCCGCGTCAACGGCCTCCAGGAGTACGTCGCCGACATCCACCTGCCGGACGAGCTCCACGCGAAGCTCGTGACCGTGCCGTGCGCCCGGGCCCGGATCGTCGGCATCGACGCCACGGCCGCGCTGGCGGTGCCCGGGGTCCACCTCGTGATGACCGCCGCCGACCTCCCGCGGCCGGTGCCGCGCTTCGGGCCGCAGTTCCGCGACCGGCCGGTCCTGGCGGTCGACGAGGTCAAGTACCACGGCGAGCCGGTCGCCGCCGTCGCCGCCGACTCGAAGGACGCCGCCGAGGCGGCCGCGGCCCTGGTGCAGGTCGCCTACGAAGAGCTGCCGGCGGTGACGACGATCGCCGCGGCGCTCGCCCCGGACGCGCCGCTCGTCCAGGACCCGTCGATCCGACCGGACGACCGGTTCGCCCGGACGAACGTCGTCCGCGAGCACCGGGTCGGCTGGGGCGACGTCGACGCGGAGCCGGCCGACCTGGTCGTCGACCATCGCTACACGTTCCCGATGGTCACCCACTTCGCGATCGAGCCGCACGCGGTCATCGCCGCGCCCGACGGCGACGGGATCGCGGTCTGGAGCTGCATCCAGCACCCGAACTGGCTCCAGCGGATCCTCGCCGAGGTGACCGGCCTGCCGCTGGCCAAGGTCCGGGTCCGCGCGCCCGACCCCGGCGGCGGGTTCGGCGGCAAGCAGCACGCGAAGTACGAGCCGCTCGTCGCCCTGATGGCCCTCCGGGCCGGCCGGCCGGTCCGGCTCGTCCTGACGCTCGAGGAGACGTTCCAGGCGGTCCGCCGCGCCGCCGCCGATGTCCGCGTCCGGACCGGCCTGCGGAGCGACGGCACGATCGCCTTCCAGGATATCGCCGCCGACTACCTGATCGGGGCCTACGTCGACATCGCCGACCGCGTCGTCGCCAAGGGCAGCTACGTCGGCGCGGGACCGTACCGGATGCCGGCCGCCCGGATCGTCGCCCGGCCGATCCTGTCGCACACGGTGCCATCGACCGCCTTCCGGGGCTTCGGCAACCCGCAGGTCAACTGGGCCGTCGAGTCCAACCTCGACGAGGGGGCGCTGATCCTCGGCATCGACCGGCTCGAGATCCGGCGGCGGAACCTGGCCCGAAAGGGTGAGCGCTTCATCCCGTGGGACACGCCGGCCGACGGCGAGTGGGAGCAGACGCTCGTGCGAGCAGCCGAGCGCATCGGCTGGGGCACGCCGCTGCCGCCCGGTCGGGGTCGCGGCATCGCCCTCGGGATCAAGTCGGGGCCGACGACCGGGCTCTCCTATTCGACCGTCCGGCTGCTCGCCGACGGGAGCGTCGTCGTCTACGCCGGGACGTCCGACATGGGCCAGGGAGCCCGGACGGTGTTCGCCCAGATCGCCGGCCAGGAGCTCGGCGCGCCGCTCGAGTCGGTCACGGTCGTCAGCGGCGACACGGTCATCGTGCCGTACGACCAGCAGACGTCGGCCAGCCGGTCGACCGTCCTGATGGGCAACGCCGTCCTCGCCGCCTGCCGCGAGATCCAGGACAAGGTCCGGGCGATGGCGGCCCGGGTCCACGGCGTCGACGAGGCCGGGATCCGCGTCGACCGCGGGGTCGTCCACCTGCCCGACCGCGATCTGCCGATCCGCGACGTGCTCGGACCGGGTCTCGGCCGGCTCGGCGGCGAGCTCGTCGGCAACGGCGAGATGCGCAAGGACGACGACCCCGACCACCCGCTCCGCGGGGCGCCGGCCTTCTTCGAGTTCAACTGCACCGCGATCGAGGCGGAGGTCGACGAGGAGACCGGCGACGTCACGATCGTCCGCCACGTGACCGTGTCCGACGTCGGCAAGGCGATCAACCCCCTCCAGGTCCGGATGCAGGACGAGGGGGCCGCGATCCAGGGTCTCGGCCACACGCTGATGGAGCACTACATCTTCGACGAGGCCGGGCGGGTCCGGAATCTGGGCGCGATCGACTACCGGATCCCCACGAGCATGGACCTCCCCCTCGAGCTGGTCAGCGAGATGGTCGAGAACCAGGACGGCCCTGGGCCGTACGGCGCCAAGGGGATGAGCGAGGGGGCGCTGTTGTGCGTGGCATCGGCGGTCGGGTCGGCGGTCCGCGACGCGACCGGCGTGGCGATCCGGGACCTGCCGCTGACGCCGGAACGGGTCTGGCGGGCGCTCCGGGAGCGGCCGGCCGGACCGGGTGAGGAGCGACCGTCATGACGAAGCCCGACATCGGCCCGATCGCGGGCCTGGCCCCCGAGCAGGTCGTCGCCGCGGCCCGGCTCGTTCGCGAGGGCCGGCTGATCTCGCTCGCCGCCGTCCGCTTCCCCGGGATGCCGCTGTTTCCCGGACATCCGCCGTTCCAGGTCCTCAACTACCGCACGCCACGGGGGATCCGGGTCACCAGCGCCAAGCCGTGGGGCCCCGTCAACGACGCCGGGCTCGGCTACATGGCCGAGTACGTCATGGCGACCTCGCACTCCGGGGCCCACATCGATGCCCTCGCCCACATGACGGTCGGCGACGACATGCACTGGTTCGGCGGCGGCCGGGCCGACGACCACCTGACCGACTTCGGGCCGACGCATCTCGACGCCTCGACGATGCCGCCGTTCTTCACCCGCGGGGTGCTCCTCGACGCGGCCGGCCATCGCGGCGTCGGCTGCCTGCCGAAGGGCTCGCCGGTCGACGCCGCCGAGCTCGAGGCCATCTGCGCCGCCGAGGGCGTCGAGGTCCGGCCGGGCGATGTCGTCGTCATCCGGACCGGCTACATGAGCCTGTGGCCCGACGGCGAGGCGATGGCGGCCCACAAGACCCCCGGCCCGGACATCAGCGCGGGACGCTGGCTGCTCGAGCGGGGGGTCGTGGCGACCGGCACCGACACCGAGACGTACGAGGTCCAGCCGGCGCCCGATCCGGGACCGACCGGCAACCCGCAGCCGGTCCACACGCTGCTCCTGATCGACAACGGCATCTACCTCATGGAGAGCCTCGATCTCGAGGAGCTGGCCCGCCAGCGCGTCTACGAGTTCCTGTTCGTCGCCCTGCCGGTGAAGATCCGCGGCGCGACCGGGTCGATGGTCGATCCGGTCGCCGTCGTCTGACTGGCGTCCCGAGGAGGCATCCGTGCCCGAGACCATGCAGGCCCTCGTCGTCGTCGAGCCGAACCGCCTCGAGATCCACGACGTGCCGGTGCCCGTTCCCGGACCCAACGAGGTGCTCGCGCGGGTCCGGGCGGTCTCGATCTGCGGGACCGATGCCCACATCATCCGGGGCGACTACCCGGGCTTCTGGCCGCCGGCGTTCCCGTTCATCCCCGGCCACGAGTGGGCCGGCGAGATCGTGGCCCTCGGTCCCGGTGCGGAGCGCTTCGGCTGGGCCGTCGGCGACCGGGTCGCCGGGACCTCGCACGACGCCTGCGGCGTCTGCCAGAAGTGCGTCGAGGGCCGCTACAACCTGTGCGAGAACTACGGCAAGGCCGGCCTGCACCGCCAGTACGGCCACAACGTCCAGGGCGCCGACGCCGAGTACGTCGTCCACGGGGTGAAGTGCATCTTCCCGCTGCCAGATGGGCTCACCTTCGACGAGGGGGCCGTCATCGATCCGGCCTCGATCGCCCTCCACGTCGCCAACCGCGGGGCCATCGCCCC
>CAZABC010000031.1:0-4331 GCA_964483405.1 uncultured Anaerolineaceae bacterium
CGCCGGTCGCGACGCGAGCCACACGTCCCGACCGGCGTGCCCATCGGCTCGGGTGGGGCGGCCCTATCACCCGGGCCGGATGGCCGGCCGAGCCGTAACCGTCCCGAAAGGGAGGCCCCCCGAGACTCGGCGCCATGGACATGCATCCCTCCCCCGCCCATGACGAACGCGCCCGAACCCTCCGCCGGTCGCGCCGCCTCACCGCCGCCGCCGGGCTCGCCGGAGCCGCGGCCGTCGTCACCTTCGGGGCCCTGGCGGCCATCTCGAACCCGGCGAGCCAGGACAGCGCCGCTGCGACCGATGCCGACGACGGCGGATCCGAGGTCCTCGACGAGCTCGACGTGCTCGACGGGTCCGATGACGACACGGACGACTCCGGGCTCCAGCCGTTCGCGCCGCCCGAGCGTGGCGGCCCGGGCGGCGACTCGACGAGCGGCGGGTCCTGACGATGACCCGGATCCTCGCCGCGAGCGTCCGGCCGGTGGCTCGCGCGGCGCTGGCCGAGGCCCGCTGGACGGCCCTCGGGACGACCGTCCACCTCGTGGCGGCGACCGACGACGACGACGCGGCCGAGCGCGTCCTCGCCGCAGCCCGGCCGGCCGTCGCGCGCGTCCTCGACGACGTCGACGCTGCCTGCAGCCGATTCCGGCCCGACTCCGAGCTCCGCCGTCTCGCCGAACGGTCCGGGACGCCGACCCCCGTCGGTCCGGTCCTTGCCGCGGGCGTCGCGGCCGCGCTCCGTGCCGCCCGGGCGACCGACGGCGCGGTCGACCCGACCGTGGGCCGGGCCATGCGGGCGATCGGCTACGACGAGGACCTGGCGACGGTCATGGCCCGGGGCGGTCCGATCGAGATCCGGATCGAGCCGGTCGCCGGCTGGCGGCGGGTCCGACTCGACGAGGCCCGCGGCACCCTCGAGGTCCCGCCCGACGTCGAGCTCGACCTCGGGTCGACCGGCAAGGCGTTCGCGGCCGACCGTGCCGCGGCAGCGGCGATGCGCGCGGCCGACGCGCTCGGGCTCGATGCGGCCGCCCGGGTCGGCCTGCTCGCCAATCTCGGCGGCGACATCGCGACGGCCGGGCGGGCGCCGCTCGACGGCTGGCAGATCCTCGTCACCGACGATGCGAGGACCGCCCCGGACGGCGTGGCGACGCCCGACGGCGTGGCGGCGCCCGACGGCAGGTTCGCGCCGGTCGCCGAGATCGTCGCCATCCACGGGGGCGCGCTCGCCACCTCGAGCACGACCGTCCGTCGCTGGACCCGCGACGGCGTCGAGCGCCACCACATCGTCGACCCCGCGACCGGCCGTCCGGCCGGCGGTCCCTGGCGGACCGTCTCGGTCGTCGCCGCGACCTGCGTCGACGCGAACGCAGCGGCGACCGCGGCGATCGTCCGCGGCGCCGGTGCTCCAGGCTGGCTCGCCCGGCTCGGGCTCGCGGCCCGGCTCGTCACGACGACCGGCGAGGTCGTCCGCGTCGGGGGCTGGCCCGCCGGCGCCCACGAGCTCGCCGACGCCCACGGATCCGCCGAGGTCCACGGATCCGCCGAGGTCCACGGGCCCGCCGAGGTCCACGGGCCCGCCGAGGTCCACGGGCCCGCCGACGCCCACGCGATGGAGATCGCCTCATGACCGATCCGACGCTCATCCCCGACGGCATCCTCTGGTACGCGGCACGCGGGGCGGGGGTCGCCTCGCTCCTGCTGCTGACCGGCTCGGTCACGCTCGGCGCCCTCCTCGGGGGTGGCTGGCGGACCGCCGGCTGGCCGCGGATCCTCACCGGGCGGCTGCACCGAAACCTCAGCCTCCTGGCGCTCACCTTCCTCGGTCTCCACGTGGGGACGGCCGTCCTCGATCCATACACCGCTCTCGGGCCGCTGGCGGCGCTGATCCCGTTCGCCGTCGACTACGAGCCGTTCTGGCTCGGGCTCGGCGTCGTCGCCCTCGATCTCGCGCTCGCGGTCGTCGCCACCAGCCTCCTCCGCCGCCACATCGGCGTCCGCGCCTGGCGAGCCGTCCACTGGCTCAGCTACGGGGCCTGGACCGTCGCGGTCGTCCATGGGATCGGCATCGGGACGGACGCGACGACGATCTGGATGGAGCTGGTCGTCACCGGTTGCGTCGCGCTCGTCGTCGGCGTGACGGCGTGGCGCGCGTTGGCCGAGCCGCCGGCGCCGATAATGCGGCCGATGACCCCCGAAGGCGCAGTCGCCCAGCCCACCCGCGGCGTCGCCGCTCGCCCCGAGGCGAGCTGACCCGATGCGCATCCTCGTCGCCGAGGACGACCCCGGCCTGCGCGAGCTCCTCGTCATGGGGCTCGAGCGCGCCGGCTACCAGGTCGACGCGGTCGAGCGCGGCGACGACGCGATCGTCCAGCTCCGCTTCTACGAGTACGACGTCGCGATCCTCGATTGGCGGATGCCCGGCGGCGAGGGCATCGACGTGGTCCGCTGGGTCCGCCGCGAGCAGCGGCCGACGTCGATCCTCATGCTCACCGCGCGCGACACGCCGCAGGACCGGATCGCCGGCCTCGACACCGGCGCCGACGACTACCTCGTGAAGCCGTTCGACTTCGGCGAGCTGCTCGCCCGGGTCCGCGCCCTCCAGCGGCGGCCGCGCGGCGTCGATGGGGCGACGATCGAGCGCGGCCGGCTCGTCCTCGACCCGACCCGCCGCGAGGTCTCGCTGGCCGATCGCGTGCTCCACCTCACCGCGACCGAGCGCAACATCCTCGAGCTGCTGATGCGGCGCTCGCCGGCCGTCGTCGACCGCAAGGCGATCGCCGAGCACGCCTGGCAGGACGAGACCGAGCCGATCGGCTCGAACGCCATCGACGTCCAGATGAGCCGCCTCCGGGCCAAGATCGTCGGCGGGGGCGTCCGGATCGTCACCGTCCGCGGCGCAGGCTACCGGCTCGAGGTCGCATGAGCGGCCCGCGGCGCGACGTCCGCGCCGCCTCGATCCGGGTCGCCCTTGGCGCCACCGCGGTCGTCGCCGGGCTCTACCTCCTCGTCGCCAGCGGGGTCTTCGTCGTCGTCACGAACGTCCTCACGAACCAGCTCGACGACCGGCTGACCGGGGACCTCGAGCGGATCGTCGGCGGGCCGGGCGAGCCGCCGGACGACGGGTTCGAGGCGCCACCGCCGGAGCGGCCGTTCGGGCCGGCCCAGCTCGTCTGGACGGTCCTGCCGGACGGCCGGGTCTTCTCGAACACGCCCGATGCCGAGCTGCCGGCCGACGCGACCGACGTGACCGAGCCCGAGACGGTGAGCATCGGCGGGACCGACGTCCGGATCGCCGGCACCGACGTCGGGACGGCCCCCGACGGCAGAACGGTCCGGGTCATCGTCGGGCAGCGAACGGCGGAGATCGTGGCGATGCAGGCGACGATGCTGGCCGCGATCGCCCTCATCGGCCCGGTCCTCCTGCTGCTCGTCTTCGCCGGCGCCGTCGTCATCGGTCGCCGGGTCGCCGCGCCGATCGAGCGGGCCCGCCAGCGACAGCTCGCCTTCAGCGCCGACGCCTCGCACGAGCTCCGGACGCCGGTCTCGGTCATCGAGGCCCAGACGAGCCTCGCCCTGACCGGCCCGCGCGAGCCCGGAGCCGACCGCTCGGCCTTCGAGCGGATCGATCGCGAGAGCCGCCGGATCCGGCGGATCCTCGACGACCTGCTGTGGCTCGCCCGCTTCGATGCGGTCCGCGGCGCGCCCGGTGCGGAGCCGGTCGACGTCGGCGTGCTCGCGGCCCAGACGGTCGACCGGTTCGGCGTCGTCGCCGAGACGCATCGGCTCGATCTCGCCGTGGAGGTCGACGGCGGCGGCCACGTCGTCTCGGCGCCGCCCGAGTGGCTCGATCGCCTGCTCGGCGTCCTTGTCGACAACGCCTGCAAGTACACGCCGGACGGCGGGACGGTCCGGGTGCGGGTCGACGACGACGCCGGTCGGGTCGCCCTGACGGTCGACGACGCCGGGCCCGGGATCCCCGAGGCGGAGCGGGCGGCGATCTTCGACCGCTTCCACCGGGCCTCGGACTCGGGGGGCGGGGCCGGGCTCGGTCTGGCGATCGCCGACGGGATCGTCCGCGCGACCGGCGGCCGCTGGACGGTCGGCGAGAGCCCGTTCGGCGGGGCACGGCTCTCGGTCAGCTGGCCGCGGGCCTGATCGCCCGGGGCGACCGGCGGGACCCGCCTCGGCGGCCGGGATCCGTGGCGC
The DNA here is from genome assembly GCA_964483405.1 of uncultured Anaerolineaceae bacterium. Classification (GTDB taxonomy): domain Bacteria; phylum Chloroflexota; class Limnocylindria; order Limnocylindrales; family CSP1-4; genus CAZABC01. Next base: position 4,210 of record CAZABC010000031.1, read on the forward strand.
GGGGCCGGGATCCGTGGCGCGGGGCTGGGATCCGGCTCGGCGGCCGGGCTCCGGACTCCGTGGCGCGGGGCCGGGATCCGTGGCGCGGGGCCGGGATCCGGACTCCGGGGCGCGGGGCCGGG
>CAZABC010000031.1:4431-10708 GCA_964483405.1 uncultured Anaerolineaceae bacterium
TCCGGACTCCGGGGCGCGGGGCCGGGCATTCTGCGCCCGTATGCGGCACGAGCATGTACCAGCTCGGGGCCGACCGGACTGCATTCCGTCCATGTCGCCTGGGCCATGGAACCGGTCGCAGCCATCTGGCATGGGCGGTGCGCATGTCACTGGTGACATGGATCCGGGTGGACGCGCCGCCAGCCGCGTCACGATATGTCCTGATGGCATAGCGTGGGTCCGACGACGGCGGCTCGTCGGTCCAGCGACGGCGGAGCTTCGGTCGACGGCCGCCGACCCGTCGTCCCGTAATCGAGCCGAAAGGATCGGCCGACGAGACTCCTGGCCATGGACATCGCCGAGCCCGCACCGGACCTCGAGCCCGCACCGGACCTCGAGCCCGCACCGGACCTCGAGCCCGCACCGGACCTCGAGCCCGCACCGGAGGCCGGCCCGCTGGACGCTGAGCCGGCCTCGGGGTCCGGCCTGCCGGACCCCGAGGCCGCACCGGACCCCGGGCCGCCGGCGATCGCCCTGCGCGCCCGGCGGCCGATCGCCGCTCGCCTCCGGGCGGACCCGTGGACCTGGCTCGGGCTGGCCGGCGTCACGACCCTCGCCCTCGTCCTGTACGGCTGGGAGCTGACGGTCAGCGGCTACGCCAACACCTACTACGCGATGGCCGCCCAGGCGGCGTCGCAGAGCTGGTCGGCCTGGTTCTTCGGCGCCCTCGACGCCGAGGGCTTCATCACTCTCGACAAGCCGCCGCTCTCGACGATGCTCCTCGGGCTGTCGGTCCGTGTCTTCGGGCTCTCGTCGTGGAGCATCCTCCTGCCGCAGGCGCTCATGGGCGTGGCGACGGTCGTCGTCCTGTTCTTCGCCGTGCGGCGCCCGTTCGGGCCCATCGCCGCGACGATCGCCGGCGTGGTGGCGGCGCTCACGCCGGCCGCGGTCCTCATCTTCCGCTTCGACAACCCCGATGCCCTGCTGACGCTCCTCCTCGTCTCGGCGGCGGGGGCGCTCCTGCGCGCGCTCGAGCACGGGGGGATGCGCTGGCTCGTGCTCGCCGCGACGCTCGTCGGACTCGGCTTCATGACGAAGTACCTGCAGGCGTTCCTCGTCCTGCCGGTCTTCGCCATCGTGTGGGCGTTCGCGGCACCGGGCGGCTGGCGGCGGCGGGGCGCCGGCCTGGCGATCTCGGCGGCGACCGTCGCCGTCGTCGGCCTCGCCTGGCCCGTCGCCGTCGAGCTGATCCCGGCGACGGCCCGTCCGTACATCGGCGGGAGCGAGACGGACTCGGTCTTCGAGCTGATCTTCGGCTACGACGGCTTCGGCCGGATCTTCGGCGGGGCCGGCATCGGGCAGGGCGGCCGCGGCGCCGGACTCGGAGGCGGCGCCGGACTCGGAGGCGACTTCGGTGGCGGCGGCGGGTTCGGCGGTCTCCCGGGCCTCTTCCGGATGGCGAACGAGCAGTTCGGCGGCCAGGTCGCCTGGCTCCTGCCATACGCGCTCATCGCGCTCGCCGCCGGGCTGTCGATCCGGGGCCGGCGACCGCGCACCGACCGGCCGCGCGCGAGCTACCTGCTGTGGGGCGGCTGGCTCCTCGTCCACGTCCTGGTGTTCAGCTTCATGTCGGGCATCGTCCATCCCTACTACGTCGTCGTCATGGCGCCGGCCATCGGCGCCCTCGTCGGCGCCGGCACGGTCGACCTGTGGCGGGTCCGGCAGCGCTCGCTCCGGCGCGGCAGGACCGGCGCGGCGATCGTGGCCGGGGCGGTCCTCGGGGGCGCGCTGCTCATCGGCGGGATCTGGGCCTGGGCGCTGCTCGAGCGCACCCCGGGGTTCGCGCCGGGCCTCGGCCTCGCGGTCGTGCTCGTCACGGCCGCCACGGCGATCCTCCTCGTGATCCCGGTGAGGACCTGGCGGCGGCTCCCGGCGGTCGCGCTCGGCCTCGGGCTGGTCGCGCTGCTCGCGGGGCCGATCGCGTACGCCCGCGAGACGATGGCGACCGCCTACTCCGGCGGCGATCCGACGGCGGGCCCGGCGTCGGCCCGCTGGCTCGGCGGCGCGGCGGGTGCGGGCGGCTTCATCCCGGGCGACCGGGGTCTCCCGGGCGCGACCGACGGGGCGCCCGATGGCGTCGGTTCGCTGCCGGTGCCGCCCGGGATGGGCCTGGCACCGGGCGGCGGCGGGCTTCCCGGCGGCGGATCCCCCGGCGGGATCGGCGGGCTTCCCGGCGGGATCGGCGGGCCGGGCGGCGGCGGACTCCCCGGCGGGATCGGCGGGCCGGGCGGCGAGACCGACGAGGCGATCATCGCCTACCTCGAGGCGAACGCCGGCGACGCCCGTTGGATCGTCGCGGTGTCCGGCTCGGGCACGGCGGCCGGGATCCAGCTCACGACCGGCCTGCCGGTCATGACGATGGGCGGCTTCACCGGCGCCGACCCGACGCCGACGCTCGAGGAGCTCAAGGCGTACGTGGCCTCGGGCGAGCTGCGCCATGTGCTGCTCGGGGGCTTCGGCGGCGGACGCGGCGGCGGCGCGATCGACGGGGCCGTCGGACCCGCGAGCGTCGCGACGTGGGTCGCGGCCGAGTGCCGGTCCGTCGAGCTCGACGGCTCGGCCAGCGGCCTCTACGACTGCGCGGGGGCCGTCACGGACTGATCGCGGCGGACCGGGTCGTCGCCGCTATCGTTCGATACGGGCGACGCACCGCAGCGAGCGGCGGTCATACTCTGCACGCCGGGCGCGCGCCTGCCCGGCGGGACGGAGGACGATCGGTGGCAGCCAAGCAGCGGAACCCGCTCCAGCGGGTCGGGCACCTGTGGCGGACCCAGGTCGCGATGGCGCGCGAATGGAAGCCGGAATCGCACGGCCGCTGGCGGCGCCTCGCGCTCGTCTGGCTCGTCGATGCGCTCGCGCTGCTCTTCGTCGTCTGGCTGCTGCCGGGCGTGACCCTGGAGGTCGAGGGCGGCGGGGCCGCCGTCTTCGAGCTCCTCCTCTTCGCTGCGTTCATCGGCCTCGTCAACGCGTTCATCCGGCCGGTCATCATCTACATCGCGCTACCGCTCGCGTTCATCACCGGCGGGCTGTTCGCCCTCGTCATCAACGCGGTCCTGCTGCAGCTCACCTCGGCCGTCATCGGCGCCGTCATCTTCGACGGCTTCCTGTCGGCCTTCTTCGCCTCGATCCTGATGGCCCTCGCGAACACGGTCATCTCGTTCGCGGTCAATCTCAACGACGACGACTCGTTCTACTTCGCCCTCCTTGCCCGGATGGCCCGGGAGTCCGACGCGGCGGTCACCACCGACCGGCCGGGGCTCGTGATCCTCCAGGTCGACGGGCTCGCCGCGCCGATCCTCCGGCAGGCGATCCACACCGGGACGACGCCGTTCATCGCCTCGCTCGTCCGTTCCCACGGCCACCGTCTGCTCGACTGGGAGGCCGGGCTGCCGTCGAACACCCCGGCGAGCCAGGCCGGGATCCTTCACGGCAACAACGCCGAGATCCCCGCCTTCCGCTGGTACGACAAGTCGACCGGCAAGATCCTCGTCGCCAACCACCCCAAGGACGCCACCGCGATCGAGCAGACGATCTCGACGAAGCGAGGCATCCTCGCCGACGGCGGCTTCAGCCTCGTCAACCTGTTCTCCGGCAACGCGACCGAGGCGTTCCTCACCAACTCCCGGATGTCGGAGGTCCGGGGCGACGTCGGCAAGGCGTCGCAGAGCCTGTACGGCTTCCTGCTCAGCCCCTATCAGATGACCCGGACGATCATCCTCGTCGTGCGGGAGGTCATCCTCGAGCGCCGTCAGGCCAGGCGCCAGGAGCGGCGCGGCGTCGAGCCGCGGGTCCACCGCGGCTGGGCGTTCGCCGGGATGCGGGCGATCTCGTGCATCGCCTTCACCGATATCGCCAAGACGCTGATCGTCCAAGGGATGTACCAGGGTCGGAACGTCATGTACGCCGACATCCTGTCGTACGACGAGCTCGCTCACCACGCCGGCCCCCAGCGGCCCGAGACGCTCGGCCAACTGGAGGACCTCGACACCATCGTCCATTCGATCGTGAAGGCCAGCCGCGGCGCGCCGCGCACGTACGAGCTCGCGATCGTGTCGGACCACGGCCAGAGCATGGGCGCGACGTTCCGGCAGCGCTACGGCAAGACGCTCCAGGAGGTCGTGCAGGGGTTCATCGCCGGCGACGCGACCGTCCTCGGCGGGGTCGAGAACGAGGAGAGCTGGGGCAAGGTCAACGTCTTCCTCGGCGAGCTGTCGAAGGCGCCGGGGATCACCGCGGCGGTCACCCGGACCGCCCTCCGGAACCGACGCACGGCCGACGGCGAGATCGAGGTCCGCAAGGCCGTGGCCGGGCAGGACAAGGCAGCCGAGGCGGCCCTCCAGGCGGCGTCGGCCGAGGCGGTGGACAGGGGCGCCGAGGGCGGTGCCGTGGCCAAGGGCCCCGGCGGTGCCGCGGCCGAGCCCGTGCCGGCGGCGATCGTCCTGCCGTCCGGCAACTGGGCGACGATCCACCTGACCGCCGAGCCGCACCGGATGACGCTCGAGGAGATCGAGGAGACCCACCCGGGGCTCATCACTTCGCTCGCCGCGCACCCCGGCATCGGGTTCGTGCTGGTCCGGTCCGCGCAGCACGGCGCGGTCGTCATCGGGCCCGACGGGATCCGCTACCTCGCCGACGACCGGGTCACCGGCGAGGACCCGCTGCGCCACTTCGCCGGGCACCCGGCGGACCACCTGCGGCGGGTCGACTCGTTCGCGAACTGCGCCGACATCTGCGTCAACAGCCTGTACGACCCCGATACCGACGAGGTGGCCGCGTTCGAGGAGCAGGTCGGCTGCCACGGCGGCCTCGGCGGCTTCCAGACCCAGCCGTTCGTCCTCGTGCCCTCTGGCTGGTGGGTCCCCGACGAGCCGATCATCGGCGCCGAGTCGATCTACGAGATCTTCCGGCACCGCCTCGACGAGGCGGTCCTCTCACCGGAGGAGATCGCGGCACGGGACGTTCCGGCCGCGCTCCCGGCGGGCACGGGGGCTGCCGGGGTCCCGGCGGCGGCCGTCGCCGGCGACTGAGGACGGGCGCGGCTGGGGTCGGGTTCAAAGTCGGCGCCGGCGGCTGAGGGCGGTCTCAGCTCGGTTCAGCGCCGGTTCCGGCTCGCCAGCACGGGTCCGGCGCGGTTCTACGGGCCGTCGCCGACGCCGCGGGCTCGATGGGCGAGCAACCCTGCCAGATGAGCAGGACACGCACCTTACGTCGCCTTGTCGCGGCCGGTGACGATCGGCGAGTGGCGCGGCGAGGCCCGGGATGTACCGCCCCACGCTCACCGTGGCACGCCCTGACCCCATCGAAGGACGGGTGACGATCCGGAGCGCCCGCGATCCCAGCGTAAGGTGCGCGTGGCGCTCATCTGGCAGGATCGCAGCGCCGGCCGGACCCTGGAGTGCCGGCCGGACCCGGCGACCCCGGTCCGACCCGGCCCATCGGCCAGATCGTCAGCTGGTCGCGAGGCCGACCCCCTCGAGAAGCTCGGCGGCTGCCTCGATCGGGGTCGCGAAGCCGAGGCCCTCGGCGCTCGTGGCCATCGCGGTGTTGATGCCGATGACGGCGCCGTCGGCGTCGAGCAGCGGGCCGCCGCTGTTGCCCTGGTTGATCGCGGCATCGGTCTGGATGAGGTCGGTCAGCTCGACGACCTGGCCGGTTAGGCTGTCCTGGACCTCGATGTCGCGGCCGATCGCCGAGACGATGCCCTTGGTGACCGTGTCGGTGTACTCGCCGAGCGGGCTGCCGATCGCGATCGCCGGCTCGCCGACCTCGGCCGACCCGGCCGCGGCGAGCGTGGCCGCCGGCAGGCCCGACGCCTCGATCCGGACGAGCGCCAGGTCGTCGGACGCCGAGGTCGCGACGACCGTGCCCGCGTACTGCGTGCCGTCGGGGAGCTCGACGGTCAAGGCGGTCGCGCCCTCGACGACGTGGGCGTTGGTTAGGATGTAGCCGTCCGACGTGACGATGACGCCCGAGCCAACGCCGGTCGTCGTGCCGCCGAAGGGGCCGCGCCGGGTCGTCTCGATCTGCGACGTGATCGTGACGACCGACTGCCGCGCCTTCGTGATGACCGCGACGAGCGCCTCGTCCGATGTCTCGACGAGGGTGAGCGAGGCGGCCTGCGCCTCGGCGATCGAAACGGTGGCCGAGGTGTCCACGCTCGACCCGGCGGGCGCGAGCGTCGTGACGAGCGCGGCGGTCGACACCGAGGCGAGGGTCGCCGAGAGCAGGGCCGCGGCGA
>CAZABC010000031.1:10808-15902 GCA_964483405.1 uncultured Anaerolineaceae bacterium
TCGATGGTCGTCCAGGGGCGACACGACCAGCATCCACGGGCCGGCTTTCGGTTCGGTTACGGTCGGGCCGGTGGGCCGGTGGGCCGGTGGGCCGGAGCGTCAGCGGATGCGGCGGTAGGTGCTCTCCGCCCGACGGGCGACGCGCAGGACGACGACCAAACGTGCCGAGTCGTCGATCGCGTAGATGGCCCGAAGGTCGCCGACGCGGATCCGCCAGAGCTCGGAGCCCGCGAGTCGGACTGCGCCGGGCGGTCGCGGCTCCAGGCCGAGCGCGAGGATCGGCCCGCGAAGTCGCGAGGCCGCACCGGGTGGCAGCCGCCGGAGCTGTCGCTGTGCCGCGGGGGCGATCTCGACGCGGCGCGGCGTCGGATCGCTCAAGCGTCGGGCTCGCCCGCCGACCCGTAGGCCGCGCGCGTCTCGGCGACGAGCGCCCCGAAGTACTCCTCGGCGGCCACGCCACCGTCGCGCCGGTACTCCGCGAGCGCCTCGGCCGCGGATGCCCGATCCTCGTCGTCCTCGGACCGCTCGAGCCATGCCTCGATCGCGTCGGCGAGCACGTCACGAACGCTGCGGTCCGCCCGCGCGGCCTCCACCTTCAGGGCGCGATACAGCTCGGGATCGATGTCGACCGTCACCTTCATCGGCCCAGCATACCAGGTTGCTGGTTCGCTGGCCATCCGGAGGGTGGAGGCGACCGGGAACGACGGGCTACGGCACCTCGCGACGGACGGTCGGGGCACGGTCGAGCGAACGGTCGAACGACGCCACGGCACCGACCCCGGAGCGTTCGGCACAGGCGACGACGTAGGCCTCGGGAAAGCCGACCCGGTGATCGTCGTACACCTCGAGCGCGCGCAGGAGGAGCTCCGCGTCGCGGACGACGATCGGCGCGAAGCCGAGCAGCGACCGGACCGCCGAGCGGACCTGCGGGCGCGTTGCGCGGTAGACCGATTCGAGGACGAAGACGAGCTCGGCGACGACGACGTCCGTCAGCACCAGCGCGTCGGCGCCGGCGAGATACGCGGTGGCCCGCCGCGACTCCTCGGCACGGCCGCCGGCGAGGTGGCGGGCAAGGACGCTCGCGTCGACGAACGCGGTCACGGCCGCTCCTGCATCCAGGCGGCCCAGCCGGGGGCCTTGGCGGTCCGGGTCCGCTCGACGATCTCGTCCCAGTCGCGTCCGCGGACGTCGAGCGGTGCCTCGATCGAGCCGGCGAGGTCGAGGAAGTCCCGCTCCTTGGCCAGCACGGCGTCGCCGTCGCGCACGCGGAAGTAGACGAGGTCGCCCGTCGCCAGCCCGAGCGCATCCCGGACGGCCTTCGGAACGGTGATCTGGCCCTTCGAGGTCATCCGGGCCGCGCTCTCCATGGGTGTCTCCTTACCAACCGGTAGTCGGTAAGGATACGCGAGCCACGCGGCGTCTACGCGTCGGCCCGGACGATCGCCAGGATCGCGGCGCCGTACATGTCCGAGCGCTTCGGGCCGATCCCGGGGACGCGCTCGAGGGCCGCGAGCGAGGCCGGCCGGAGCGTCGCGATCCGTTGGAGGAGGACGTCCTCGGCGACGATGAACGGCGACACCCCCTTCTCGCGCGCGGTGGCGAGCCGCCAGGCACGCAGCGCCTGGAACAGCCGCTCGTCGGCGGGCCCGAGGTCGCTCGGCAGGGGCGCCGCCCCGCGACCCGCTGACCCGCCACGCTCGCGTCGCGCCCGGGGTGCGGCGGTCGAGGTCGACGTCCGCTCCCGCGGCTTGCCTTCGAGATCGGTCAGGAACCGCGACGCGACCCGACCGCCGGCCTTCCCGCCCGGGCCCGCCCGCCGGGCCGCGCAGCTCACCCACAGGTGCGTCCGCGCCCGCGTCACGCCGACGTACGCGAGCCGCCGTTCCTCGGCGATCTCGCCGGGCTTGCCGAGCGCGCTGCGATACGGCAGCAGTCCCTCCTCCCAGCCCGGCAGGAAGGCGGCCTCCCACTCGATCCCCTTGGCCCGGTGGATCGTGCTGAGAGTGACGCCGCTCCCGACGGGGACGTCCTCGTCGGCCCGGCGGCGGGCGACCTCCGCGAGCAGCGCGTCGATCGACGCCTCGTCGGGCCGGGCGGCGACGAGCTGCTCGCCGATCGCGACGAGCGCCTCGAGGGCGGCCTGGCGTTCCCGGGCGGCCGCGGTCGACGGCGCGGCGCCCCGCTCGAACCCGAACGGCTCGGCCCACAGCCCCGCCAGGCGATCGGCGAGGTCGGCCGAGGCCGCCGCCCGGTCGTCGTCGGGCACGTCGTGGAGGATGGCGAGCGCCCGCCGGACATCGGCCCGGTGGAAGAATCGCTCGCCCCGGACCATGAACGGCACTCCGGCGGCGTGGAGCGCCTCCTCCCAATCGGCGACCTGGGCGTTGAGCCGGACGAGGATCGCCATCTTCGCGAACGGCAGGCCGCCGGCGTGGAGGGCGCCGATCGACGCGACGACCGCGGCCGTCTCGTCCCCGGCCTCGTCGAACCGGCGGACCGTCGCCGCTCCGGCGGGCTCCCGGACGGCGACCAGCCGTCGCGGCCGGCCGACCGCGGCGAGCAGCCGGTTGGCCAGCTCGATCACCGCCGGCGTGGACCGGAAGTTCTCGCGCAGGTCGACGACCCGGGTGCCGCGGTGCCGCCGTCCGAACGAGAGCAGGAAGTCGGCGGTCGCGCCGGTGAACGAGTAGATCGCCTGGTCCGGATCGCCGACGACGCACAGGTCGTCGCGGTCGCCGAGCCAGGCCCGCAGGAGCGCCTCCTGGAGCGGGTTCGTGTCCTGGTACTCGTCGACGCTGAACCACGCGTAGCGACCGCGGACCTGCGCGGCGGCGTCGGGGTCGGTCTCGAGGACCCGCAGCGTCAGCTCGAGCATGTCCTCGAAGTCGATCGCGCCCTCGCGCCGCTTGGCGGCTTCGTACGCCGTCCATGTCCGGCCGAGGTCGGCGGGGTCGCCCGGCAGGTCGCGCTCGGTGCGAGCGGCTTCCTCGGCGAGGTGCTCGGGGTCGATCCGCCGGACCTTCGCCCACTCGATGACGTCGGCGACGTCCTTCGCGAGCATCCGGCCGGCCGCGCCCGGCTGGCGCGCCTGGACCCGGGCGATGAGGCCGATCTTCGAGCGCAGGATCTCGGGGAACGGGGTGGCGCTGCCGGCGGCGCCGGGGCCCGCGGCGCCGAGGACGGCGGCGCCGGGGTCGGCGGCGCCGAGGACGCCGGCCCGGGAGGCGTCGAGCCGGGGCCAGAAGTGGCGCAGCTGCAGCAGGGCGGCCGAGTGGAACGTCCGGGCCGTGACCTCGGGCAGCCGCAGCACGCGGATCCGCTCGACCATCTCGCCGGCGGCCCGGTCGGTGAACGTCAGCACGAGCACCCGGCGCGGGTCGACGTGCCCGGTCGCCACCGCGTAGGCGACTCGCCGGCTGACGACCCGGGTCTTGCCCGAGCCGGCCCCGGCGACGATCGCCAGCGGCCCCGACACGGTCGTCACCGCCCGTCGCTGGTCGGGCGTCAGGTCTTCGAGCAGGCGCTCGGGGTCGAAGCGGACCTCGGGCGAGGTCACGCGCTCGGTCTCTTGGCGGGGTGGCGTGGGCGCATCGACGCAGGATACGGGGGCGGGCTCATCCGCCATGGACGATGCCTCGCGGGGCCTCATCATGGGACCGTCAGGCGAACGCCGCGGTGGACATCGCCGCCGGCCATGGAGGTCCCGATGTTCCGAAAGCACGGCGCCGGCGGTGATGCTCCCGGCCCCAGCACCTACCAGATGCACCAGCGGATGTTCTCGATCGGCGACGACTTCTGGATCGACAACGGCGCCGGCCAGCACGTCTTCAAGGTTGACGGCAAGGCCCTCCGGATCCGCAAGACCCTCGAGCTCCAGGACGCGTCCGGGCGCGAGCTCTACAAGATCCAGGAGAAGCTCGTCACCATCCGCGACGTCATGGCCATCGAGGGGCCCGGCGGGCGCGTCGCGACGGTCAAGAAGGCCCTCATCTCGCCGCTGCGCGAGCGCTACCAGGTCGACTTCGACGCGGGCGGCCAGTGGACGGTCCAGGGCAACATCGTGGACCACCAGTACGAGATGAAGGCCGGCGACACTCGCATCGCCGAGGTCGGCAAGGGGTGGTTCCGGGTCCGCGACACCTACGGCGTGCAGGTCGCCCCGGGCCAGGACGACGCGCTCGTGCTCGCGGTCGCCATCGTCATCGACCAGATGGCACACCCGACCCGGTAGGTCGCCGGCGGGGGGCGAGGAGCTTTCGATCGACGCCCCTCAGGGTCGGCGGAACACCTCGTGGCCACCGATCCGGCGCCAGCGGATCCGCGGTTCGCCGTCACGGACGAGCCACTCGAACGTCGCCCAGCCGTCGGGTCCGGCGAAGCTCCACGTCATCTCGAGGACCCCGGTCGCGCCCTCGAGGTCACGCACGCGCAGTGATCGGGGCCATGGCGCGGTCGGGTCCGCGGCCCGGCGCTCGCAGGCCGGATGGAACCGCTGCCGGATGACCGCCCGGAAGCGGTCGCGCTCGTCGTCGGTCAGACGGGCCCAGTCGGCATCGAAGGCGGGCGTTCGCTCGAACCTCACCGCTCGAGGCGAGCGTCGAGGTCGGCGAAGAAGTCGTCCGGGCCGTCGCTCACGGTGACCCGTCCCGCCTCGAGGTGGGCGTCGACCTCGCGCTCCATCGCCTGCCATCGCTCGGTCCAGAACCAGCGCTGATCCGCGGCGACCGGAAGCGCCGGCCGCAGCTCGATGACGCCGTCCTCCCGCTCGACGATCGCGACCTGGGCGCCCGGCTCGTCGAGGTGGAGGCGTCGGCGGAGGCCGGCGGGCAAGGCGATCGTGCCGCGGCTCTGGACCGCGACGTACTGGGCCCGTGGCGGGCGGCCGGCCGGTGTCCGACTCGGCGCGGACCGGGGCGCCTGACCATCCTCGCTGCGATGCGGCTTTGCGGCATCCATGCAAGACAGCATATCCGCCACCGGCGCACCGTCAACCGGTCACGGCGCCCTGCCTTCATCACGGCTTCGCACCGGAGGTGGTCCGATCCAGCCCTGGCGGCGCCCGAGCTCGACCAGCTCGACCCGGTTGTCCAGGCC
>CAZABC010000031.1:16002-24589 GCA_964483405.1 uncultured Anaerolineaceae bacterium
GGTCGATGTCGGCGACGACCACGTCGGGTCGGTCCACAGCCGACCGCTCGACGACCTCCGCGAGCCCGGCGACGACGCCGACGACCTCGACGCCCTGCGCGGCCAGCCCGGGACCGGCGAGCGCCGCGAAGCCGACGTCATCGTCGAGGACGAGGATCCTGATCGGCCGCTCACCCACTCGCCCGGCACCCCTTGCCTTCGATGGCGTGATCCCACGCCACGCCGATGACGTGGCCGCCACGTTGGAGCCTCGGCGCTCCACCGCGACCATCGTCGCCAGCGGACCCACCTCGGGACCGATCACCGGAGGCGACGACAGATGAAGACCATCGTGGTCGACGACGACCAGCGTAACCGCGAACGAGTCTCACGGATGCTCGAGGCGGTAGGCCACGTGACCTCGGGCTTCGACACGGCTGACGAGGCAGTAGCGATCCTCGACGAGCCCGAGGGCGGGGTCCGCCTGGTGGTGACCGACGTGCAGATGCCGGGAGCGCTCGACGGTATCGATCTCGCGGCCCTCCTCCGGCGAGCCAGGCCGGATCTCCCGGTGATCGTCATGTCGAGCGACCCCGCGGAGCTGAGGCGAGCGACACGGCGAGGCCTGGCCGTCCCGACCCTCCAGAAGCCGATCGAGCGGGCCGGTCTCCTCGCGGCGGTGGCAGCCGCCGAAGGGTCGCCGGGCAGCCCGCCGGGCGCAGGGGCGGGCTCAGGGCCTCCCGGGGGCAGTGGGCGGTCGAGATCGAGCATCAACGGCCGGGAGGACTTCGTCCCGCCGGGCTTCGCGGACCCAAGGCCGGCGCTGGAGCGGATGCGCGCGGAGGCTGCGGCGAGCCGCCACGGCCACGTCGGGTCAGAGCACGTCGCCCTCGCGGCGATCGACGGCCCCGGCGGCCTGGCCGATCTGGCCCGGAGCGCCGGGCGCGATCCGGCCGGACTGCGGCCAGCTCTCGAGCAGTGCTGCCGGCGACCACCGGCCTACGCCGAGCCCGGCCTGACCCCGCGGGTCGCGGTCATACTCTCGATCGCGAGCCAGCTCGCGAGCCGCCAGGGCACCGACGACATCCGCCCGGAGCACCTGATCGCAGCGCTCCTGACGGCACCGTCCTGTGCGGCATGGGGCGGCCTGACGGCAGCGGGCCTCGACTTGCAGACGGTGGTGCGGACGCTCAGGAAGCGGCTCGCGGATGCGTGAGCGGAGCAGCCGTCTGGCGATCGAGGTCCCGAGGCCCGGCTCGCCGACGCTTCCGCCTAGGACTCGTAGGCGTCCAGGACGATCCGCGCGAGCTCCGGGTCGATCTCGTAGCGAGTGCCGGACTTCTGATCCGCGCGCAGCGAGCCGAAGGCTACGTCGACCCCTCCAGCTCCGAGGCGAGCACGCCTGCCCGACGGACGATCGCGAGGAGGTGGCCCGACGCGAGGGCGCCGGCGATCTCGCCGTCGCTGAAGCGCTCGCCGCGGATGATCGTCGTCAGGAGCCTGGCCAGGTCGTCGGCCGAGGCGGTCGCGACGAGCGAGGGGTCCTCGATGAGCCGACGACCCTCGGGGCTGGCGGCCCAGGCCATCCCGTCGAACGGGTAGACCCAGCCGTTGGCGGCGGCATCCCTGCGGAAGCGGTCGATCGTCTCGTCGTACTCGAACCAAGGCATGCGCATCACCCCGTCAGGTCCGACCTCGTCGCCCGCCCACGTGCCGGGCTCGTCGCTTGGTGCGCCGACCGATGAGCAAGCCGGCCTGTGCCCAGCTCGCGCCGACGTTCTGTCCGATGTGGTGGAGGACGCCGGGCGTGGATCGGTTCGGGAACGAACGGGCGACCTCGGCTCCGATCTCGGCAGGCCCGGTCTCGTCACCGACGTCGAGATCGAGGACGAAGTCCGCGGTGCACCGTAGCAGTGGGTCGCGCGCTGAAGCGCACAGCATGGCGAGCATCGGCTGGGCCGCATCGTCGATCGGCCAGAGCTCCCGGAGCACCGCGAACAACCCCACTGACCCCTGGAAACCGTAGAGCTGCTTCATCATCGAGAGGGTCTTGATCCGAGTCGCCGCGGTCGCCTTGTGGAGCGCGTTCTCCTCCACGGCGGTCTCGACGTACTGGTCCCACGGCTGGCGACCCGGCGCTGCGCCGAGCAGTGCCCTGAGCTCCGGCAGCATCATCGTCTTGCTCGTGTGCGTCCCGATGGGAGCGTTCCGGGCCCCGGCCGCGAGGAGGGATTCAGGAAGATCGACGCGCACGGGTCCTCCACTGGCGACCTCGGAGATGATCGCCGGCCTGACGACCGCCAACAGCCCCCGAGGGACGGGCCCTAGTCCCGAGTCTACCGGGTGACTCGGCGGCCGGCGGGTGGCCGCCCGCAGTCCCCATCGATCGCCGAGCACGGCATGGACGGGTCCCATTCGTCGGGTCTGCCTTGCGCGTGTGATCCAGCACCACGGCCACTACCACGTGTTCAGGTAGTGATTGATGTCGGCGGCCAGAGAATCGGCATCGAAGGTCCGGACGTCCTCAGCGGCATCCTCGACGATCTCGAGGAAGTCCTCGTGGGCACCCGTCTCAGGGTCCTCGGCCGTGTTCTCGACGTACAAGATGACGACTCGAGCCGGCCGCGCGTCCTTCTTCACGCGGACGACTCTGCCCATCCTCTGGACCAGTTGTCGTCGTGATCGGCTCGTGGCGACGATGAATGCAAGGTCGGCGGCCGGCACGTCGATGCCTTCGTCGAGCAGCTTCGGCGCTGCCACGAGCTCGTGGGTACCATCTTCGAAGCCCGCGAAGATCCCGCTCCGGTCGTCCATGTCGAGGTCCGACGTGAGCACGGCACCATCGACGCCGACTCGTCCAAGCAGCGCGACCACGCGGGCAGCGGCGCTCTTCGTCTGGGCGAAGGCGATCGTACGCTCGGCTCGCTTGATCGCCGGTGCCAGCTCCACGACACGATCGAGCTTGGCCGAGGCTTCGGCCATGATGGCGCGCCGCTTCGTGAACGCACTCAGGTAGAAGCCGGCCAGTCTCGAGCCCTCTGGCTCACTCGCATGGCGCAGTCGGTTCACGGCCTTCATGAACGCCCCGAATGGCTCCGCCGGCAACCCCCACTCGTTGATCAACTTCGCTCGGTATCGGCCCGCCTTAGATGCCGCCTCGTCGTACGCCTCGGCCTCGCCTGGCCGGAACCGCGCACCCACGAACGCGAGCTTGAACGGCGCGATGACCCCGTCGGCGAGGGCCTCCGTGTAGTCCACCGAGTAGCAGACACCATCGAAGTACGGGTCCAGGAGGTCGCGCACGCCGTTGTCTTCGCGCTCGTACGTCGCCGTCAGTCCGAGTCGTCGGTCGAAGCCATCCTCGAGCACCGCGGACCAGGTGTCTGCCCCGTAGTGGTGGCACTCGTCGGCGACGATCAGAGCCGGCGCGCGCGGTTCGAGGAAGTAGGCAGAGCCGGACTGCGCCGTACAGATGACGATGTCGGACTTGGAGAGCGTGGAGTGGTGCCCGCCGCCCATGAAGCCGACGCGGGGATCGAGGCGCGCCGCTCGGATGACGTGCCGGCGAACCTCGGACTCCCATTGCCGCATCAGCTCCTTCGTCGGAACGACGATCGCGCACGTTCCTCCCGCCCGCAGCACGTCAGCACACGCGGCAAGTGCGACACGAGTCTTGCCGGCGCCCGTGACCGCCTCGACGACGCCACGGCGGCCGCTGGCCTCCCAGGCATCCAGCGCGCGCATCTGCCACGGGTAGAGCCCAGTCAGCCGCGCGGCAGGTCGATGGGCTGGGCCCGACCCCCCACGTCGCCCGCCCGATGAGGGCCGCGAGGGCCGCGGAGCCTTCGGGTACCAGAGCCGTTGGCTGTACAGCCCGGGGCGCCACTCGATCCCAGGGGTCTTGTACAGGACGGAGTTCAGCTCGGACGTCGTCAGGCTCGGGAACCCGCCGCGGTGAACCAACTTGATCAGCGCATGCTTGTCGAGGCCGGAATTCGTGCGCACGATCTCAGCAACGAGCGCGGGCGGCGGAAGCCTCCCTGCCATCCTCGCCTCCTCAGGCGATCCGCCCGGGCGCCAAGGTGACCCTGGCCAGTGCTTCCGCGCCGAGTCGCCCGGTCGACCGCGTCCGGGCTGGACCTGCCGGGGCCCCAACGGTCGCTATGTCCCACCCTGCGGCGATGTCGCTGCCGTCGTTGGCAGACATGCGCAGCGCGAGGTCGTGGGCCGTCATCCGGCCGTCCGAGCCGCGATCGCAGCAGTGACGAGAACCACGAGAGCCGCCCGCCGCGACGAGACGGTACCAAGCTCATGGGCGCCCGAGTTCGCAACGGTGAATAGCGTCCGCCGAACGTTCCAGAGCGTCCGGTCGACGCCGGGTTGGTCCCTGAGATCCTCCATGAGGGACGTGAAGTTGGCAAAGGCCGGTAGGTCATCGGCGCGGAACGCCTTCCGCCACTCGGCGCGCGTCAACTCCTCGAGTACGAGTCGGCACTTGACGACCGCCAGTCCCGGATCGGAAGACGCCAGCTTGGCGGCATCAACGATCGCCTTCCTCGTCGGGGCTGGCAACGAGTCGATCTCGACCTCGCGTCTCGCCAGTGTGAGCAACACGCCGTAGTCGACCGCGGTGCCGACCATCGTGGGCTGGACCGGCTTCGCTTCCTTCGCCCGCCGCAGCGCATCGTCAAGCTGAGTGGCGCGAGCTTCCAACTCGCGGACCTGCGACCCGAGGCTCGCGATGGCGGCAAGGTGCCGAGCCTGGAGGCGGATGAGTTCCTCCTTCTCCGCCCGTTCGTCCTCGAGTTCGGCGCGAAGCGCCTCGGCGTCGTCCTTGGGCGGCGATGGCGCGCTGCCTACTGAGTCACGCGACCTCGTCCTTGCTTCCTCGAGCAGAGCCGCTTCGATCGGCCCGACATCGTCGGGGTCGCCGCTGAGCAGCGATCCGGGGTCGTAGCCGCTCGCGCCGAGATCGTCGCCGATAGCTGCGATGAATGGGCCATTCATGGACACGAGCCGCACGATCTCCGGCGTCGGATCAACGGACTGTTGCCGCAGCGTCGCGCGCAGCTCCTCCCGGTCGATCCGGCGCTCGACTCCATTCGGCATGGACAGGACGAGGACGCCGTCGCGGAACTCGACCCAGAAGCGAGCTCCTAGCCCACCCGCTCGGAGCTCCGTCTTCGAGGCATAGCGGTGTGCCACTGTCGCCCAAAGGGATCTCGTGCTGTCGACGTCCATCACTTGGTGTCCTCGCGCCAGTCGTAGTCGACTGCTTCCTGCGGCCTTCGCCGCGACTTCGGCCCATCGCGTCGTGGCCGTGCCCTATCCGGCGGTCCGTCTCTCCGTGGGGGGTCACTTCGAGCGACCCAGTCCCCGAACAGGCTGTCGTCCGCGCTCGGGGCAGGTCCGGCCGCGGTCGGCCCGCCATCGCCCCCATCGGAAGGGGCGCGCTGCCCATCGGTGCGACGTGCCTCCTGCTGGCGCCGCCCACCTGGCTTCGGGCCTTTGATCAGCCCCGCTGCCTGTTCCAACAGCAGCGCGTACCGCCCATCCTCCTCAAGCAGCAGACCCGTCGCCGTAACCTCTTGATCCGGCGACACACCCCACCGTCGCCCGGTGGCTCGGAACTCACCCACGACTACCGGATCTGCGATCACCTCCACCCTCGCCCCGTCGTCACCCCGCAGATGGAGGGTGCGATAGCGACCAGATGGGCCATCTCCTCTGCTGAAACGCTCGTACCGTCCGACCAGCGTGATGTAGTCGCCCGAGCACTCGGCAAGGACCTCGCGCGAGAGCGGTTGCGATCGAGTATCCGGGGGTGTGGGCTCAAGCGGTCTCGAGTCCTCCACGGGCTCTTCGCCCTGTCCCGACGGCGCCGCGATGGCCGCCGGTGACACCGACGGCGAAGGCCTG
Source organism: uncultured Anaerolineaceae bacterium (assembly GCA_964483405.1). Classification (GTDB taxonomy): domain Bacteria; phylum Chloroflexota; class Limnocylindria; order Limnocylindrales; family CSP1-4; genus CAZABC01. The sequence continues at coordinate 21,901 of CAZABC010000031.1, forward strand.
GCACTCGGGCCAACAGTCCGCTCGACCTCGCGAAGGTAGTCGGGCAGTCGCGGCACCTCCTGCACATCGCCGACGCAGATCCGGCGGAAGACCCTGACAAGAGGTGCGAGATCGTCGAGCGACGAGAGCCTGTCGAGGATCGGTGACCCGTCCGGGTCTCGGTAATCGCTCTCGCGAAGGAGGAGACCTTCGCTCCTCGCATCCGCCCGCCAGACCTCGGGATGCAACTCCACAGCCAGGAGCGTCAAGTAGAGGACCAGGAACGAGAAGCGGTCCATACCTGGCCCGAAGTGCTCCCACGTCCGACCTGGGTGCTGGTAGTCGGCGACACCGATCTCGTTCGATACCCGGCCCGCGAGCTCTGGGACCCACATCCCGTCGTAGTCGATCAGCCGGAGCGAGCCATTCTCCTCGATGAGGATGTTCCTGTGCTGAAGGTCCCCATGAGCGATGTTCAGGCGGAACAGTTCCTGCTCGAGACGCTCGATCTGCGTCCGCAGCCTGGGTAGACGCCACCGCTCTGCGACCGCGATGTCCATGTAGGCGTCGAGCGGACGTCCCTCGATCCACGGCATCGTGGTGATCGGCTTCCAGCCCGACACGATGTTGATTCCCACGGCCTGATACGTGCTCTTCACGAGGAAGCGATCGCGCGTGTCCTGCGCAGTCGCGCTCGACAGGCGGGCCGAGATGAACTCGTACCGCTCTGCGATGTCGGGAGCAAGCTTGACGAAGCAGCGAACCGCGGTCGCCCGGCGGCCCGATGTCAGCTTGTACACGGCGGCAAACCCGCCGGTATTGGCGGCCGGCCAGCCAAGCGAGTTCTTGAAGACGACCATCTTCTGGAGCTCTTCGTCAGCGAACGCCTTGGCGGGCCTCCGCATGGCTGCCTGGTAGTCGCGCATATCGGTCAGCTCGAACGCGATCGGAGGCTGGCTCATCGCCTCTCCACCAAGATGAGCGTGGTGTCGTCATCGGCCATCGCATCGGCGTCGCGCAGCGAGGCGACGAAAGCGACGAACCTGCTCCGACTTCGGCTCACCGCGCGCAGCACATCCCACGGTGGCTCCCCGTCCATGGCTCGAGCCAGAATCCATTGGGCGAGCGCATCAGAGGCGAGCCAGAGCGAACCTCCGGTCGGGACGTCACCGCGAGCGCGGATACCGCGACTGATGACGCCCTGGTTGGCGGCGGAGTTGGTCGACACGAGTAGCGGCATCGATCCGAAGTCGTCGACCCGGGCGATCGGGAAGTGCCGCACTAGCTGGCCTTCGTTCGTCGTGACGAAGAGCTCGACATCGCCGATTCCGAGTGCTCTCCAAGTCCAGTGTCCGGAGGTGCGGGTCAGCTCCGCGCCCAGTAGCGCCGCATAGGAGCCGCGTCGCTCGTACGCCCGGTGATACCAGGCCTCTGGGCGTTCGGGTGTGGATGCCTTCCACATCTGACCCAGGAGCTCTGCGCGTGCACTGAGGCTCTGGCTGCTCTGACCGGTTCGAAGGTAGCCGGCTGCGAATGCGTCAACGAGAATCCGCGCCCAGACATCAGACCTGGCAGCGTTGGTCGCGCCATCTGCGAGCGCGATCCGAAGCACCGATGCGCGTCCGCGTCCGCCCCCCCAGACGACGTAGGAGTGCTGGTCCTGGATGATGTCAGCGGGCGCAGACGACTTCGGGACGGCTCGCGCGCGGATGCGCCAGCCACTCACTTCATGTTCCCTGGAACGGTCCCGACGGTAAGGAATTGCACCAGTGTGGTGAGATCCGCATTGCAGCCGAAGCCGCGTGCGCCCGCTGGAATCGTGAGCCCGAGAGCTCGACCCATCTCGGACATGTACGGCGGGAGCTCAGAGCTGACGTCGAACAGGATCCGGGCGTACTTGTCAGACAGACGCTCCACCTCGTTCGGGTAGAGGGCGCGGTGACCTGCACCAGACGAGAGCTGAAGGTTGAAGAGCAGCGTTCGCCCGAGTGCCGTTTCCACCGAAGTGAGTCTCCGTGCTGGAACCCTGGGGTGACCGTCGGAGGCCTGCCCATCCGTGACGTTCAGGACGATCGGTGGGATCGATGCCGGGAAGTCCAGGACCCAGCGCTCGACAACGGCCGTTGCCTCGTCGATCGCCGCGCACATCGGCGTCATTCCAGACGCTCGAGGCTCGATCCAGTAGGGCTCCGGTTCGCCGTCGGGGCGCTCGCTGTAGCCGATGGGCGCCTCAGCGAGTCTCGTTGTCTTGACGAGGTCGAAGCCCTCGAGCTCGCCACCGAACGCCAGTCGCACGCCGGCGCCGCCGTATCCGATCGCCCCGACGTGGTAGTAGTCGCGTACCTCACCAAAGGGCATGCAGTTGAGGACGAGCTTGTAGATCGTCGTGTTGACGGCGAAGGCAAGAGCCTCCGCCTTGGACCGTCCTGTACCAGAGAACGGCTCAGACATCGAGGCCGATTCGTCAAGCAGGAACAAGAAGCAGCCAGGCCGTTCGCGGCTGATCTCAGGGCGCTTGGATGCCATCGGTCACAACCTCATCGGCCAAGGTGCCTGGTGTCACTCGAGGAGGCGCAGGGCCGCATCTCGGTGCCAGGCCGCACCTGATGCTGCCCGCTCGCAGCGCCTGGTCATTGCACCGCCACCGCCTTCCGGCCATCACCGTACCCGCTCCGGGCACATCGCCGCGTAGTCGCACCAGCGGCACGTG
>CAZABC010000032.1:0-24556 GCA_964483405.1 uncultured Anaerolineaceae bacterium
AGTTCCAGTTCGGGATGAACTGGAGCGACTACAGCCGGTTCGTCGGCGACATCTTCGGCGCGCCGCTCGCGATCGAGGGGCTCCTCGCGTTCTTCCTCGAGTCGACCTTCATCGGGCTGTGGATCTTCGGCTGGGGGCGCCTCTCGCGCGGGCTCCACCTGACGACGATCTGGCTCGCCGCGATCGGGACGGTCCTGTCCGCGTACTTCATCCTCGCCGCCAACTCGTGGATGCAGCACCCGGTCGGCTACGTCGTCAACGAGGCGCGCGGCCGGGCGGAGCTGACCGACATCATGGCGGTCCTCCTCAACTCGACCGCCCTGATCACCTTCCCCCACACCATCGCCGCGGCCTTCATGACCGGTGCGGCGTTCGTCGTCGGCGTCGCGCTCTGGCGGATCGTCCGGCGACCCGGCGAGGACACCGCGATCTTCCGGACGGCGGTCAGGGCCGGCGCCTGGGTCCTCGTCGTCTCGGGGATCGCCGTCGTCGTCAGCGGCGACGCGCAGGCCCGCCTGATGACCGAGCAGCAGCCGATGAAGATGGCGGCGGCCGAGGCGCTCTGGGAGACCTCGGCCCCGGCGTCCTTCTCGATCCTGACGATCGGCTCACTCGACCAGACCGAGGAGGTCTTCTCGATCCGGATCCCGGGTCTCCTTTCGTTCCTTGCCTGCGGCGACTTCACCTGCGAGGTGGAGGGGATCACCGACATCCAGGCCCAGCAGGAGTACCAGTTCGGGCCGGGCGACTACTCGCCGAACCTGCCGGTGGCGTACTGGACGTTCCGGCTGATGATCGGGCTCGGGATGCTCGCGGCCGCGGCCGCGGCCTGGTTCCTCTTCTCGATGCGGAAGGGCCGGCGACCGGGTCGCGAGACCCTGGCGATCGCCATCCTGCTGCCGTTCCTGCCGCTCGTGGCCAACTCGGTCGCCTGGATCTTCACCGAGGCCGGCCGGCAGCCGTTCATCGTCTATGGGCTGATGTTCACCGAGAACGGCGTCTCACCGAGCAACGGGGTCGGGGTCGTCCTGCTGACCCTCGTCGGGTTCACCCTCGTCTACGGGATCCTGGCGATCATCGAAGCCGGGCTGCTGCTCCGCCGGATCGGCCGCGGGCTCCCGTCGGCCGACCCGCTGGCGGGTGTCCACCACGACAGCGAGCCTGCGCTCGCGTTCGAGTACTGAGGGCACGGCGATGGAGCTCGCGCTGGATCTCCCGACCATCTGGTTCATCCTCATCGCCGTCCTCTGGATCGGCTACCTCGTCCTCGAGGGCTTCGACTTCGGCGTCGGCATGCTGCTGCCGGTCCTCGGCCGGAACGAGCCCGAGCGACGGGCGATGCTCCGCACCATCGGCCCGGTCTGGGACGGCAACGAGGTCTGGCTCCTCGTCGCCGGCGGCGCGACCTTCGCCGCCTTCCCGGAGTGGTACGCGACGCTCTTCTCGGGCTTCTACGTCGCCCTGTTCGCGATCCTTCTTGCGCTGATCTTCCGGGGAGTCGCGATCGAGTACCGGAACAAGCGCCCGGACGTCGCCTGGCGGACCCGCTGGGACTTCGCCATCGCCATCGGCTCGTTCGTGCCGGCCCTGCTGTGGGGCGTCGCCTTCGCGAACATCGTCGCCGGCGTGCCGATCGATGCGGACAAGGAGTTCACCGGCACGTTCTTCACGCTCCTCAACCCGTACGCCCTCGTCGGCGGGCTGACGACGCTCACCCTCTGCCTGACCCACGGCGCCGTCTTCCTCGCCCTCAAGACCGAGGGCGACGTCCGCGACCGCGCCAACCGGTGGGCCGGGCGGGTCGGCCTCGTGGCGGCCATCCTCGCCGTCGTCTTCCTCGGCTGGACGCTCGCGCTCCGGGGCAATCCGGCGGCGATCGCGACGACGGTCGTCGCGGCGCTGGCCCTCGTCGGGGCGCTCGTCGCCAACCGCCTCGGGCGGGAGGGCTGGGCATTCCTCGGGACCGCGGTCACGATCGGGCTCGCGGTGACGACGCTGTTCGTCGCGCTCTACCCGAACGTGATGCCGTCGTCGACCGATGCCGCCTACAGCCTGACGATCGAGAACGCCTCGTCGACCGAGTACACGCTCACGATCATGACCGTGGTCGCGACCCTGTTCGTTCCGCTCGTCCTCGCCTACCAGGGTTGGTCGTACTGGGTCTTCCGCAAGCGGGTCAAGGCGCCGACGGCCACGGTCGAGCCGTGAGCGGCGGGACCTGAGCGGGGCCGACCGAGCCGTCCCGATGGCCGCGTCCCCGGCCGCCGAAGTCGATCCGCGAGCGCCGAAGCCAGGGGGCGCCGCGGCCGATCGCCGGCCCCTCGCCGCCGACCGCCGGCTCCTCGCGGCGGCCGGTGTCGCCGGGACGGCGATCGCGGTCGCCATCGGGCTCGGCCTGGCCACCGCGGCGCTGGCGCTCGCCCAGGGCTGGCTCATCGCCCACGCGATCGCCAGCGCATTCGATGGCGGGCTGACGCTCGAGGCGCTGTCGGCCTCCCTCGCCCTCCTCGCCATCGTCCTCGCGGCCCGGGCGGCGCTCGGCTGGGCCGGCGAGACGGTCGCAGTACGGATCTCATCGAGGGTGAAGTCCGACCTGCGGCGCCGGGTCGTCGCGACGGCGGTCGCGCTCGGCCCCCGCTGGGCATCGGAGGCGCGCGGCGGCGAGCTCGTCCTGCTCGCGACGCGGGGCCTCGACGCCCTCGACGGATACTTCGCCCGGTACCTGCCGCAGGTCGGACTGGCGGTCGTCGTCCCGGCCGCGGTCGTCGTCGCGCTCGCGTTCGTCGACGGGGTCGCCGCCCTCACCGTCCTCCTCACCGTCCCGCTCATCCCGGTCTTCATGGTCCTGATCGGCCGCGCCTCGGAGGCGCAGCGACGCCGGCGCTGGACCACGCTGTCACGCCTCGCCGGCCGGTTCCTCGACGTCGTCGCGGGCGCGGCCACGCTCCGGGCGTACGGGCGGGCAGATGCCCAGGTCGCGGCGCTCCGGCGCACGACGGACGCCTACCGGCGCGAGACGATGGCCACGCTCCGGGTTGCGTTCCTGTCGGCCCTCGCGCTCGAGCTCCTCTCGACGATCTCGGTCGCCCTCGTCGCGGTGGGGGTCGGGCTGCGCCTGGTCGAGGGCGGCGGGCTGACGCTCGAGACCGGGCTGTTCGCGATCATCGTGGCGCCCGAGGCCTACCTGCCGCTCCGCCGGCTCGGCGCGGAGTTCCACGCGAGCGAGGAGGGGCGGGCGGCCGCCGACTCGGCCTTCGCGGTCCTCGACGAGGCCCCGCTGCGGGCAGGCGGGCGGGCCGACGTACCGTCGCTCGACGGGCGACGACTGGTGGTCGAGGGCCTCTCCGTCCGGGCCCCCGGACGCGATGCGCTCGCCCCGTTCGACGTGTCGCTGGTGGTCGGCCCGGGCGAGATCGTCGGGGTCACCGGACCGAGCGGCTCCGGGAAGAGCACGCTCCTCGCCGCGCTGCTCGGGCTCGTGGTGCCGACAGCCGGGACGATCGCCGTCGTCGACCGGTCCGGTGTCGGGACGCCGATCGAGACCCTCGACGGCGAGGCCTGGCGGCGGACCGTCGCCTGGCTGCCGCAGCGGCCGTTCGTCTTCGCCGGGACGGTCGCCGACAACGTCCGCTTCGGGGCGGCCGACGTCGCCGACGAGACGATCCGCGCCGCCCTCGAGCGCGTCGGGCTCGGGTCGATCCCGCTCGACCGGGGCCTCGGCGAGGGTGGCGCAGGCCTGTCGAGCGGCGAGCGGCGCCGTCTCGGGCTGGCCCGGGTCCTCGTCCGCGGCGCGACGCTGCTCCTCCTCGACGAGCCGACCGCCGGCCTCGACGTCGGGACCGAGGCGACGATCCTCGCGGCCATCCGGGCCGAGGCCGAGCGCGGGGCGGCGGTGCTGCTCGTCGCCCACCGACCGGCGGCCGCCGCGGTCGCGGACCGGGTCGTCGCCGTCGAGTGGCGGACGGAGGCGACGCCGTGAGCGGCGACGTGCGGGGTCTTGTCCGCGTCGCCCGGCTCGGCCGGCCGGTCTCGGGCCGGCTGCTGCTCGCGGTCCTCGCCGGGGTCGGCGCGGCGGGCGCGAGCGTCGGCCTCGCCGCGACGTCGGCCTGGCTCATCTCGCGGGCCGCGGAGCAGCCGCCGGTCCTCGCCCTGCTGACGGCCGTGACGGCGGTCCGCGCCTTCGGGATCGCCCGCGGGGTCCTCCGCTACGCCGAGCGCGTCACGGCCCACGACGCCGCGTTCCGCGTCCTCGGCGAGCTGCGCGCCGCCGTCTACGGCAGGATCGCCCGGCTTGCACCGGTCGGGCTCGCCGACCTGCGGACGGGCGATCTGTTGAGCCGGTTCGTCGACGACGTAGACGCGCTCGCCGACGTCTGGCTCCGGGTGCTGCTGCCGTACGCATCGATCGGCATCGTCGCCGTCGGCGCCGTCGTCCTCGAGGGCTGGCTCGTCCCGGCGGCCGGTCTGGCCCTCGCCCTGACGGTGCTCCTCGTCGCCGTCGGCGCACCCGCGGTCGCGACCGCCGTCGCCGCCCGCTCCGAGCGGCGGACCGCGCCGGCCCGCGGCGAGCTGGCCGACGCGACCCGCGAGCTCCTCGCCGGTGCGCCCGAGCTCCTCGCCGCCGGCGCGGCCGGGTGGGCCATCGGCCGGGTGACCGCCGTCGACGATCGGCTCGCCGCCGTCGAGCGCCGGGCGGCGACGGGCGCCGGCGTCGGGTCGCTCGTCGCGGGGCTCGCCGCCGGCCTGGCCGCCTGGGCCTGTCTCGTCCTGGCGATCGCCACGTTCGAGGCCGGGGCGCTGGCCGGCGTCGCGATCGCGGTCGTCGCGCTCACGCCGCTCGCGGTCCACGAGATCGCGGCACCGCTCGTGCCGGCGGCCCGCCACCTGCCCGCGCTCGGAGCCTCGGCCGGGCGGGTCGTCGAGGTCGTCGACCGAGCCGATCCGGTCGTCGAGGCGCCCGCGCCGCGACCGCTGCCGGCCGGGCCGTACGGGCTCCGGGCCAGCGACCTGCGGCTCCGCCATCGCGGCGCGTCGAGCGACGCGGTCGCCGGCCTCGGGTTCGAGCTGCCCGCCGGGACCCACGCGATCGTCACCGGCCCGAGCGGGGCGGGCAAGAGCACCCTCGCCCTTGCCTGTCTCCGCTTCCTCGCCCCGGCCGGCGGATCGCTCGCGCTCGTCGGAATCGCGGGCGAGACAGCCGAGCTGGCCGACCTGGCCGGCGACGACGTCCGCCGGACGATCGGGCTCTGCGAGCAGGACCCGCACGTCTTCGACGCGACGGTCGTCGAGAACATCCGCCTCGCCCGGCCGGACGCCGACGAGGCTGCGGTCGCCGAGGCCATCCGAATCGCCCAGCTCTCGGACTGGATCGAGGCGCTGCCGCAGGGCGCGGCGACCCCGGTCGGCGAGGCCGGGGCACGGATCTCCGGCGGCCAGCGCCAGCGGATCGCCCTCGCCCGGGCCCTCCTCGCCGACGTCGGCATCCTCGTCCTCGACGAGCCGACCGAGCACCTCGACGAGCCGACCGCCCGGGCCTTCGTCGCCGACCTCGCGCGCGCGACCGCCGGCCGGACCGTCCTGGTTCTCACCCACCGGCCGGACCTGTTCGACCCCGGCGACTGGATCCGCCTGGCCGACCTCGCGGTGCCGCCGGAGGGCGGGGCAGCGCCGGAGGCCGGGACGGCGTCGGTCAGAGGCTGACCCGGTCGAGGATCCGGAGGAGGTAGCGCGACCGGAACTGGTCGGTGGCGAGCGCCTGCGGGATCGGCGGCAGGCGGAGGATGACGCCGAGGATCGCGGCCATCGCCCGGTGGCTCCAGAGCGCCCGGTTGTCGAAGATGCAGTCGGCGAGCTTGCCGCGCTCGATCGCCATGAGGACGTTTCGGTGGAGCGAGTCGACCGGCGTCATGACCCGCGTCGGGCGGGGCGCGAGGTGCAGCCCGTCGGTCGGGCAGACGCGGGTGCACACGCCACAGCCGAGGCAGCGTCGCGGGTCGAGCACGGCCATCCGCTTCCGGGGCTTGTGCGGGTCGTTCGCCGAGACGAGGGTCATCGCCTCGACCGGGCAGGCGTCGGCGCACTTGCCGCAGCCGTTGCACAGCGCGGCATCGACGACCGGCTCGTAGTTGGTGGTCAGGACCGGCTTGAGCAGGCCGAACTTCCGAGTCGCGATCATCGCCTCGCAGCAGCAGCCGCAGCAGTTGCAGACGAAGCCGGGGCTCCGCTGGACGTTCTCGCCGAACTGGACGAGCTTGTGCTCGTACGCCTCCGCGAGGAGCTCGTGGCCCTCGACCGGGTCGACCCGGCGGGCGTACCCATGCCGGATGAGCGAGTCGGCGACGCCGCCGAAGGTCATGCAGATGCCCATCGGCGCGGCGCAGGCCCGGCCGACGTGCTCCATCTTGTGGCGGCAGTAGCAGGTGCCGACGCCGATGTGCTCGGCCGTCGCGACGATCTCGCTCGCGCGCTCGTAGCCGAGGACCTCGAGCATCGCACCGTCGCCCGCGGCGCCGGGGTCGTCGCGAGTGCCGCTTCGCGGGCGGGCGTCGGCGAGCGCGGGCTCGTTGACGAAGACCCGCCCGAGCTGGGTCTCGCCGTCGGTGAACAGGGCGAGGATGAAGTCGTCCTCGACGGTGATGTACTCGTAGAACAGCTCCGCGAGGAGCTTCTGGTCGACGTCGTCGCGGACCCGCATCATCGAGAACTCGAAGAAGCCGGCCATCGGCGGCGGCAGGACGTAGACGACGCCGTCGGGCGTCTCCATGTCGAGCAGGACGGCCCGCGAGGCGAGGCCATCGAGGACCCGCGACGCCTCGGCCTCGGAGACGTGCCAGCGGCCGGCCGCGTCCTTCGCGGTGAACGGACGGATCGGCGCGCTGGCGAGCAGGTCCGCCTCCCGCTCGCTGACGAGGAGGGCGAGGATCCGGTGCAGCAGGTCGGACGCGGGGGCGCCCTGCGGGGGACGGTCCAGGCGGGCGGCGAAGCGGTGGTAGGCGCCGCCGGTCGTCGCGTGGGCCATCGATCCGGTTCCTCCCTCGTGCTTGCTAGTGGCGGACGGCAGGTCAGGTCGCCGGGCCGGCGACGGGGGTCGGCGGGTCGGTCGCCGGCGCGGTCAGCTCGCGGGTCGTTCGAGCGATCCGGATGACCCTCGTCAACGCCATGAGGGCACGAGGAGCATGGTTCGCGAACTCCCTGAACGCGAGCATCGAGCCGAGGGCGACGAGGATCGTCCAGGCCCAGGTACCGAACCACAGGATCCCGAGGATGATCGGCAGCATGACCAGCCAGGTCCGGATCGGGACCCAGACGCCCGGCAGCCGGATGACGGCGAGCGGGCCGATGCGGCGACGAGCAGGATCGCCGTCGCGACCGTGTAGAACGCCAGCGGCTCGGAGAGGACGTCCTGGAGGTTCATCGCCGGTCCATGCGCTGGGGACGCCCGTCGACGACGAGTGTCGCGGACGGCTCACGCACGCGACAGGGACGACCGGCCCGTGGTTCCGGGACCTTGCGGGCCGGGCGATCGGACCGGGCCGGCGGGGCGAAGCGACGGGGCGGCCGGGCGAGGAGTACGCGCTGCGTGGCCTGTGTGTCTGCGGATCCCGACATCCGCGACCTGCCGCGTGCTCCCGTGGCCCAGGCGTCCACGACTTGACACGGTTCTGGTCCGGTACACGCCGGACGTGGCCCCCTCGGCCACACATCGACCCAGGTCGGCCAAGTCGGTCAGATAACGCAGACTCAGAGGCCACAGGCGGCCTACGCCGGCGTCGCCGGTCAGGCGGGCTGCGCCCCGGCGTCGCCGGTCGGCGGGCTCCGACGGCGTCGTCGGTCGGTGGGCGGCGCGACCGACGGCGAGCGACCGGCGACAGTGGTGCGCGGCGGGTCAGCCGTGGTGCGCGGCGGACGGCGAGGAGCGGCGGACGGCGCCGCGCACTGGTCGAGCGCCCCTTCCCGCCCGTCGGCCGCTACGCTGTCGGCGAGAGGAGGGTGCGATGGCCGATCGTCCGACCGGTCCGCGGGGCGACCTGCGTGGTGCCGAGGACCGCTCGTTCCGGAGGCTCGAGCCCGGCGTCGACTACCGGGCCTTCGAGCTGTGCACCGACCTCGACCGGGTCGAGCCGTACGTCGTCGAGGTCTCCGAGGCCGAGGAGGCCCGCGTCCGCCGGATCCTCCGCGAGAACCCCGCGATCTCGCTCCACGAGCACACCGACATCGCGCCGCTCGACCCGGGCGAGACCGACGCCTGGATCCGCGAGGCCCGGATCGCCACCGGCTACCGCGGCCTCGCCCGGTCCGGGCTCACGGCGATCTTCGAGAACTTCGAGGACGGCACCGCGACGATCGCTTCGAAGGGCGGCTGGACCTGGCTCGACGTCATCCACGACATGGGGATGCGCTATAGCGACTGGGCCCACTCGGAGCTGCTGATGCGGGCCGAGCGGGTCGAGGACATCCGGACCGCCGCCGCCACCGGCCGGATCGCGATGATCGCGTCGCTCGAGGCGGCCACGCCGATCGAGGGCGAGCTCGACCGGATCGACGTCCTGTACGGCTTCGGCGTCCGGATGCTCGGGGTCGTCTACAGCGGCAGCAACCAGCTCGGCTCGGGCTGCCGCGAGCGCGCCGACGGGGGGCTGACCGGGTTCGGGCGACGGGCGGTCGAGCGGATGGACAAGCTCGGGATCCTCATCGACGTCTCGCACGCCGGCGACCGGACCTCACTCGAGACGATCGAGGCGAGCCGCAACCCCGTCTGTATCAGCCACTCCGGCGCGCGGGCGCTCTGGCCGATCAGCAAGCACAAGCCCGACGACGTCATCCGGGCCTGCGCGGAGCGGGGCGGGATCATCGGGATCGAGGCGGCGCCGGGCACGACGATGACGACCGACGACATGGTCGAGCACTCCATCGAGACCGTCATGCGCCATTTCGAGCACTGCGTCGACCTCGTCGGCATCGACCACGTCACGTTCGGGCCGGACACGTTCTTCGGCGACCACAGCGCGACGTACCGGATCGGGACCGCGGGCCTCCTCGCGAGCGGCGACACCGAGTACGACCAGATCATCCCGCCGTACGTGAAGGGCCTGGAGAACCCCGGCGACTTCCCCAACGTCGTCCGCTGGCTCGTGAAGCACGGCTACTCGGACGACGAGATCGCCAAGGCGACCGGCGGCAACACCCTCCGCGTCCTCGAGCAGGTCTGGGCATGAGCGGCCTGCGGATCTACCCCGGGGATCGCCGCGAACGGCGCGCTGACCTGGTCCGTCGACGAGGCGGTCGCCGCCGTCGGGCGGATGGGTCGACGTGACGCCTGACCTTCGGCCCACGCGGCCGCGCGCCCGGAGGGGCATGATGCCGGTAGCGCGGCCTGCCGACGCCCGAGACACCTGACGACCGCAGGGAGATCGCCATGCAGACGCTCCGGGATATCCTCGAGGAGCACCCGGCCGGCATCTCCCGGGCAGGCCTGCTCGCGTGGGCCCAGCTCCGGATCGACCCCACCTACGACGCCGCGCGGCTCGAGACCGACCTCGCCGCGCTCGGGACGGAGGTGGCCGAGCAGGATGGCTTCCTCAAGCTCGGCGGCGCGCCGACGACGACGATGCCGGAGCCCGATGGGGCAGCGTCGCCGGGGGCGTGGGCGTCGTCCTGGGCGGGGCCGCAGGCACCACCGGAGCCGAGCGCCGGCGGCGGATGGATCCCGCCGGACTCGAGCGCGACCGGTTGGACCCCGCCCGCCGCCGGCGCCGCGGGCGCCTCGGCCGGTTGGATCCCGCCCGACGGCTCGCCGACGGCCGGCGCCGATGCCGGATCGGGAAGCTGGCCGGACGGCGGCTGGGTCGGGCCCGACGGCGCGGGGACCGGGCCGGTCGCCGACGGCGCATGGGTGGCACCGACGGACCTGCGGTCCCGCCGACGGATGGTCGGCATCGCCGTCGTCGCCGGGCTCGTGGCCGTCGGCATCGTGACCGTCACGACGCTCGCCAGCATCGGGTCGATGGTCGACGAGCTCGACGACACGTTCGCTACGCCGGGCCCGGGCGGGACGGTCGGCGATGCCATGGAGATGAGCGTCGGCGATTGCATCGACATCCCGGGCGGCGACGAGTTCACCGACGTCACCTACCACGCCTGCACCGAGCTCCACGACGCGGAGGTCTTCTGGGTCGACACGGTGTCGAGCGAGGTCTATCCGACGGATGCCGGCTTCGAGACGTGGGTCGACGACAACTGCACCCCGGCCTTCGCCGCCTACACCGGGAGCGCCCTCGACGAGCAGGACCTGCTGGACGTCTGGTACTTCACCCCGACGAAGATCGGCTGGAAGGAGGGCGACCACGAGGTCGTCTGCATCCTCGGCCACCTCGACGGCAGCCAGGCCGATCAGTCGTACCTGGGCGCGAACCCGTAGGCCGGCGAGCCGGACCGGTCGGCGAGCGAGGCGGCGATCCGATGCCCAGGCAGCGCCACGCCACGGCGGCCGAGCTCGGCCTGATGGCGGGCTCGCCGGCGCCACCGGACCGGTTGGTCACGCTCGCGAACTGGCAGGACCCGCCGTTCAGCCGCTGGGCGTTCCAGCACGTCCGCGAGCTGATCCCGACCGCCCGGATGGCCCGCGGCGACGGACCCGTCGCGCCGCTGACGACCGCGCTGCGCGACCTGGGCGGTGTCGCCGTCCCGATGGGCGGCCGGACGCTGACCGTCGAGACGGCCCTCGAGGCGACCTGGACCGACGGCTGGATCGTCATCCACGACGGGCGGGTCGTCGCCGAGACCTATCGGAACGGGCTGGCCCCGTCGACGACGCACCTGCTCATGTCGGTCTCGAAGTCGCTGACCTCGACGCTGGCCGGCGCGCTCGTCGGCCGGGGGACCCTCGACGTCGACGCCCCGGTCGTCGACATGGTCGACGAGCTGCGCGGTGGGAGCTTCGAGCGCTGCACGGTCCGGCACCTGCTCGACATGCGGGCCGGCACCCGCTTCGACGAGGACTACGCGAACCTCGACGCCGACGTCCGGGTCATCGAGCAGGTCTGGGGCTGGCGGCCGCGGACCCGGCGGCGCCTGCCGGCCGACGGCTACGCGTACATGCGCGGGCTCCGCAACGCCCGGCCGCACGGCGGCCCGTTCGAGTACCGGTCGATCCTCACCGACGTCCTCGGCTGGGTCCTCGAACGGGCCGGCGGCGGGTCGTTCGCCGAGCTGTTCTCGCGCCATGTCTGGGCCCCGATGGGCGCCGAGCACGACGCGGAGGTGACCGTCGACGCGCACGGCTGCGCGCTCGAGGACGGCGGGATCTGCACGACGCTCCGCGATCTCGCCCGGCTCGGCCAGGTCCACCTCGACGGCGGCCGGATCGACGGACGGCAGGTCGTCCCGGCGGCCTGGGTCGAGTCGATCCTCGACCCCGACCCGGACCTGGCCCGGGCGTTCCGCGCCTCGCCCGACGGCCGCCGCATCCCCGGCTTCCCCGACGCCCGCTACCACCTCCAGTGGTGGGTCCTCGACCCGGCCGCCGGGATCTGGTCAGGCTCCGGGATCCACGGCCAGCAGCTCCTGGTCCACCGCCCGAGCCGGACGGTCGTCGCCAAGCTCTCGACCTGGCCGGCGGCGTGGGACGCCCGGCTCGCGACCATCCAGCGCGACCTCGCTCTCGCCGTCGCGACCGCGCTCGAGCGAGGCGAGGCCTGAGGGCTACGCGCGGGCCATCAGCGCCCGGAGGCGTGGCAGCCGCTCGATCGTCTCGTGGTCGAACGGTCCGGCCAGGTCCGGGATGAGGTGGGTGAAGCCGAGCTCGAGGTACGGCCGCCAGACCTCGGCGACGTGCTCTTCGGGGCCGAGCATGTCGAACCCGGGTTGCGGCTCGTAGGTGTCGCCGTGGAGCGCAAGCGACGCCTCGAGGTGGGCCCGCGCCTCGGCCGGGTCGTCGCGCAGGACGCAGTACGGGAAGAGGGTGAACTCGATGTCGGTCGGGTCGCGCCCGACGGCGTCGCAGTGCGCGGCGAGGACCTCGACCTTGTGCTTCATCCGCTCGAGCGAGCCGCCGGCGTTCCAGCCGTCGGCGTAGCGGGCCACGGTCCGCAGGGTCTTCTTCTCGCCGCTCCCGCCGATCATGATCGGGAGCGTGCCGGCGCCGCGGTACGGCAGCGGGTGCTGGCGCAGGTCGCGGAACGCGTAGTGGGCATCCGGCTCGGAGGTCACCGACTCGCCGGCGAGGAGGGCCGACATCGCCGCGACGGCCTCGTCGAGCCGGTCGAGGCGCTCGCCGAAGCCCGACCCGAAGTCGAGGCCGTGCGCGGCATGCTCGTGCTCGAACCAGGCGCCGCCGATGCCGAGCCAGGTCCGGCCCTCGCTGACGTGGTCGACGGTGACGGCGGCCTTCGCGGTCAGGCCGGGGTTGCGGAAGGTGTTCGCCCCGACCATCAGCCCGAGCCGGACCCGGCGGGTGACGGCCGCCCAGGCCGCGAGCGTCGTCCAGCCCTCGAAGATCGGCTGGTCCGGGTGGCCGACGATCGCGTGGAGGTGGTCCCACGTCCAGATCGAATCGAGCCCCGCCTCATCGGCGAGGACGGCGGCGTCGCGGAGCTCGGGCCAGGTCGTCCGCTGGGGCCACAGCAGCGCCCCGACGCGGATCGGGTGGCGGTCGCGGTGGGTCGTCATGGCTCCACGATAGCGGCCGCGACGCGGTCCGGAGCAGCGGGCCAGCGCCGGCCGAGCCGGCGTCGTAGGCTGGCGCGGTGACCACCTGGACCCGGCACGCGAAGGTCGCCTTCGTCGGCTCGCACGGCATCCGCAAGACGACCGCCGCCCACGCGTTCGCCAACACGATCCAGCGCTGCGGTCGGTCGGTCGAGTACGGCCGGGAGGTCGTCCGCGACAACCCGCTCGGGATCAACGAGGGCGCGACCGGGGAGGCCCAGCTGTGGGTCCTCGTGTCGCAGATCCGGCAGGAGCTCGAGCTAGCCCCGAAGGCCGAGGTCCTCGTCCTCGACCGGGGGGTGATGGACAACTTCGCCTACTACCTGCGGGCCTGTGGCGGGACCGACCTGTTCGACGTCGAGCCGCTCGTCCGGCGCTGGTCGACGACGTACGACCTCGTCGTCCGGCTGACGCCCGACATCGCCCTGCGGGCCGACGGGATCCGGAGCACGAGCGACGCCTTCCGCGACCTCATCGAGGGCATCCTCGACGAGCACCTACCGCGCCTCGTCCCGCACGAGCGGCTGCTGACCGTGCCCGCCTCGCGGATCAGCGACGACTTCGACTGGTGGCCGGTCGCCGAGCGGCTCGCCGCGATCGTCGGTGCGCCGCTGCTCGCCGAGGGGGTCGCCGGACGCCGCCGACCGCGGCGGAGCACCCGGCCGGCGCTCGTCCCGCCGGACGGCGCCGTGACCGACCCGCAGCTCCGTCTCGAGCTCGACCGCGAGGACTGAGGGCCGCGGTCGGCGGCCCGGGCGGGTCGCGTGCCGGTGACCCGGTCGCGGCCTCGCCCGAGACGTGAGGCAGCTAGAACATCGTCGGACACCAGGGCGTCCGGACCGACGCGAACAGCGTGTCCGCATCCCGGACGGCCCCCGGTCGTCGCTCCTCGATCCGGCCGGCCCGCCGGAGGTCCTCGAACCGGGTCCCGCCGAGATACACCGCGCCGAGCTCGGCGACGCCGAGGACGAGGTCGGGCTCGAGCTCGGTCCGCTCGACGGTCGCCGCGTAGCCCCCGGTCGGGTCGCCGGCGCGGCGCTCCCCGGACGCCGTGAGCCGCCAGCGACCGGCGTTCGACGGTCGGTCCGGGTCGGCGACCTCCAGGACGAGGGATCCGGTGGTCCGGTAGGTCCGGGCCGCGAGCGCCGCCGGCAGGTCGACGAGCCGGAGCCAGAGGCCATCGCCGACCGTCGTCCCGAGCCGGCGCGGCTCGGCGAGCATGAACGTTAGCGGCGGCGGGACCGGCAGGCGGACGGCCTTGACCTGGGTCATCAGGTCGGCCCCGAAGAGCCAGGCCCACATCGCCCGCTCGGCGTCGGGCGACAGCGCCACCAGCTCCTGGACCGTCAGGGTCCCCTTGGCGCCGCGCTCGTCCCAGTCCGGCTTGACCCGGTAGACCGCATACGCGGCCGGCGCATCGTCGAGCTCGAGCAGGGCGATGAACTTCGGTCCGCGGCTCGTGCGGGTCGACTCGGAGTCGGCGAGCGTCGCGTGGCGCCACCACCGCTCGGGGCGCGGGCCCATCCCGGGGGTCATCGACGCGACGGTGTCGTGGATCGGCGGGCAGAGCGCAACGGCCTCGTCGACGTCGACCAGCCGGACCCGCGTCCCGGCCGGCACCGGCCGGAGGAACGCCGCCCGCGCCGTGTCAAGGGTGAACTCGCCGGCGAGGGTCGCGAGCCCGTAACCGAAGCGCTGGTAGATCGCCCCTTCCGAGGCCCACAGGATCGCGACCGGCTCGCCCCGGGCGACGACGTCCTCGAGCTGGTGGGCGAGCATCGCCCGCAGGATGCCCCGCCGACGATGGCTCGGGGCGACGCCGACGAGGGTGACCGCGGCCGCCGCGACCTCGCCGCCGGGCACGGTCAGCCGGAAGGTGTAGGCGCCGGCGGTGGCGACGGCCCGCTCGCCGTCGAAGGCGGCGATGACGCGCTCGGGCTCCGCCGTCAGGGCGAACTCGGCGAAGTCGGCGTCGGTCCACGGCTCGGCAAAGGCCGATTCGAGGGGTCGGACGAACTCGCGGAGCGTGGCCTCGGTCGCGGTCCGGATGGGGTACGTGTCCATGGGCCGATGCTCGCAGACGTTGGCGCGGGTGTCGAGGGAGGGCCATCCGGCCGGTCCGGTCGGCCCTGTCTGGCGAGCGGCCGGTTCGGGCACGCTGGCGCCGACGGTCGGCGTGATGCGCCCGGTGGAACGCCGTCACGGATGGTGCAACGCCGGGCGGACACTCGCGGTCACGCGGATCGCGGATGCGGATCGCGGATGCGGAGGACGACACGATGACCGAAGCGCTCTTCGAGGCGATGCGCCAGAGCGTCGTCGACGGGGATGCCGATCGCGCGGCGGCCCTGGCCCAGGAGGCCCTCGACGCCGGGGTCGATCCGCTCGCCGCCATCGACGACGGCTACGTCCGCGGCATCCGCGAGGTCGGCGAGGGGTTCCGCTGCGGCGACCTCTACCTGCCGGACATGATGCTCGCGGCTCGCGCCATGCAGCGTGCGGTGGCCGTCCTCGAGCCGCGGATGCTCGAGCAGGCCGCCCAGCGGCACGTCCTGGGCCGGGTCGTCCTCGGCACCGTCAAGGGCGACATCCACGAGATCGGCAAGAACCTCGTTTCGATGATGCTCACCGCGAACGGCTTCGAGGTCCACGACCTCGGCGTCGACGTGACGCCCGAGCGGTTCGTCGAGAAGGCCCAGGAGGTCGGCGCCGACATCGTCGGCGTGTCGGCCCTCCTGACGACGACGATGACCGGCCAGCGGACCGTCGTCGAGGCGCTCGCCGAGGCCGGGATGCGGCCGAGGGTCAAGGTCATGGTCGGCGGCGCGCCCGTCACCCGGGCCTGGGCCGACGAGATCGGGGCGGACGGCTATGGCGAGGATGCGGTCGGCGCGGTGACGCTCGCCCGCGAGCTCGTCGGCGCCGGCGCCGGCGCCTGACGGCCGGGTCCCACGACGACAGCGGCCGGCGCGGGGCGCCGGCGCCAACACCCGGACCGTCGTCCCCGGCCGGCCGGAGGTCATCCATGACGACGCTCGACCCGATCGCGGACGCCCGCGTCTCGCTCCGGGCCCTCACCCGCCCCGACGTCGAGCGGCTCCACGCCGCCACGCTCGAGGTGCTCGACACCGTCGGCGTCCGGTTCCCCTCGGCGCGGGCGCTCGACCTGTGGGCCGCCCACGGGGCCCGGGTCGATCGGGCGACCTCGATCGTCCGGATCCCGCCCGACCTCGTCGAGCGGGCGATGGCGAGCGCGCCGCCGGCGTACCCGCTCGCCGGTCGTGACCCGTCGATGGACCTCCCGCTCGACGGCCGCCACGTCTACGCCGGCACCGACGGCTGCGGCATCCTCGTCGAGGACCTCGAGACCGGCGAGATCCGGCGGTCGGCGCTCGCCGACGTCGCGACCATCGCCCGGGTCGCCGACGCGCTCGACGAGGTCGCCTTCCATTGGGTACCCGTCTCTGCCCAGGACGCGCCGCCGGCGGCCCGCGCGCTCCGCGAGCTCCAGGCGGTCTGGACGAACTCGACGAAGCACGTCCAGACCGAGAGCCTCGTGACGCCCCGCGAGACGACCGCCGCGATCGAGATGGCAGCCGCGATCGCCGGCGGCCGGGAGGCGCTGCGGGCCCGGCCGACGCTCTCGGTGATGCAGTGCACGGTCAGCCCCCTGGCCCATGACGGCGGGGCCATCGAGGCCGGGCTCGTCGCCGCCGAGGCCGGGGTCCCGGTCGGCTACATGACGATGGCCTCCGCCGCGTTCACCGCCCCGGCGACGGCGGCCGGGACCCTCGTCGTCGGGAACGCCGAGGTCGTCTCCGCCCTCGCGCTCATGCAGCTCGCCGCGCCCGGTGCGCCGGTCTACTACGCGGCCGCCCAGACGGCGATCGACCTCCGCTCGGGGGCGTACACCGGCGGGGGCCCCGAGGACTTCCTGTTCGGCGCAGCGACGAACGCCCTGGCCGACTTCTATGGGGTGCCGCTCTCGATGGGTGCCTTCGCGACCGGCGCGAAGACGCCCGACTGGCAGGCCGGCGTCGAGAACGCGATCTCGTCGCTCGTCGCGTGTGCGAGCGGGGCGGACATGCTTCTTGGGCTCGGGCTCCTCGACGGCAGCCGGATCTTCTCGTACGAGCAGCTCGTCCGCGACGCCGAGATCTACGGCATCGTCCGCGGGCTGCTCCGCGGCGTCGCCCTCGACGACGAGTCGCTGGCGATCGAGGCGATCCGCGAGGTCGGGCCCGGTGGCGACTACCTGACGGCACCGCACACCCGGCGCCACATGCGCGAGTTGTGGCAGGCCCGCTACCTCGACCGCCGGCCGCACGGCCAGTGGGCCGCCGATCCCGAGGCGATGCGGCGGGCCGCCCGCGATCGGGCCCGGACGCTCCTCGCCGAGCACACCCCGGAGCCGCTCGAGCCCGCGCTCGCCGCCGAGCTCGAGCGGATCGTCACCGCCGTCGAGACCGGCGCGAACGATGTCCCGGCCGCCGACGGGCTCGTCCCGGCCGGCGCGAACTGAACCGCGGAGGACCCATGCGCCCCAGGCTCGAGCTCCTCGCCCCCGACGTCGTCGCCCGCGTCCTCGACGAGGCCCGCGCCCTCCTCCTCGAGCCGGGCATCCGGGTCCAGGCGCCCGAAGCGCTCGCGCTGCTCGCCGCGGCCGGTGCCTCGACCGCTGGCGAGGTGGCCAGGATCCCGGGCGATCTGGTCGACCGGGCGCTGGCGACGGCGCCGCGGTCGTTCGACCTCTTCGACCGGGCCGGTCGACCGGCCGTCCGCTACGGCCAGGGCGTCGTCCACTTCGACCCGGGCTCGTCGGGCGTCCGCGTCCTCGACCCCGAGACGCGCCGGCCCAGGACGTCGGAGTCGGCCGACCTCGTCCGCCTCGTCCACGTCGCCGAGGGTCTCGACGCGTACGCCGCCCAGTCGACGGCGATCGTCTGCCACGACGTGCCGGCCCAGGTCGGCGACCTGTACCGGCTCCTGCTGGTCCTGCTCCACTCCGACAAGCCGGTCGTCACCGGCGCGTTCCGGATCCCGACGCTCGAGGCGATGATCGATCTCCTCGCGATCGACGCCGGCGGGCGGGACGCGCTCGCCGAGCGGCCGCGGGCGGTGTTCGACGTCTGCTCGTCGCCACCGCTCACCTGGGCCGACCTCGGCGGCCAGAACCTCGTCGACCTCGCCCGGGCCCGGGTGCCGGCCGAGCTCATCTCGATGCCGATCGCGGGGGCTGCGGCGCCGGTGACCCTGATCGGGTCCGTCGTCCAGCACGCGGCCGAAACGCTCTCGGGCATCGTCATCCACCAGCTTGCCGGGCCAGGGGCGCCGATCGTCTGGGGCGGCGCGCCGGCGATCCTCGACATGCGCTCGGGCGCGACGGCGATGGGCGCGATCGAGACGGCGATGATCGCCGCGGCGTACGCCCAGGTCGGCAAGGCCCTCGGGCTGCCGACGCACGGCTACCTGTCGGCCACGGACGCGAAGCTCGTCGACGCGCAGGCCGGGCTGGAGAGCGGGATGTCGGCCGCCGTCGGGGCGCTGGCCGGGATCGACCTCGTCAGCGGCGCCGGGATGCTCGACTTCCTGCTGACCCAGAGCGCCGAGAAGCTCGTCGTCGACGCCGAGGGGATCGGCATGGCCCAGCGCCTGGTCGCCGGCGTCGGGACGCCGACCGAGACGCTCGCCACCGGCTCGTTCGCGGCGCTCGCGGCGCTCGGGCCCGGCGGCACGTTCCTCGAGCTCGGCGAGACCCGGCGGCTCTTCCGGGGCGAGATGTCGCTGCCGTCGGCGGTGATCGACCGGGCCTCGCACCGCGCCTGGGAGGAGGCCGGGGCGCTCGATGCGTTCGAACGGGCGCGGGCGCGGGTCGACCGGCTGCTCGAGACATACGTCCGGCCGTCGATCGAGCCGGCGACCGAGGCGGCGATGGTCGAGCGGGTCAGACGGGCCGGCGTGCCCTACGGCCTGGGGCCGATGCCGGGCGTCCCTGCCTGACGGGAGCGACCCGGCCGGACCTCGGGTCAGCCGATCCCGGAGAGCTGGGCTGCGGCGATCGCGGTCCGGGCGCGCTCGCCGTCGTCGACCGCGAAGGCCATCTCGACGATCCCCTCGCGACGGCCGACGATGAGCGTGCCGAGGATGTTGACGCCGACCGACGCCAGCTTCTCGGCGATGTCGGCGAGGCCGCCCGGGCGATCCTCGACGTCGACGACGATCGTCTCGCCCTCGAGGTAGTCGTGACCGAGGCCGTGGAGGACCTCGCGGGTCTCCTGTTCGTCGCCCGTCGTCATGAAGGCGCAGGCGATCGGACCGGTGCCGGCGCACGAGATGTGCTCGATGTCGATGCCGCGAGCCGCGAGGGACCGGGCGAGATGGGCCAGCTCGCCGGGTCGGTTGTCCAGCTGGATGACGAACTGTCGCCGCATCACCGCCTCCTGCGGGGGACCGGTGTCCATGCTGCGTCGCTCGTCGACCGTCGTCCTTCGCCGATCCCGCAGCGTCCAGCCTCGGGACGCCGCCCGCGGCTCGACAGTGCCGAACCGCCCGTGCGCGACCGCCCCGTGGCCCCGCCCCCGGAGGGCGGAGCGGCCTACGCCGCCGGCGGCGGGGGCTCGGTCGGGGTCTCCGCGATCGCCGCGACGGGCTCGGCCGGTCGCTGGCCGACGTGGACCGTCACCATCCCGAGCGACATCGGCGCCCAGCGGACGTCGACCAGCCCCGCGCCGCGCATGATCGCCGCGACCCGCTCGGGAGCGGGGTAGTTGCGGACGCTCTCGACGAGGTACGCGTACGCCTGCCCCTGGCCGGCGACGCGGCCGAGGACCGGCACGATCCGCTCGAACCACAGGCGGCCGAGCCGGCCGGCGAGCGTGTTCGGACGGGCGATCTCGAGGCAGACGACCACCCCGCCGGGACGGACGACGCGCCGCATCTCGGCGAAGCCGCGGCCGTAGTCGGGCAGGTTGCGCATCCCGAAGGCGATCGTCGCCGCGTCGAACGTCCCGTCGGCGGCCGGCAGCGCCATCGCGTCGCCGACGACGTACTCGAGCCAGGGTCGCGCGGCGTACCGGGCCCGGGCCCGGTCGATCATCCGCGGGGCGACGTCGACCCCGAGGACGTGGCCGGTCGGCCGGACCCGCTCACCGAGGCTCGCGGCCACCTTGCCGGTGCCGGTCGCGACGTCGATGGCCGATCCGCCCGGCCGGAGCCCGGCCTCGCGCACCGCCCGACGCCGCCAGCGGGGCTCCTGGAAGCCGCTGATCACCGCGTTCATCAGGTCGTAGACGCCGGAGATCCGGTCGAACATCGCCCCGACCTCGGCGGTCGCGGCGGCGTTGCCACGCTCCGTCGCGGCCCCGGAGGGCTCGCCGGACGGCGGGGCAGTGGGGCGGGGATCGTCGGTCATCGAGGCTCCTCGTGGTCGATGGGGCGGGTCGCCGACCCGGCGGCCGCCGGCCCGCTGGCGGCCGCGGCGGCGATCACGTCGCGGACGAGCGCGGCGATCGGGTCGGGGTCGGTGATCGGGGCGGGATGGCGGAGATCGGGGAGGGTGACCGCCCGGGCGCCCGGGATGCGGGCCGCGAGGGCCTCCGCGATCGGCCGGTAGAACGGCTCGCTCGCCGCGCCGGTCGCGAGGATGGCCGGGGCGGCGATCCGCGCTAGGCCGTCGGGGTCGAGGTCGGGCATCGCGATGTCGGCGAGGACGCCGTCGCCGGCGGCCGACAGCGCCGCCCGCTGGCGGGGGTGGAGGGCCGCCCACGCGCGGGGGCCGGCGACGGCGCCGAGGAACAGCTCGGCGGCCGCGGCCCCGCCCCGCTCGGCATGGGCGGCGGCGACGCGATCGGCGAGATCGGCCATCGCGGCGCGGACCGGGCCCGGGGCGACGGCGAGATACGGTGGCTCGTAGGCCAGGACCCCGGCGACGCGATCGGGGTGGCGCGCCGCGAGCTCGAGGGCCACGACGCCACCGAAGCTGTGGCCGACGACGACGGCCCGCCGGACACCGGCCGCGTCGAGGACGTCGAGCGCGTCGGCGACGTGGCGAGCGAGCGGCAGGGTCGCCGGCGTGGCCATCGGGCTTCCGCCGCTGCCGCGCCGGTCGGGCGCGAGGACCCGCGCGACGGCCGCCAGCCGGTGGGCGAGCGGCCGGAGCTGGCGCGACGAGGAGAGCGTCGCGTGCAGTAGGAGGACCACCGGGGCGTCGGGCGACGGACCCGGCCGCTCGAGGACGACGAGTGGCGCCGGCTTCAGGGCCGGTCGCAGGTCGCGCCGGCGGAGCTTGCCGCCATCGGTCCGCGGAATGGCCCCGACGAAGACGATCCGGGACGGGACCTCATACGCGGCCAGCCGCGCCCGGGCGAAGACCCGCAGGTCGGCCGCGTCGGCGCGGGCGCCCGGTGTCGGCACGACCGCCGCGACCGGCACCGCGCCCCACGTCGGGTCCGGCATGCCGACGACCGCGACGTCGGCGACCGCGGGATGCTCGAGGAGGACCGCCTCGACGGCGGCCGGGACGACGTTCTCGCCGCCGGAGATGACGACGTCGTCGATGCGATCGACGACGACCAGCCGGCCGTCGGGGTCGAGCCGCCCGAGGTCGCCGGTCCGGAGCCAGCCGTCGGGACCGAGCGACGCCTCGGTCGCGGCCGGGTCGTCCGCGTAGCCGGCGAAGACCATCGGACCGCGGACCTCGATCCGGCCAGTCCCGGCGGCATCGCGCGGCTCGGCGATCCGGAGCCCGACCCCCGGCAGCGGCCGGCCCGCGGCGCCGGGCGCCAGGTGGGCCTCCTCGGTCGACAGCGCCACGATCCCCGACGCGGTCTCGGTCATCCCGTACGACGGGACGACCGGCCACCCGGCGTCGACTGCCCGGACGACGAGCGCGGGCGGGATCGGGCCGCCCCCGACGAGGGCGGCCCGGATCCCGGGCGGAGGACCGTCCGGTGCGGCGTCGAGCAGCCGGGCGAGCTGGGTCGGGACGAGCGAGAGGTGGCTCACGGGGCCGGTCTCGGCGAGGGCCGCGACGAGCGACTCGGTGTCGGACCCGCCGGGCACGACGAGCGGGACATCGGCCAGGGCCGCCCGGACGACGATCCCGATGCCGGCCACGTGGCCGAGGCCGAGCGACAGCAGCCAGCCGGTCGCCGGGGGCAGCACCGCCGCCCAGGCCCGGGCGCTCGCCTCGAGCGCCGGCCACGGAAGGCGGGAGAGCCGCCGGCGCCCCGTCGTGCCGGAGGTCGGGACGAGGACGATCGAGCCGGCCCTCCGGTCCGGGCGGTCCACGACCTCGCCGTCCCCGGCGCCGGTCGCCATCCCCGCGACGCCGACGATCCGGCGGTCGGCCGCGACCGGGACGGCGACCGGGTCGTCCGCGACGACGACCGTCGGCGCGACCGCGTCGAGGAGCCGGGCGAGCTCGGGCGGCGCGAGCCGCGGGTCGACGGTGGCGACCGTCGCCCCGAGGCGGACCGCGGCGTGGAACGCGACGACGGCGTCGACGGATGGACGGGCGAGCAGCGCGATCCGGATGCCCGACGCCGCCGGCGCCGGGTCAGGCGGTGCGGCTGTCGGGGCGAGGCCGCCCCCCCGGACCAGCACGGCGGACGCCCGCGCGACCGCGGCCTCGAACGCCGCGCGATCGAGTGCGGCGCCGGGTCCGATGAGCACCGCCGCCCCGCTCACCAGGCCGTCCCCGCGGCGTCGACCGCGAAGCGTCGCACGGCTTCGTCGTCGACCCGACCCGCGCCGATCGGCCACGGCGCCGACACCGACCCGTCGAGGATGACCGGTGGGTCGAGGACGAGGTCGTCGACGAGGCGGTCGGCCGTGGCGAGGCCGTGGGCCCGCGACGCCGCGGTGTCGAGCCCGGCGTCGAGCGCGGCGGCGACCCGGAGCCCGGCCAGGAGCCCGACCCCGGTCTCGAGCAGCGTCGAGACGACGGTCGGGACCCCGCGCACCGCGGCCGCGCGGGCGATCCCGAGGGTGACGAGCGGGCCGCCGACCCGGGCCGGCTTGACGACGAGGACGTCCGCGGCGCCGGCGTCCAGGACGGCGGCGGCGGCGGCCGGCGACGCCACCAGCTCGTCGGCCGCGAGCGGCACCGCGACCCGGCGCCGGAGCTCGGCCATTCCCTCGAGCGACGCGACCGGCTGCTCCACGTACTCGAGGCCGACCGGCGCGAGGGCCACGAGCCGGGCCTCCGCCTCCCCGAGCGACCAGGAGCCGTTCGCGTCGAGGCGGAGTCGGACCGCCGGCCCCACCGCCGCCCGGACGGCCGCGAGCCGGTCGGCGAGCGCCTCGGCGGGCTCACCCGAGGGGGCCTTGAGCTTGAGCGTCGCGAACCCGGCGGCCACGGCCGCTCCCGCACCCGCGACGGCGGCTTCGGGGTCGACCACATCGATCGTCGCGTTGAGCGGCACCCGGAACGGGGCGGTGCCGTCCGGACCGGCGCCGAGCGCCAACCACCCGCCGTCCACGAGCGCGGCCTCGACGGCGGACCGCGCCGCCCGCCCGGGTCCGTCGAGCGCATCCGGATCGCCGAGCGCGGCCGCGGGATCGCCGGGCTCCCACGGCGAGCCCTCGGCGAGCGCTCGCACCCGGGTCGCGAGCTCCGCCAGCGCGACCGGCCCGGCCAGTGGGTCGAGGGCCGCCTCGCCGACGCCCGACCGTCCGTCCCCGTCGCGCAGCCGGACGAGCCAGGCGTCGTGGGCCGACCACGCGCCGGCAGCGGTCGTGAACGGGCGGACGAGCGGCACCCGGACCCGGACGCCGGCCACCTCGGGGGTCATCCGAGCGGACCTCCCGACGCGCCGAGGGCCAGCCCGGCGGCGAAGAGGAGGGCGAAGACCAGCGACAGGCGGGCCGTGCCCTTCAGGACGCGGTTGAGCCGGCGCCGGTCGGTGCCCGGGCCGACGGCCCGGACCTCGGCGACGAGCGGCAGCGCGAGCGGGATCGCGAGGAGCGGCAGGACCGCGGTCGGACCGACCCAGCCGGCGACCACGGCGAGCGGCGGGACCACGGCCGCCAGGACGAGCAGCGCCACGAACTCGGCCTTGGCGAACCGCTCGCCGAAGGTCACCGCGAGCGTCCGCTTGTCGGCGGCCCGGTCGGTCGGGATGTCGCGCAGGTTGTTGACGACGAGGATCGCCGTGACGAGGGCCCCGACCGGGACGGCGGCGAGGACGAACAGCGGCTCGAGCGCGAGCGCCTGGAGGTACGCGGTCCCGGCGACGGCGACCAGGCCGAAGAAGCCGAAGACGAAGACCTCGCCGAGCCCCCGGTAGCCGTACGGCCACGGCCCGCCGGTGTAGGCGAGGGCGCTGACCATCGCCAGCGCGCCGAGGGCGAGGAGGACGACCCCGCCGACGGCGACGAGGTAGAGGCCGACCAGCCCGGCCAGCCCGAGGACGAGGGCGATGGCGACCTGGAGCGCCCGCGGGGTGACGAGCCCCGCGGCTGCGACCCGGGTCGGGCCGGTCCGGTCGGCCGTGTCCGCGCCCCGGTGGAAGTCGGACAGGTCGTTCGCGAGGTTCGCGACGACCTGGAGGAGCAGGGCGACGGCCAGGCATGCCAGGGCCGTGTCGGCCCGGAGCGGGGTCCCGACGGCGACGGCAGCGCCGAGCCCGACGGCGACCGGGCCGATGGCCGCGGGCAGCGTGTTCGGCCGGATCGCGAGCCACCAGGCACGGGCGGGTGAGACGACGGGGCCGTCCGACGATGCGGTCATCGGCCCGACCGGGCGTTCATGGGCGCCGCGGGTACTTGCGGTAGTCCGGCCGGCGCTTCTCGAGAAAGGCGGTCGAGCCCTCGTGGGCCTCGTCGGTCGTGTAGTAGAGGCCGGTCGCGT
>CAZABC010000033.1:0-23511 GCA_964483405.1 uncultured Anaerolineaceae bacterium
AGGTGTCCACTATGTCCCGAGACATCCGTCCACGATGTCGTGAACTCAGACACTGTCGGGCGCGCCATTGTCATGAGTCGCGACATCTGCGACACATGGAGTCAGCCGGTCGCTCGAGACCCCGGCCAGCGGCCGGGGTCTCGTCGTTGGTTCCGCCCGTAGCCCTTGCCGGGCTCGATCACGTGGCTGGAGAGGAGCTCGCCGGTGTCGAGGGCGACGACCGTCACCTCCTGCTCGTCGACGATGGCGAGCACCCGGGCGCGGGCGTGGGCCTGGCCCACCTTGAGGTGGTGGGGCCGCCCGGCGCGGCGGAGGGTCATGGCGCCCTTGCGGTCCGTCGTGTCGTAGCGCAGCCGGAAGTGGCCGCGGCCCTCGGGTCCCGATGGCCGGTCCTTCGGGGTCGCCCGGTACGCCTCGCCGGGCGTCCGCCGGCCGATCGCCCGGTGCGGCCGCTGCTCGTTGTAGACCTCGCGGAAGGCATCGAGCTGGGCCTGGAGCTCGGCGAGGGTCCGCGCGACCGGCTGCTGCCGGAGCCAGCGTTTCAGGGTCTGGTGGAAGCGCTCGATCTTGCCCTGGGTCTGAGGGTGGCCCGGGTTGCCGTTCTTCTGGCGGATGCCGAGGTACGCGAGCAGGTGCTCGAGGCTGTTGCGGCCGCCGACGAGCCTCGTGGTGTACACGGTCCCGGTGTCGGTGAGCGTGGCGGCGGGCCAGCCGTGCTCCTCGCCGGCCGCGGTGAAGGTCGCGACCACGTCGTCGCCGTCGACGCGGCGGAACACCGTGCACGAGAGGAGGTACCGGAAGTGGTCGTCGAGCCAGTTCGCGATCTCGACCTCGCTGCCGTCGGCGAGGCGCCAGTGGGTGAAGTCCGCCTGCCAGACCTCGTTGGGGGCGGCCGCCTCGAAGCGGATCCAGGAGCTCCGCGGCCGCTTGTGCGGCTCGGGCACGACGATGCCCGCGGCGTGGAGGATCCGGCGGATGGTCGAGACCGACGGCACCGGCAGGCCCTCGACGGGACCTGGGCTCCAGGCCGTCGGCCCCCTCCTCCCGTACCGGGCGAGGAGGTGCTACCTGCCACAGGTCCGGATGTGCCGACTCGTTCGGCTAGAGCCCGATCGGGAGCCTGAGAAGTCTCGGGCTGCGCATCGTCGGCAGTTCGTGCGCATCCGGATCGCCGGTCGCACCCCCGGCTCGTCGTCACTGACTCGCCGGTCGGCAGCGAGCGTCGAAGATCGAGTGACGGGTCCCTTGGTCACCGGGATGGTACTCGCTCGTTCATGCCCCGAACGGCGAACGCTTACCCTGCCGGGCCGGACGGAGGGGCCATCTCCGACTCGAAGTGCCCCTCCGTCTCGCCGACGCGGCGGAGCGCGAGGTACTTCCAGCCCAGCCACTCCGTGAGACGCCCGAGGACGGGACCCATCGCCGGGTCCTCCGTGGGGCCAGGAGACGGGGCTGATCGAGCTCGACGATCCGGTCGCGGTACTGCATCCGGCACCGGCCGGCGGCGATCACGTTGCGGGCCCACTCGGACCGGTCGCCGAGCGGGACCGCGAACCGGACGCCGTCGGGGGTCGCGATCGCGTGGAGCGGCGTCAGCCGGCGGATCCCCGTACGGCGACCGACGTGCTCGAGCGTCGCGAGCTCGGATACGCCGGTGCCCGACAGGCCGCGGCGGACGAGATACGGGTTGGCGACGTCGTTGGCGAACCCGGCGCCGAGCCGCGTGCACCGCATCCACCACACCACCAGGGCGACGAGGCCGGCGAGGCCAAGAGCCGCGACGAGGAGCTTGCGCACGACGAAGACCTTCCTGCGGGCCGGTCCCGGTCCTCCGTCTGCGCGCAGCCGGGGAGCGCGAGGGAACTGCCGACCGATCATGCCACGGCTTCGGGCATCGTCCGTCGCGGGATCGCCCTCTGGCCGGGATCACGTCACGGTCCGAGACGCCGGCACCGGATGGCTGAGGGCTGCGGCCGAGGGGCGATGTCGACGCCTACGCGGCGTTGACGGTGTGGCGCCCGATCGAGACCGGCCGGGCCCTCCTCAGCCCGCGGACTTCCTGACCAATCCGGCGATCCGCTCCTCGGCCGCCGCCGTCAGGCTCGTGACCGCGAATGCGACCGGCCACATCTCTCCGTCGTCGAGCCGGGCGTCGGGCTGGAAGCCGAGGGTCGAGTAGCGCACCTTGAACTTCGACTTCGCCTGGAAGAAGCAGATCACCTTCCCGTCCCTGGCGTAGGCCGGCATCCCGTAGAACGTCCGGGGCACCAGCGCCGGGGCGGTCGCCAGGACGATCGCGTGGATGCGCTCCGCGAGTGCTCGATCCTCGTCCGGCATCTCGGCGATCTTGGCCCGGACATCGGCCTCGCCCTGGGCGCGCGCCTGCTCCGGGGTGAGCTTGGCCGCCCGCTTGCGCTCCTGGATGGTCTCCCGCATCGCGGCGCGCTCGACCTCGCTCAGGCCGTCGCCCGACGGCTTCGCCGAGCTGCTGCGCTTCGAGGGTGCCTTCGCGTCGGCCATGTCCATGCCTCCTAGTACCGGACGCGCCGCCGCGGCGGCGTACCGAGGGCGCCCACCGTCGCGATGGGTCGACCGAACCCTACCGCGCGGCCGCGAGATCCGCCGCTCCGAGGAGCCGGCCGCCGTGTCGGCCACGCTCCTCTGGCGCACCAGCCGAGCCGGATCGCGTTCCGGCCGCACGTCCTGCCCGGCCGTCGCCGGGCTCCGCCGGCCGCGGGATCAGACGTCGAGCAACGCGTCGGCCCACCACGCGGGTGGCGCCGGCATCGGCTCCAGTGCCGGGCTCGAGTGCGAGGGACCGTGGACGGGCGGTGCCGCGTCGTTCACGGTCGCCTGGCGGGCGACGACCGCCTCGGCGGCCACGTTGAACACCGTCAGGTCCTGCGTGACGGTCACGGGTCCCTGGTAGCTGACGGCGAGCTCGTCGAACACCACGTCGGTCCCCGGCGTCAGGTCGAGGTGCCAGAGCGCTCCCATCCGGGGCTGCGTTCGGGCGAGGATCTTGCCCATCTGTTCGGGGATGGTGTGAGCGAGCCTCGTGAGGTTGACCGCCGTCTCGAGCGGCAGGCCAGTGGCGCGGGCGAACACGGCCGGGGACTGGAAGCACTCGTGGATCAGCAGGTCCGCACCCGCAGCGGCCTCCACCACGTGGCGGCACGGCCGTGTGTCACCCGAGAAGACGACCTTCCTGCCGGCGTACTCGATCGCATAGCCGACGGCGCCGCTCAGCCCGTGGATGGCCGGGAAGCTGGAGATCGTGACGCCGTTGCGGTCGTAGATCGCGTCCGGCCGGTCGTAGGCGATCTCATGGGCGATCGCCTCGAACCCGGTCGTGGGACGCACGCCCCGGAGCGATGCCGCGTCCCATGCCATCGCCTTGCCCATGTGCTCGCAGAAGGCCGCGAGGCCGAGCGCCGGGTCCTCGCTGGCCCCGCCCCAGATCTCGACCGGATCGACCCGGCCGGCCTTCGCCAGGCTGCCCAGGAGGCCGGGGATGTCGCCGATGTGATCGGCGTGCAGGTGCGACAGGAAGACCTTCGTCGTCGACTCGACCGGGAGCCCGAGGGCGTCGAAGTTCGCGAGGGCACCCGAGCCCAGGTCGAAGAAGAAGAAGTCCTTCTCCGCGTTGCCGACTTCGACCAGGAGGGATCCCGACGCCTGGCTCCGCCGGATCCACGGGTCGCCGCTGCCCAGGATCGTGACCCGGATCTCGCCGACGGCCAGGGGCTCCGCACCCGGCACGAACGTCGGTTCGTAGGTCCGGGCCGGCGTGCCGACGACCGGGCTTGTCGATAGCGGCGTCACGCTGCTCCCGCGTGCGAGTGCGTGGCGCCCGTCGTCCGTCGCCGTCATTCGAGGACCTCCTGGGGATCGATCGACACGCATCATCGCGCGTGAGGGCGGACTCCGTGCGCCTGACGCGTGGGCCGCCGGCGGCGATGGGCCCGCGACGCTAGCCGATGAGCTTGGCCTTGGCTGCCGCGAACTCCTCGTCGGTGAGGGCGCCCGCCGTGTGCAGGTCGGCCAGCTGCTTGAGCTGCGCCACGTCGATCCCGGGCACGACCGCGGCGGGCGCGGCCATCGGGGCCACGGCGGCGGCCTGCTGCTGGGCCGCCATCGCGCCCTGCTGGTAGGCCGCCTGGTAGGCCGCCTGCTGCTCGGCGTCCTGCCGCGCGTACTTCTGCTGCTGGTGGTGGTGCACCGCACCCGCGGTCCCGGCGACCACCGCCGTGGTCGCGGCTGCCGCGAGCAGCGGGGCACCGCGTCGTCGCATCATCATCGGTCGTTCTCCCGTGATCCGGATCGTACGGTCAGGCGAAGCGCGCCGCGATGGCCGCGAGGGGATGCGATACCGCCTCGGCCCGAGCGATCACGCGCCGCCGCCGGTTGCGAGTGAACCGCCCGCCGGGTGGCACCGCATCGCACGCGGCGGGCGATGCCGAGCGACGGGGGCGGGTCCTTAATGGCGCTGTCGCCCGGCGGGAGGTCGGCGACGTCGCGACCATGTGGGACGGGTCATCATGCAGTCCTCGGAGATGCTTCGGCGCCTGGCGATCGGCGATCGGACCCTGATCTCGGCACTCGGTTCCGGCGACCAGCCTCCGGAGGCGGCCCGCCTCGACGAGCTGACGGCGTCGCTGGTCCGCGTGGCCGTGCTGGTGCCGCTCGACGCACCGCAATCGTCGTACCAGTCGGCCGTCGAGGCTGCGATCCGGGCCGGCGCGTCGGTTGACGACCTGCTGGCGACGCTCGTGGCGACGATCGAGGCGGTCGGCGTGCCGAGGGTGGTGGCGGCCGCGCCGAGGATCGCGCTCGCCGCCGGCTACGACGTGGACGCCGCCTTCGAAGAGGCCGCGACCTGGGAAAGGTAGCCGCGGCCGGGTAGCCGCGGCTACCCGCGCTGCGCGCGTGGGCCGGTCGATGGTGTACGTTCCGTGACAGTCATCCCGCATGCGAGGCACGGCCACGACCACGGCACCCGGCGAGGTGCGGCGTCCCGACCGGGGACCCCGCCGCCGTGACCCAGCTGCCACCACCTTCCAGCCGTCGTTCCCGCTCGTCGAAGGCGAAGCTCCGCAGACCGGTCCCCGGTCCCTCGACGGTCGTCCGGTCGCGGCTGATCGGGCTGCTCACGACCGACCCGCCGCCCCCCGTCGTCTCGGTCATCGCCCCAGCGGGATACGGCAAGACCGTGCTGCTCGCCGACTGGGCGGCGCGGGCACGGCGAGACGTCGCGTGGTTGACGCTGGACCAGTTCGACAACGCCCCGAGCGTGTTCCTGACGTACGTCGCCGCGGCGATCGACCGGGTCAAGCCCGTCGACCCGTCCATCGGCATCGCGCTCTCGGCGCCGGGGACACGCATCCTGGCCGCCGCCGTCCCCCGCCTCGCCTCGGAGCTGCACGGGTGGCATCGCCCGGGCGCCCTGGTCCTCGACGACGTCCACCGGCTCGAGGACCGGGGTTGCCTCGACGCGCTGGGGGCGCTCATCGAGCACCTGCCCCCCGGCTTCCAGGTGGTCCTCGCCTCGCGGACGGCGCCTGACCTTCCGCTGGCGCGCCTGCGAGCCGACCGGAGGCTGCTCGAGATCCGGCGCGAGCAGCTGGCGTTCGACGCGGAGGAGACCGAGGCGCTCGCGGAGGGGGTCGGGCAGCGGCTGAGCCGGGAGGAGGCGCGGCTGCTCGCGGACCGGACGGAAGGCTGGGCCGCGGCCATCTACCTGGCGACCCTGGGGCGTCAGCGCTCGCTGGCGGGCAGCGCCGGAGTGGGCGAGGTCTCCGGGCGGGATGGATACATCGCGGAGTACCTGCGATCGGAGCTGGGTCCCGTCCTCGACGACGGCGACGTCACGGTCCTCACTCGGACGTCGGTCCTCGACATCGTCGAGCCGGGACTCGCCGAGCATGTGGCGGACCAGCCTGACGCCACCGAGCGGCTGCGACGGCTCGCCCGCGCGAACCTCCTCATCGGGGGGGTCGAGGGCGAGCCGGGATCGTTCCGGTATCACCACCTCCTCAAGGACCACCTCGCTTCCGAGCTGGAACGTCGGGAGCCCGACGCCGAGGCGGGCCTCCACCGCCGCGCGGCCGCATGGTTCGCCGAGGCCCGGAGGCCCGAGCTGGCGATCGAGCACGCCATCGCCGGCGGCGATACGGACAGCGCGGCAAGGCTGGTCGAGGCGGCGACGCTGCAGACCTTTCTCATGGGGCATGGCGATCGCCTTGCGCACTGGCTCGGGACCTTCGATGCCGGCGTCTTCGAGCGCCGGCCGGCGCTCGCCTTCGGCGCCGCCCTATTCCATGCGCTCAGCGGGCGGCCGGAGGCCGCGGAGTGGGCAGCGGACGTGGTGGAGCGCTCCAGCTCCGCCGAGCCACCCGCCAACGGGGCAGCATCGTTGGAGTCGATGCAGGCGATGCTGCGGGCGAGCATGGTCCGCCGTGGACCGGCCGACGCGCTCGCGAACGCCGCCGCCGCCGTCGCCGCGGAGCAGCCCGGCAGCCCGTGGAGGACCTTGGCCCTCGAGCTGCTCGCGCAGGCGCATCTCATGGGCGGCGCCGTCACGACGGCGGAGGCGGCGCTGGCGGACGCCGTCGCGGCTGCTGCGGCCGGTGGCAGCTACGGCTTCTACGCCCTTGCGCTGTCGGCCAGCATCGCGATGGAACGGGGCGACTGGAGCGCCGCCGAGCGATGTGCGCGGGAGAGCCACCTGCGCCTCGACCGGATGAGGGTCGCGGAGGGGGTCTCCGCCATGCTGGTGCATGCCGTGGCGGCCCGGGTCGCCATCCACGACGGCGACCTCGTCCGCGGCCGGGAGGAGCTCGTCCACGCCCAGCTGCTGCAGCCCCTGGTCTCCTGGGCGTTGCCGACGGTCGTCCGGGCGCTGGTCGAGGTGGCGGGAGCGTATCTCGCGATCGCCGATCCAGCCGGCGCGGGCAGCGCCATCGCCCAGGCCGAGCGGGTCCTGGGGCGCCGGCCCGACCTCGGCGTCCTCTCGGAGCAGGTCCACGAGATCCGTCCACGCATCCGCGAGTCCGCCGGCACCCTCGTCGGACCGTCCACCCTCACGCCGGCGGAGCTGCGGCTGCTCCCCCTGCTCTCGACCCACCTCCAGTTCCAGGACATCGCCGACCGCCTTGGCGTGTCGAGGCACACGGTCAAGACCCATGTCGTGTCCATCTACGGCAAGCTCGGCGCGTCGAACCGCGGCGAAGCGGTCGACCGCGCCATCGAGCTCGGCCTGCTCGAGCCGTTTCCCGGGCTTCGGCTTACCGCGGGACACCCGCTCGACCGCGCGCGGCCGACCCTGGCGGGGCGCCGCGCCGGCGACGACCCGGGCGGCTGATGCGCCCGCTTCGCCCGTCGGGTGCGATGCGGACCCGGACCGCGAGGGCCTTTGATACGGGGAGGGTGGCCCGCGTGCGCCCTACCGACTTGCCCGTTGTGACCGCGTCGCGAGGATACAGGACATGACCAAGCCGACCCTGCCGGCGGCGACGTCCCGGCGCATCGCCGCCCGGATCCCCGCGATCGAGCTCGCACGGTCATATGAGCGCTCCTGGCTCCGGCCCGACGTGCTGGCGGCGGTCACCGTCTGGGCGCTGCTCGTCCCGCAGGCCCTCGCCTACGCGCAGCTCGCCCAGGTCGACGCCATCGTCGGCCTGTACGCGTCGATGGGCGCGGCCATCGGGTACATCCTGCTCGGCGGCGTCCGGAGCATGAACGTCGGGCCGGAGGCGACCGTCGCGCTCCTCACGGCGTCGGTCGTGGCGCCGCTGGCCGCCGGCGACCCGGCGCGCTTCCTCGCCCTCACCGGCGGCCTGGCGCTGATGACGGGCGCCTGGATGCTCCTGGCCGGCGTGGTCGGCCTGGGGTTCGTGACCCGCTTCCTGTCGCGCCCGCTCCTGCTCGGCTATGTCGCGGCTCGGCGATCGTGATGATCGTCAGCCAGCTCGACAGCCTCATCGGCGTCAGCCTCGAAGCGCAGGACGACACGCTGGCCGAGCTCTCCGAGACGATCCGCCGGCTCGGCGAGACCGACCCCACGACCCTGCTCGTCGGGCTCGGGGTCATCGGGGTCGTGCTCGTGGTGCGCCGCATCGACCGCCGCCTCCCGGCCTACCTCGTCGCCGTCCTGGCGGCCATCGCCGTGAGCGCGATCGCCGGCCTCGAGGCGCTCGGTGTCGCGGTCGTCGGGGCGATCGAGCCCGGCCTCCCCACGCTCGGGCTCCCCGCGGTCGGGCTGGCCGACCTCGCCTCGCTTGCCGGACCAGCGATCGGCATCGCCCTGCTCGTCTACGCGGACAGCGGCGTCACGGGCCAGGTGCTCGGCCGGCGCGGCGGGTACGCGGTCGACGGCAACCAGGAGTTCCTGGGCCTGGGGGCCGCCAACATCGGGTCGGCGCTGACGAGCGGCTTCCCGGTCAACGGCAGCCAGTCGCGGAGCTTCACGGCCGCGGACGTCGGCGCCAAGTCGCAGGCGATGAACCTCGGCGTGCTCGTCCTGGTGATCCTGACCCTGCTGTTCCTCACGCCGCTGTTCGCGCCGCTGCCGAAGTCCGCGCTGGCGGGGGTCATCATCGTCGTCGCCGTCGGCCTGCTCGATCCCCTCGCCTTCCGCGACCTGGCCCGGCTGGACCGCCGCGAGCTGGGCCTCGCCCTCGTCACCGCCGCCGTGGTGGTGGCCGTCGGGATGATCGCGGGCGTCCTGGTGACGGTGGTGCTCTCACTGTTCCTGGCGGCGATCCGGGCGGCCCAGCCCGGACGGACCTTCCTCGTCCGCGTGCCGGGGACCGACAGCTTCCGGGGCGTGGACCGTGTGGCGGATGGCGCCGCCGTGCCCGGCCTCGCGCTCTACCGGTTCGACGGTCCGCTGTTCTTCGCCAACGCGCAGCTGCTCGCCGACGACATCGAGGCGGCGGTCGCCGACGGCGCGGCGCCCGAGCCGGTCCGCTGGGTCGTCATCGACGCCGAGGCGATCGGCGACATCGATTCGACCGGTGCGGGCACGCTGGCCGACCTGGCGGACGGTCTTCGGGAGCGCGGGATCACCCTGTCGCTGGCTCGCCTGAAGGCCACCGTCGCGGGTTACCTGGAGCGTGCCGGCGTGATGGCGAAGATCGGCGCCGAGCACGTGTACCTCGAGGTCGACGACGCGGTCGCGGCGTTCGAGGCCAGCCGCCTCGACGCTCCACGGCGATGAGCTGGCGGGGTCGCTTCCGGGCTCGGCGGCACGCCAGGGGCAGCCTGCGGATGCTGCCGCTGATCGCCGGCCTGGGCCGACTCGTCCTCGCCGAGCTGCTCATCGGCAGGGGCGGCAGACACACCCGGGTCGCCGTCGGGTCAGCGGCCCGGGAAGAGCGGGAGTCGGACCTCGGCAGACGGGTCGACCTGCTCGGCCTCCCGCTCCTGCTCCGAGGAGGCCTGCGCCAGCGATAGGAGCCGCGGCGTCGCGATGTAGGAGCGGCCCTGCTTATCTCCCTTGGGCTCCAGGAGTCCCGCCTCCACCATCCGCTGGAGGTCCCGTCCGCCGGCGTGCTCCGAGAGCTCGGCATGCTCCTGGTAGACGCGGTTGCTCACGCGGAACCGCTGGGCCGCGTCGAAGGGCCAGGGCGACGGCGCCGAACCGGCCCACCGTCGTGGCCGCCTTCGGTCAGCCCGGCGTCGCGTCGGGCTCGGCGTCGAGGACCTCACGCGCCCACTGGTATGCGGCCGCCGTGGCCGGGAACCCGGTCGTGGGGACCGCGATCGCGATCGCATGGAGGAGCTCGGCCCTCGTGAGACCCTCCTGGAGCCCACGCCGCACGTGTGATCGCACGGCGCCTTCGGACGAGAGGCCCACTGCGATCCCGAGCTTCACCAGCCGCTGGTCACGCTCGGACAGGGGTCCGGCCGCCCGACAGGCATCGCCCAGTGCGTCGTACGCCTGGGCGATCCCCGAGTGCTCCGCACGAAGGTCCCGGTAGACGCGTGGCAGGTAGGTGCGGTCTTGGTCGGTCATCGGAGGCCTCCTCGGGCGCGGCAGCGATCGTGTGCGACCGCCGGCCGAGCCGACGATACGGCTGGAGGCTCCAGGGCGCCAGTGACGCCCCGGAGCACGGTCTGCTGATCCCCCGCGGGTC
This sequence comes from uncultured Anaerolineaceae bacterium, assembly GCA_964483405.1. Classification (GTDB taxonomy): domain Bacteria; phylum Chloroflexota; class Limnocylindria; order Limnocylindrales; family CSP1-4; genus CAZABC01. The sequence goes on from CAZABC010000033.1 coordinate 10,140, forward strand.
GCGGGCGGGCTGTCACACCCGGACGAGCTTCACCAGCGTGTCATAGAACACCGCGCTTCCGCCGACCGGGTCGATGAGCGTCGTGTTCTTGAGGTACGGGTCGATCCGCATCGCGGCATTGGCGTGCACGCCCTTGATCCGCCGTGCGTCCCCCTCGATCGTCGTGTCGTCGACGCTGAACCCGACACCACCGTATGACCAGTGGCCGAAGCCCAGCGAGAAGCCGATGACGCCCGGCCGGATGCCCTCCGTCGTCCTGATCTCGCCATCCATCGGGACCGTTCGGCCGTTGCCCAGGTCCCAGACGCCGTCCGGGTTCGTGGCCGAGGTGATCCGCACGATGTCGCCGTCGGCGAGACCGCGCGCGGTCGCGTCCGATCGGTGGATGAGGATGAAGTTCGCCGGCCGCAACGCGAGGAGCCAGTAGTTGGACGAGGTCCGCGACTTCGTCTGCATGATCTCCCGATAGGTGATCAGCCGCAGGTCGAAACCCTGCTCCTCATCGGACAGCTGTTCGCCGAGGACCGATGTCGGGGCCGGGAAGTACTTCGCGTACCCGACGTAGTGCTCGCCCGTCATGGGACTCTTGGTATCGAAGGTCTTCTCGCCGTAGATGTTCACCATGGTGCCGTAGCTGTTGGCGGCCTGGATGGTGTTCTCGCCGAAGAAGCTCGCGCCGGCCTCAGGGAACTCGCCCTCCGTGTAGCCCTTGTCGAAGGCCTGGAAGCGGCCGCCGCGGTTGAGCACGTAGACGACCTTCGGCCACAGGTCGCCGGCGATCCGCTGCCAGCGCGCTGCATCGAACACGCTCGGGCGGATGCCTCTCCGCGCCTCGGTGAAGATCCCGAGCTCCGTGGCATCGGCGTCCGGCACCGCGTCGGAGCCGTCCTCCTTCTCGCCGAAGGCGAGGTTCGCCAGCATGCGGATGTAGAGGTCGTCGGGGTGCGATAGGTCACCGTAGTCGCCGAAGCCACCCGGGCCGAAGCCCGGAAGCTCGAGCTTCTCGGCGATCGCGAGGAGCAGACCCTCGAGGCCCATCGCGGTGGGCTGCCCGAAGACCGTCACATCCGGCACGAGCGGGTCGATGGCCGGGTTCCGGACCGGCTGGATCTTGAAGGCGACACTCGGATGGCTGCCCTGGAACTCCCAGCGCTCCAGGTACATCTGGTCCGGGAAGATGTAGTCCGCGTACATGCTCGTCTCGCCGATGAAGGCGTCGATCGCGATGAACAGTGGCAGCTTCCCGGGGTCGGACAGGATGGGGATCTGGGCGTGGCCGGCCGGCAGCGAGTACACCGGCGAGCCCATGTAGAGCATGAGGATCTTGACGGGATACGGGTACGCATCCCCGATCGATGGGACGATCTCCTGATAGACGTCGCTCGAGAGCGGATACCAGTTCCGCTTGGCGGGGTAGCCGTCGCGAGCGAAGAGCGTGCTCTTCTCGTACTTCTCGTTGTGGCGGATCACGCTGGTCCCGAACGGCACGATGCCGCCCGCCCCCGCCTTGAGGCTGAAGGGCTGGCCCTTCTTGCTGCCATCGGCCTTGTACGTGGTCGCCTTGATGAGCCCGCCCGCGCGGTCGTAGTTGCCGAGCAGCGCGTTGAGCGTGTACCAGGCGAGCACGTTGTAGAAGCCGTTGGTGTGCTGGCTGACGCCCCGGTGGATGTCGGCCACGGCCTGTCGGCCATGGGCGCTGAACTCGTGCGCGACCTCGGCGATGTCGGCGGCCTCGAGGCCGCAGATCTCGGCCCATTCGTCGAGCGTATGCTCGTGCGCCGAGTCCGCGATGACCTGCAATGCTGACTTGACCTTGAGATCGCCGATCAGCAGGTCGTCAACGAACAGGTCGCCCATGACCGGGTCGCTTTCGTCGTACGGATCCACCGGCGTGAGCACGCCATCGACCTGGGCGACGAAGTAGTCGAACTCGTAGGTCTTCTCCGGGTCGGTGGAGAGCGGACGGACCTCCTTCTCGCGCAGCCCGATCTCGCTCGCGCGCAGGTAGTGTCCGGGAACGCCGTCCTCGATCTTGACGAGCCACGTCGCCTCGGTCCACGTCGGCTCGCCGTTGGCTCGCGCGGCCGCCTGGTTCGCCGCCATGAGGTACCGGGAGTTGTATCGCTCCTCGTCGATGATGTAGCCGATCATCGCGAGCGCCAGGGCGCCCTCGGAGCCCGGCTTGGCGGGCAGCCACTTCCATGCCTTCGCGGCGGTCTTGCTGAAGCGCGGATCGACGACGACGAACTTCATGGTGCCATCGACGCTGGCGCCGGCGATCCGGGGCGTGCGCAGCGGTGGCCCGTAGTTCCCCTCGAATGGACTGGCGCCTACGAAGATGGCGAACTCGGTGTTGCCGACGTCGCCCTGCCAGTAGAACTTCTGCCCGTTCTGCCATTTGCCATCGACGAACTGCTCCGACATGGCCTTGCCCGTGAAGTACAGGCTGCCCTGGCAGACGGTCGTGTGGCCGTGGGCGTTGGCGGTTCCGTAGGCGGTGACGAACCTCGAGATCAGGTCCTTGCGGGCGTCCTTGAGCCGGCCCCAGGCGAACGTGAACTGGTTGTTCCGAGGACCGAAGTCCGGGTGCTCCGGATCGATGAGCGCATCGAGATCCGCGGCGAACGTCGACTTGAACTCCGCGACGAGCGCGAGCTTCGCCTCCGGGTCCTTCTCGTCCTGGATCTTCTTGATGGCGTCGGCCATCGCCTTGGCAATGTCCTTGTCCGTGAGGGCGTAGGATCCGCGCAGACCGGGGACCGGACCCTCCCCGAAGAGGTCGCCACCCTCGACGATCTCGGCGACCGCCTGGTCGAATGGCACGGTGATCCACTGGTTCTCGCCGCGCCTGGTGCCGGGCTTGCGCTTGATGACGCTGACGAGGCGGTACGGGTCGTAGACACTCTGGAGCCCGGCCTGGCCCTTGGGGCAGATGGCACCGTCCACGGTCCCGAGATCCGCGACCGGCGTGTCGTAGGCGATGTGCGGGTACATCGTCATCGGGTGGAAGGGGTTGCCCTCGATCTTGGTGGCGACGCCATCGAGCAGCTTCACCTTGATGCCGCAGCCGGTGTTGCACTGGAGACAGACCGAGTAGAGCTGGTGCGCCGGATCCGCCAGCGGATAGGCGTTCTGACCCTCCTCCGCAGCCTCTTGGGCGGCTGCGATCCTGGCGAAGCCCGGAAGCGAGCCGAGGAACGCCGCGCTGCCGGCCGCGATGGTGCCCAGCTTGACGAAGTCGCGCCGCGAGAGGCCGCAGGACTCGGGTCGGTCGTCCGCGGGGGGCGCAACACACTCGCGAGTCATCAGGGCACCTCAGGGGACTGCTTGAGGGACGAAAGTCGGTCCGCGGCGATGAGGAAGGCGAGCGCAGAGAGGCCGACCACCCCGACCGTCACGGACCACTCCATGAGACTCGGTTGGTAGTCAAGGTTGAGGTGGGGCCCCGTGAACGCCTCGGTCAGCCCTTCGAACTCCGGGAACGCCAGGGCCGGGAAGATGATCGACGTGCGGCCGACGGCGAGACCCACGAGGGCGAACACGCCCATCACCCCGGCCACGATCGGCCGCCGACTCGTCCCCGGCAGCAGGAGCACGACGGCCGGAAGCACGACCCCAAGGCCGAGCTGGAGGATCCAGAAGGCCCACCAGTACGTGCCGAAGAGGACCTGTTCCGCGACCCCGAGCGCCTCCTGCGTCTGGCCGTACAGGGCCTGGGAGTAATCCACCCAGAGGAAGTACGCCTTCACACCGAGCAGGGCGACGAGCCCGAGCGACAGCACGCGGACGGCATGGGTCCGTCGCCCCGGGTCGGCGATCACTCCGAAGAACCCGATGATGACGAGCATGAGCGCGATCCCGGAGGCGAGGTTGAGCAGCGGGAACTGGGCCGGCAGCATGGCGTTCTGGAAGCTGACCCGCGCGGCGTTGACGCCCAGCAGGGCGCCGACGCCACCGCTGACGAAGACGGCGGCCACCAGGCCCACGATCATGATCGGCTTGAGGGCTCGTCGGGGGCCCCGCATCGCCACCACCAGCGCGATGCAGATGATGACCATGAACGTCGAGTAGCTCCACACGAGCTGGGCCAGCAGCGAGGTGAAGCTGGGCTGGAGGTAGACCTTCCAGATCCGCTCCATGTGACCCAGGTCGAACCCGATCAGGACGAGGGCAGCTGGAAGGGTCACGGCCGCAGCCACCAGGGCGTACCTGCCGGTGCCCCGGAAGAGGGGGATACCGAACACGTAGTCAAGGCTCGCGACCATCATGGAGCCCGCAGCCATGCCGGCGAAGAAGAGATACATCGCGACCCACAGCCCCCAGTTGATGTAGGAGCCGTAGTTGACGTCCCGCTCGCCGAAGAGGAGGCGGCTGCCGATGCCGTAGATCCCGAGGATGATCGCGACGACGGCAAGAAGGTAGAGCAGGCGCTTGATCGTGGTCATCGTCTTGCTCCCCATCTCACGCCAGGTAGAAGACGCGCGGCTCGGTCCCCTGCTCTTCCTTGAGCCGCATCACGTTGGGCCGCGCGATGAGCTCGGCCACGAGACTCGTCGGGTCGTTGGCATCCCCGAAGAGGGTCGCCCTCCCGATGCAGGTCGTCACGCACGCCGGCAGTTCACCGACGGCGATCCGATGCAGGCAGAAGTGGCACTTTCGCGCGTTGCCGATCGGGGACTCGTGGCCCTCCCGAGGCCATGCCTCGCCGTACTCGAAGCTGGGCACGGTCTCGTAGACACCGGCCTCCTCCGAGCCGACGATCCTGTCGGGCGCGACGGGTAGTCCCTCCGTGTACGTCAGGCCGAAGTCGGCCGTTCGCGCGCTGTACGGACAGGCGGTAAGGCACGCCCGGCAGCCGATGCACTGCTCGTACTCGACGATGACGACGCCGTCCTCGTTCTTGTGCGTGGCATCAACGGGACACACCGGCACGCAGGGCGGTTTGTCGCACTGCATGCACGGACGTGGGATGAATCGCCGTCCGACGTTCGGATAGGTGCCGAACTCCTCCTCGATGACGGGCCGGTACACGACGCCCGGCGGGAGCTTGTTCTCGGACACGCAGGCGATGGTGCAGGCGTGGCACCCGACGCACTTGCGCAGGTCGATCACCATGACCCACCTGCGCTCGGCGGCTGGCTTGGCCAGGGCGCGGACCAACTCGGCGCGCAGGCGCTCGAGGATGTCCGCCTGGCCGTCGGCACTCGTGAGGGGCGTGTCCGGTCCCATCGCCTGCGCCACGCCGGGGGGCGTGTCGAACGGGTCACCGGTGAGGGCGAACACCTCGTAGGCCGAGATCGCCGTCAGTGCACCGCCGCCGATGACTCCCTTCAGGAAGCCCCGGCGCGAAACCGCGGACGCTGCGGTCGCGTCGTCGTGCACGGTCATCTTCTGCTCCGACTCGGCGCAGCGCGCATGGGACGCCGCGGCTGTTGCGGCAAGGCTGGCCCGAGGAGCGAGAGCGCGGGAATGCCCGATGGCCCTCCGCGATCGGGACGGATGTCACATCGTCGTCGCGCGGCCGGGCGCCTGCCGCTGCCTCGCTCGCCGGCATCGGGCGCGCGCCCGGGGCCGAGCCCCACTACCATCCATCGGCGGTGGAGCATGGATCGGAGGTGCGGATGGGACCGACCCTGACGGCGGGCTCGCGGCTGGCATCTCGACGCTGGGCCGTGGTCGCCATGATCGTCCTGGCCATCCTGCTGCAGGCGGCCCTCAGCACGCTCGCATCGAGCTTCGGATCTCGACCGGCGGACGAGCTCGTCGTCTTCTTCCAGGCGCTCATCGTCGCCACGGTGCTGACCCTGCCCGGCGTCGCGATCGTCGCGTTCATCGATCGTCGCGAGCGGGAGTCTCCATGGCTGCACGCCTTCGCGCTCGGGTGGGGGATGCTGGGCGCCGCCGGGCTCTCGCTGATGCTGAACAGCGAGGCGCTCCGGTCCATGCTCAGCGTGACCGCCCAGGTCGGTGGCGGCATGGCGGCGGTCACCGGCTTCAGCGACATGGCCCGGCTGTTCGTGGCCGTCGTCTTCGCGCCGCCGATCGAGGAGCTGACCAAGGCGATCGCGCTGGTCCTGCTCGTCTTCTTCCTGCGCGGCCAGTTCTTCACCATGCGCGACGGGATCGTCTTCGGGCTGCTGGTCGGGATGGGCTTCAACCTCCTGGAGGCGCCGTTCTACCTGATGAACGGGTACGCGGCCGATGGTGTCGTCCCGTGGCAGCAGCAGCTGCTTGGCCGCTTCCTCTTCCTCGGGCTCAACGGCCACGCCCTGTACACGGCGCTCCTCGGGGCCGGTCTTGGCTATCTCGCGCAGCGAGGTGGCGCCCGCGGCCTGCTCGGCGCGGTCGGTGGCGCCGCCGCCGCCATCGTGGCGCACATGCTCAACAACGCCCTCGGCGGCGTGGTCCTCGGCCTGATCCTCACGGTGTTCGGGTACGACCTGAGCACCATCTCCGACGCCGCGGCGTTCTTCGCGAACATGCCCGCGGCCACCTACTGGCTGGCCGATGCACTGGCGACGGTGATCCTCCAGGGCTGGGCGTACCTGCTGCTGGCGGTGCTCCTCGTCCGCAGTGCGCGATACGAGCGGCGGGTGATCGCCGAGGAACTCGCGCACGAGATCGGCGGCGCGATCACGCCCGAGGAGTACGCCGGGATCGGCGCCGAAGGGCGCTTCGCACTGCGACGGCTCCCGGGCATCGCGGCCCGGACCGGTCGGGATCTCGTCAACGCCCAGGATCGGATCGCGCTGCTGCGAGCCCGGGCCCGCCACGAGGGCCGCGATCCGAACGTCGATGTCCAGGTCGTCGCCTGGCGTGCCGAGGTCGAACGACTCCGGTCGGGTCTCGCCGGCGGTCCGGCACGATGAAGCGAACCGGTGCCCCTCCCGTTCGGAGGGGCACCGGTTCGTGGTTCCCGGCCCGCGGAGCGGGTCCGGGCCGCGGTGGACCCGACGCTCAGTCGTCGTCCAGCTCGGATCGCGTGCTGACGTAGATGTCGGCGATCGCTCCGCGCCCGAAGTACAGGCGCGTCCCGTCCCCGGAGAACGACGGCCGCGACTCCGGCGCCGCGGTGTTCACGGCCGCCACCGCGACGGGGCTCGACCACAGTCCGGTCGCCGGGTCGAAGGTCGCGGTCCAGATGTCCATGTTCCCGCCTCGGCTCGAGGCGAAGACGATCTCCGTCCCGTCGCGGCTGACGTTGGGCATCTGGTCCACGGCGGCGCTGTTGAGCTCGGCCACGGCCTCCGGCGTCCCGTACGTGCCGTCGCTGTTGCGGCGGCTGCGGTAGATGTCGTGGTTCGTTCCATAGCCGGTGCTCGAGAAGTACAGGAAGGTCCCCTGGTCGGTCACCACCAGCGACGGTCCGAATTCACCGCCCGGGAGATTCGGTCCGGTCCCGTCGGCGGCGCAGCCGAGGTGTCGGGGGGTCGTCCACACGCCGTCGGGGCGCTGGCGGGTGATGTACATGTCGCCGACGGGCGGCGTCATCCCGGGCGTCGCGCCACAGGCCGCGCGATCCGACACGAAGAGCAGCCAGCCGCCGCCGAGCGGGGTCGGGCAGTACTCCTGATCGCCGGTGTTGATCGCGGAGCCGAGGTTCGTCATCGGCCCCCAGGCCGACTGCTTGGTCGGGCGCTCGGCGACCCAGATGTCGTTCTTGCCGGACCCGCCCGGCCGCGTCGAGGCGATGAACAGCTGCTTGCCGTTCGGCGATTCGATCGGGCAGCCATCGTGGGCGTCGGAGTTCACCCCAGCCACGAGTGTCGGGTCGCCCCAGTCGGAGTAGGCCGCCGGTCCGTCCGCCGCGACCGGGAGAACGCTCGCGGCGACGAAGAGGATCGCGCCGACGATGGACGCCAGGGTGCGCACCCCTCGTCGGTGTGGCCCGCCGACCGGGACCGCTGCGTACGTGGTCATCTTCCTTCTCCTTTGCGCCGGCGGGGCCATCGCCCGCTCGCTGGGGAGAAGGTGGGTCTAAGGGTGGATCGACCGCATCGGCTCGGTCCTTAGGCGATGGGCCCAAGTTCCCTCATTCTTGGCCGACGCGTCAGCAGGTGTAGAGCGGGGTCCCGCCCGCGAGCTCGGCGACGACGTCCGCGGCCGAGATGATCCGCGCGCCGTCGATCAGCTGCTCGTCGGTGATGCCGCGCGGCTTCGTGCAGGCGCCGCAGGCCCAGATCTGCCCGCCGTTGGCGAGCAGCGAGTCGATGACCTCGCGCAGTGGCTGCATGCCCTCATAGTGGATGTCGTCGGCGTAGCCCTTCGTCGCCAGCCACACGCCCTCGATCGTGAGCAGGACGATGGCCTCCTGGTCGGCCGAGGCGGCGATGTTCGCCACGATGAACGGCAGCGTCGCTCGCTCCGGATCCTCGCGACCGTGGGTGGATTGCGCCAGGAATCGCGGCATCGAAGGGTCCCTCCAGGCCTACTTGCGCATCAGGTAGTAGCGGGTCCGGCCCGGCCCGTCCTCGACGATGGCCAGGATGGGATTGCCGGTCAGCCTCGACCATGACGCCAGGCCGCTGCGCGCGGTGGGGTCGTCGGAGATGACCTCCAGGACCTGGCCGGTCTGCAGCTGACGCATCTGGGAGGCGATCATCGGGGTCAACGTCGCGCAGGCCTGTCCGACGAGGTCCATGCGAACGTCCGGTGCCGGGGCGCTCGAGGCTTCCGTCATTGGTCTCTCCGGTTCACGGGTCAGGATGCCGGGAGGGTATGCCGCCCCGGTCGGCCACGGCAATGGGTCGCTCCTTAGTTTCGGGCAGGGGAGTCCCTTAGGCCTGCCATTGCTGGCTGGAGGTCGCTCGATCGAAGCCCGATAATCCGCGGATGAACGGGCGGATCTCGAGTCCGGTGTTCGTCGGGCGCGGCGAGGAGCTCCAGCGGCTGCAGGCCGTCCTGGGGGACGCCAGGTCGGGGACCGTGGGCGCGGTCATCGTCGGTGGCGAAGCCGGCGTCGGCAAGACCCGTCTGCTCGCGGAGGTCCGGGCGAGCGCCGAGTCCGCCGGGATGCGCTTCCTCGGCGGAGCATGTGTCGACCTCGGCGATGGCGCGCGCCCATACGACCCGTTCGTCGCCGCGCTTCGTCCGTGGCTGAAGACCCTGGCCCCGGAGGACTTCGGCCGCATCGTCGGGCCGGCGCGATCCGCCGTCCGGCAGCTGATCCCCGACCTCGAGGCCGGCGGCGAGGACGAGACTCCGTCCGAAGCGCCCACCTCGGCGGGCCAATCCACCCTCTACCTCCAGGTGCTCGGCTTGATCGAGCGAATCGCCGCGGACAGGGCCACGGTCATCGCGCTGGAGGACCTGCATTGGTCGGATCGATCGACCCGCGACATGCTCCTGTTCCTGGCCCGGAACCTCGGCCACGGCCGAGTGGTGCTGATCGGGACCTATCGGACCGACGAGCTGAGCGAGCGCCACCCGTTCCTGGCCCTCCTCGCCGAGCTGGGGCGCAGCGGGCACGTGCAGCGCATCGAGCTCGCCCCATTCACGCCCCACGAGGTCCGCGACCAGCTCGCGGGGATCCTCGGCAAGCCCCCCGACCGTGCCGTCGTCGCGCGCCTCCATGCGCGGGGCGGGGGCAATGCCTTCTTCACCGAGGAGCTGCTCGCCGTCGAGCAACGCGGCGAGCCACGCCTCGGCCTGACCCTTCGGGAGACCCTGCTGGCCCGGGTCGGTGGCCTGTCGACCGCGTCGCGGGACGTGCTGCGCGTCGTCGCGGTCGCCGGTCAGGCCGCGCGACATGACGTCCTGGCGATCGTCACCCACCTCGAACCGGCTCAACTGACCGCGGCGTTGCGGGAGGCGATCGACCGCCACCTGCTGCTGGCGGGCGTCGACGAGGTCATGCAGTTCCGCCATGGCCTCGTTCGGGAAGCGGTCTACGACGAGCTGTTGCCGGGCGAGCGGCTCGCCCTACACGCTGCGGTCGCCGGCGCGATCGAAGCGGTCCATGCCGGCCATGACATCGACGCGGCGGTCGCCGCCGAGCTCGCCCACCACTGGTACGAGGCACGAGATGCGGGCCGAGCGCTGCCGGCCATGGTGCGCGCCGGGCGGGCGGCGGAGCGGATGTTCGCCTTCGGCAACGCCTTTGCGCACTACCACCTCGCGCTGAGCCTGTGGCCGGCCGACACGCCGACCGTCGAGGGCATGACGCGTCACGATCTGCGGATGCGCGCCGCCGAGGCGGCCGCCCTCACCGGCGCCTACCACCGGGCGATCGAGCTCGTGCAGGCCGCGCTCGATGACGACGCGGCCGCCGAGCCGGGCGCGACGCCAACCGGGGCCCTGCTCGAGCGGCTGGCGGTGTATCACCTCGGATCGGGCAACCCTGACGCTGCGCAGCCGGTCGCCCGGCGGGCCATCGAACTCCTGCCGGCCGAGCCTCCCTCGGTCGCCCTCGCCCAGGTGCAGGGGATCCTGGCCCACGCGCTCGGGCTGCAGTGCTACTTCGGCGAGTCGGACCGCCTTGCCGGCGAAGCCCTGGCGACCGCCCGCACCGTCGGCTCGGCCGAGGCCGAGATCCGCGCGCTGGGCTGCCTCGGCCGCAACGCCGCGGCGGTCGGCGATGCCGAGTCGGGGGTGCGGACCCTGCGTCAGGCACTCACCCTCGCGCGCTCGGTCGGTGACTTCACGGGGGCCGCCGAGATCTCCATCGAGCTGGCGCTGGCACTCCATTGGGCCGGCGCCCTCGATGAGGCGTGCAGGGTCGCCGATGCCGCGATCGCCGAGAGCGGGCGCTGGGGAGCCGAGGGACTCGGGAGCGCGCTGCGCGCGATCAGGGGCGTCTCGGCCTTCCGGCTCGGACGATGGGCCGAGGCGGACGAGTGGATCGCGGGCGCGCTCGAGCGAGACGCGAGGGGCTCGCCCGGGGTCCTCGCGCACGGCGCCCGGGCGCTCCTCGACCTGGGCCGCGGCAAGCTGGACTCGGCCGCCGAGCATCTCGAGACCGTGCTGCTGATGTGCCGGAGCTTCACCGCGACCGCCTATGGCTGGACGGACCTGTACTCGAGCATGGCCCTGCTGTCGATCGCGCGCGGGCGACCGTCCGAGGCCATCGACTCGGTGCGCGAAAGCCTGGCGCGTTCGGCCGAGCCGGAGCGTGATGTCCACATGCGCGTGTGCCACCGCCTGGCGATTCGCGCGGCGGCGGACCTCGCCGAGGCGGCCCGCCCGCTCGGCGATGCGGCGGGGCTGGCCGAGGCGCTCGCGATCGGCCGCGAGTTCGACCGACGGCTCGATCGGCACGCGCAGCTCGTGCGCGCGTTGCCTGGTGGTGGCGACCCGCACCTGGCGCTCGACGTGGCCCTCGGCAAGGCCGAGCTCAGCAGGCTCATGGGTCGCTCGAGCGCGTCCGCGTGGGCCACCGCGGCGGCCGCGGCCGACGAGCTGCAGCATCCCCACGATGCCGCCTACAGCCGGTTCCGCCAGGCCGAGGCGTTGCTGCTCGCCCGCGGATCGCGGGCCGCCGCGCAGGCCGCGGCGCTCGAGGCGCACCGGATCGCCGGCGACCTCGGGGCCGATCCCCTCCAGCGGGACATCGAGAGGCTGGCGGTCCGGTCGCGGCTGGACCTGGGCAGTCGGCCCGCTCCTCCGGAGCAGGCCCTCGAGGCACCGCTCGGACGCCGCGCCGTCCCGTTCAAGCTGACCCAGCGCGAGCGGGACGTGCTGGAGCGCCTCACCCTGGGTCGGACCAACCGGGAGATCGCCACCGAGCTGTTCATCAGCGAGAAGACCGCCAGCGTGCACGTTTCGAACATCAAGTCGAAGCTGGGCGCGAGTGGCCGCGCGGAGATCGCCGCGATCGCGGTGCGGCTCGGCCTCGTCCCCGAGCCAGGGACGGACGTGGACTAGCAGGTCCCCTGGCCGCCACGTCACGGGGTGGGGTCGCGGTCCTCCAGCTCCCACGCGTGATCCATGACGTGATGGGCGATGCGGCGGATCAGGAACAGCAGCGGCCATGTCCGGGCCTGCCGTCCCTGGCGGTGGTACTCGTGGATGGCATCGATCGTCCGCTGCCGATGCAGCTCGAGCCCATCCGGGGTCAGGACCGTTTCCCTCGGCGTCCTGACCTCCACCTTCCGCGTGAACTGCTCCGGTTCGGTCCCGTAGACGTGGCGGATGATCTGCTCCCGGGTCCGACCGGCACTCCGTGCGCCGGGCCGGAGCTCGCCAGCGACCCGCTCGACCGTATGGTCGAAGGTCGCCCAGCACGCCGCCAGGAGGGCGAGCCGACGCTCGAGCTCGTCGGTCGACAGCGGCATGTGCTCGATCCGTGAAGGGACGTGCGCGATGCCCCAGAAGTCGGTCGAGCTCGAGCCCGCCACTCGTTCGACGACCTCGATGTCCCCGGTCTCCTCGGCGAGCTCGGCCGTCAGTCCGGCGCGCCGGGCGACCGGCGCGTAGCGGTCGAGGTACGACCGAAGGACGTCGACGGCCGCGGACTCGGCCGTGCCCCATCGGTCCAGCCCCGGCCAGTCGATGGCCCCGGCCACGACGCGGCGGGGCCCCTTGCCGATCTCGAGGATGACGCGCATCGGTCTGGTCATGCGGCCGGGTCCGGTGCCGAGGTCGTCGCGACGTCCACCTCGTTGCCGACGGCATCGGCGAGCGTCCAGAAGCCTTCCTCGACGTTGTGTCGGACGATCCGGCCACCGGCGGCGACGGCGGCCGCGACCCGCGACTCGGCCTGGTCCCATGGGACCCACACGACGAGGTGGATCGACCCGCTGCCGTCGGGCCGCAAGGCGTCCATCTCCTCGAACCAGAAAGGAGCCAGGCGTCCGTGCGGGTCGACCAGGTCCTCCTCGGGGCTATCCGGCCGTGGGTCGTAGCCGAGCACCGTCTGCCAGAACGGCATGATCGCCCGTCGATCGGTCGCCCCCGGGATGACCGAGAGGCCCTGGATGGCGGCGGGCTCGGGACGCAGCCCGAGCGCACCGGCCGCGGTCGAGATCGCTCGGGCGAGGTCGAGGTCGGCGCGCACGAGGCCGAAGTCGCGACCCTTGAATGCCCGGATCAGCACGGTCACGCCGTCGCGACGGATCTCGATGTCGGGCGGGTCGCCCTTGTCCACGAGGCGGCCGATCTCCTCGACGAAGCGCACCGACTGCGGGAAGGAGTCGGACCCGAAGAACGCGTAAGCGCCGTCCGGCAGCACGCGCCACGCCTCGGCGCCTGCTGCCGCGTGGAGCTGTCGCGAATAGAGCCTGTCGGTCATCAGGGTCTCCTGAGCACCGTATGCTGAGAGGTATGACACGGTACATCGTCGATGCGCCGGCCCTCTTGCAGATCGCTTCGACCAGCCTCCGGATCCACCCGGAGCACCAGCTCGTCGCCCCGAACTCGATGCGGTCGGAGGCGT
>CAZABC010000034.1:0-23155 GCA_964483405.1 uncultured Anaerolineaceae bacterium
CTATCATTGAGCGATGGAGCCGCGTCAACCGGATGATCGCGAACGTCGCGAGTGGGAGGCCGAGTTCGAGGCTGCCTCACGCCGGCCCCTCCGGACGAGGCTGCGCTACGCCTTCATCCACACGTACAAGCCCGTCCTCGACGACGCGCCCTATCGCTCGTTCGACACGATGGCGCAGTACCGGGCCTGGTGCGCCCGGGAGCTGCCGGACTGGCTCGGCTATGGCCCCGCGGTTTGAGTACGCCCAGGCGGAGGAGGTCCGGGACGCCTTCGCCCGGCACGCCGTGCGATACCTCTTCATCGGCAAGTCGGGGGCCATCCTCCTCGGCTATCCGGACACCACGCAGGACGCGGACCTCTTCCTCGAGAAGAGCGAGACGAACGGCTCGGCCGCCGTCGCCGCCCTGAGCGAGCTGGGCTTCGACCTGACGGGGCCGCAGGCGGACGAGATCCGGCGGGGCAAGGACTTCGTCCAGCTCCGGAACGGGCCGTTCGACCTCGATCTCGTCTTCGCTCCCGACGGGATCGAGACGTTCGAGTCGGCTTGGACGCGGCGCGTCGACGTCGAGGGATTTCCGGTCTGCCACCCGGACGACATCATCCGGAGCAAGGAGGCGGCCAACCGGGCCAAGGACCGGGAATCGTTGCCCCGGCTGCGGGCTTTCCGGGACTACTGGCAGCGCCAGCGACGCTGACCGCGCCTGAGTCGTTCGCCTCTCGACAGGCGAAGGCGCTGGTGATGAGCTTGGCCGAACCCGTCCGAGGTGCGCCATGGTCCTCTGGCTTCTCCTTCTTCTCGCGCAGGCGCCGGCCGCGGCCCTGCCCTCCCCGGCCGGACCCCCCTCGAACACCGCCGGCGAGGCGCTGACGCTGGCCGAGGCCGTGGCCCTCGCCCGCGCCCACTCGCCCCTCGCCGCCGCGGCCCGCGCCCAGGCCGAGGGTGCTGCAAGGGCGGCGAAGGCCGCGGGCCGCCTCGCCGACCCGACGCTCGAGCTGACGATGGAGAACTGGCGGCCGGGGGCCGACGACTTCGTCGCGAGCACCGACCTCGACGCGTTCGCCGTCCTCACCCAGCCGCTCGACCTGTTCACGCGCGGGGGGAGGAAGGCCCAGGCGCGCGGAGAGAGCGAGGAGGCCGGGGCGGAGCGGCGGCGCGCCGAGCAGGAGGTCGAGCTCGACACGGTCCGCCGCTACGTCGAGACGTGGCGCGGGCGGGAGCTCGTCGCGGCGCTCGACGCGCAGTCCGCGAACCTGAAGGACATCGTCGCGGCCATGGAGAAGCGGGTCGGGGAGGGCTACGCCGCCGAGGCCGACCTGCTGCGCTTCCGCGCCGAGGGGGCGCGGGCCGCGAACCAGCTCGCCCGTGCCCGGATCGAGCAGCTGCGCGCCGAGGCCGAGCTCGCGTTCCTGGTCGGCCGCCCCGTCGAAGGCCTCCGCCTCGAGAGGCCCGACCTGCCGCCGCCCCCCGCGGGCGATCCCGGGGAGCTCGCCGAGCAGGCGCTCGCGAGCCGGCCCCACGTGGCCGCCGCGCGCGCCCGCGCCGCCCGGGCGCGGGGGACGATGTCGCTGGAGCGGGCGCGCCGCTGGCCCGACCTCGCGCTGACCGGCGGCTACAAGCGCACCGCGGGCCTCGACACGGCCGTGGTCGGCATCGTCACGACCGTCCCCGTCTTCGAGCGGAACGGCGTCGCCGTCGCGCGCGCCGAGGCCGCCGCCCGCGCGGCCGAGCTCGAGCTCGAGGCGACGCTCGCCCGCGCCCGGGCCGAGGCCGCGATCCTCGTCCGCGCGGCGCGCGAGCTGCAGGGGCGGCTCGCCCGGCTCGACGAGGACCTCGTGCGGCCGGCCGAGGAGGCCCGCCGCTCCGCGCTCGCCGCCTTCCGCGAGGGCGCCTCCGACGTGCTGCGGGTCGTCGACGCCGAGAGAACGAACACCGAGGCCCGCCGCGAGGCCCTCGACCTGACCGTCGAGGCCTTTCTCGCGAGCGGCCGCGCCCGCCTCGCCGCGGGCCTGGAGGTGCTGCCATGACGAGCTCCCACGACCCCGTCCACGCCCCCGAGCAGCACGGGCTCGGCCCCGTGAAGGGCGGCCGGCTCCTCGTCCTCGTCGTCGCCGCGGTGGCGCTGGTGGCCGTCGTCGCCGTCTGGCGCGCGTGCGCCGGCCGCGGGGGCCCGCAGGGCGCGGCGCCGACCGCCGCGGAGGGCACCGTCTCGCTCGGCGAGGCCGCCCAGAGGCAGGCCGGCATCTCGACCGAGACGGTGAAGCGCCTGACGCGGACCGACCGCGTGGAAGCCCCCGGCGTCCTCGCCCTCGACGAGAAGCGGACGGCCCGCCTCGGGTCCCTCGTGGAGGGCCTCGTGATCAGGGCCTACGCCGAGGTCGGCGACCGCGTCCGCCGCGGGCAGGTTCTCGCCGAGTTGCACAGCCACGTCGTCCACGACGCCTGGGCCGACTACAGGAAGGCGGTGGCCGAGCGGCGGCGGCGGGAGACCGAGCAGGCCTTCGCGCGACAGAACGAGGAGCGGGCGCAGCGGCTTCTCGCGGAAAAGGCGATCTCCCGCCACGACCTCCAGCGGGCCGAGGCCGACCGGGTGGCGGCCGACGAGCAGCTCGACATGGCGAGGACCGAGGTGCGGCGGGCGGAGGAGGCGCTCGAGCACTACGGCGTCACGAACGCGGAGGACCCGAGCGGGGAGAGCGGCGAGTACATCCCCGTCCGCAGCCCCCTCGACGGGGTCGTCCTCGAGAAGCACGTCACGCAGGGCACCGCGGTCACGGTCGGGGCTCCGCTCTACGTCGTCGCCAACCTCGCCGAGCTGTGGGCGGTGGCCGAGATCGACGAGACCCAGATCCCCCTGGTGAAGGCCGGCCTCCCGACCGAGCTGCGCGTGGCCGCCTACCCCGGGGAGACCTTCGCCGGCCGGATCACCTTCGTGGCCGACACGGTGAACCCGAAGACCCGGCGGGTCACCGTGCGCTGCCAGGTGCCGAACCCCGACGGCCGCCTCAAGCCCGAGATGTACGCCGCGCTCAAGCTGTCCTCCGGCGAGCCCCACGAGGTGCTGGCGGTGCCCTCGGCGGCGGTCCAGGAGATCGAGGGCAAGCCCTTCGTGTTCGTGAAGACCGCGAAGGGGGCCTTCGAACGGCGCGACGTCGCCCTCGGCCAGGAGGCCGACGGCTGGATCGAGGTCCGCTCGGGCGTGAGGGAGGGCGAGGAGGTGGCCACGTCCGGCTCCTTCCTCCTCAAGTCGGAGCTGCTCAAGGGCGCGCTCGCCGAGGAGGAGTGAGGTGGGCCCGGTCGAGCGCTTCGTCGCCGCCGCCCTGCGCCAGCGGGCCTTCGTCCTCCTCTGCCTCGCCGCCTTCGTCGCCACCGGCATCGTGGCCTGGCGCGAGGTGCCGGTCGAGGCGTTCCCCGACCTGACCAACAACCAGGTCGTGGTCGTGACCGAGGCCCCCGGCCTCGCCGCGGTCGAGGTCGAGCAGCGGGTCACCTACCCGATCGAGACCGCCCTCATGGGCGCCCCCGGCGCGACCGAGGTGCGCTCGATCTCGAAGTTCGGCCTCTCGATGATCACGGTCGTCTTCGAGGACCGGGTTCCGCCCTACTTCGCCCGCCAGCTCGTGACCGAGCGGCTCTCCGAGGCGCGCGGGCGGATCCCGGACGGGCTCGAGCCCACGCTCGGGCCGGTGGCGACCGCCTTCGGCGAGATCTACCAGTACCTCGTCGAGGGCGACGCCCCGCCGATGGAGAAGAAGACGCTCCACGACTGGGACGTGCGC
Organism: uncultured Anaerolineaceae bacterium; assembly: GCA_964483405.1. Classification (GTDB taxonomy): domain Bacteria; phylum Chloroflexota; class Limnocylindria; order Limnocylindrales; family CSP1-4; genus CAZABC01. The sequence goes on from CAZABC010000034.1 coordinate 3,778, forward strand.
GCGCGCCTGCGCTCCGTGCGCGGCGTCTCGGAGGTCAACTCCTGGGGCGGCCTCACGAAGCAGTACCACGTGATCGTCCGTCCCCGGCGCCTCGAGCGCTACGACCTCTCGCTCCACCAGGTCGTGGAGGCGGTCGCGGCCAACAACGCCTCCTTCAGCGGCGGCTTCGTCGAGCACCGCTCCGAGCGCTTCACCGTCCGCGGCAGCGGCCTCGCCACCGGGGTCCTCGACCTGCGCCGGATCGTCCTCGCCTCGGTCGAGGGCGTGCCGATCCTCCTCGGCGACGTGGCCGACGTCGAGGTGGGCCCGCTGCCCAGGAGCGGCGCCGTCACCCGCGACGGGAAGGGCGAGACGGTGGCCGGCATGGTCATCATGCTGAAGGGCGAGAACGGGAAGGACGTGGCGACCCGGGTCAAGGCCCGGATCGAGGAGATCCAGAAGACGCTGCCCGCCGGGATGCGGATCGAGCCCTTCTACGACCAGAGCGAGGTGATCGACCGCACCTCCCGCACGGTGACGAAGAACCTCCTCGAGGGGTCGCTCCTCGTCGTCGCCGTCCTCTTCTTCTTCCTGCGCGACGTGCGGGCCTCGCTGATCGTCGCCTCGGTCATTCCCCTTTCGATGCTCGCCGGCTTCTTCGGGATGCGCCTGTTCGGGGTCTCGGCGAACCTGATGTCGCTCGGGGCGATCGACTTCGGCCTCATCGTGGACGGCGCGGTCGTGATGATGGAGAACTTCATCCGCCGCCGCGCCGAGCACGACCCCGCCGCCGAGCCCGACTTCGTGGCCGACCCCGCGAGCCACCGCCGGCGCTTCTTCACGACCGCGGCCGTGGAGGTGGCGCGGCCGGTCCTCTTCGGCGTCCTCATCATCGTGGCCGTGTACGTCCCCGTCTTCACCCTCGAGGGCCTCGAGGGCAAGATGTTCCGGCCGATGGCGATCACCGTCTGCTCGGCCATCCTCGGCGCGCTCGTCCTCGCCCTCACCTACGTCCCGGTCGCGTCGTTCTTCCTCCTGAAGATCGAGGGCTCGGAGCGGGAGGAGCCCTGGTTCGTGCGGCTGCGCCGCTACTACGTCGCCCACCTCGAGGACGCGATGAACCACCCGCGTCGGACGCTGTCGGTGGCGGCCGCGGTGGTGACCGTGGCGACCGCGTCCGTCGCCTTCATCGGCAGCGAGTTCATGCCCCGGCTCGACGAGGGCGCGATCCTCGTCGAGACCCGCAAGCTGCCGTCCATCTCGCTCGAGGAGTCGGCGGCCATCTCGACCCGGGTCGAGCAGATCATCCGCCGCTTCCCGGAGGTGAAGCAGGTCGTGACGAAGATCGGCCGGCCCGACGTGGCGACGGAGGCCATGGGCATCTACCAGGGCGACGTGTACGTGAACCTCCACCCGATCGACGAGTGGAAGAGCGGCTGGTCGAAGGAGGAGCTGATCGACCACATGGCGGCGGCCCTCGCCGAGATGCCGGGGGTGGCCTGCAACTTCACCCAGCCGATGGCCATGCGGCTCGACGAGGTCGTCTCGGGCGTGAAGGCCGACGTGGCGGTCAAGGTCTTCGGCCCGGAGCCGGCGGTCCTCGAGCGGGTGGGGGAACAGATCCGCGCCGTCCTCGACGGCGTGCGCGGGGCGGCCGACCTCCAGGTCGAGGTCCTCTCCGGCGCGGCGCAGGTCCAGATCGACGTCGACCGGGAAGGGATCGCGCGCTACGGCCTCAACGTCGCCGACGTGCGCGAGCTCGTGGAGACGGCGGTCGGCGGCGCCACCGCCACCGAGATCCTCGACGGCCCGCGCCGGTTCGACGTGGTGGTGCGCTTCCCCGACGAGATCCGCGGCGACCCCGAGCGCATCGGCGAGCTGCTGCTGACCGCCCCCGGCGGCGAGAAGGTCCCGCTCGCGAGCGTCGCCGACATCCGGACCATCCAGGGGCCGGAGGCCATCAACCACGAGAGCGGCCAGAGGCGCCTCGTCGTGCAGACGAACGTGCGCGGCCGCGACGTGGGCAGCTTCGTGGCCGAGGCGCAGCAGAGGATGGCGGCGGCGGTGAAGCTGCCCGCCGGCTACTTCGTCGAGTGGGGCGGCCAGTTCGAGAACCAGCAGCGGGCCACCCGGCGCCTGATGGTCGTCATCCCCGCCTCCCTCGCCATCATCTTCCTGCTCCTCTTCCTGACCTTCGGGAAGGTCCGCCAGGCCGCCCTCGTCATCCTCAACGTGCCGTTCGCCCTCGTCGGCGGCATCGCCGCCCTCCGGATCCGCGGCCTCAACCTCAACCTCTCGGCCTCGGTCGGCTTCATCGCGCTCTTCGGCGTGGCCGTCCTCAACGGCATCGTCATGATCGCCGCCATCAACCGTCTGCGCGAGGAGGGCCGCCTCGCGCTGCGCCCCGCGATCCTGCGCGGCGCGGCGACCCGCCTCAAGCCGGTCATGATGACGGCCCTCGTGGCCGCCCTCGGCTTCGTCCCCATGGCCCTCTCGCACGGCGCGGGGGCGGAGGTCCAGCGCCCGCTCGCGAGCGTCGTCATCGGCGGCATCACGACGTCGACCCTCCTGACCCTGATCGTGCTGCCGACGCTCTACGAGCTCGTGGAGGCCTGGGTGCTGAGGCGGCAGGAGGAGGACTGAGCTCGGACCGATCCTTGAAATGTCGACGGTAAGAGTCGATAATTCGAGGTATGTTCGTACCCCGCCCGAGAGACGTCTCCCGCGTGCGACGCCTGCTCGGGACCCACCCCGTCGTGGGCATTCTCGGTCCGCGCCAGGTCGGCAAGACCACGCTGGCCCGCGAGGTCCTGAAGGGCCATCGCGGCGCGGCCACGTTCCTCGACCTGGAGGACCCGGCCGATCTCGCGCGCCTGGCCGACGCCCGCCTCACGCTCGAGCCGCTGCGGGGCCTCGTGGTGATCGACGAGATCCAGCGGCGGCCGGACCTGTTCCCCCTGCTCCGGGTGCTGGCCGACCGGCCGCGCCGGCCCGCCCGCTTCCTCGTGCTCGGGAGCGCCTCGCCCGAGCTCCTGCGGCAGTCGGCCGAGTCGCTGGCGGGACGCGTCGTCTACCACGAGCTCGGCGGCTTCTCGCTCGAGGACGTCTCCCCCGAGCGAGCTGACCGGCTCTGGCTTCGGGGCGGATTCCCGCGGTCCTTCCTGGCCCGCACCGAGCGCGAGAGTGACGAGTGGCGTCGGGCGTTCGTACGGGCGTTCGTCGAGCGCGACCTGCCGCAGCTCGGCACCAGCATCCCGGGACCGACCCTCGAGCGGTTCTGGTCGATGCTGGCGCACTACCACGCTCAGACCTGGAACGCGGCCGAGTTCGGGCGCTCGTTCGGCGTCTCGGACACGAGCGTGCGGCGCTACCTGGACCTGCTCGCCGCGACCTTCGCCGTGCGCGTCCTTCTCCCCTGGAGCGAGAACCTCGGCAAGCGGCAGGTGCGCTCACCCAAGGTCTACGTGGCCGACTCGGGCGTGCTCCACGCGCTGCTCGGGATCCGCGAGAGGCGCGACCTCGAGCGCCACCCGAAGCTCGGAGCCTCGTGGGAGGGCTTCGCCCTCGAGGCGGTGGTGCGCCGGCTCGGCGTCGAGTGGCGCGAGTGCCACTTCTGGGCCACCCACGGCGGGGCGGAGCTCGACCTGCTCGTGGTCCGCGGGCGGCGGCGCTGGGGCTTCGAGTTCAAGCGCACCTCGTCTCCCGCGCTGACGCGCTCGATGCGCGTGGCCCTCGAGGACCTTCGGCTGGAACGGCTGGACGTGGTCCACGGCGGGCCGCACTCCTTCCCGCTCGCCCCCCGGGTTCGGGCGGTGGCGCTCTCTCGCCTCCTCGAGGACGTGGCGCCGCTACGCTGAGGGGCGGCGCCGATCGGTCTCTCGGTCAGGGCGCGTCGCCGGCGTGGAGGTTCGGGCACTGCGTCGAGGTGGCGCCCCCGATCTGGGCCGCGTTGTTGACGTGGGACGTGGAGTCGCAGAACAGGTCGGCCCCGCCGCTGCTTCCGGACACCTCGACCATCTGCCCGGGGCTCCCCGGCGCGACCGCCATCGAGCCGTTCTTCACCCGCAGCCCGCCCTGGTTGTTTCCCGAGACGACGGTGCCCGCGCCGAGGCCGGCGAAGGACTGGTGATCGAGGACGATGCCGCCGCCGGAGTTGTTCCGCACCGCGGTCGTGTCGATGAAGAGCCGGCCGGCCAGGTCGACGTGGATCCCCCCGGCGAAGCAGGTGCCGCCGTTGCCCTGGATCGTGCTCTGGTGTACCTCGACGTGGCCGGCGTTCCTCACCTGGATCCCGCTGCACAGGTTGTCCTCGATGGCGTTGGCGTTCCAGAAGTGCGCCTGGCCCCCGCTCGCGGCGCACACGCCCGAGTAGAAGCGGCGGAACGCGGACGCGCGCACCACGGCCACCCCGTTCTCCGCGACCTGCAGCCCGCACGCGGCGTTGCCGCCGCCGTCGAACGTGGAGTCGTCCATGTCGAGCTTCGAGTTGGCCACGATCGGCCCGCTCCCGCCCACGCCCGTGTGGCGCAGGCGCAGGGCGGTCACCTGGCTCCACCCCAGGGCCCAGAACGTCGTGCCGCCCTCCACCGTGACGTCCGTCAGACGACAGGCGGCACAGCCCCAGAAGGAGAAGGCGGGCTTCCACGCGCTGTCCGTCACCCGGACCGTCAGGGACTCGACGGAGACCGAGCGCGAGGCGGAGACGGTGACGGGGTAGGCGGTCGCTCCCGCGACCGACTCGATCGCGGCCCCGGGCGCGCCGACGATGCGCAGGTCGTCGAACCCTTCGACCGTGACGCTCTCGTGGCACGTACCGGACACCCGGAGCACGCTGGGGCGGCCCTTGTCGAGCCGGGCGAGCGCCCGGCCGATCGTCTGCCCGGCCGCGCAGTCGACGAGGGACGCCCGGCCCGGGATCCCGCTGAATGGAGCCGCCGGGAGGGCGGGCACGAGAACGAGAGCGAGCGCCTGGGCGAGGGCGAGTCGAAACGCCAGCTTCACAGAAACCTCCTGAGTCTCGTGGTTCGGGACCGGTGACCGGCGAAGGCGCGAGGGTGTCTGAAGGGGGATGCGGAAAGCCGGCTCGATCCGGCTCAGAGCACGCTGGGGAGGCACGTGAGGGGTTGCAAATGATGCGACGCCGTCGCATCATTTGCATGATGTGGATCGACCGGCTGCTCGAGCCCGTGCTGGCGGAGCGTGCCCGCACCCGTCCCGTGGTCGTGCTGACCGGCGCGCGGCAGACCGGCAAGACCGCCCTCGTCCGGCGGGTCTTCCCCGACCACGCCTACGTCAGCCTCGACCTGCCGAGCGAGGCCGAGCAGGCCGAGCGGGACCCCACGGGCTTCCTGGCCCGACACCCGGGGCCGCTCGTCGTGGACGAGGTCCAGTACGCGCCGGGCCTCTTCCGGCACCTGAAACGACGGGTGGACGAGCGGCGCGGGGAGAACGGCCAGTTCATCCTCACCGGGTCGCAGGCGTTTCCCCTCATGGCGAGCGTCGCGGAGTCGCTCGCGGGCCGTGCCGCGGTCCTGACCCTGGGCGGGCTGAGCCACGCCGAGATCGCGCGCGCCCGACCGGGCGTCCCGATCGAGGAGGTGCTTCTCCGCGGCGGCTACCCCGAGCTCCACGCGCAGCCCGAGATCGACCCCCGCGGCTTCTTCCAGTCGTACGTCGCCACCTACCTCGAGCGCGACCTCCGGGCCCAGCTCCAGGTGGGGAGCCTCCGGGACTTCGAGCGCTTTCTTCGAGCCGCCGCACTGCGCACGGCGCAGCTCCTCAACCGCGCAGAGCTCTCGCGCGACGTCGGGATCAGCCCCTCGACCGCCGGCCAGTGGCTGTCCGTGCTCGAGCGGTCCGGCATCGTCGCCCTCCTCGAGCCCTGGTTCTCGAACCGCACGAAGTCCCTCGTGAAGACCCCGAAGCTGCACCTCCACGACACCGGCCTGTGCGCCTTCCTGATGGGTGTCGGCTCCGTCGCTGACCTGCGCGAATCGCCGCTCGCCGGGCAGCTGTGGGAGACCCTCGTCTTCTCCGAGATCGCGCGCCTTCTCGCCTCGGGCCTCGGCTCCTGGCAGCTGGCCTACTGGCGCGACCGCGCGAAAGAAGCGGACTTCCTCCTGCACAAGGCGGGGAAGTTCCTCCTCGCGGACGCGAAGTGGGCCGAGCACCCCGAGGGACCGGGGCGCCTCGAGCGTGTCCGGGCGGAGTTCCCCCGCCCGCCCCGCGCGGCCGTCGTGTGCCGCAGCCCCAACCCGTACCCTCTCGGCGAGGGCGTGATTGCGCTGCCGCTCGCCGGCCTGCCGTCGTGGCTGTCGGCCTGACGTCCCCTCAGAACACGTAGGGAACGCGGACGCCGGGGTCGTCCCTCGGGTCGATGAGGTGTCGAAGAGGACCTCCACGGATCACCACTCCCGTCGCAGGCGCCGCTCGTAGGCCAGCCCGTCGAGGCCCCGGCCACGCCACAGCCCGAAGGCCATCTTCGCAATCCTGATCCAGCATCGGGGCTGCTACAGGTAGTCGCGCAGCTTCAGGATCCGCAGGCCCGGCAGCGCCGGCAGGTCCCTGTCGTTCGTGACGAACGCCGAGCATCCCGCGGAGAGCGCCGCCGCGAGCTGCAGCGCGTCGGGGGTCCGGACGGACGGGTGGACGGCGCGCAGCTGGGCGGCCATCCGCAGCTCGCCCCGGCCGATCTCGACGAGCCGCACGCCGCGGCTGCGCGTGAGCAGGGCCTCGTACCGCTCGGCGAGCGCCAGGTTCCCCGCGCGGTACGGGACGACCAGCGCCTCGAGCAGCGTGAGGCCGGAGGTCGCGACCTCGCGGCGCCCCGCGGCGACGTCCTCGAACACCGGGGCCACGATCGGGACGAACTGCGGATGCTCCTCGATGAAGTAGATGAACGGCGCGGTGTCGAGGGCGACCGGCCCCGGCCCGAGGTCTTCCCTCAGTCCCACGTGCGGCGCTCGGCCTCGACGTGGGCCGCCGCATCGACGTCCCGCCACGCCTCCTTGCCCAGCCCGCGCAGCTCGAGGATCGACAGCGGCTCCTCGCGCTCGAGCGCCTCCTCGAGGATGACCGCGACCTCCTGCGCGACGGATCGGCGTCGGTCTCGAGCCCGCTTCTGAAGCCGGCGGTAGAGCGGGTCCGGCAGGTTCTTCACGTTCAACGTCGCCACGGTTCCTCCATGGTTCCTCCAGTATGGAGGACATTCGAGGCCGGCGCAACCCAGCCCCCCCGCTCGCCACGAGGGCCCCGCGGCCCCCCAATGAGCCGAATCCCCTCTCCCTTCCGCAGTCCCCACCAAGGGGTCTCACGCCCACATTCATCCTTCGTACGCCGGATTCATGGCCTTGCTGGACGACCAGGCGCTCCTGCGCCTCGTGGACCGGGTGTACGCGTCGGCGGCCGACGGGGAGTGGGGCCCCGCCCTGCGGGCGCTCGTCCCCGCGTGGCGGGCGTTCGCCGGCGACCTGCTCGTCCAGAGGGACGTCTTCGGGGCCAGCGAGGGGATCGCCCCGGAGCTCGCCGTCGACTACGCCCGCCACTTCCGGCTGGTGGACGAGAGGCTGCACCGGGCCCTGCGGCGGCCGGGCGAGGTGCTGACCCACGCCCGCATGGGCCTTGCCGACCGGGAGTTCGAGGAGAGCGAGTTCTACCGTGACTACGCCCGGCGCAGCGGGGCCTTCTACGCGCTCGGGCTCTCGTTCGTCCTCGACGGCGAGCCGCTCAGCCTGTCCCTGCACCGGCCCCGCAGAGTCGGCGAGTTCGACGACCGCGAGGTCGCGGCCCTGGAGAGCCTCCGGCCCCACCTGGTTCGCGCCATTCGCCTCTCGCGGCAGCTCGCGCGCGCCCGCCAGGACGCCGCCGACGCGGAATCCGCCCTCGACACCCTGCCCTCGGCCGTCCTCCTGCTCGACCGCCAGGGACGGCCCACCTTTGTCAACCGGGCGGCGCGCCGGGTCCTCGACCGGCGCGACGGCCTGCGGCTCGACCAGGGCGGCCTGCGGGCTGCGTCGCCGTCGGTGACCACACGGCTGCACCAGCTCCTCCTGAAGACGGCGAGCCTCGCTGCGGGAAAGGCCCTGGACGGGGGCGGCGTCCTCCACCTGCCCCGCGCCGCCGGCGACCCGATCGTCGCGCTCGTGGTCCCGCTGCCCCCCTCGAGCCGTCTCGCTGCGTCGACCGGCGCCGCCGTGGCGCTCGTCCTGCGCGATCCCGCGACCGAGCCGGGACCCTCGAGCCGCCGCCTCGGTGCGCTCTACGGCCTCACCCCGGCGGAAGCCCGACTGGCCGCGCACCTCGCCGGCGGCGAGACGCCCGACGAGGCGGCCGACGCGCTCGGCATCGCGCGCGAGACGGCGCGGTCGCAGCTCAAGGCCGTCTTCGCGAAGACCGACACCCGCCGCCAGGGCGAGCTGCTCCGCAAGCTCGCGCTCGACGCCGCCCTCCTCCCCGAGCCCGGACCGCCGGAACGCGCGAAGCCATGAGCCGGCGGATCGGATCCGAGATCGTCTCGAGCGACGTCCTCGCCCTCGTGGAGCTCGTCTACGAGGCGGCCGGCGACGACGGCCTGTGGACGCCGTTCCTCGAGGGCCTGATGAGCCGGACGGGCGACGAGGCCGTCGCCCTGAACCTCCAGGACCTCCGCCGGCCCGGCGGCGAGATCGTCGCGCAGGTGGGCTTCGACCCCGGCTACCAGGAGCGCTACGCCGAGCACTACGGCGCCGTGAACCCCTGGCTCACGCGGTCGCGCGTCCCCCTCGCGATCGGGGCGGTCAGCCCGACCGCGGCCGCGTTCCCCGAGGAGCAGCTCGTCAAGACCGAGTTCTACAGCGACTACCTCGCGCCGCAGGGCCTCTTCCGCGGCCTCGGCCTCGTCGTCTCGGGCTCGGAGACGAGCGTCGCCGTCCTCACCCTCATGCGCTCGCGCGACATCCCCGACTACGGCCCGCCCGAGGAGCGCCTGATGAGCCACCTCGCGCCGCACCTCCAGCGCGCCTTCCTCCTGCGCAGCCGCCTCGGCGCGCTGCGCGAGGAGCGCCGGGCGAGCCTCGAGGCCCTCGACGCGCTGCCGTCCGCGCTCCTCCTGCTCGACGCCGACGGCCGTCCAATCCTCGTCAACCGAGCCGCGCGCCGCATCCTCCGCGCGCGCGACGGCCTCTTCGTCGACAGCGACGGCCTGCGCGCCGCCACGCCGAGCCTCACCTCGCGCCTGCGCGACCTCCTGCGCCGCACGGCCCTCCCCCTGTCGGGCGCGAGCCCCGACGGCGGGGACGTCCTGCGCCTGCCCCGCCCGTCCGGGGCGCCCGCCCTCGTCGCCCTCGCGACGCCCCTGCCGCCCTCGAGCCGCCCCCCCGGCGGCGCGGGCGCGGCCGTGGCCCTCTTCCTCCGCGACCCCGCGAACGAGCCCGTCGCCTCCACCACCCGCCTCGAACGCCTCTACGACCTCACGCCGGCCGAGGCACGCCTCGCCGCCCGCCTCGCCGCCGGCGAGGGCCTCGACGAGGCCGCCGACGCTCTCGGCGTGCGCCGCGAAACCGTCCGCTCGCAGCTCAAGTCCGTCTTCGCCAAGACCGGCACCCGCCGCCAGGGCGAGCTCCTGCGCAAGCTCGCCCTCGATGCCGCCCTCCTCCCGGAGCCCGACCCCCCGGCCTGAGCCGTTCGTCCGTCCTCTTCCGCATTCACAGGGCAAGGGACTCCCACGGCTGCCGGCCGTCGAGAACCGCATCACCCGTTCGGGGGATGACGCGGAAGCCGGGCGTCCCTATCGTCTCGGGAACAACCCACAGGGCAGGAGAGGGAGGAGAGGATGCGAATCGAGCGGCGTCGTCTCGCAGCGGTTCTCATGACGGCAGGCGTGCTGTTGCTCGGCCACGCGGCCGAGCTGGCGGCACAGACCCGCGTCCCCTGGTGGCGGCGCATCATCCTTCCCAACCCGCGGATCGACGCGACCAGCTCCTACACCCAGCACAAGGTCCCGTTCAGCACCGACCTGTACCACGTCATGGGTCTGACGAACGCCTGGTTCGCGATCGCCTTCGGCTACGCCGACTTCAACGGCGACGGCCAGCTCGACACCGCGATGGTCCCCGTCGGGTTCAGCTACGAGCCTCGCGAGCCGCGCATCATCTCCCTGGGAAGCCCGATCGAAGACATCACGGACCAGGTCGTGGACGGCCCCCTGCCGTCTGTGCCTTACGGCCAGAGAGTCCTCGTGGCGGACTTCAACCGCGATGGCCGCCCCGACGTCTACTTGACGTCGGCCTACTACCCGGCACCCGGCACGAACGCCCTCCTGCTCTCCCAGCCCAGCGGCAAGCTCCGCTGGATCGAGGCCCTCTCCGCCCTCGAAGGGAAGGGCTTCCACCAGGCCGCCTCGGCCGCCGACGTCGACAACGACGGGGACGTCGACATCTTCGTGGCGGACGACATCTATCTCTCGGGCCGGCACGCCTACTTCCTCCTCAACGACGGCCGAGGCAACTTCACCGTCGACACGACCCGGGTGCCGCCCGACCTCGGGCAGCGAGCGCTCAGCGCCGCCGAGCTGATCGACGTCGATCGCGACGGCTACCTCGACCTGATCCTGGGCTCGAACGAGCCCGAGCCGTCCGAGCCGAACGGGTGGGCCACCCGCGTCTACTGGGGCGGGCCCTTCGGTTTCGCGCGCGCCTCCTCGACGCTGCTCCCCGGCGTCCCGGACTTCGGGGTCGTCGTGGACGTCGAGGCCGACGACCTGGACGGCGACGGCCGGAAGGACCTCGTCGTCACCCGCGTCCGGTCGGATCCCGCGACCTACTTCCAGGGCTACTACTTCCAGGTCCTCCGCCAGGCGCGCCGCCGCACATTCGCCGACGAGTCGCTGGACCGGATCATCGGCGACCCCGCCACCTGGCCGGGAGCGCTCGAGACCGGCTCGCCCATCACGCGCATCCGACTCGCCGACATCGACGGGGACGGCTCGCGGGACATCGTCGTCGACAACAAGGCCCTCGGCCTCGGCTGGGTGAACGACGGCCGCGGGTATTTCACGTTCCGGTCGCCGTGGTGACGAACGAGGAGGGTGCGATGCGAATCGACAGGCGTCTTCTGGTGGCGGTTCTGGCGGGAGGACTACTGGGCCTGGGCCTCGCGGCCGAGGCGGCGGCCCAGACCTCGCCGTGGTGGCGGAGGATCGTCCTCCCCAACCCGCGGATCGATGCGACCAGCTCCTACACGCAGCACAAGGTGCCGTTCAGCGTGGAGCTGTGGCGGGTCAACAACGTCACCAGCGACGGCTACAACGTCGCCACCGCGTACGCCGACTTCAACGGCGACGGCCAGACTGACATGGCCCTGATGCCGATCACCTACGACGAATCGCCCCACCCCCCGGTGATCCTCACGGACCTCGCCGACAACAGCTTCATCGACATCACCAGCTCGGTCCTCGAGGGGCCGCTCCCCGCGCTGCGCGGCGCCTTCCGGGCCCTCGTCGCCGACTTCAACCGGGACGGTCGGCCAGACCTCTACTACGCCTCGGCCTGCCCGGGCTGCGAAGACACGAACGCTCTCCTGCTCTCCACCGCGAGTGGCAAGCTGCGCTGGGCGAGCACCCTCGTCGAGCCGGTCGGGTTCCACGAGGGCGTGTCGGCCGCCGACATCGACAACGACCGCGACGTCGACATCTTCGTCTCCGACGGCGGCTTCGTGAACGGCGCCCGGGTCCCCGGCTACTTCCTCGTCAACGACGGTCGCGGCAACTTCACGATCGACACCACCCGCGTGCCGACGAGCTTCGGCGATGGGCTCGTCCTCTCGGCCGAGCTCATCGACATCGACCGCGACGGCTACCTCGACCTCGTCGTGGGCGGCCACGAGTTCGAAGGCCGGACGACCACCATCTTCTGGGGCGGCCTTCTTGGCTTCCGCAACGCCCCGAGGACCACCCTCCCGGCGGTGCCGGGCTACGGCATCGTCCTCGACATCGAGGCCGACGACGTCGACGGCGACGGCCGCAAGGACGTCGTGGTGACCCGTACGAAGGAGAGCCCCTTCTACGAGGGCTACTACTTCCAGATCCTGCGCCAGACGAGCCGCCGCGCCTTCGCAGACCAATCGGCGGCCCGCATCATCGGTGACCCCGGCACGTGGGCGGGCGCCCAGTCCGGCCAGCAGGCCGTCTTCCGGATCCGCCTCGTCGACACGAACGGCGACGGCGCCCGCGACATCCTCCTCGACGACAAGGGCCGCAGCCTCGGCTGGCTGAACGACGGCGTCGGCAACTTCACTTTCCAGTCGCCGTGGTGAGCTGAGCGGCCATGCCTGACGCCAACGCCGTTAACGCTCGGTCGAGCAGTGTGCGCACCGCACGCCTGGACCGCTATTCCAGGGTGGACTTGAGCCGTGTGCGCGTGATCCGCGCCGAGACCGACGAGGAGTTCGAGATCGTGGGTCGCCTCCGCGCGGCGGGCTTTGGTCGCGTCTCTTCCGCGGAGCGCTGCCCGCAGGACTGGCTCGACGAGAGTGACCGAAGGGCGGGCGTTCGTTCTCTCATCGGCTTCGACCCGATGGGCGAGCCCGTCGCCACCATGCGGGTCCAGGACGAGCGTGAAAGCCCCCTCGAGCTGGGTCGACTCGTGCCCCTCAACCGACTCCTGCCCGACGAGGCCCGCCCGGCCGCGCAGTTCGCTCGTCTCAGCGTCATGAAAGCCGCCACGAGCCCCGACGTCATGTTCGGGATCTTCAAGGCGGCCTGGCGGTGGTGCCTCCGCGAGGGGCTGGAGAGCATCGTTCTCGCCTCGCCGCCGTGGGCGCGGCCGATCTACGACTTCATGCTCTTCGAGCACCTCGGACCCGAGGGTGAGTTCGAGCACGAACTGGCCGGCGGCGCGCGACACGTCACTCTGTGCTTGCCGGTCAGCGAAGCTGTCGATCGCTGGCGACAGGCCAGACACCCCCTGTACCCAGCGTTTGTCGAGGCTGAGCATCCGGCGTTGAGTCTGGCGTAGCGGAGCTTCCAACCTTCGGAGGAGTCATGCACCTGCGCGAACTTCAGGAACAGGCCGGCAGACGTCTCATGGCCAACAACCTCATACATGCGCTCCAGGCGCGGAGCGTGAGTCGGTCCCAGTATGTGGCGTATATGACCGATGTCTACTCGTACGCACGGCACAGCTCTCAGGTCATCGGTCTGGCGGGAAGCAGGCTAGTACTCTCCCATCCTGAGCTTGCTGCCTACCTGTTTCGACATGCCGGTGAGGAACTTGGGCACGACCAGTGGGCTGCAAGTGACCTGCGGGACTTGGGGGTTTCCGACGCCGAGCTCTCGCGCCTGGAGCCGTCGTCTCCGTGTCTCCGGATGATAGCGCTCGAGTACTTCTCTGCCACGCACGCGAACCCCGTCGGCCTCTTCGGCTGGATGTTCGTGCTTGAGTCCCTCGGGGGCAAAGTTGGTGGCAGCATCGCCGGAGCGATCGACGGCGCCCTACAGCTCCAAGGCAGGGCCACACGGTTCCTCCGAGGTCATGCCGAGGCGGATGCCCATCATTCCGAGGATCTCGTGGCCGTCATTGCGGCCCATGTGCGATCCGACGATGATGAGCGGGCCTTCTTGCGCATGGCCGCGCAGTCGCTCGACCTCTACACGGCGATTCTCGATGCCGCTGCCGGAGTGCCTCTGGCAGCGTGATCTTGGTTCGCCGCGAAACAGGCGTTCCGGCTTCCGAATCCCAGCTTCTTGCCGCACAACCGGCGACAGAGGCGGTGTTTCGGCACCGGATCTTGTCCGAGACGCTCGTAGCCTACTTCATGGTCGGTGGCACCGCCGTCGGCGCGGCAGTCGCCTTCGGCTACGCTGCGATGATCGCCGGCCCCGAAAGGCACCACCTCGCGCTGGGCGCGGCCAGCTTCGTGCTGACCGGATTAGGGGTCACGCTCGGCCTCCACCGGCATCTAACCCACCGCTCCTTCGCCGCGTCTCGATGGCTCCAGCTCACACTGACCGTTCTGGGTGTCGCCTCGGGCCAAGGCTACTTGGTACGCTGGGTCTTTGATCACCGCATGCATCATCGTCTGGAAGATCAGCCAGGAGACCCGCATTCGCCTTACTGGTGGGGTAGAGAGCCACTCTCCGGTTGGCGCGGGTTCCTCCACGCTCACTTTCTCTGGCTGCTTCGCGAGCGACCGTTGCCGACGGACGCCGTGGTCGGCGACCTCGCGCGCGATCGGGCCCTCATGGCGATCGATCGCGCCTCGCCCCTGATCGCCTTGGCCGGCATCCTGCTGCCCGGCGTCCTGAGCGTGGCGATCTGGAAGCCGGGGTGGGAGAGCTTCCTGCTCGGGTGCCTGTGGGGAGGGGTCGTGCGGATGTTCCTGCTCGCGCACGTGACGTGGACCGTCAATTCGGTGTGCCACATCGTCGGCTCGACACCGCCGGGTTACACGGGACGGGCGCGAAACAACGTCGTGATCGGCATCCTCGCCGTTGGCGAGGGGTGGCATGCCAATCACCACGAGCGTCCGCGGCGGGCGCGGCACGGTGTCGAGTGGTGGCAGTTCGACCTCAGCTACCTCGTGCTCAAGGCCCTCGCCTTCACTGGTGCCGTCTGGGACTTGAAGGAAACGTAGCACGCGGATGATGGGGAGCGGTCGAACGGCGGGCGCGACGACGCTCGACGGCGTGCCTGGGGCACTGCCGGCTCTATCGGGCGGGTCTCTCGATGTGCCTAGGGCGGCTGGCATTCTCCGACTCGCGGTTCGGGGTGGCGGCCGTGCGCTGCCGGTGGAGCGTCTCGACAACGAGCGTCTCGCGGCGGAACTCGGCATCGCGCCCGCCGAGATTCTCGAGCGTACCGGGATTCGTGAACGGCGCGTCGCCGGGGCTCGGGACTCGGTGGTGAGTCTTGCCACCGAAGCGGCGCGGGCTGCTCTCGAGGCGTCCGGCCGCGAAGCTTCCGATGTCGACCTCGTCCTCCTCTCGACGTACACGCCGGATCGTCTCCTCTGCCCGAGCGCCCCCGAAGTGGCTCACCGAATCGGCGCGGGGCGCGCGGGAGCTTTCGACGTCAACGCAGCATGCTCCGGCGGTCTCGCCGCCGTGCTGATGGCGGCCGGCCTCCTGTCGAGCGGATTGACGCGCTGCATCCTCGTCGTCGCCGCCGACGTCACGTCTCGCTTCGTTCGCCGGAGCGATGCTAAGACGCGACTGGTGTTCGGGGACGGGGCCGCGGCGCTGCTGTTGGACCGCGGCGGCGCCGCCGAGTCGGGCGGCTGGAGCGTTCTCTCGGCTTCCTGGGGTGCGGATGGGTCGGGTGCCGGCCTCTTCGGCGTGCCGGCAAGGGTCGGTCCTAACCGCGCTGACGAGCCCGTCGGCCCTCTCGCCGTCGAGATGAACGGCTCGGCGATCTACCGCTTCGCGGTCGACCGCGGGGCCGATCTCATCGCGCAGCTCCTAGCTTCGGCGGGCCTGTCGCCGCACGACGTGACCCAGGTCGTGCCCCATCAGGCGAACGCCCGGATCATCGCCCATCTCTCGCGGCGGACCGGCATCCCTCATGAGAAGTGGTTTCAGAACCTCGAGACCCTGGGCAACACGGCCTCCGCGTCCGTGCCCCTCGCGATCGTCGATCTCCTCGCCACCGGCCGGGTCCACTCCGGCGATGTGCTTCTCCTCGTGGCCTTCGGCGCCGGCCTGACGTGGTGCGGGATGGCGGTCCGGGTGGGATGACGTATACTTCTGAGCAGAGGTATACGTCATGCAGACGAAGCTGACGCTGCGGCTCGAGGAGAGGCTGATCGTGAGGGCCAAGGCGTGGGCGCGCCGTCGGGGCGTCTCGCTGTCCGAGACGGTGGCGGCCGTGTTCGAGCAGCTTCCTGCCTCGTCCGAGCCGACGCTGTCGCCTTGGACTCGGAGGCTCGTGGGTATCGCTTCGGGCGGGAAGGGGCGACCGCTCACGGACGAGGCGGTTCGTCGGGCGCGGATCGACCACCTGGGCGAGAAGCACAGGTGACGCGGGTCCTCTTCGACACGAACGTCCTGCTCGACGTGATCCTCGCCCGCGCCGCGCACGTCGAGGCCTCCGCGGCCGCGCTGGACCTGGCCGGGCGGGGCGAGGTCGAGGGCTACGTGGCCGGCCACGCGGTGACCACGATCGCCTACCTGGTCCAGCGGGAGAAGGGGGTCGGGGAGGCGAGGCGTGCGCTCGTCCACCTGCTCTCGAGGATGAAGGTCGCGCCGATCACCGACGCTTCGGTGCGGACGGCGCTCGCGATGGGGCTTGCCGACATCGAGGACGCCGTGTGCGCGGCCTCGGCGCAGGAGGCCGGCTGCACGCTGATCCTCACGCGCAACCCGCAGCACTTCCGCAAGTCGGACCCGCCAGCCGTGCTGCCGGAGGCGTTCCTCGCCTCGCGGGCCCAGCCGAAGGGCTGAAGCTCAGGGCGGGCAGACGGGGGGGATCGCCTCGCGCTTGTTGCGGCGGTAGACGCGGAAGTCCTGGCGGTCGACGGTGATCACGCTGTGGCGCGGGTAGAGCCGGTGTCGGCGATCCCCTTCATCCTCTCGAGAACCCCTTGCGGGTGGAGACGTCGCGCGGGCCGCCGCGCACCGCGCCGGCGAGCCGCATCAAGCGCTGCGTGGCGGCGCTTCGCCGGGCCTTCTCCAGCTGGTCGCGAACGATCTTCGCCTGCGCGGCGCCGGTCCGGCGCGCCTCGCGCTCCAGCCACTGGGCCAGGTCCTTGTCGAGGCGGACGGTGAGTGTATGACCCATGTGCCAGAAGTGTAGCAGCCGTGGCTACGGCGGGGTGTCGCGGACGCAGCGGAAGCCCAGCATGGAGCCGCGGCCGTAGGCGCTGCCGACGTCGCGCATCCAGACGGCGAAGCTGTACGGGCCCGAGTCCCAGCCTCCTCCGCGGATGACACGGAACTGGCCGTCGCGGTCGAGGCGGGGCCGTCCGTCGGTCGGGTGGCCGTCGTAGGTCGGCACCTTGAAGGCGGCCGGGCCGTGGTCCTGCGTCCACTCCCACGCGTTGCCCGCCATGTCGTGGAGGCCGAAGTCGTTCGGGGGGAAGCTGCCCACGGGGGCGAGGTCGGGGAAACCGTCGTCGTAGCCCTGGAAGCGGTCCCAGGCCCAGTCCTCGCCGGCGTCGGAGACGTGGCCCCCGTACTTGCGGTAGCGGCTCTCGTCGCGGACGTTGGCGATCGGGCGCGAGCCGGGCGCGAGGGGGCGCATGCCCCAGACCTCGTCCCAGGTGTGGTTGGCGCGCGCGGCGCGCTCCCACTCGGCCTCGCTCGGGAGCCGGCCGCCCGCCCAGCGGCAGTAGGCGTCGGCCTCGAACCAGTTGACGAGGACGACGGGGTGGTCGGGGCGCGACAGGAGCGAGGCGCGCAGGGCGGCGTTGGCGAGGTCCTTGGGGTCGAGGCGGTCGAGGCTGGGGAGCCTCGAGCCGGTGGCCTTCGCGTAGCGCCCGTACTGCTCGACCGTGACCTCGGTGCCCATCATCCAGTAGGGCTTCGCGAGGGTGACCGTGGTGTACGGGCCCGCCCACTGGGGGCACGGGGCCTCGGGCCGCGTGGGCAGGCCGGGGTCGCACCCCATCTGGAAGGTCCCCGGTGGGATGCGGGCGTAGAGGGCGCCGTCCTTCGCGTTCTCCCGGACGACGACGCCCCCCGGCGTGGCCGGCTCGACGTCGCGCTCGCGCCAGCGCTGCCAGCCCCACAGCGCGAGGGCGGCGAGCAGGGAGAGGCCGAGCGCCTAGGCCGGCGGCCGCCAGTCGGGGCGTCGGTGAACGGCGGCCTCGGCCTCCGCGGCCAGGGGCTCGAGGGCGGCGGCGAGCTCCGCCCCCGACGCGTAGCGCTCCGCCGGCGCCTTGCGGAGGCAGCGGTCGACGATGGCCGCGAGGGCCTTCGGCACGTCCTTGCGGGCCTCGCGGACGGGCGGGGGCTGGTCGCGCAGCACGGAGACGAGAGCGCCGCGCAGGTTCGTCCCCTCGAACGCGCGCTCGCCGGTGAGGCACTCGTAGAGGACGCAGCCAAAGGAGAAGACGTCCGAGCGCGCGTCGGCCGACTTGCCGCGCGCCTGCTCGGGGGAGATGTAGCCCGCGGTCCCGACGAGGCCGCTCCCCGCGTCGGAGCCCGGTTCGAGCACGAGGGGGGGCGGGCTCTCGAGCCGCGCCGTCGGGCCCGCGGCCGGCCGGGCGATGCCGAAGTCGAGGACCTTCGCCGCGCCCGCGGCGGTGAGGAACGCGTTCTCGGGCTTGAGGTCGCGGTGGACGATGCCGGCGGCGTGGGCGGCGGCGAGCCCGCGGGCGAGGTCGCGCCCCACGCGCAGGGCCTCGACGATCCCGAGCGGGCCGCGGTCGAGCCGCTCGCGCAGGCTCTCGCCCTGCAGGAGCTCCATCACCGCGAAGGCGTGGCCGCCCTCCCGCCCCACGTCGTGAAGGGCCACGATGTTGGGGTGGGAGAGCGCGGCCACCGCGCGCGCCTCGCGCTCGAAGCGGCGCAGCGCCTCCGGGTGGCCGGCCAGGTGCGGGGCGAGGATCTTGAGGGCGACGTGGCGGCCGAGGCGGTTGTCGTACGCGCGGAAGACGTAGGCCATGCCGCCCGAGCCGAGCGGCGCCAGGATCTCGTACGGGCCGAGGCGGTCGCCGGGCCGGAGCGGCTCCTCGGGCCGCGGGGGCGGGGCGGGGCAGGGGTGGTCGAGGGGCCCGCTGCCGGCCTCGTGCGCGGCCAGGAGGGAGAGGACCTCCCGGCGGACGTCGGGGTCTCCCGCTTCCCCCTCGATCCAGGCCCCGCGCTCGCCGGCCGGCCGGTCGAGCGCCTCGCCGAAGAGGCGTTCGACCTCCCGCCACCGCTCGGGGCTCAGGGCCCTCCCGCGATCTCCCGGTGCAGCCATGCCCGTGCCAGCGCCCACTCTCTCTTCACCGTGGCCGGGGAGACGCCCAGCATTTCGGCCGTCTCCTCGATCGTGAGGCCGGCGAAGTAGCGCAGCTCGACGAGGCGGGCCTTCTCCGCGTCGATCGCGGCGAGGGCGACGAGGGCGTCGTCGAGGGCCACGATCTCGCCCGAACGCTCGTCGGTGATCGGGACCTCGTCGTCGAGCGGCACCGCCGGCCGCCCGGCGTTGCGCTTCTGCGCCTTGCGGGTGCGGGCGTGGTCCACGAGGACCTGCCGCATGATGCGGGCGGCGACGCCGTAGAAGTGCTTCCGGCTCTCGAAACGCGGCAGCTTCTCGTCCACGAGGCGCAGGTACGCCTCGTGGACGAGGGCGGTCGGGGTGAGCGTGTGGTCGGGCCGCTCGGGCCGCAGGGCGGCCGCGGCGCGGGCCCGCAGGTCGTCGTAGACGAGCGGGACGAGCCGCTCGGCGGCGTCTTTCTCCCCCCGGCTCCAGGCCTGGAGGATCTCGGTCACCTGTCCCCGAGG
>CAZABC010000035.1:0-22057 GCA_964483405.1 uncultured Anaerolineaceae bacterium
TCTCCCGTTCGCCTTGGTATACTCTACCCGTCTACCAGTGTCGGTTTGCGGTACGGACACCCAAGATTCATCGCTTAGAGGCTTTTCTCGGCGGCTTGGCTTGACTCACTTACGGCTCCAGGGCCCCGGCACGGCTCTCAGGATTAGGTGGCGGATTTTCCTACCCCCATCATATCCCTAACAGACGTGCACCCGAATCCAATCACAGGGCTGGTCTACCATGCCGCGTCCCCCCATCGCTCCTCTCAGGTGGGGCCGGAATATTAACCGGCTGTCCATCGCCTACGCCTCTCGGCCTCGGCTTAGGCCCGCCTAACCCGACGCGGATTAACCTTCCGTCGGAAACCTTAGACTTACGGCGAACACGGTTCTCACGTGTTTCTCGCTACTCATACCGGCATTCTCACTTCTGCGCGCTCCACTGCTCCTTTCGGTACAGCTTCTATGCCCGCAGAACGCTCCCCTACCATCCTGCTTGCGCAGGACCCGTGGCTTCGGTGTCAGGCTTAGCCCCGTTACATTTTCCGCGCAGGACCGCTTGACCAGTGAGCTATTACGCACTCTTTAAAGGGTGGCTGCTTCTAGGCCAACCTACTGGCTGTCCGAGCAGTCCCACATCGTTTCCCACTTAGCCTGTACTTGAGGACCTTAGCCGGCGGTCTGGGTTCTTTCCCTCTCGACTATGAAACTCATCTCCCATAGTCCGACTCTCACGCTTTAAGTATCGGCATTTGGAGTTTGGTTGAGTTCAGTAAGCGATGTGCCCCCTAGCCCATCCAGTGCTCTACCTCCGATACTGAACGCATGAGGCTAGCCCTAAAGCTATTTCGGGGAGAACAAGCTATCTCCAAGTTCGTTTGGCATATCACCTCTACCCACAGCTCATCCCACGCTTTTGCAACAGCGAAAGGTTCGGCCCTCCATGAGAGGTTAGTCTCACTTCAGCCTGGCCATGGGTAGCTCACCTGGTTTCGTGTCTACTCCCTGCAACTTGACGCCCTATTCAGACTCGCTTTCGCTACGGCTCCGCCTGTCACTGGCTTAACCTTGCTACAGAGAGTAACTCGCCGGTTCATTCTCCAAAAGGCACGCCGTCAGGCCTTCCCAGCCGTAGCTGGGCATAGCCCTCCGACCGCTTGTAAGCGCATGGTTTCAGATTCTATTTCACTCCCCTAACCGGGGTTCTTTTCACCTTTCCCTCATGGTACTTGTTCACTATCGGTCGCTAAGAGTATTTAGCCTTGGGAGGTGGTCCTCCCTGCTTCCCACAAGATTTCTCGTGTCCCGTGGTACTCAAGGTCACCGACGGGAGTCTGATCTCTTTTTGCCTACGGGACTATCACCCTCTCTGGTTCGGCTTTCCTGAACGATTCGGCTAAGACTCAGATTGATAACTCCCCGGGCCTCTGCAGAGGTCCATGTCGGGCCTTACAACCCCCGCGTCGCATAGGTCTGCAGACCACTCAGCAACGCCGGTTTAGGCTGTTCCCCTTTCGCTCGCCACTACTCAGGGAATACTCTCTTTTCCTGCGGGTACTAAGATGTTTCAGTTCCCCGCGTTTCCCCCAACCGGTCTATGTGTTCAACCGGCGGTGCCCGAGGTAGGTTGCCCCCCTCAAGCGGGTTTCCCCATTCGGAAATCCCCGGATATAACGCCTGCACACGGCTCCCCGAGGCTTATCGCAGTGTACCACGTCCTTCATCGGCTCTTAGCGCCAAGGCATCCACCATGCGCTCTTAGTAGCTTGATTCACATGAATCGGAAATTGAAGTATTTGCGTTCTGTTCAGTTGTTAAGGTACCCAGCAACCTGTCGTTGCTCTAGCAGTTGGTCGCTAGCCACTGCCGTCCAGTTCTGAACTCCACTCGCTAACCACCAACCTTTATTCACACAAAACGGCCTGGCATGTCCAGGCCGCTTTTCTCTTGCGCGCCTTTGATATGCCTCATAACATCCTATGGGTAAACCACTTGGCTTGCTTCTCGCATATGCCTCCATAAACCCGGCGCGTAAGTATACCCTACCCTTAAAACTCTGTCAAGCAACCAATGGGCCTGACTAGACTCGAACTAGTGACCTTGCCCTTATCAGAGGCACGCTCTAACCAACTGAGCTACAGGCCCCCACACAAGTGGTCACCTTAACAACTCAAAAGTGACAGGAAAGCCCGCTCTCGGATCGAAACAGAGTCGGCGTCAGGCCCGTGAGAACCTTTCACCCATACTCCCTAGAAAGGAGGTGATCCAGCCGCACCTTCCGGTACAGCTACCTTGTTACGACTTCGTCCCAGTCACCAGTCCCACCTTCAACGGTTGCCTCCTTGCGGTTAGCCCACCGGCTTCAGGTGTTACCAGCTCCCATGACGTGACGGGCGGTGTGTACAATCTCCGGGAACGCATTCACCGCAGTGTGGCTGACCTGCGGTTACTAGCAACTCCACCTTCATGCAGGCGGGTTGCAGCCTGCAATCCGAACTGAGACCGGCTTTAAGGATTGGCTCCGCCTCACGGCTTGGCGACCCATTGTACCGGCCATTGTAGCGTGTGTGTAGCCCAGGACAAAAGGGCCATGCTGACTTGACGTCATCCCCACCTTCCTCCCAGTTATGCCGGGCAGTTCCACTAGACACATGTAACTAATGGTAAGGGTTGCGCTCGTTACAGGACTTAACCTAACACCTCACGGCACGAGCTGACGACAGCCATGCAGCACCTGTGCAGGCTCCCCGAAGGGTCGGTCCCCTTTCAGTTCCCTACTACCTGCATGTCAAACCCGGGTAAGGTTCTTCGCGTAGCATCGAATTAAACCACACGCTCCGCTGCTTGTGCGGGCCCCCGTCAATTCCTTTGAGTTTTAGCCTTGCGGCCGTACTCCCCAGGCGGGACACTTAATGCGTTAGCTTCGGCACTGGCGGGGTTGATACCACCAACACCTAGTGTCCATCGTTTACGGCTAGGACTACCGGGGTATCTAATCCCGTTTGCTCCCCTAGCTTTCGCGCCTCAGCGTCAAGAACGGGCCAGGAAGCCGCCTTCGCCACTGGTGTTCCTCCCGATATCTACGCATTTCACCACTACACCGGGAATTCCACATCCCTCTCCCTGCCTCAAGCCTGCCAGTTTTCGAGGCACCCTCCCGGTTGAGCCGGGAGATTTCACCTCGAACTTGGTAAGCCGCCTGCGGGCTCTTTACGCCCAATAAATCCGGACAACGCTCGCCACCTACGTATTACCGCGGCTGCTGGCACGTAGTTAGCCGTGGCTTATTCCTCAGGTACCGTCATCATCGTCCCTGAGAAAAGAGGTTTACGACCCGAAGGCCTTCATCCCTCACGCGGCGTTGCTGCGTCAGGCTTTCGCCCATTGCGCAAAATTCCCGACTGCTGCCTCCCGTAGGAGTCTGGGCCGTGTCTCAGTCCCAGTCTGGGTGATCGTCCTCTCAGACCACCTACCGATCGTCGCCTTGGTGAGCCGTTACCCCACCAACGAGCTAATCGGACGCAGGCCCCTCCCGAAGCGCCTTGCGGCTTTACTGGCACGATCGAACGTGCCACCACATGCGGTATTAGCCACCCTTTCGGGCAGTTATCCCCCACTTCGGGGCAGGTCACCTACGCGTTACTCAGCCGTCCGCCACTAACGATCAGAGCAAGCCCTGATCGTCCGTTCGACTTGCATGTCTCATGCACGCCGCCAGCGTTTATCCTGAGCCAGGATCATACTCTCCGAATAGAAATGCACAGCCTTGCGGCCGCGACTTCGGTCAGAGGTTTGATCGCTCGCACATCCTTACCGGATTTCCTGCCACTCTTCAGTTGTTAAGGTGCAGCCTCCGGGCGCGCACGGGCACCGGCGCAGAGCCCCAATGATGGGACTTGGCACTCGGCCTGTCAAACGGCCGGGACGCGGTCGATCGAGGCGATCGACCTCCGGCGTCGCCCGGGGTGGGCGAGCCGACGGCGAATGATATGGAGGCCCCCGGAGGCTGTCAAACGAGCCGGCGGTGGGACGGCGCGGGCCGCGCGATCGGCGTCGGCAGGGTCATCGGGTCGACCTCGGCGGGTGTCAGATCGGGCTCGTCTCAACCAGCAGGATGAACGCCGCGCCGGCGATCCAGCAGAGGATCGCGAGCTCGGGCGACGCGGTCACGCCGACCAGCGGGACGAGGACGAGCCACAGGCCGATGGCCACGACGAGGGCCGCGCCGGCCTTCGCCAGGCGGAGCAGGATCTCGGCGACCAGGTTCGACATCGGCTCAGGCCGACACGGCCCGACGGCCCTGGAGGGCGCGGATCAGGGTCACCTCGTCGGCGTACTCGAGGTCGCCACCGACGGGGATCCCGCGGGCGATCCGGGTGACCGACCCGACCGACGGCTCGAGGCGCTCGGCGAGGTACATCGCGGTTGCCTCGCCCTCGAGCGTCGGGTTGGTGGCGATGATGACCTCCTCGAACGGCGTCCCGGCGTCGCGCGCCGCATCGACCCGGCCGAGGAGCTCGCGGATCCGGAGTCGCTCCGGGCCGATCCCGTCGATCGGCGAGATCGCGCCGTGGAGGACGTGGTAGGCGCCCTTGAACTCGCCGGTCCGTTCCAGGGCGAGGACGTCGAGCGGCTCCTCGACCACGCACAGTCGGGACGGGTCTCGACCCGGATCGCGGCAGATCGGGCAGAGCGGCGCGTCGCTGATGTTGAAGCAGCGCTCGCAGAACACGACCTCGTCCCGGACGGCGATGAGGGCCGCGGCGAGGGCCCGGGCCTCGGCGTCGGGCGCTCGAAGGAGGTGGTAGGTCAGCCGCTGGGCGGTCTTCGGTCCGACGCCGGGCAGACGCGCGAGCGCCTCGATCAGGCGCGCCACGGGCTCGATGAGCGGGGTCGCCACCGGCTACATCCCCGGGATCCGGAGGCCTCCGGTCAGCGGCGCGAGCTTCGACTCGGCCAGCGCCCGCGAGGCCCGGATCGCGTCGTTGACGGCTGCCACGACGAGGTCCTGGAGCATCTCGACGTCGGCCGCGTCGACGACCGACGGGTCGATCTCGATCGACACGACGTCCTGCTTGCCGGTCACGGTCGCCTTGACGACGCCGCCGCCGGCCGAGCCGTCGACCGTGGTGACCTCCAGCTCGGCCTGGATGCGGGCCATCTCCTGCTGCATCTGCTGGGCCATCCGCTGCAGGTTCGCCATGCTCATCGATCGTCCTCCTGTCGGCGCCTGGCGTGAGTGTGCGCGATGCGGGCGTTCTGTGCCGCTCGCCGGCGGGCCGTCACTCGACCTCGCCGACGTCGACGATGTCATCGGCGAAGATCCGGCGGGCCTCGTCGATGATCCGGGCGGCGTCGCCGAGGTCGGCCGAGGCGTCGAGGTTCGTGGCGACGCATCGGACGGCCACCGGGTACCCGAGGAAGTGACCGATCCCGTCCTCGAGGTTCGAGCGCCGCCGTTCGGCGACGTCCATCAGGAACGCACGGCCCTCCGGGAAGCCGAGGGTGACCGTCCGGCCGTCGACGGCGACCGGTCGGCAGGCCGCGATGAGCGGCTTCGTCGGCGGATGCTGCGCGATGTAGGCGACGATCTCCGGCCACTGGTGGCGCAGGAGGGCGAGCGTCCCCTCGTCCGTGCCGGAGTCCGGCGGCGCCGACGGGGCACGCGGGGGCGCCGACGGGGCACGCGCGGGCGCGACCGCGGCCACCGGCTCCGCCGCGGGGGCGGGCGCGGGGGCAGCCTTCGCGGTCGAGGGAGCGGCCCGGGACGGTGCGGCCGGGGTGGGAGCGGGAGCGGGTCCGGCCTCGTCCTCCGATGCGGACGCGCCGGCTGACGGAGGCTCCGTCGACCCGGGCGCGGCCGCCCGGTCAGGAGCGACCGGGCGCGACGCCGCGGCAGGGCGCGGAGACGCGGCAGGGCGCGATGCCGGCGCGGATGGAGCCGTGGCGGCGGCCGTCGCTCCCGGGGCCGCGACCCCGGCGAGGACGGCCAGCTCGAGCTGCAGCCGCAGCCCTCCGGGGCCGCTCCGGGACGGGTCGATGGCGGCCAGTCTCGCGGCGGCGGCGGCGAGGGCCGCGAGCTCGGGCCGGTCCGCGCGCGATCCGGCGCGCAGGCTCGACGAGATGGCGGCCCGGATCGCATCGACGACCTGGTCGAGGAACACCCGGGGGTCGCGCCCGTGATCCTCGAGGTCGGCGAGGATCGCCAGGCCGGTCGCGCCGTCGCCGTCGGTCAGGGCCCGGGCGAACGCCTCGACGGTCTCCGTCTCCGCGAGCCCGAGCAGGTCGCGGACGCGACCGGCGTCGAGCCGGCCCTCCCCGGCCGCGAGCAGCTGGTCGAGCATCGACTCGGCGTCGCGCATCCCGCCGGCCGCGAGCCGGGCGATCTGGCCCACTGCGGCATCGTCCGCCTCCCGCGCCTCGGCGGCGAGGATCGTCCGCAGCTTGCCCTCGATCTCATCGACCGTGAGGCGCCGGAAGTCGAACCGCTGGACCCGCGACAGGACCGCCGGGCGGATCTGCGAGCTGTCGGTCGTGCAGAAGATGAAGGCGACGTGCGGCGGCGGCTCCTCGAGCGTCTTGAGCAGGAGGTCCCAGCCCTCCTTGATCCGTTGGACCTCGTCGACGATGAAGACCTTCCGGCGGAGGTCGCTCGGCGCGGTGTAGATCCGCGGCAGGAGCTCGCGGATGTCGTCGACCCGGTTGTTCGAAGCGGCGTCCATCTCGACGACGTCGAGCGAGCGACCGTCGCGGATGGAGACGCAGGCCTCGCAGCGGTCGCAAGGCTCACCGTCGCGGAGGTCGGTGCAGTTGAGGGCCTTGGCGACGATGCGGGCGAGCGAGGTCTTGCCGGTCCCGCGCGGGCCCACGAACAGCATGGCGTGGGCGACCTGGCCGGATCGGACCGCGTTGCGGAGCGTCGTGACGACGGCCTCCTGGCCGACGATCCGGTCGAACGTCTGGGCGCGCCAGCGGCGGTAGAGGGCCTGGTGCGATGCGGTCTCGGTCACGTGGCTCCAGGGCTCGGCCGGGTGCGCGGCAGGATCGTGCGCCGTGCACCCACCGTCGATCCGAGCGTCCCCGCGCCCACCGTTCGGAGCGGCTCGGACCAGGCCTTGCCGCGGCACCCGACGATCATCGCTTAGGGCTGCTTCCTTCCGGACCTGACCCGGTTCGCGAGTCGCCGCTGCGCGGGACCCGGCCCTCAACGTCGCTCGCGAGGGCGGCCTTCGAGGACGGGGACCTCGGGTGGGAATTCAGCCCTGCTGGAGCGGATTGCAGGTACAGGGCACCGCTAGTTCCCCGCCTAGCACGGCAGGCGGATGATAGCAGGGGCGGCACCGACGGCCCGGCCGCGGGTGGCGGAGAGGGCGGGATTCGAACCCGCGATGGGTTGCCCCATACCGCATTTCCAGTGCGGCGCCCTAGGCCACTAGGCGACCTCTCCGGGGACAGCGTACCGGCGCGGACGGCTTCCTGGCGCCGTTCGACCGCGGACGGCCGCCACGACGCCACGACGAGCGGGCGGCCGGAGGATCTGGCGGAGAGGGTGGGATTCGAACCCACGGTGCTTTCGCACACCGCTTTTCGAGAGCGGCACCATCAACCACTCGGACACCTCTCCGCGCGAGAGGATAGCAGAGCCTCCGGGAGACCCGGCGAGCGGCGAGGCGGGCGGTGCCGCACGGGCACGGCGGGCGGAGCGTCGGCGCCGGGCGCCCCAGCCGGGCTGCGGCCGGAGGGTCAGGGCGTCGGGCGACCGGTCGGGGCGGGTGCGGCCACGAGCTGCTCCTCGGCCTCGTCGCGGCGGATCCCGCTGACGACCCGGACGCGCCGCGGCAGACCGGCGTGCTGGGCGAGCTGGACGACCGAGCCGGCCGCGCCGTTCACCGGGTCGGGGATGGCGAAGACGAGCGTCTCGACGTCGCTCTCGAGGAGCGCCCCGACGCACATCGCACACGGCTCGTGGGTCGAGAAGATCGTCGCCTCGCCGAGCCGGGCCGAGCCGAGCTTGCGGGCGGCCTCGCGGAGCGCGACGACGACGGCGTGGGCGGTCGGGTCGTTCGTCTCGCGGACCCGATCGTGGGCCCGGGCGACCATCGCCTCGTCGACGACGGCGACGGCGCCGGACGCGCGCTCGCCGCGGGACCGCGCCAGCTGGGCCTCGGCGAGGGCTTCGCCCATGTACAGCTCGTAGTTCACGGTCCCGATGATACAGGCCGGCGGGCGGCGACCCGGGGCCCGCGCGTAGGATGTGGCCTGGCGCCGAGCGGCGCCGGCAGCTCAGCACGTCCATCGGAGTCAAGCACGACCATGTCCGCACCGCGCCGCATCGGGATCCTCACCGGCGGGGGCGACGTCCCCGGCCTCAACTCGGTCATCAAGTCCGTCGTCTACCGCGCCGCGGAGATGGGCACCGAGGTCTATGGCATCCGTCGCGGCTGGGAGGGCCTGACCCATCTCCGCGGCGAGCGCGGCCTCGACCCCGACTACGTGCGGCCGCTCGACCGGGCGAACACCCGGACGATCGACCGGACCGGCGGGACCGTCCTCCACACCTCCCGGACGAACCCGGTCAACATGCGGGCGAAGGGGCTGCCGGCCCACCTGGCCGCGGACCGGCGCGAGTCGTTCCGGACCGCGGAGGACCGCTACGACCTGACGCCGATCGTCCTCGACAACCTCGCCGCCCTCGGGATCGAGCGCCTCGTCACGATCGGCGGCGACGACACGCTGTCGTTCGCGCGGGTCCTCCACGACGCCGGCTTCCCCGTCGTCGCGATCCCCAAGACGATGGACAACGACGTCCAGGGGACGGAGTACTGCATCGGCTTCTCGTCGGCCATCACCCGGGCGCGCGAGCTGATCAACCGCCAGCGGACGACCCTCGGCAGCCACGAGCGGATCGGGGTCTTCCGGATCTTCGGCCGCGACGCGGGCTTCTCGGCGCTCTTCACCGCCTACGTGACCTCGACCCGCTGCCTGATCCCCGAGGCGCCCTACGACCTCGACCGGCTCGGCGACATCCTCGCCGAGGACCACCGGAACAACCCGAGCCGCTACGCGATCGTGGTCACGGCCGAGGGCGCCATCTGGCAGGGCGCCCAGATGGTCGACGTCGGCGACGCCGACGCGTTCGGCCACCGCCACAAGGCGAACGTCGGCGAGGCGCTCGCGGCCGAGCTGAAGCGGCGGACGGGGATCGAGGCCGTCGCCTCGGAGCTGACCTACGACCTCCGGAGCGGCGAGCCGGACATGCTCGACGCGATGGTCGCGATGACGTTCGCCAACATCGCGATGGACCTGATGGCCGACGGCGTCAGCGGGGTCATGACCGCGATCCGTGGCGGGAAGTACGGCCATACCTCCCTGCCGGCCGCCGGCAGCACCGCGCGCCGGGTCGACGTGCCGACGATGTACAACGTCGAGCGGTTCCGGCCGCGCTACGACGGCCGGCACGGCGAGCCGATGCTGCTCCTCGAGGTCGACTGACCGAGGGGAGCGGGCGATCGCCGGATCGGGCGAGGGTCAGCCGTCGAGGCCGGCCAGCTCGCGGAGCGGTCGGGCGACGGCCGACATGTCCTCGTCGCCGTGGCCGCGAACGACGAGCCCGGTCTCGAGCTGCTCGCACAGCGCGCTGACCGGGAGGGCGACACCGATCTCGCGGGCGAGGTCCAGGGCGATCCCGAGGTCCTTCCGGTGGAGGATCGTCTTGAAGCCGAGCGGGTAGTCGCCGGCGATCATCCGGCCCGACCGGTTCTCGAGGACCCAGCTCCGGGCTGCTCCCCCGCCGAGCGCCTCGACCACGGTCACCGGGTCGAGACCCGCCTTCATCGCCAGGACCATCCCCTCGGCGACCCCGAGATAGGCGCCCGCAAGGATGACCTGGTTGACCGCCTTCGTCGCCTGGCCGGCGCCGACCGGCCCGAGATGGGTGATCGTCCGGCCCATCGCCTCGAGGACCGGACGGGCGCGCTCGACGTCGGCCGCGTCGCCGCCGACGAGGATCGCCAGCGTCGCGTTCCGCGCGCCCTCGGAGCCGCCGGTGACCGGGGCGTCGACGAAGCGGATGCCGCGTGCGGCGAGCGCGGCCCCGATCGCCCGGGCCCCGGCCGGCGCGATCGTCGAGCAGTCGATGACGAGGAGTCCGGGCGACCCGCCCTCGGCGATGCCTCGCTGCCCGAGCACGACGGCCTCGACGTCGGGCGTGTCCGAGACACAGACGACGACGACCTCGCTCGCCGCCGCGACCGCCGCCGGGTCGGCGGCCTCGGTCGCGCCCGCAGCCACGAGGTCGGCCGCCCGGCCCGGCGTCCGGTTCCAGACGACGAGCTCGTGGCCCGCCTGCCGCAGGTTGGCGGCCATCGCCGCGCCCATCGTCCCGAGGCCCACGAACCCGATGCGCACGGCCTGTCCTCCCGATGGTCCCGGACACACGAGGACCGGTCCGCCCGATCGTAGCGGGGCGGACCGGTCCGTGCGGGGCGCTGCAGCGGCGCGGGGCGCCAGCGGGTGTCAGCTGACGACGAAGTCGGCGAAGAAGAACGAGGCGAGGGCCAGGGCCAGGGCCAGGTTCAGGACGGTGGCGCCGGCGAACACGAGGACGGGCTTGACGCCTGCCTCGCGGACCGAGGTCACCCGGAACTCGAGGCCGATGCAGACGAAGGCGAGGGCGAAGAACCAGACGCGGAGGTCGTTGGCGACCTTGATCGCGGCCTTGGCGGCATCGGGGTCGCTCGCCGTCTCGAGGTACCAGGTCGCCACGGCGGAGGCGATGACGAAGCCGATGATGAACTTCGGGAAGCGGTTCCAGAGCGTCGAGAGCGGCACGCTCGCGCCCGGCCGCCGCTCGACGCGGTAGACGAAGTACGCGGCGAGGACGAACGCGACGACGCCCATCAGCGCGTTCTGGACGGTCTTGACGATCGTCGCGATCTTCAACGCCTCGTCGCCGACGATCGAGCCGGCAGCGGCAACGGCCGCGGTCGTGTCGATGTTGCCGCCGATCCAGGCGCCGGCCACGGCCTGCGACAGGCCGAGCTGCTCGACGAGCCACGGCTGGATGAAGATCGACGGGAGGGCGAACAGGATGACGAGGCTCGCGACATAGGCGAGCTGCTCCTTCTTCGCCTCGACCGCCCCGGCGGCGGCGATCGCCGCGGACACGCCGCAGATCGACACGCCGGCCGCGAGCAGGGCTCGCAGCTTCTGGTCGAGGCCCAGGGCGCCGGCGAGGAGCCATGTCGCGAGGAAGACGGTCGTGATGAGGATGATCGACTGGGCGAGCGCGGGGAGCGCCGCCTCGGCGATGAGCGCGAGGTTGATGGAGGCGCCGAGCAGGACGAGGCCCGTCTTGATGAAGAACTCCGTCCGGAAGGCCATGTTGATCCGGTCCCGGACGCCGAGGGCCGTGAGCACCGCGCCGCCGATGAGGCCGATGATGATCGCGTAGATCGGGAACTCGACCGACTTGAGCCAGTCGACGTCGGGGAAGTAGAGCGGGAGGTTCTTCTCGAGCACCCGGACGAGCCAGGTGAGGGCCAGGACGATGGCGAGCGAGATGGCCGCCCGGACCCACCAACCGGCGTCGCGGACCTCGCGGACCGGGGCCGGCTCGGGAGCGGTCGGGGCGGTCATGGCGCCACCTCGACGAGCGTCGGTACGAAGCTGCCGATGAGCTCACCGGTGATGACCCCGGCGAGCACGAGGCCGAGCAGGATCAGGCCGAACAGCGTCGCCGCCCAGTCCTCGCTGATCGAGAACCGGCCCGCCTGCTGGACCTCGGGCGGGGCTTCGGCCGGGGCCGGCGTCTGGGCGCCGGTCGGACCCTCCGTCATCTCCACTCCTCCATCCGTCATCGTCGGCCGAATGCCGACATCTTCCCTAGGACTACTAGGGTATCAGGCCCGAACACGCGATTCCCAGCGAGCCGGGTCCGTGGGTCGTCGCCATTCGGCCACCCCGAGGGCCCCGGCTGACAGGGCCGGGTGGCCCGTTGCCGGGGACGGTCGGCATGGCCGCACCGTGGCGACGGGCGGGGCCGATCGGGTCGGCCGTGGCCGGTCGACGGGTCGGACGACCGGCGCAAGGCTACGATGACCCGCATGACCGCTCTGCTCTTCCGCTCCGCGCGCGTCGTCGACGGGGTCGAGGACGAGCCCATCGACGGTGTCGACGTCCTCGTCGTCGACGGTCGGATCGTCGAGGTCGGGCCCGGCCTCGGCGGACCGACCGCCATCGACCTCCGCGTCGTCGACCTCCGCGGCCGGACCCTCATGCCGGGGCTCATCGACGCCCACGTCCACCCGTCCGCGGCCGAGGTGGTCGAGACCTTCCAGCGGCCGATGCCGACCTCGCTCCGGGCGCTCCACGCGCGGCGTCGCCTCGAGGCCATGCTCCAGCGCGGGTTCACGACCGTCCGCGATGCCGGCGGTGCCGATGCGGGTCTTCGGAGCGCGACCGAGCAGGGCCTGATCGACGGCCCGCGGCTCCTCGTGGCCGGCAAGGCGCTCAGCCAGACGGGTGGCCACGGCGACGACCGGGTCGTGACCGACGACGACCCGCCGCCCGGCGCGTACCCGGGTGAGTTCGCCAGGATCGCCGACGGGGTCGAGGGGGTCCGCCTGGCCGCCCGCGAGGAGCTCCGGCGGGGCGCCGACCACATCAAGATCTGCGCCTCGGGCGGCGTGATGTCGGCGACCGACCCGGTCGACATGACCCAGTACACCGAGGAGGAGATGCGGGCCATCGTCGCCGAGGCGGCGTCGCGCCGGACGTACGTCCTCGCCCACGCGTACGGCGCGGACGCGATCGCCCGTGCGGTCCGCTCGGGGGTCCGCTCGATCGAGCACGGCAACCTCGTCGACGCCGAGGCCGCCGCCGAGGTCGTGGCGCACGGTGCCTGGGTCGTGCCGACGATGGTCGCCTACGAGGGTCTGGCCCGGCATGGCCGGGCGGCCGGCGTCGACGCCGCGCGGCTGGCGAAGAACGACGAGGTCCGGGCGGCCGGCCTGGCGGCCTTCGGCATCCTGCGGGCCGCCGGCGCGCGGGTCGGCTTCGGGACGGACCTGCTCGGCTCGCTCGACGAGATGCAGCCGCTCGAGTTCGAGATCCGGGCGGAGGTCGAGACGGCCGCCGACATCGTCCGCTCGGCGACGTCGGTCAACGCCGACCTGCTCGGGCGGGCGGATCTCGGGCGGATCCAGGTCGGGGCGACCGCGGACCTGATCGTCGTCGACGGCGATCCGCTCATGGACGTCCGCGTCCTCGCCCGACCCGACCAGGCGCTGCGGATGGTCGTGACGGCGGGTCGGATCCGGGTCGACCGGGCCGGCTGACGGGCGACTCGCGGCAAGCGCGGCGTCGCGGCCAGGCTCGTTGGGACGGTCGGGTTGGCGCGCCCGGCGGGACTCGAACCCACGACCTTCAGGTCCGCAACCTGACGCTCTATCCGCTGAGCTACGGGCGCGCGCGAGGGGGTGCTGGCGGAGAGGGAGGGATTCGAACCCTCGAGGCAGGTTACCCCACCTGGCGGTTTAGCAAACCGCTGCACTAGACCGCTATGCGACCTCTCCGCCGCGGCCGGCATCCTAGCACAGCGGGCCGCGTTGACGGCCGAGCGCCGGGTCCGCTATGGTCCACTGACGATGCGGCACGCGACGTTCTACTTTCCAGGCCCGGCATGACCGATCCCGGATCCTAGACCCGGGAAACCACGGGTCGTGCCGGGTGGAGCAGAGGCGACGCCTCTGCTTTTTTGTTGGCCGGGACGGCCCCAGGAGCTGACCGAACGATGATCGTGGCGATGACGGCCTCCGCGACGGAGGTCGATATCCTCGGGGTGAAGAGCACCATCCTCGCCGAGGGGCTGACGCCGTTCGACCATGCCGCGGGCGAGCGGACCGTCATCGCGGTCGTCGGCGAGGTCGGCGGACGCAAGACGGCCCTGATGGGCCGGCTCTCGGCGCTCCCCGGCGTCGACACCGTGACGCCGATCAGCCGGCCGTTCAAGCTCACCTCGCGCGAGTTCCACCCCGAGGACACGGTCATCCGCGTCGGCGACGCGGTGATCGGCGACGGCTCGCTGACGGTCATGGCCGGCCCATGTTCGGTCGAGAGCCGCGAGCAGCTCCTCGAGACCGCCGAGGGCGTGGCCGCCGCCGGGGCGACGATCCTGCGGGGCGGGGCGTTCAAGCCGCGGACCAGCCCGTACGCGTTCCAGGGCCTCGGCGTCGAGGCGCTCCGGTACCTCGCCGAGGCGCGCGAGCGGACCGGCCTGCCCGTCGTGACCGAGGTCATGGAGCCGAACCAGGTCGACATCGTCGCCGAGTACGCCGACATCCTCCAGATCGGCACGCGGAACATGCAGAACTACTCGCTGCTGACCGCGGTCGGCCGGGTGGCGCGGCCGGTGATGCTCAAGCGCGGCTACGGGGCGACGGTCGAGGAGTGGCTGATGGCGGCCGAGTACATCGTCAGCTCGGGCAACCCGAACGTCATCCTCTGCGAGCGGGGCATCCGGACGTTCGAGACGTACACCCGGAACACGCTCGACCTCGCCGCGGTGCCGCTCCTTCACCACCTGACCCACCTGCCGGTCGTCGTCGACCCGTCGCATGCGACCGGGAAGCGCTGGCTCGTGCGCCCGCTGGCGCTCGGCGGCGTCGCGGTCGGCGCCGACGGGATCATGGTCGAGGTCCACCCGCGCCCGGACGAGGCGCTGTCGGACGCCGAGCAGCAGCTGGACCTCGGCCAGTTCGCCGAGATGATGGCCGCCCTCATCCCCGTGCACGAGCACGTTCGCCCGCTCCACGGCGATGTCGACCGGGCGGCGCTCGCGCCGGCGACGCGCGCGCCGGCGGCCCTGGACGCCGGCGCCCTGTCGAAGCATTGAGCGTCGCCGTCCGCGCCGACATCGCGACCATCCGTCCCGCCGCGCGGCTGCGGGGCGACCTCGAGCTGCCCGGCGACAAGTCGATCAGCCACCGGGCGCTCCTCCTCGCCGCGCTCGCCGCCGGCGAGAGCCGGATCGCCGGCAGCGGCGATGGTGCCGACGTCCGCTCGACGGCGGCCCTCGTGGCGAGCCTCGGCGTCGCGGTGGAGCGGCTCAACGAGACCGGGCGGACGGTCGACTACCGGGTCGTCAGCCCCGGCGACGAGGGGCTTCGCGAGCCCGATGGCGTGCTCGACTGCGGCAACTCCGGGACGACGCTCCGACTCGGGGCCGGCCTCCTCGCCGGTCTGCCCGGCTACGCCGTGCTCGACGGCGACGGTTCGTTGCGACGGCGTCCGGTGGCCCGTATCATCGAGCCACTGCGCTCGATGGGCGCCGAGCTCCGGGCCCGCTGCGAGGACTCCCTCCCGCCACTGACCGTGGCCGGGCGACGACCGCTCCGGGCGATCGAGGTCACGACGCCCGTCCCGAGCGCCCAGGTGAAGTCGGCGATCCTGCTGGCCGCCCTGCGGGCGGCGGGCCGGACGGTCGTCCGCGAGGCCGTCACGACCCGGGACCACACCGAGCGGATGCTCCGGGCGCGGGGCATCCCGGTCACGCGCCAGGAGGCGGGCGACGACGCCGCGCCCGTGGCCGTCGCATGGAGCATCGAGGGAGGATCGAGCGTGCGAGCCATCGAGGAGCAGGTGCCGGGCGACGTCTCGGCGGCCGCCTTCTGGCTCGTCGCCGGCGCGGTCCACCCGGACGCGGAGCTCCGCCTCCGCCAGGTCGGCGTGAACCCGACCCGGCGAGCCGTGATCGACATCCTCGGCGCGATGGGCGCCGACATCGTCGAGATCGGCGCCGGCGCCGCCGACGACGGCGTCGGCGAGCCGACGGCCGACCTGATCGTGCGCACGAGCCGGCTCCGAGCGGTCGACATCGGCCCGGCCGAGGTCGCAGCGGCGATCGACGAGATCCCGGTCATCTGCCTGGCCGCGACACAGGCGGCCGGCACGACCCGGATCCGCGGCGCCGGTGAGCTGCGGCACAAGGAATCGGACCGGCTGGCCGGCGTGGCGGCCGGCCTGGCCGTGCTCGGCGCGCGGGTCGACGTCGACGGTGACGACCTCACCATCGTGGGCGGGGCCCGGCTGACCGGGGCCGCGACCGACAGCCTCGACGATCACCGGCTCGCGATGACGTTCGCGATCGCCGGCCTGTTGGCGCGGGGCGAGACGACGGTCGCCCACCCGGGCAGCGCCGACATCTCGTACCCGGGCTTCTTCGCGGACCTCGAAGGGGTTGGAGCATGACCAAGCGCGTGGTCCTCATCGGCCACCCGGTGTCCCACTCGCTGAGCGGGGCGATGCAGCAGGCGGCGTTCGACGCGCTCGGTATCGACGCCCGCTACGAGCTGTGGGACCGACCGCCCGTCGCGCTCGCCGACTCGATCGCCGAGATCCGGACCGGCGACTTCCTCGGGGCGAACGTGACGATCCCCCACAAGGAGCGGGTCGTTCCCTTCGTCGACCGCCTGACCGAGGAGGCCCACGCGACCGGCGCGGTCAACACGATCACGAAGGAGGGTCGCCGCCTGGTCGGCCACAACACCGACGTCGCCGGCTTCAAGGTGGCCCTCGACCGGCTCGTCGGTCGCCAGAAGATGCCGCGGCACGCGGTCGTCCTCGGCGCCGGCGGCGGCGCGCGGGCCGTCGTCGATGGCCTGATCCGCGAGGGCTTCCTGCGGATCGTCGTCTTCAACCGGCACCTGCACCGGGCCGAGTCGTTGGTCAGGCACTTCGCCCGGAGCGCGGCGCACATGGAGTTGCGGGCGATGCCGTGGCACGACTCGATCATCGAGAGCGAGCTGGCGAAGACGAAGCTGCTCGTCAACACGACGTCGGTCGGGCTCGTGCCCGGCGCCTCGCCGCTGCCCGCGGACGTCTTTCCCCCGGACCTGCTCGTCCTCGACCTCATCTACGACCGGACCCGCTTCCTCGCCGACGCGGCGGCCGCCGGCTGCACCGTCGCCGACGGCGGGTCGATGCTCCTCCACCAGGGCGCGGCCGCCCTCACCCTCTGGACCGGCCATCCCGCCCCGCTCGACGTCATGCAGGCCGCACTCGACGGCGCCCGCGCCGGCGGCGTCCACTCCGCCGAGGGCGAGCCGACCGGTCTGCCCGGCGACGTCGCCGCCGACGGCGACGTCGAGGTCGCGCCCTCTGTCGAGCCGGCGCCCGCGCCGGCCGGCTCGGCCGAGTAGCGGGCCGGCCGGGTGGGTCGCCTGCGGTTCCTGACGGCCGGCGAGTCGCACGGCCGGGGGCTCGGCGTGATCGTCGAGGGCGTCCCGGCCGGGCTGCCGCTGACGGCCGAGGCGATCGCGATCGACCTCGCCCGTCGCCAGCGGGGCTACGGGCGCGGCGCGCGACAGGCGATCGAGCACGACCGGGCGGAGATCGGGTCGGGGGTCCGCCACGGCCTGACCCTTGGCTCGCCGATCCTCCTGACGATCGCCAACCGCGACTGGGAGAACTGGACGCGGGTCATGGCGGTCGAGCCGCTCGACGACGCGGCGCGGGCCGAGCTCGTCGAGCTCGCCGAGGCCGGCAACAAGCGGGCGAGGACCGTGACCCGGGTCCGCCCGGGGCACGCCGACCTCGCCGGCGCCCTGAAGTACGGCTTCGACGACGTCAGGAACGTGCTCGAGCGCGCGTCCGCCCGCGAGACGACCGCCCGGGTCGCCGCCGGCGCCGTCGCCCGGGCCCTCCTCGGCGCGCTCGGGGTCGAGGTCTGGTCGTTCACCGCCGAGGTCGGCGGCGTCGCGGTCGACCCGGACGCCTGCACCCGGACGCGCGAGGAGGCCGATGCGTCGCCGCTCCGCTGTCCGGACCCGGCTGCGGAGGCGGCGATGGTCGCCCGGATCGACGAGGCGCGAGCGAACGGCGACACGGTCGGCGGGATCTTCGAGGTCGTCGCCCACGGGGTCCCGGTCGGGCTCGGCAGCCACGTCCACTGGGACCGCCGGCTCGATGCTGCGCTCGCCGCGGCGGTCATGAGCATCAACAGCGTCAAGGGCGTCGAGCTCGGGCTCGGCTTCGAGCAGACGCGCCGCTTCGGCTCGGCCGTCCACGACGTCATCGAGGGTCGCGACGCGGCCGGCCGGTGGGTCCATCGGACGAACAACGCCGGCGGCCTGACGGGCGGGGTCTCGAACGGCGAGCCGATCGTCGTCCGCGGCGCGGTCAAGCCGATCTCAACGCTCGCCCGGCCATTGCCGTCGGCCGACCTCCTGACCGGTGAGCCGGTCGAGCAGGCCCACTACGAGCGGAGCGACATCAGCGTCGTGCCGGCGGCCGGGGTCATCGGCGAGGCGATGGTCATGCTGACCCTCGCCGACTTCGCCCTCGACAAGCTCGGCGGCGACTCGATCGCCGAGACGGCCGACAACCTCGCCCGGTACCGGGCGAGGATCGCCGCGGGGGTGTCTCGCGGCACCGACGACGCCGGGGCGCGCGCCGGCGGCGGCGCCGGCCCGGGCGACGGGGCCGAGTCCGGCTCCGGCGGCGACGACTGAGGATGGACGTCGTCCTCGTCGGGCTGCCCGGCTCGGGCAAGACCGCGGTCGGTCGGCGCCTCGCCCGGCGCCACGACGCGACGCTCGTCGACCTCGACGAGCGGATCGAGGCCGAGGCCGGGATGCGGGTGCCGGAGATCTTCGCGACCGAGGGGGAGGCGGGCTTCCGCGCCCGCGAGCGTGCGGCCATCGAGCGACTCGGGCCGGCCGATCGCGGGCCCGGCATCGGCCGGGTCGTGGCGACCGGCGGGGGTGCCGTCGTCGATCCGCGGAACCGCTGGCGGCTCTACCGGGGCCGGGTGCCGGTCTGGCTCGACGTCCGACCCGAGATCGTGACGCAGCGGCTCCGGAACAGCCCGAACGTCCGGCCGCTCGTCGCGGACAGCGTCGACCCGCTCGCCATCGTGCGAGCGCTCGCCGAGGCCCGGGAGCCGTACTACGCCGCGGCCCACCGGATCGCCGGCGTCTCGGGGCCGGCCGCCGTCGCCGAGGTCGTCGAGCGGGTCGTCGAGGCTGCCGACCCGGACCGTCTCGCCGTCCGGCTCCTCGACGCCCGGACCCGGATCGGCCGGTTCGTCGTCGGTGACGGGATCGCCGTGCCGACGCTCACCGCCGTCCTGGACGAGCTCGGAGCCCGGCGGGCCGTCGTCGTCTCCGAGCCCGTCGCGCTCGCCCACGGCGGCGCCGCCATCGTCGCAGCCCTCGCCGAGGCGGGGCGCGAGGTCGTCGAGATCCGGCTGCCGGGCGGCGAGGCGGCGAAGCGACTCGGCGTCGTCGAGACGGCCGCGCGCGAGCTGGCCCGGGCCAGGGTCGAGCGAGGCGAGCCGATCGTCGCGATCGGCGGTGGCGCGCTCGGCGACAGCGCGGGGTTCCTCGCCGCCGTGTGGCTCCGGGGCGTCCCGGTCATCCACGTGCCGACGACGCTGGTCGCCCAGATCGACAGCTCGATCGGCGGCAAGACCGCGGTCGACCTGCCCGAGGGCAAGAACCTCGTCGGCGCATTCCACCAGCCCGCGGCGGTCGTCGTCGACATCGCCTTCCTTCGGAGCCTGCCGGCGCGCCACCGACGGGCGGCCCTCGGCGAGGCGGTCAAGATGGGCCTGCTCGGCGACGAGCGGCTCCTCGCGCTGCTCGAGGCGCATGGCACCGCGATCGCCGAGGGGTCGGCCGAGGCATTCGACCACGGCTGGATCGCGGAGCTCGTCGAGCGGTGCCTCGTGGCGAAGGTCGCGGTCGTCACGGCCGACGAGCGCGAGACGGGCGCTGACGGCGGGCGGATCGCCCTCAATCTCGGTCACAGCGTCGCCCACGGGCTGGAGGCGGCCGACGGGTACCGCGACCTCCTCCACGGCGAGGCGGTCGCCCACGGGCTCCGATTCGCCGGGCGGCTGGGCCATGCCATCGGGGTCACGCCGGCGGAGCGGCTCGAGCGGGCCGAGGCGTTGCTCGACCGGCTCGACCTCGGACGGGGCCCCCTGCCCTACCCGATCGAGGCCGTGCTGGGGGCGATGGGCCAGGACAAGAAGCACGCCGGCGGTCGGCTGCGGTGGGTGCTGCCGACGGCCGACGGGATCGTCGTCCGCTCCGACGTCGACCCCGAGACGGTCCGACCGATCCTCGCCGCGGTCCTCGCCGGCGAGCCCGCAGCCGGGAGGTCGCGATGACCCGGATCCTCGTCCTCCAGGGCCCGAACCTGGACCTGCTCGGGACGCGCGAGCCGACCATCTACGGCCGGGAGACCCTCGACGAGATCCACCGCGGGATCGCCGGGCGGGCGGCGGAGCTGGGCCTCGAGGTCGACTTCTTCCAGTCGAATCACGAGGGCGCGCTGATCGACCGGCTCCACGTCCGCGACTTCGACGCGTCGATCGTCAACGCCGCGGGGCTGACCCACACGTCCGTCGCCCTGCGAGATGCGCTGCTCGGCATCGACCGGCCGTTCGTCGAGGTCCACCTCTCCGACCCCTCGACCCGCGAGCCGTTCCGGCACGTCAACTTCCTCGCCGACATCGCCCTGGCGTCGTACGTCGGGCAGGGCCCCCGCGGATACCACCTCGCGCTCGAGCGGCTGGCCGCGTGGGCGGCCGGGGGGACGGCCGAGGCGTCTCGCGACGACCCGGGGTCAAGCGATGGCTGACGAGCCGACGGCCGCGGTGCCGGGGCCCGCGCCCGACACCGCGGTCCCCGCGGAGCTCCGGCGGCTCCGCGAGCGGATCGACGAGATCGACGCGGCGATCGTCGCGCTGCTCGACGAGCGGGCCCGCATCGCGCTCGAGGTCGGGCGCGTGAAGCAGGAGACGGGACGTCGCTCCGTTCGCGACGCCTCGCGCGAGGCCCAGGTCATCGAGCGCGTGACGAGCGCGTCGGCCGGCCTCTTCCCGGAGCCCGAGCTGGTCGCCCTGTACCGGAAGCTCATCGCCGCGACCCGGCGCGTCCAGCACGCCCAGCGACGGGCGGCGCGGTCGCCGAGCGGCGGGCCAGGGGCCGCCGGGCCGGAGGCCACCAGCGGCGTCCCGGCCGGCACCGGCCCCGGCGACGCCGGCCCAGCCGAGGATCGATGACCGCCGGTCGCAGCTCGCCGCGGCCCGACCTCGCCCGGATCCCGCCCGGCGCGACGACCCGCTTCGCCCCGGCACCGACCGGCCCCCTGCACCTCGGCCACGTCGCCGACGCCCTGTACGTCTGGGGGATCGCCCGCGCCACCGGCGGCCGCGTGATCCTCCGGATCGAAGACCACGATCGGCAGCGGTGCCGTCCGGCGTACGAGGCGGCGCTGCTCGAGGACCTCGAGTGGCTCGGATTCCTGCCTGACGCGCCGCACCTCGAGGAGCTCCGGCGCGGCCGGTCGCCGTACCGCCAGAGCGATTCCAGCGCGGCGTACGCGGAGGCGGAGGCGCGACTGCGCGCCGCCGGGCTCGTCTACGCGTGCGATTGCACCCGTTCGACGGCTGCCGCGTGGGCCGCGGATCACGACCGACCCTGGACCGGTGAGGGCTGCCCCGGAGCGTGTCGTGATCGTGGGCTCGACGACGGCCCCGGCCGCGTCCTTCGGGTCGGCCTCGGCGGAGGGACCGAGCGCTTCGACGACCTCCTCGCCGGGCCGGTCGACGACGAGCCCGCGCGGGACGGCGACCTGCCGATCCGCGACCGCCACGGCAACCGGACGTACGGCTTCGCGGTCGTCGTCGACGACGCCCGGCACGGCGTCGACCTCGTCATCAGGGGGCGCGACCTCCTCCACGCGACGGGCCGCCAGATCCGGCTCGGGCGGCTGCTCGGCCGGACCACCCCGCCGGCCTTCCTCCATCACCCGCTCGTCCACAAGCCGGGCGGCGCCAAGCTCTCCAAGGCCGACGGCGACACCGGGATCCGCGATCTCCGCGCCGCCGGCTGGACGGTCGAGCGGGTCCTCGGCGAGGCGGCGGCCGCCGTCGGGCTCGTCCCGCCGGGCGTGACGCTTCGGCCGGCCGCGGTCGCGGGGCTCTTCACCGGGTGACCCGTCGCGGGCGACGGGTCACCCGACGCGGGCGGGGCGCTCAGGCCGGCTCGGTGCGGTCCTCGATCTCCCA
>CAZABC010000036.1:0-2902 GCA_964483405.1 uncultured Anaerolineaceae bacterium
AAGGCGGTCGAGCCCTCGTGGGCCTCGTCGGTCGTGTAGTAGAGGCCGGTCGCGTTGCCGGCGAACTCCTGGAGCCCGGCGAGCCCGTCGGTCGCGACGAGGAAGGCCGACTTGAGGAAGCGGATCGCGGTCGGGCTCATGTCGAGGATCTCGTTCGCCCAGGCCACGCCCTCGGCCTCGAGGTCGGCCAGCGGGACGACCTTGTTCACGAGCCCCATCCGGAGCGCCTCGGCCGCGTCGTACTGGCGGCAGAGGAACCAGATCTCCTTGGCCTTCTTGTCGCCGACGAGCCGGGCGAGGAGCCCGATGCCGAACCCGGCGTCGAACGAGCCGACCCGCGGCCCGACCTGGCCGAAGATGGCGTTCTCCGACGCGATCGACAGGTCGCAGACGACGTGGAGGACGTGACCGCCGCCGATCGCGTAGCCGTTGACGAGGGCGATGACCGGGACGGGCAGCGAGCGGATCTGGCGCTGGAGGTCGAGGACGTTGAGGCGGGCGATCCCGTCGTCGTCGAGGTAGCCCCCGGCATGGCTCTTGTACGTCTGGTCGCCGCCAGAGCAGAACGCCCTGTCCCCCTCGCCGGTCAGGAGGACGCAGCCGATCGACGCGTCGTCGCGGATCCGGGCGAAGGCGTCGATGAGCTCGCGGACGGTCTGCGGCCGGAAGGCGTTGCGGACCTCGGGCCGGGCGATCGTGACCTTGGCGATGCCGGTGCCCGAGTGCTCGTAGCGGATGTCCCGGTACTCGGCGACGGAGGTCCAGGTGACGGCGGTCATGCGGGGCTCCTGTCCATGGCGGGCGCGACGGGCGCTTCGTGGAGGATCGATCGGAAGCGGCGGGGGTCCTCGCGGTGGGCGGCGTGGCCGACCCCCTCGAGGACGACGAGCCGGGCGGCGGGGATGGCCCGGGCGACGACGGTGGCGCGCTCGACGCCGATCGGGTCGAGCGACCCGGCGACGACGGTCGTCGGGACGGGGATCGAGCCGAGCCGGTCGTGGAGCGGACGCATCGCCCCCTGGCCGGCGCCGCGGAGCGAGGCGGCCAGGCCGGCCGGGCGGTTGCGGAGGCGGTCGGCGCGGATGCGGGTCCGGGTCGCCACCGGCAGGCCGCGCTCCGACGCGAAGACCGGCGCCGTCTCCCACCAGTTGTCGACGAACGCCTCGATGCCATCGCGCTCGATCGTCGCCGCCAGCGCCTCGTCGGCGAGGCGCCGCTCCGCCCGCTCGCCGTCGTCGGCGATCCCGGCCGAGGGGCTCTCGAGCATCAGCGACCGGACGGCGGCCGGATGCTCGACGGCGAGGGTCAACGCGACCCGGGCGCCGAACGAGTAGCCGACGACCGCCGCCGGGGCGAGACAGAGCCGGTCGAGGATCGAGGCGAGGTCGGCGGCCTG
This sequence comes from uncultured Anaerolineaceae bacterium, assembly GCA_964483405.1. GTDB lineage: Bacteria > Chloroflexota > Limnocylindria > Limnocylindrales > CSP1-4 > CAZABC01. The sequence continues at coordinate 1,397 of CAZABC010000036.1, forward strand.
CCGCTCGACCGCGTGGCGGGCCGGATCGGCCGGCGCGTCGGAGCGGCCGTGACCCAGCAGGTCGACGACGACCGTCGTCGCGGTCCGTCGCAGCCCCGCGAGGAACGGCCCGAAGTCGGCGCCGCGGCCGGTGAAGCCGTGGAGGAGCAGGACCGCCGGCCCGGTGCCGCCGGTCCTGACCTCGTAACGCGCGCCGTCGACGGCGATGCGGGTCACGCGGCCGGTCCCGGCAGTCCGGCGAGCGCCTCGGCGATCCGGCCGGCGAGCGCCTGATGCAGCTCGACGTTCCGGGCGCGCTCCGCCCGGAGGTGGACGACGGTGAGCCCGGCGCGGCCGCTCGCGAGACGGCCGACGGCCGACTCGATCGCCGGCCGGAGCGACGCCCCGTCTGCGCGGACGACGGTCCCGCCGAGCGCCCCGACCAACGGACCCGGGTCGATCCCGTGCGGCGTCCCGAAGAGCGCCTCGAAGCTGCCGGGCAGCCCGATGTCGGGCGCGTCGGTCGCGGCCTGCGGCAGGAACGAGAAGATCCCGCCGCCGTCGTTGTCGACGAGGACGACGAGGAGCGAGGCCGCGGCCAGCCGGGCGGTGACGAGCCCGCCGAGATCGTGGAGGAACGACAGGTCGCCGACGATGAGGGCGACCGGCCCGCCCGCCACGGCCGCCGACCCGAGCGCGCTCGAGAGGACACCGTCGATGCCGTTGGCGCCGCGGTTCGCCATGACCCGGATCGCCCTGTCCGTGGACGGCAACCAGGCGTCGAGGTCCCGGATCGGCATCGAGCTGCCGGCCCACAGGACGGCGCCGTCGGGCAGCGCCGCCGCGAGCGCCGGGATCGGGGCGGCCTCGAACGGCTCGTCGAGGTCTCGGAGCCACTCGTCCATCGCCGCGGATGCGGCGGCGTCGGCGGCGAGCCAGCCCGCGAGCCAGTCGTCATCGTGGCCCGCGGGGGCGGTCACGGACCCCGTGGCTCCGACCGCGGCCACCAGGTCGAGGGCCGTCGCGGCCGGGTCGGCGTGGACGAAGGTCACCGGCAGGAGCGCGGGCTCGCGCCAGCCGCCGTCGCCGTCGAGGACGACGAGCTCGGGCCGGGCGGCCCGAAGCAGCTCGAGGACCGGCTTCGAGGTCGGCGTCGCGCCGGTCCGCAGGACGAGCGTCGGCCGGTGGGCGTCGATCCACGGCCCCGGCCGGGTCAGCTGGTCGGCCCGGGCGACGACGAGTGAGCGGTCGTGCCGACCCGTCCGCAGCCCCGACAGCGGATCGGCCAGGATCGGCCAGCCGAGGGCCCGGGCGAGCGAGGCGAGGGCCGGGGCGAGCGCCGGATCGTCGTCGGGCCCGGCAACGATGGCGCCGCGCGGATGCGCGACGAGCCGGGCCGCCAGCGCGGCGACGGCGTCGGGCGCGAGGCGACGCGGGCCGCGGACGACCGCCGCGAACGGCGCGGCGGCATCGGGCCCGGGGTCGGCCGCGGCGCCGGCGTCGGCCGCGGCGCCGGCGTCGGCCGCG
>CAZABC010000036.1:3002-20736 GCA_964483405.1 uncultured Anaerolineaceae bacterium
GTCGGCCGCGGCGCCGGCGTCGGCCGCGGCGCCGGCGTCGGCCGCGAGGTCCGCGTCGGGTCGACCGAGCCGGCCGCCCGGGACGAGCGGCTCCCGGAACGGGGCGTTGACGTGGACCGGCCCGGCCGGTCCCGCCCCCGCCGTCGCCACCGCCCGCCCGGCGACCGAGCGCCAGTGGGCGAGCGTCTCGGGCTCGCCGTCGGCGAGCGGCAGCTCGGCGAACCACCGCGCGTGGGAGCCGTAGAGCCGGACCTGGTCGATCGTCTGCGGCGCGCCCCGGTCGCGCAGCTCGGCCGGCCGGTCGGCGGTCAGGACGACGAGCGGGACCCGGACGAGCGACGCCTCGACGACCGCCGGCAGCAGCTCGGCCGCGGCCGTCCCCGACGTGACGAGGATCGCGACCGGCCGCCGGGCGGTCCGGGCCATGCCGAGGGCGAAGAAGCCGGCCGACCGCTCGTCGACGAGGACGGTGACGTCGAGCCGGTCGTCGGCGCGGAGCGCGAGGGCCAGCGGCGTCGAGCGCGAACCGGGGCAGACGACGGCCTCGCGGACGCCGGCCCGGACGAGCTCGTCGACGAACGCTCGGACCGCGACGCCGAGGGCGGCGGGATCGGTCACGGCTCGTCCTCCGGGCGGCCGAGGGCCGCCGCCACCGCGCGGAGCTTGATCCGCGACTCCTCCCACTCGCGGCCGGGGTCGGAGTCGGCGACGATCCCGCAGCCGGCGAACAGCGTCGCCCGCGTCCGCTCGACGATCCCGCAGCGCAGGGCGACCCAGACCTCGCCGTCGCCGTCGGCGCCGAGCCAGCCGATCGGTCCGGCGTACCAGCCACGGTCGAAGCCCTCGTGCTCGTCGATGAGGGCGAGGGCGACGTCCCGCGGCTCGCCGCCGACCGCGGGCGTCGGGTGGAGGCGACCCGCGATCGCGAGCAGGCCGGCGCGCTCGTGGAGCGCCCCCTCGATCGGGGTGACGAGGTGCTGGACGTGGCGCAGCGGCATGACCGTCGCGGCCGGGGCGACGGTCACCCGCTCGGCGACCGGGGCGAGCGCCGCGCGGATCGCGGTGACGACGACGGCGTGCTCCTCGCGGTCCTTCTCCGAGGCGAGGAGGGCGGCGGCGAGCTCCGCGTCCTCGGCCGGGGTGGTCCCGCGACCGACCGACCCCGCGACGGCGGCGGTCCGGAAGTCGCGCCCGTCGGTCCGGACGAGCCGCTCGGGCGTCGCGCCGAGGAAGGTCCGGCCGTCGCGCCGGAACGCATAGACCGTCGACTCGGGGGCGCTGAGGGCGAGCCGTCGGAGCGCGTTCGGGACGTCGAGCTCGATCGGGGCGACGAGGTCGACCCGCCGGGCGAGGACGACCTTGTCGATCCGGCCGCGGCCGACGGCCCCGGCGAAGAGCCCGACGAGCCGGTCCCACTCCTCGAGGCTCGGGACCTGGCCGGCGACCGAGAGGCCGGCGACCGCCGGGCGGGCGACGATGCCGCCCGGGTTCGGCGTACGCTCGCGGGCCGCGACGACGAGCCGGTCCCACTCGCGCTCGAGCCGGCCCGCCGCACCCCGGTCGGTCGGGTCGACGACCGACGCGGTCAGCCACGCACCGTCGACGGTCGCCGCGAAGGCGAGCGTCGGCAGGACGAGCGAGGCCGCGCCGAACGGCGCCCACCGGTCGTCGGGGTCGGGCTGCCGGCCCGTGAAGCCGAGACCGCCGAGGAGGACGGGGCCGGCGCCGCGCGGCCCATCGGCCCCGGCGGCCGCTCCCGTGTCGCCGAGCGAGGCTCCGCCGAGCAGGGCTCGCCAGGCCTGCTCTGCCTCGTGGAATCGATCGGGGCCGGGCGGCTCGACGGCCCACGCCCGCCCGATGCCGACGAGCGCGAACCGCTCGTCGGGGGAGACGAGGAGCGCCGCCTCGTGGCCCACCTCGACGGCCGCGGCGTAGAGGGCGATCGGGTCGACCGCGTCGACCGGGACGGTCGCGGCGGTCAGCCGCGGCCCGGGTCCGCCGTCGCCGGCCGCGTCCGCCCGGCCGGCGGCGCCGAGGGCGTCGCGGAGCGCGTCGCCGATCCCCGGCCCGCCGGCGACCGTCGTCACGACCCACGCTCCGGGAACGCGGCCGGCTCGGCCGGGACCGCGCCGATCCGGGCCTCGGGCACGCCGACCGAGCGGAGCAGCACCGCCCGGAGCGTCGGGTAGGCGTCCTCGAGCCGGCCCGGCTGCTCGGCGAGGAGCCAGCGGGCGACGACCTGGTCGAGGGCGCCGAACCAGGCGATGCTCGTGACCCGGGTGTCGATCGGCGGGATCGCGCCGGCTGCGACCGCGTCGTCGAGGTAGCCCTGGATGAGGCGGGCGAACCGCTCGTTGAGCGCGTTCGTCTCGGCCTGGAACACCCGGCCGGCGCCGATCGAGTCGAGGAACAGGAGGCGGGCCATCGTCCGGTGGCCGGCGAAGGTCGCCAGGACCGTCTGGAGCGCGACCTCGGCCCGCGCGATCGGCTCGGTCTCGACCTCGACCGCGCGCTCGACCTTGCCGACGAGCTTGTCGGCGGTCGTCCGCATCAGCTCGCGAAAGATCGACTCCTTCGTCGGGAAGTGGAAGTAGACGCCACCCTTCGACGTCTCCGCGGCGGCCGCGATGTCGTCCATCGCCGTATCGCGATAGCCGCGCCGCGAGAACGCGCTGAACGCCGCGTCGAGGATGGCCTCGCGGCGGCTGCGGCTCTGCTCACCGGGGTCGGGGCGCTTCTGGGTCGGCATCGTCGGTCGCTCGCACGAAGTGGGGCCCGTCGGGTGGACCGACCGACCGGTCGGTCGGTCGCATGCTACACCCGAGGTTCGAGTCGGGACGAGGAGCGGATGGGTCGGCGCCACGGGCCGCGACGGCCCCGCGTCAGGACCCGAGCGCGGCCTCCGCCCGGGCGACGACGGCGTCGATCGCGGCCTTCGCCGCCGGGTCGAGCGGTGGCGCCTCGTGTCCCGCGAGCAGCCGCTCGACCCGGGCGGCCGCCCGAGCCTCGATCGGCTGCTCCCCGCGTGATCGCCACTGGGCGAGACTCGAGCGGTCGAAGAGGTCCGGGTACCAGCGCTCGCGGTAGTGGGCGAGGGTGTGGTCGGTCTCGAGGAAGGAGCCGTCGGGTCCGAGCGAGTCGATCAGGTCGAGGGCGAGCGTCTCGTCGTCGACGACGACCGGCTGCGTCGCCCGCCGGATCCACTCGGCGATCTCGTCGCAGATCGCCAGCTGGACGAGCGACCCGGTCAGCCCCGACTCGAGGTAGCCGCAGTCGTGGACGAGCCCTCCGCCGGCCAACGCGTCGACGAGCATCGTCAGCGCCGCCTCGGCCGCGGCCTGGCCGTCGACGACCTTCGAATCGGACCCGGCCGCGAGGCTGAACATCGGCAGCCCGTAGAAGTGGGCCATCGCCTCGGTCATCCCGCGATGGTCGGGCTCCGCGTAGGGGTCGACCATCGTCCGCAGGTCGAGTGCATCGCCGCCGAACCCGGGGATGACGATCGGCGTGCCCGGGCGCTTGAGCTGCGACAGGACGACCCCGACGAGGATCCCGGCGTTGTTGAGGGCGACGTTGCCGGCCATCGTCACCGGCCCGGTCGTGCCGCCCGACGTCACCGGGACCCACAGGGCCGGCAGCCCGCGCTCGGCGAGGATGAGCAGCTTCTGGAGCGAGTCCGCGTTCTGGACGAGGGCCCGGGTGACGTTGATGTACGGCAGGACGAACGGCCGCTCGCGCAGCGCCTCGGCCCCGCCGGCCACGGCCTCGGCCATCTCGAGGCCGTCGAGCATCCCCGACAGCTCGTAGGTGACCATCACGATCGGCTTCGTCTGGTGCTCGAGCAACAGGGCCATCTGGTGGCGGTCGGCGATCCGCCCGTCGACGTCGGCCGGCAGGAAGACCGACATCGCGAAGGCCATGTTCGGCAGCGCGTCGAGGAGCCGATACGCGTCCACGAGGTCCGCCCGGGTCGGGGCGCGGCGCTCGCCCGTCCGATGGTCGATGAGCGACAGGCAGTCCGAGCCGGGCCCGAACCACCAGCCGGCACCGCCGAGCCGGATCGCCTCCCGGCCGAGCCGGTCGTGGAGGATCACCTCCCGCGGCGCCGTCGCCATGGCGCGGTCGACGAGGGACCGCGGGACCCGGACCCGGTCGTCGCCTTCGACCGCCGCCCCGGCCGCCCGGAGCAGCTCGACGGCCTCCGGGTCCTGGAGGCGGACACCGGTCCGCTCGAGGATGGCCAGGCTCGCCTCGTGGATCCGGGCGCACTGGTCGTCGTCGAGCCGGCGGTAGGCGGGTCGGGCCGCGGCGGGCATGTCGCGTCTCCTCGTGGGCGGGACGCCGTGACGTCAGGAGCATCCCACGACCCCCCGCCCCGCGTGGGCGCGTCGGCCGTTCGATGCGCCCGTCGCGACAGGGCCGGTGGTGCGCGGCCGGGGCCGGGCCTATGCTGCGGTGGAGTCCGGGCGCGTCAGGCGCCGCATGCGCGCCTTCGCCCGGCCCGGGAGGCGACGCGATGGGCATCCTTCGGAAGGCGATCGGCATCTCGGCCCTCGCGCTGTTCGGGCCGCCGGTGGCCGCGGCCATCGCGCGAGGCCGGCTCCACAGCGAGGGTGGCGAGGACGACGACGACGTGAAGGTCGTCGCGATCTTCGACGGCGAGCGCCTGCGCAGCCGGGCCGCCGCCTTCCGGGCGGGCCAGGTCCTCGCCTGGTACGGCGGGGCGGACGTCGACCTCCGCGAGGCCCGGCTCGACGCGAGCGGCGCCCGGCTGCGGGCGATCGCGGTCTTCGGCGGCGTGCGAGTCGTCGTGCCGCCGGAGATGCCGGTCGTCGTCAGCCGCGTCGCCTTCGCCGGCGGGGTCGAGGTCGACGCCGCCGAAACGACCGGACGGTCGCCGGCGCTCGTCGTCGACGCCCTGGCCATCTTCGGCGGCGTCCAGGTCACGACCCGCGCCGACGCGGACGACGACGTCGAGCTGGCACCACCGCGCGAGGCTGCGCTCGCCCGGGCCGAAGCCGAGGCACTCGAGGAGGCCGCAGCCGCCACCGTCGACGCCGACGACGCGGCGGAGACGAGCGAGGCCACACCGGGCGCCTGACCGTCGCAAGCAGCCAGAGCACACGTTCGGGCCGTCCGGCCCCCCGCTGGGCGGGCCGGACGGCGTGGCGGGTGCCGCCCGTCACGCTCGCGACCCGGCCGCCCGGCACCGGCCCCCCTGCCACCCGACCGGGTATCCTTTCGCCGCGTCCCACGCCCGCGCGGGCCCCACGCGCGGCATCTTCGATCCCGATGAACCCCCAAGGTGGTGCCCATGAAGGTCGGTGTGGCCAGGGAGACCGCGCACGGAGAACGGCGCGTCGCCCTGGTGCCCGAGGCGTTCGGCAAGCTGACGAAGGCCGGACTCGAGATCCTCGTCGAAACCGGCGCCGGTGACGGCAGCCTCATCCCCGACGCCGTGTTCGCCGAGGCAGGCGCGCGGGTCGTCCCCACGGACGCCCTGTACGCCGAGGCCGACGTCGTCCTCCGCGTCGCCAAGCCCTCGCCCGACGAGGTCGCGCGCCTCCGTCGCGGCCAGGTCCTCGTCGGCCTGCTCTCGCCGCTCCTCGATCCGTCGGGGATGGCGGCGCTGGCGGCGAAGGGCGTGACCGCGGTCAGTCTCGACGCCATCCCCCGGACGCTGTCGCGCGCCCAGGGGATGGACGCGCTGAGCTCGCAGGCGAACGTCGGCGGCTACAAGGCCGTCCTGCTCGCCGCGACCGCCTACGGCCGCTACTTCCCGCTCCTCACGACGGCCGCCGGGACCGCCAAGCCGGCGAACTGCCTGATCCTCGGCATCGGCGTGGCCGGCCTCCAGGCCATCGGCACGGCCCGCCGGCTGGGCGCGGTCGTCAAGGCGTACGACGTCCGGCCCGAGACGCAGGAGCAGGCGGAGTCGCTCGGCGCCGGGTTCGTCAAGCTCAAGACCGCGATCGACGCCACCGGCGCGGGTGGCTACGCCCGCGAGCTGACCGTCGAGGAGCGGGCGGCCCAGCAGGCCGAGCTCAACGAGGTCATCGCGGCGATGGACGTCGTCATCACGACCGCCCAGGTGCCCGGCCGCAAGCCGCCGGTCCTCGTGACGGCGGAGGCGGTCCGGGCGATGAAGCCGGGCTCGGTCATCGTCGACATGGCCGCGGGACCGCTCGGCGGCAACTGCGAGCTGAGCCGGGCCGGCGAGACCGTCGTCACCGACGGGTTCGTGACGATCCTCGCCCCCGAGAACCTGCCGGCCACGATGCCGGCGGGCGCCTCGCAGTTCTACGCCCGCAACATCTCCGAGCTGCTCCTCCAGCTCGTCAAGGACGGCCAGCTCCACCTCGACTTCACCGAAGAGGTGACGGCCGCGACCGTCATCACCCACGACGGGGCGGTCGTCTCGGAGGCGGTCCGCAAGCTGCTCGAGCCGGCCGCGCCGGCGGGAGGCCAGGCATGACCCCCGAGATCACCGCCCTGCTCAACAACCTGACGATCTTCACCCTCGCGATTCTCGTCGGCTTCGCGGTCATCAGCAAAGTCCCGGCCACGCTGCACACGCCGCTGATGTCGGGCGCGAACTCGATCCACGGGATCGTCCTCGTCGGGGCGATGCTCATCGCGGCCGAGGCGAAGGACCTCGTCGGCCAGGCGCTCGCCCTCGTCGCCGTCGCCTTCGCGACGATGAACGTCGTCGGCGGCTACGTCGTCACCGACCGGATGCTCCAGATGTTCCGCAAGAAGCCCGCCGCAGCCAAGAAGCCGGCCACCGACGAGACGGGGGCCTAGGCGATGGACACGCTCGGCATCATCGAAGTCCTCGTCCGGGTCGCCTGGCTGGCCGGCGCCGTCGCCTTCGTCCTCGGCCTCATCCGGATGAACTCGCCGGCCACCGCCCGCAACGGCAACCTCCTCTCGGCGGGTGGCATGGTCGTCGCGATCGCCGCCACCGCCGTCCTCATCCTCGCCGAGGAGCTGACCGGCGACGGCATCAACGTCGTCGGCTGGGGGATCATCGTCGTCGGCGTCGCCGCCGGCGGCGGGCTCGGGCTGTACACCGCCAGGACCGTGAAGATGACGGCGATGCCGCAGCTGGTGTCGCTGTTCAACGCGGTCGGCGGCGGGGCCGCCGCCCTCATCGCGATCGAGGACTACCTCAAGCTCAGCTCGGTCGGCGACCCGATCCGCCTCGACACGAACGTCTTCATCGTCCTCGACATCATCATCGGCTCGATCACCTTCACCGGCTCGATCGTCGCCTCGGGCAAGCTCCAGGGGATCATCTCGGGCAAGCCGATCATGATCCCGGGCGGCCAGCTCGTGACGATCGCCCTCGCGGCCGTCACGGTCGTCGCGGCGGCGATCCTGTTCGCGACCGGGACCCCGAACCTCGCCCTGATGCTCGTCATCCTCGCCGCCGCGCTCATCTTCGGCGTCACGATGACGCTGCCGATCGGCGGCGCCGACATGCCGGTCGTCATCAGCCTCCTCAACTCGTTCACCGGCACCGCGGTCGCGATGGCCGGCTTCGTCATCGACAACCCGGTCCTGATCATCGCCGGCGCCCTCGTCGGCGCGTCGGGCGCGATCCTGACCAAGCTCATGGCCGACGCGATGAACCGCTCGGTCCTCAACATCATGATCGGCGGCTTCGGCGGGGCCGAGGGCACGGTCGGCGCGGTCGCCGGCGCGACGCAGGTCCGCGAGATCGGCGTCGACGACGCGGCGATCCAGCTCGCCTACGCCAGCTCGGTCATCGTCGTCCCGGGCTACGGGCTCGCCGTCGCCCAGGCCCAGCACACCGTCCGCGAGCTCGCCGAGCTCCTCGAGGCGCGCGGGGTCGACGTGAAGTACGCCATCCACCCGGTCGCGGGTCGGATGCCGGGCCACATGAACGTCCTCCTCGCCGAGGCGAACGTGCCGTACCCGGCGCTCAAGGAGATGGATGACATCAACCCCGAGTTCGATCGCTGCGACGTGGCCCTCGTCGTCGGGGCGAACGATGTCACCAACCCGGCCGCCCGGCGGCCCGGCTCGCCGGTCTCGGGGATGCCGATCCTCGACGTCGACAAGGCCAAGTCGATCGTCGTCATCAAGCGCTCGATGGGCCGCGGCTACGCGGGCATCGACAACGAGCTCTACGGCAACCCGAAGACCGGGATGCTCTTCGCCGACGCGAAGGCCGGGCTCGCGGACCTCGTCGCGGCGGTCAAGGCGCTGTAGCCTCCGCCGCGCCCATCGCCCATCCCGAACGGCCCCGGCGGCGACGCCGGGGCCGCGTCGTTCCGGTCAGCGCGGGATCGCGCGGACCGCCTGGGCGGCAACATCGTGGCTCACTAGCGGCCGCCCGCGCAGGCGCGCGGTCGGCTTGCGGCACGGTCGTACCATCGGCCGATGACGGACGAGGGCGACGAGGCCAGGGCCTGGCGGGACCTCCTCACCGGGGCCGACCCGTCGCTCCACCGGATCCGGCGGATCTGGCACCGGATCCCGTCGGCGCCGCGCTGCAAAGTGTGCGCGTCGCCGTTCCACGGGCCCGGCGGTGCGCTCGCGAGGCTCTTCTGGCACGGGCCGGCCCGGAGCAACCCGCTGCTGTGCCAGGCCTGCTTCGGCACGCTCGCCAGCCACCCGGGCGGCGCCGAGATCGAGATCAGCGTGCTCTTCGCCGACGTCCGCGGCTCCACCGGGCTCGCCGAGCACGAGAGCGCCGGCGCGTTCCGGCGGCTCATCCAGGACTACTACGTCATCGCCGCCCAGGCCGTCGACCGCTTCGGTGGCGTCGTCGACAAATACCTCGGGGACGGGGTCATGGCGCTCTTCGTCCCGGTCCTCGCCGGTGAGGACCACGCGGACCGCGCCGTCGACGCCGGGCTCGCGATCCTCGACGACGTCCGGCGCGCCGGCCTGCCGGCCCGCGGGGCCCGGGTCGGCGTCGGCGTGCACGGCGGCCCGGCCTTCGTCGGGGTGCTCGGCGCGGGCGACAAGCTCGACTTCACCGCCCTCGGCGACACGGTGAACGTCGCCGCTCGACTCGGGGCGCTCGCGACCGGCGGCGAGCTGCTCGTCAGCCGGGACGCCTGGGGCGACCGAGGCGCGACCGACACCCGGGCGACGACCCGCACGATCGAGATCCCGGGTCGGAGCAGCGGCCTCGAGGTCGTCTCGGTCCGGGTCGAGGACGAAGCCGCCTCGACGCGCTCCCGCTAGGCGCTCGGCACGACCGAGGCCGAACGCTGCCCGTCGGCGACGTGCCGAACATCGAGCGGTGCGAGCTCGCCGAGCGACTCCGCGACGACGATCGCATCGTCCCCGATCTCGAGCTGGAAGTCGGCCGGCGGGTTGACGAAGGCGCGCCCACCGCGGTTGATCGAGATGAGCGTCGCCCGGTGGTCGGCCCGGAGCCGCGCGGCCACCGCGTCGATCGACATCCCGACGAAGCCGTCGGGCAGGGCGACCCGGTACAGCTCGCTGCCCTCGCCGCCCGAGACGATGTCGGTCACGAGCTCTGACAGCCCCGGGTAGAGCGCCGACCGGGCCAGCAGGCGCGACGCCAGCCTCGATGTCACGAGGATCTCGTCGACGTCCGCCCGGCGGAAGTGGTCGACGTGGCGGGGGTTGATCACCTCGGCGACGGTCCGGACGCCGGGGGCGACCGACTCGATGGCCATGATCGTCAGGATCGAGTGCATGTCGGCGTCGTTGGTCGGCGCGTTGGGGAAGACGAGCGCCGCCGACGCCTCCCGGATCCCGGTCCGCTCGAGGTCCTCCGCACTGGTCGAGTCGCCCTTGACGAAGTAGACGCCCTCGCCGGCCGGGCTCTTCTCGGCGTCCGAGATCAGCACGAGCTGGAGCTGGACGTCGTCGCGGCGTAGCTCGTCGACGAGGTCGCGGGCCGTCGCGTTCCAGCCGCAGATGACGATGTGGTCGCGATAGCCCGATGCGCCCAAGCCCTGGCCCTCCTTGATGAGGAAGTCGATGACGAGCGCGACGAGCGCGCCGGTGACCGTCCCGATGATGGCGATGCCGAAGAGGCTGAACAGGAAGCCGATGGCGTAGCCGATCGGCGAGGTCGGGTAGGAAGAATCGCCCTGACCGAGGATCGTCTGGATCCCCCAGTAGAACGAGCGCCCGAGGTCCTCGAGCGTCCACGGCTTCTCGACGATCGTGATGAGGAGCGCCGCCACGAAGACGAGGACGAACGCCCCCCGGAGCAGGCTCAGGAAGAACCGCCGGTCGAGCGACCGGCGGACCCTCGCGGTGTACCAGGCGAACCGCCGCAGGAGCGGGCTGCCGAGGAAGAGATCGCCGAGGCGGCGCCGGATCCGCTCCACCGACCGGCCCTCAGCGCTGCATCGCGATCGTGCCCGCCAGGTCGAGCTCGTAGGCGTTCGTCGTCGCCACGTCGACACCGGCGACGGCCTCGCACCGGAAGGACGCCTCGAAGGCGGTGGCGTCGTTCCGAGTCACGTCGAGCGAGCACTCCTCCCCGAACGTGCCGCCGGTCGCGAACTTCGTCGTCTGGATGACGATCGCCGACGCGCCATCGACGTTGAGGCCGAGCTGGATCGAGGCGTCACCGGCGGACGTCGCGAAGCTGCCGATGAGCGTCCCCCCGGCCGCGAAGCCGCTCCCCCGGTCGGCCTCGACGGTCGTGTCGACGTCGCCACGAACCCGGACGAAGGCCTTGCCGGTCGGGAACCGGCCGTCGGCGACCGTCGGGGCCACGAAGGCACCGTCGTCGCTCGCGGAGGGCTCGGGGGCGCCGCTCGACCCGGGGCTGGCCGTACCGCTCGGCGCGGGCTCCGGGCTCATGGACGCGCCAGGCGCGATGCTCGGCGACGACGCGACGGCAGACGCGCTGGCGCCCGGCTCGGCCGACGGCTCGACGCTCGGGTCCGGCGACCCGCCGGACGCGCCACAGGCCGCCACCGCCAGGGCGACCAGGGCGGAAGCGACGAGCAGCCGATGGATCCGCAACGCGACGCGCTCCCGTGGGGGCCGGCACGGCCGCCGACCGTGCGCGGATGGTACCGGCCCGGCGCGCGACCCGCGAACGGCGGCGGCGCTGCCTCGTCCCGCCCGAAGAGTGAACGCTCGCTCGACGAGGCGCCCCATAGTGGAGCGGAAGGCGTCCCCGCTGGGCGCCGCAGGGAGACGGTGCCGATGGATCGCGACCGCATCGAGGCGGCGTCACGCGGCGACCGGGAGGCCTATGCCGACCTGGTGCGGACGCGGGGCGACCGGCTCTACGCGATCGCCCAGCGGATCCTCCGGGACACGACCCGGGCCGAGGATGCCGTGCAGGACGCGCTGGTGATCGCCTGGCGCGACCTGCCGAGCCTCCGCGATCCGGACCGGTTCGATGCCTGGCTGTACCGCCTCCTCGTCCGATCCTGCGTGGCCGAGGCGCAGCGCGAGCGGCGCCTCACCGCCAACCTTCGCGCCCTCCCGACCGAGCTGCCGGGGGCGACGGACGACTACCTGTCCGTCGCCGATCGGGACCAGCTCGACCGGGGCTTCCGGCGACTGCCACCGGAGCAGCGCGCCATCCTCGTGCTTCGCCACTACGCGGGTCTCGAGCCGTCCGAGATCGCCGAGGCGCTGGGCATCCCGGCCGGCACGGCCCGCTCACGACTCCACCATGCCCACCGCGCGATGCGTGCCGCCCTCGAGGCCGACGCCCGCGCGACCGCGACCGGAGGGTGGTCGGCATGACGCGCGACCGCGACATCGAACGCATCGTCGAGACCTGGCTTGCCCCGGGTCCGACGACGATGCCCGACCACCTCTTCGACTCGATCGTGGATCGCGTCGAACGCCAGCCCCAGGCGCGTACCGCGCGGATCCGCCAGAGGTTCCACGAGATGCGTCCTGTCCTTCGCATCGGGGCGATCGCCGCGGTGCTCGTCCTGACCCTCGGGATCGGCGCTGCCGTCGTCGGCGGCGCGCTCGATGACGACTCCCCTGCCCCGACCACCCAGCCCTCGCCGGCGGCCTCGGCCAGCCCGGCGGCGAGCCCCTCATCGGGCGCCGAGGCGCCCCTCCCCGCGTCGCTCGCCTACTCGTGGGTCGGCGCCCCGCGCGCCTTCCCGTCGCTCGGGATCGCGACCGAGGCGCTGCCGCTGCTCGACCTCGACCTGACGAATACCCTGGGCGGCTCGCACGCCGTCGTCACCATCGACCTAGGCCAGCCGTTCCTGACCTCGGAGCCCTCCGCCACGGCCGATGGCCGACTGCGGGTCGAGACCGCCATCGGCGAATCGGCATGTGCCAACGGCGATGTCGGCGAGTACGACTACACCGTCTCGCCCGACGGGATGACGCTCACGCTCGCCGCCGTCAGCGATGCGTGCGACATGCGGGCCGAGATCTACACCGGCACGTGGACCCGGACCGACTGCCCCGACAACGACTTCCTGTGCCTCGGCGACCTCCCGGCGGGGACGTACGTCTCGACCTTCCTGGACGTCCGCACGACCGAGACCGGCCAAGTGGCCAATCGTGGCAGCTATGGCCAGCTTCGCTACACCGTCCCCGATGGTTGGGCCAACAGCGGCGACTGGGTGAGCAGCTACGAGCTCGAGCCGGCGGCGACGGTCGCCGCGAACCCCGCGGACGATGACCGCCTGACCTGGCATGGCATCTACATCCACTCGCGGGCGGCCGCGGCCGTCCAGGATGAGGATTGCACGGACGCCGATCAGCCGGGTGTCCCCCGGACGCTCGACGGGCTGACGGCCTTCCTCCAGGGTCGGCCGGGGCTGGTGACATCGACCCCCGTCGAGCTCACGGTGGGCGGGTATCGGGCCACGATGACCGACATCGCCATCGCTGCCGACTGGACCGCCACCTGCCCCGATGCGGTCGGCGGCCATCCGGTCGTGACCCTGTTCCACGAAGCTGGCGCCCCGGAGGGCGAAGGCTGGGGCTGGGGCATCGGCTGGCCGAGCGGCACCGAGCGGCAGCGGATCATCCTCGTCGAGATCGGCCCCGACAACGTCCTGCTGGTCGCGCTCGACGACACGTCGTCGCCGTCGCGCTTCGACGAGCTCGTCGCCGCAGCGATGCCGATCGTCGAGTCCTTCGAGTTCCCCGAGTAGCGGGCTCGTCCCCCGACCCCGCCGGCCGGGCCAGCCAGGTCCGCCCGGCGGGGTCGACCCGATCCTCGATCACGCCGCTCGTCCGACCCGGTGCGACCCGGCGCTGTTCGACCTCCCGCCGGGAACGCCCGCGGCCCGACGGCGAGCGCCAAGGCGGCCGGGCGCCGCTCGGCCGACCATCAGCTGCGCCGCCGGAGCGTCGCGTAGGTGACCCCGAGGCCGCCGATGCACCAGGCCAGGAGCAGCAGCCAGGGCCCCGCCGTCAGCGAGAAGGTGCTCGCGGCGACCGTGCCACGGATGACCTCGCCCATCGCCTGCACCGGGAGCGCCGCGTGGATCGCCTGGAGCCACTCGGGCAGCCGCTCGGGCGGGAAGTTCAGCGGCGAGAACATCAGGACGAAGACGACGAGCACCTGGGTCAGCAGCTGGGCGATCGTCGCCGGCAGGACCGACGCCATCGCGTAGCCGACGGTCGCCGACGTCAGCGCGACGAGGACGAAGGCGGGCACGACGGCCGGGCTGACGTCGAGATCGAGCCCGAACCGCCAGACGCCGATGGCGAGGGCGAAGACGACGCCGGGCAGGACGATCGCCATCCAGACGGTCAGGTCGGCGAACAGGTAGACGAGGCGGGTCACGGGCAGCGAGCGCATGTACTCGAGGGTCCCGGCGGTCTTGGCCTGGGCCACGACCTGCGGCACCGCGACCAGGCCCATCGTGATCAGGGTGATCGCGGGTGCGCCCGTGGCGAGGAAGAGGATCGTCGTTTCGTCGATCTCGGGGAAGAGGAGCGGGTAGCCGATGACGATGCCGAGCGCGAACAGCGCCTGGACGACGATCGCGAGGGGGATGAAGCCCTTCAGCCGGAGCGCCTGCCAGCGGACCAGCAGCGAGTAGCTATGCAGCGAGCGCATCGGGCGCCTCCTCGTTCGCACGCGCGTCGGCCCGGCCGACGAGCTCGATGTAGACGTCCTCGAGGGTCGCCGGCGCCAGCGAGAACTCCTCCGCCACGCGGTCCTGGCGGAGGGCCTCGGCCCAGGCGACCGCGACGCCGGCCCTGGCGGCCGGGATGGTCGCGACGGCCCGCGACCCGTTCGGGAGCCAGCGGCGGGCGAACGCCGGAGCGGGCGGCGCCACGGCGCCGGGCTCGAGGACGATCTCGAGTCGGAGGTCGGCTACACGAAGGGCGCGGTCTACTCGAACTTCGCGACGAAGGGCGAGCTGTTCGCGGCGCTGCTCGAGCGCTACACCGAGCGGCGGGTCGCCGACCAGGACGCCCTGCTCGAGCGGATCTCGCTCGAGCAGCTCGCCGATCACGCCGGCGAGGCGCTCGCCGAGCAGCGACGCGAGGCCGGGACATGGGACCTGCTCCAGGTCGAGTTCTGGCTGGCGGCGATGCGCGACCCCGACCTGCTCGCCCGGATGGCCGACGGCGCGGACGACCTGTACCGGGGCTCGGGCGAGCGGCTCCAGCGCAAGCTCGACGAGGCCGGGCTCGCGCCGCCATTCAGCGGCTACGAGCTCGCCCGACTGCTCAACGCCCTCGGCTCCGGGCTGCTGCTCCAGCTGTACGTCGAGCCGGACGATGTCGACCCGGCCCTGTTCGGACGGGCGATCCGGGCGCTCGTGGGCCTGCCACCGGCCCCGGCCGACCGGGACGCGCCGGCCTAGCCTAGGTGCGGGTGCCCATCCCCGGGATCTGGTCGCGGTTGCCGACCGCACTCGCGCCGTAGTGGCCGAGGTCGAGAAGCAGGGCGATGCCGACCCACAGCCAGTCCCAGCCGGTCAGCCCGCCGGCGCTCCAGAGGATCGTGTACATCAGCGTCGTGAACGGCAGGAAGATCAGGCCCAGGAACGGCACGATGAAGTTGCCGTAGACGAGCTCGACGACCCCGGGCCGGGCGATCCAGTAGATCGCGAAGGCGACCCGCGGGAAGACCCCGGCGAGCAGGGCGAACAGGCACATGGCGTCGACTCCCTCAGGGTGCGGCCACGTGGCCGGTCACGGACACCATACGGCACGCCGACCACGCGCGCCAGCCACCCGGCAGGACGTCGGCCCGAGGGTCGTCTCCGACGATCCGGGCCGTCCCGGAACGTCAGCCGTTGACGGCGTCACGCCAGGCCAGCCAGCGCCGCCCGGCGTCGACGTCCCAGGCCGGGCCGTCGAAGCCGAGGGTGAACTGGGTGAAGCCCATCGCGAGACAGGCGGGCGCGTCATCGGCGAGGAACCGATCGAGGTCGTCGGGCTCGACGCCGAGCGCCCACTCGATCGCCGCCGGGTCCCGCCCGAGCTCGTCGCACCATCGCCGCAGCGCCACGACGGCCGGCTCGAGCTCCGCCGGCGTCGACGGGAACGCCGCGTGCCAGGCGTCGGCGTGCTCGGCGACGAGGCGGAGCGTCTTCCGCTCGCCGGTCCCGGCGACGAGGATCGGCATCCGCCGCACCGGCGGCGGGTCGAGGACCGCCAGCCGGTCGCGGATGATCGGCAGCGCGTCGCGAAGCGCGTCGAGCCGGCTCCCGACCGTGCCGAACTCGTAGCCGTACGCGTCGTAGTCGCGCCGCTGCCAGCCGGCGCCGGTGCCGAGGACCACCCGCCCGCCGCTGACGTGGTCGACGGTCCGGGCGATGTCGGCGAGCAGGTTCGGATTGCGGTAGCTATTGCAGGCGACGAGGGGCCCGAGCTCGATCCGCTCGGTCGCCTCGGCCCACGCCGCGAGCAGCGACCAGCACTCGAAGTGCGGGGCATCGCGCTCCCCGTAGAGCGGGAAGAAGTGATCCCAGGTGTAGAGGAGGTCATAGCCGAGGTCCTCTGCCCGACGGGCGGCGTCGCGGAGCGCCTGGTACGTACCGTGCTGGGGATGGAGCTGGGCAGCGATCCGGACGGGTCGCAACGGATGGCACCTCGAAGCGGCGGGGTCGGCCGGACCATCCTGGACCTTCCCCCGGCGGGAAGGTCAAGGCTATCCTGCGGCGGTGTTCCGCATCGGCGCCTTCGCCCGGCTGGCGGGCGTCTCCGCGAAGGCCCTCCGGGCGTGGGACGAGCTCGGGCTCTTCCGTCCAGCCTGGGTCGACCGGTCGAACGGGTATCGCTACTACTCCCCCGCCCAGCTCCCCGAGCTCCGGCGGATCCTCGCCCTGCGCGACCTCGGGCTGTCGCTCGCCGAGGTGGCCGAGCTCGTCGCCGGCGGGGCCGATCTCCGACCGACCCTGGTGCGCCGACGACACGAGCTGGAGCGCGAGCGACGCGAGGCCGAGCGGCGACTGCGTGCCCTCCGGATCTCGGTCGCGATGGCGGAGGCCGGGTCGGCGGCACCGGACGTCGTCCTCCAGCCGGTCGCCCGCGAGCTCGTCGCGACGCTGCCGGTCAGGCCCGGCGACGACGATGCCGCCGCGTTCTACGCCGTCGAGGCGGTCGTCCGGGACCTCGGTCTCCGCGCCCACCGCCCGCCGCTGACGCTCGTCCACCCGCCGGGCCCGGACGGCCCGGTCGCCGACGAGGTCGCCGTCCCGGTGAGCGGCCGGTTCGCCGCGCGCGACGGCATCGTCGTCCGCGAGCTGCCCGGCGGCCGCGTCGCCGCGTTGATCCACCGCGGCCCGTACGCCGACCTCGGCCTCGCCCGCCACGCGCTCGAGGCATGGGCCGCCGCTGCCCGGGTCGCGACGAGCGGCGAGCTCCGGATCCGGTACCTCCAGTTCGGCGCGGAGCCGGAGCTCCGGGTGCCGCGCGCCTACCTCGTCGATCGGGCGTCCGACTTCGTCACCGAGCTCCAGCTGGAGCTCGCCTGATCCCCCTACCCGTCCACCAGCTCGATGCGGATCCGCTTGTTGATCCGGCCCTTGCTCTCGTAGCCGGTGACCCGGATCCCGCCGACCTCGTGGGTGTTCGCGACGTGGGTGCCCCCGTCGGCTTGCAGGTCCAGCCCGACGATCTCGATCGTCCGGATCCGCTCGATGCCCTCCGGAAGGAGGTTGACCTTCGTCCGGATGAGGTCGGGGATGGCGAAGGCCGCCTCCCGGTCGAGCACATCGACCCGGACCTCGCGCCCGGCCGCGAGCTCGACGTTGACGGCCTCCTCGATGGCCCCGACGAGCTCGCCGCTCATCCGCTCGAACTCGAAGTCCATCCGGCCACCGCCCGGCTCCATGCTGCCGCCGGTCACGAGGGCGCCGTAGTCGCGCCAGACGACGCCGCACAGGGCGTGGAGGGCCGTGTGGGTCCGCATCAGCGCGTAGCGCCTGGCCCAGTCGAGATCGGCGGTGAACAGCGTCGGGCCCGGCGCCGGCGGCTCGGTGCCCGGTTCGAGCTCGTGCCAGATCTCGTCACCGGCCCTCCGCGCGGCGACCACCCGCCACGCCCGCCCGTCGGGGCCACGGAGCTCGCCGCGATCCGCCGGCTGGCCGCCGCCGCCAGGGTAGAAGACCGTCCGGTCGAGCAGGACGCGGGCCC
Source organism: uncultured Anaerolineaceae bacterium (assembly GCA_964483405.1). GTDB lineage: Bacteria > Chloroflexota > Limnocylindria > Limnocylindrales > CSP1-4 > CAZABC01. The sequence goes on from CAZABC010000036.1 coordinate 20,568, forward strand.
CGGCACCGGCGGCCGTCGGCGGCTCGACCGCCCGGATCGACCCGGACACGCTCCGGGCATAGGCGTCGACGTAGCAGACGTTGTCGCTCACCGCGCGCTCCTCGGATCGGATCCCCCGAGGCCGTCCGCGACGGCTCGGGCCTACTTGACGGTCAGCGTGCCGACCATG
>CAZABC010000037.1:0-17991 GCA_964483405.1 uncultured Anaerolineaceae bacterium
GTCTGGGACGAGCAGACCGACCCGTTCAGCAACACCGTCCGGGTGACGATCAGCAACCTTCGCCGCAAGCTCGCCACCGCGGGCCCCGGCCAGCCGATCGAAACGGTGACCGGGGTCGGCTACCGGCTCGACCCTGCCGGCTGATGACGCCGACGACGACCCAGCAATGACCGACCTGCTGCCCGTCACCCGGACCGTCCGGTTCCGGCTCGCCCTCCTCTTCGCCGGCGCGTTGACCGTCGTCGCCGCGATCCTCCTCGTCGGCCTCAACCTGTGGCTCGAGCGGTCGCTCGCGGTCGAGCAGCCGGAGTTCCAGCTGACGCTCGAGGACGCGCTCGTCCAGATCCTCGGCCTCGGCGACCTGCTCGGGATCAGCGCCGCGGTCGTCGACACCGAGGCGCTCATCCGGGAGCGAACGCTCGAGAACCTGCGGGTCGCCTCGGTCGCCGGGCTCGTCGCGCTGCTGCCGCTCAGCTTCGGCGTCGGCTGGCTGGTCGCGGGGCGGGTCCTGGCGCCGATCGGCCGGATCACGACCGTCGCCCGCGACATCTCGGTCACCGACCTGTCGCGCCGGATCCGCCTCGAGGGGCCCGACGACGACCTGAAGCGGATGGCGGACACGTTCGACGGGATGCTCGACCGGCTGGACACGGGCGTCCGCGCCCAGCAGACGTTCATCGAGGACGCGTCACACGAGCTGCGCAACCCGCTCGCGGTCATCCGGACCACGCTCGACGTCGCCCTCGCCGACCCCGACGACGCCGAGGGGCTGCGCCTGGCGGCCGAGACCGCCCTCCGGACGACGGACCGGATGACCGGGACGGTCGACGAGCTCCTGCTCTACGCCCGCCACGGCCTCCGGCCGGCGAGCCGCGCGCCGGTCGACCTCGAGGCGCTCGTCACCGGGGTCGCCGGGGAGTACGCGGCGGTCGCCGCGGCCCGCGACGTCGCCGTCGCCGCGTCCGCGCCGGCCGGGCTCGTCGTCGAGGGCGACCGCGAGGCGCTCCATCGGGCAGCCGCCAACCTGCTCTCCAACGCGATCCGGGTCGCGCCGGCCGGCAGTACGGTCCACGTCCGGGCCGGGCGCGAGCCCGGCTGGCGCTGGTTCGGCGTCCGCGATCTCGGGCCCGGCATCGAGCCGGCGAAGCAGCCGCTCGTCTTCCGCCGCTCGTGGCGCGAGGGCCGGCCGGGCTCGCCCGACGAGGGGCGCGGGATCGGCCTCGCCCTGGTCCGGCAGATCGCCGAGGCCCACGGCGGGACCGCGACGGTCGCCTCGGCGCCCGGCCAGGGGGCGAGCTTCGTCGTCTGGCTGCCGGCTCGCGAGGACGGGCCCCCGCGGAGCGTCGCCGAGCTCCGCGACCGGGCCGACCCGCTGTGGGCTGCCGGGCTGCCGGCCTGACGGGCCGGTCGCGCTGACCGGCCGAGCCCGCCGCCCTTACGTCGCCCTTATCCCGCCCGAACGGCCGGCTTAGCGGGCGGTCCCTAGCCTCCGGTGATGACTCGGAGTCCCACCGGAGAGCACACGATGGACGATCCCTTCTCGGGCGACGCGCGGTCGCATCGGACCTGGCGCGACCTGCCGCCGACGCCACCCGTCGGACCACCTCCGCCAGCGGCTCCGGCCGCGCCGGCGCCGGGCCCGCTCCCGGTGGCCGCTGCGCCGGCGAGCACGCCACCTCCGGCCGGCATCGGCCGTTCGCGCCGGGTCGCGCTGGCGCTCGGCGGCGTCGCCCTGCTCGTCGGCGGGATCGCCCTCGGCGGGTTCGGCGCCTCGGCAGCCGGCGGCCAGCTCATCGCGACGCTGGCCCCCGGTGGGAGCGAGGAGTCGCCCGACGCCGGCGCCCCCGGCACGACGCCCGGGCCCGGGGCCACCGAGGCGCCGTCGGGCTCCGCCGAGCCGCTGACCGAGACCGCCGAGCGGCTCCTGCCGTCGGTCGTCCAGGTCGAGACCTCGGTCGGGCTCGGATCGGGCTTCGTCGCCGCCGAGGGCGGCTGGGTGCTCACCGCCTCGCACGTCGTCGGCGGCGCCGACGACGCGACGCTCCGGCTCTCCGACGGCAGCACCGTCACGGCGGCGGTCGTCGCCCGCGACGCCACGATCGACACGGCGGTCCTGCGGGCCGACCGGTCCGACCTGCCGGCGGCCGCGATCGGCGACAGCGACGCGGTCCGGGTCGGCCAGACCGCGATCGCGATCGGCAGCCCGCTCGGCTTCAGCCAGTCGGTCACGACCGGCATCGTCAGCGCCCTCGACCGGACGCTCGACTCCCCGATCGGCACCCTCACCGGCCTCATCCAGACCGACGCCTCGATCAACTCCGGCAACTCCGGCGGCCCGCTCGCCGACAAGGACGGCCGCGTCGTCGGCATCAACACCGCGATCGCGTCGCTCTCGGGCGGCAGCGACGGCATCGGCTTCGCGATCCCGATCAACGACGCCATGGCGATGCTCGACCGGGTCATGGCCGGCGACTGGACGGCCGAGGACGACCTCCCGGCCGAGGTCGGCGGCGGCGGGCTCGACGACCTGTTCGGACCGGGCAGCGGGCTCGAGGACCTCTTCGGCGAGCTGTTCGGCGGCAGCGGCGGGCTCGACGACCTGTTCGGCCCCGACGGCCTGCCGACCGACCCCTTCCTCGAGCCGCAGGACCCCGGTGGCTCGACCGACGACCCGATGCAGGACCTGATGGACCAGCTGCTCCAGGACCTCCTCGACCAGCTCCTCGAGGGCGCCCTCGGCGGCGGCGGCACGACCGGCGCGCTCGACGCGCCGACGACGGAGGTGACCGCATGACCGGCGAACAGCCCGCCATCCGCCTCGCCCAGGTCCGCCACGAGCTCGGCCGGGTCATCGTCGGCCAGGAGCGGATGCTCGAGCGACTGCTCGTCGCCGTCCTCGCCGACGGGCACGTCCTCCTCGAGGGCGTCCCCGGCCTCGGCAAGACGCTCGTCCTCGAGACGCTCGCGCGGATCCTCGGCGGGTCGTTCTCGCGGATCCAGTTCACCCCGGACCTCATCCCGGCCGACATCGTCGGGACCCGGATCTACCGGCCCTCGACCGAGGCCTTCGACGTCGAGCCCGGACCCGTCCTCGCCAACGTCGTCCTCGCCGACGAGATCAACCGGGCCCCGGCCCGCGTCCAGTCGGCGCTCCTCGAGGTCATGGCCGAGCGGCACGTGACGATCGGCGGCCGGACCTTCCCGGCGCCGCGACCGTTCCTCGTCGTGGCGACCCAGAACCCGATCGAGTCCGAGGGCGTCTACCCGCTGCCCGAGGCCCAGCGCGATCGCTTCCTGATGCGGGTCCCGATCGACTACCCCACGCCGGCCGAGGAGCGGGCGATCGTCCTCCGGATGGTCGACCAGGCCCCGGAGCCGGCCCGGCTCCTCGATCCGGGCGACGTCGAGGCGCTCCAGGCGGCCGCCCGGACCGTCGTCGTCGACGAGGGCACGACCGACTACGCCATCCGGCTGGTCCTCGCCACCCGCGACCCGCGGTCGCACGGGCTGCCGCAGCTCGCGGGACTCCTCGACTACGGGGCGAGCCCGCGGGCGAGCCTCGGGCTCGTCCGCGCGGCCCGGGCGATGGCGCTCCTCCGCGGACGCGACCGGGCCGTGCCGCAGGACGTCTACGACGTGGCCTACGACATCCTCAACGGCCGGCTCGTGCTCTCCTACCGGGCGCTCGCCGAGGGCTTCACGATCGACGACGTCCTCGTCGAGCTGCTCTCGACGGTGCCGGCGCCCGGCTGGAGCCCGCCGCCCGCGACGTGGACGCCGACGGCACCCGCCTGGACCCCGGCGCCGGCCGCGGCGCAGGGCCTGCCGCCGTCGCCGCCCGTGGTGGCGCCGACCGCACCGACGGTCGCGGCGCCGGCCGATCCGACCCCGACGGCCTGACGTGGCCGTGGCCGCGGTTCCATCGCCGGTCGTCCGGCGCAACGCCCGCCGTCCGCTCGGGCGGCTCGATCGCGTCCGCCTGACCATCGGGCGCCGGGTCGCCGGCCGTCGCGAGGGCGACCACGCGTCGCTCCTCGCCGGCCGCGGGCTCGAGCCCGGCGAGGCCCGGCCGTACGTCCCCGGCGACGACGTCCGGCGGCTCGACTGGAGCCTGCTCGCCCGGACCGGCGAGGCCCACGTCCGGGTGGCGATCGCCGAGCGCGACCTCGACGTCGGGCTCCTCGTCGACCTGTCGGGGAGCATGGACTTCGGGACCGCGGGGTGGCGGAAGGCCGACCTCGCGCGCTCGGTCGCGACCGCCGTCGCGACCCTGGCGGGGCGCGGCCGCGACCGGGTCGGGGCCGTGGTGCTCGGCGCCGACGGGCCCGTCGGCCTGCCGGCGCGCTCGGGACGCGACGGCATCGCCGCGCTCATCGCCCGGCTCGAGACGATCCCGGTCGGCGGCGACCGGCCGCTCGCGGAGGGGCTCGAACGGCTCGGCCGGAGCCTCCGCCGGCGCGGGCTCGCCGTCGTCGTCACCGACCTCGTCGGGTCGACCGGCGGCAGGGGCCCGACCCCCGCTCGGCCGGCGCCGGCACTGCCGACGGACTGGCGGCCGGCGCTGACCCGGCTGGCCCGGCGCCACGACACGATCGTCGTCGAGATCGTCGACCCGCGCGAGCTCGCGCTGCCCGACGCGGGTGAGCTCGTGCTCGAGGACCCCGAGTCGGGCGTCCAGCGGTCGGTCGACACCGCCGATCCGGCCCTGCGGCTCGCCTACGCCCGGGCCGCGGCCGCCCGGCGCGACGCCCTCGCGGCGACGGTTCGCGGCTGCGGCGCCGCCCACATCCGGGTCCGGACCGACCGCGACTGGGTCGGGCCGCTGCTCGGCTTCCTCGAGGCCCGCCGGCGCGGTCGCGCGACCGGGCGGCCGGTCGCCCCCACCGGAGATCGACGATGACGTTCCTCTCGCCCGAGCGGCTCCTGCTGCTCCTCGTGCCGGTCCTCCTCGCGGCCGCCTACCTCGTCGTCCAGCGGCGCCGGCGACGGTACGCGGTCCGCTTCACCGAGCTCGCCCTGCTCGACACGGTCGCCCCGCACCGACCGGCCTGGCGCCGCCACGTCGCGGCCCTCGGCTATCTCGCGGCGGTGACCCTGCTCGTCGTCGGGGTGGCTCGGCCGGCGGCGGCGATGGAGATCCCGACCGAACCGACGGTCGTCCTCGCCCTCGACACCTCGCTCTCGATGGAGGCGACCGACGTCGCACCCGATCGCCTCGAGGCGGTCCAGGTGGCCGCCGGGCGGTTCCTCGACGCGGTCCCGGCGGACGTCCGGGTCGGCCTGGTGGCCTTCGACGGCAGCGCCCGGGCCCTCGTCCCGCCGACGCTCGACCGCGAGATGGTCCGGACGGCGATCGAGCGGCTGCGGCTCGGACCGGGCACCGCGATCGGCGACGCGATCTCGGTCGCCGTCGACCTCCTGCCCGACGCGGCGACCCAGGGCGACGCGGGGGCCGGCGGGGGCGCGACCGCCGACGGGAGCCGCGACGCGGGGGCCATCGTCACCGGCTCGGTCGTCCTGATGAGCGACGGCGAGGCGACCGCGGGCCGCGACCCGATCGACGCGGCGAAGGACGCCCGCGACCGGGGTGTCCGCGTCAGCACGGTCGCCTTCGGCACCGACAGCGGCGCGATCGTCCTCGACGGCGAACGGATCCCGGTCCCGGTGGACCGGGCGACGCTCAAGAAGGTCGCCGACCTGACCGGCGGCCGGCCGCTCGAGGCCCGGACGGCGGACGACCTCGCGGTCGCCTTCGAGGATCTGGGCGCCGGCGTCGGGACCCGGACCGAGGCGCGCGAGGTGACGGACCTGGTCGTGCTCGTCGCGCTCGGCGTCGCGGTCGTCGCGGCGCTCGCCTCGCTCCGCTGGGCCTCCCGCCTGCCGTAGCGAGACGGGGTCGTGCGCGCCCGGGTCCCAGCCACGGACGTGCGGACGCCCCGGCGGTCCGCCCCTGGGGGGGAAGGAGCGGTGCCGGGGCGCCCGTGGTGCGAACGGGATCCGCGGACCGGGCCGGCGAGGCCCGTCGGTCCGCGACCTAGATGCGGCCTCTCGGGACGGTCTGCCAGTACGTCTTGTTGAAGATGACCTTGCCGAGATGCCAGAGCTGGTTCGGCTTCGGCGGCTTGGGCGGGTTCTCATAGTCGAACTGGAGGAGCGTCCCCTTCCCGTCGCCGACCTCGAAGAAGCACATGACCTTGCCGGTGTAGTTGGCGTCCTTGCCCTCGGGCTCCCGCCCGAGGACCGCGGCGGCGACCCGCTCGGCGACGATCGGCGCCTCGAAGTGCGCCGTCGAGCCGGCCTTGGAGAGCGGCAGGTCGGTCGCGTCGCCGAGGGCGTAGATGTTCGGGTAGCGCTCGATCTCCTCGTCGGGCACGTTGCCGGTCACGAGGTGCTTGACCTGGAGGCTGTACCGATCCGTCGGGATCCAGCCCGACTTCGGGGCAAGCCCGGAGTCGATGACGACCTGGGCGCCACGGTGCGGCGGGACGGCGATGAGCAGGTCGTACGGGTGCTCCTCGAAGGCGTCGGTGACGACGACCTTGCGGGCCGCGTCGATCTCGGCGATCCCGGCGAGGACCTCGAGCTTGATGCCCTTCTCCTCGAGGATCGGGGTCGCCATCTCGCTGACCGACTCGATCGTGAAGGCCCGGTTGATGGGCGAGAGGAAGGTGAGCTCGGTCTTGTCGCGGAGGCCCCGCTCGCGCAGCTCGGACTCGACGAGGAAGGTGACCTCGAGCGGGGCCGGCGGGCACTTGTAGGGCATCCCGGCGATCCCGACGACGATCCGTCCGCCGGTGAACGCGTCGAGCGCCTTGCGGAGCTGGCGAGCGGCGTGGGCGGTGTAGAAGTGGTGGGCCTCGGTCTCGAACCCGGGAAGCTCCTCGGGCAGGATCCGGGCCCCGGTGGCGATGACGAGCTGGTCGTAGCCGAGCCGCTCGCCGCCCTTGAGCTCGACCCGGCTGTCGGCCACGTCGATCCGGACGACGTCGTCGATGACGAGCTCGACGTTGCCGTCGAGCAGCTTCTTCTCGGGTCGCGAGAGGCGCTCGGCCTTCTCGTTGCCCATCGCGATGTACATGTAGCCCGGCTGGTAGAGATGACGGCCGGTCTGGTCGACGACCGTCACCTTCGCCTCGCCGCGGGCGATCTGCTTCTTGAGCTTGCGGGCGATGAGGTTCGCGGCGAGGGTCCCGCCGACGCCTCCGCCCAGGACGACGATCCGCTGCATCCGGTCGGCGCCCCTAGCGGGTCTTCTCGACGACGATCTCGTCGTAGCCGTCGCGCGTCTCGAGCGCGAGCAGGCGGTGCTGGGCCTTCTCGACCCACTTGGGGATGTCGATCTTGCTGCCGGAGTCGGAGCTGTAGACGGAGATGACGTCGCCGACCTCGCCCTCGCGGATGGCCCGGATGAGCTCCATGAGGGGGCCGGGGCAGAAGCTGCCGCGGGCGTCGATCACGCGGGTGACGGTGTAGGTGGCGGACTCGGTCATTGCTGGGTCGTCCTTCCTGGGGTCGGCCCCGGCGGGGCCGCGATGGCCGCGCCGGGTCGTACGGGTGCGGGGTGGTCGAGGGGTCAGATGAACAGCGGGGCCGCGCCGTCCTGCATGAGGCCGATCACGGTGGCCGCGCCGACGGGCTCGGCCATGCCGTCGATCAGGTCGTCGCGGGTGAGGCCGAACATGTCCATCGTCATCTGGCACGGGATGAACTCGACACCCATGAGCTGGGCGGCCTCGAGGAGCTCCTTGGGGCTCGCGACGTTGTACTGCTTGGCGAGCTTGCGCATCATCCAGGGGCCCATGCCGAGGAAGTTCATCTTGCTCAGCTTCCGGTGGCTGACGCCGGGCCGCTGCATGAAGGACATCATCTTCTGCATCCAGTTCTGGCCCGTGATGCGGCGCTCGTCCTTCACGAAGGTCTGGAGGCCCCAGAAGGTGACGAAGACGCGGGTCTTGGCACCCATCGCCCCGGCGGTCGAGGCCAGGATCATCGTCGCCCAGGTCTTCTCGAGCTCACCGCTGTAGTCGATGATCAGGATGTCCCGGGGCTTCGCCTCGTGCTCGTGCTCGGGGACCGGCTGGGGGGTGGGGGTCGGGACGGGGGTGGTCGTCGGTTCGGCGATGAGGGTCATCGGTCGGTCCCTACTTCTTCTGGAGGATGAAGCGGAAGACGCCGCCATCCGCGCTCTGCTCGACGACCGGGTTGCCGGTCGACTTGGACCACGCCTCGAAGTCCTTGACCGATCCGGGGTCCGTGGCGAGGACCTCGAGCAGGTCGCCGGAGGCGAGCTCCTTCATGTTCTGGGCGGTCTTGACGATCGGCAGCGGGCACGAGAGGCCCTTCGCGTCGAGCGTCCGGGTGACCTGGAGCGCCATCGGTTCGATCTCCCTTCGATCGGCTGACTAGATGAAGACGAGGTGTCCGTTGCCGGCGTTGAGGTAGAAGGCGGTCACGCCCTCGACCCCGTCGACGAGGTCACAGAGGTCTGACTCCTCGAGGCGGAGGAGGTCCATCGAGAGCGAACAGGCCTGGATGTCGACCTGCCCGAGGTCCTTCGCCTGGCGCATCGTGTCGGCCCAGCTCGACTGCCCGGCGGCCCGGAGCGCGTCGACGGCCTCGCGACCGGCCGGTCCCGCCTCGGGGGCGAGGCCGTGGTCGGCGTCGACCTTGTCCCTTCGGAAGGCGTCGAGCGCCCAGTACTGGAGGAAGATGTTCACCGGCTTGCCGAGCGCGGCGGCGCCGGCGGTCAGGACCGCGGCGGCCTGCAGCTTGTCGTCGGTGCCGGAGAAGAGCACCAGGTTCAGGGGTTCGTCGTCCATGTCGGGCTACCTCGTGTTCGCGGTCGCTGCACCGTCGGATGGGATGAGGGCGTCGTCGAGGGCATCCAGGCTCGGAGTGCGAAGGCGCGCCAGCCGGTCCAGCCGCCGCTCGATGACCCGCCGCATGACGCCACAGGCGACCATGACGTCGGGGTCCGCGAGCCGGTAGCGGACCTCGCGGCCGTCGCGCTCCGCCTCGACCAGGCCGCCGCTGCGGAGCACCGCGAGGTGCTGCGAGACGTTCGGCTGGGCCAGGTCCAGCTCCTCGGCGAGGCGTCCGACCTCGCAGGGGCCCTGGGCCAGGCGATGCAGGATGTCGAGCCGACGAGGGCTGGCGAGCGTCTTCAGGATCTCGGCCTGGAGCTCCGTGATCTCGTCCATGCCTGCATGGTCGAGCATATGCGCAGATGCGCACCCGTGCCATCCGTCCCGACCGGCGGTCCGACCGGCCCGGGACCGGGGGCCGGTGGTCACGGGCCCCTCAGCAGATCCGGGGCAGCTGCTCCCCGACGAGCATGTCGACGATCCGCTCGGAGCCGACGATCGTGCGGACGGTGACCATCCCCGGATGGTCGGCGACGACGGTCCCGATGACGGCGGCCTCGAGGCCCTCGGGGCGGGCCCGGATCGCGGCCAGGGCGGCGTCGGCGTGGGCGGCCGCCGCGATCGCGACGCAGACCCCCTCGTTGGCGACATGGAACGGGTCGAGCCCGAGGAACTCGCAGGCGGCCCGGACGGGCCCGGGGATCGGGATGGCCGGCTCGTCGAGGGTGATCCCGACGCCGGAGGCGGCGGCGATCTCGTTGAGCGCCGAGGCGAGGCCGCCGCGGGTCGGGTCGCGCAGGACGTGGACGTCGGGCACCGCGGCGACGAGCGCCGCGACCAGGGCCGCCAGCGGCCGGGTGTCCGACTCGATCTCGACCTCGAACTCGAGGCCCTCGCGGACGCTCATGATCGCGACCCCGTGGAGCCCGATCGGACCCGACAGGATGACGACGTCGCCCGGCTGGGCCCGGTCGGCGGCGGGGGCCACGCCGTCGGGCACGAGGCCGATGCCGGCGGTGTTGACGAACAGCCGATCGGCGGCGCCGCGCCCGACGACCTTCGTGTCGCCGGTGACGATCGGGGCGCCGGCCCGGGTGGCGGCCCGCGCCGCGGAGGCGGTGACCGCCCGCAGCTCCTCGAGTGGCAGCCCCTCCTCGATGACGTAGGCGAGGGAGAGGGCGAGGGGTGTCGCGCCCATCATCGCGAGGTCGTTGACCGTGCCGTTGACGGCCAACTCGCCGATGTCGCCGCCGGGGAAGGTGGTCGGGCTGACGACGAACGAGTCGGTCGTGAATGCGAGCCGGGCGCCGGCCACCTCGACGACCGCGGCGTCGTTGAGCGGGCCGCCCGGGCTGACCGCGGCGAGGGCCGGGGCGATGAGGTCGCGCATCAGCGCCGCCGAGAGCTGGCCGCCCGAGCCGTGACCGAGGATGACCCGCTCGACCTCGGGGATCGGCGCCGGGCATGCGACGCCGTCGGCGTCGATGGTCGGGTCGGTCGCGGCTGGGCGCTGTCGGTCGAGGTCGGTCAAGACGTGGCCTCCTCGGCGATCCCATCATGCACCGAGTGGGATGGTGCGGAGGCGGTCGCCCCGCGCGCCGCAGCCCCCAGCGCCGCGGCACCCAGCGCCGCGGGACCGATCGGCGCGACCATCGCGAGCGGCCGGGCCGGGGCGCCGATCCCCCGCCCCGCCGAGTAGAACGCCGCGCAGGTGCCTTCGGAGGACACCATCGGCGCGCCGAGCGGCTTCTGCGGCGAGCAGAGGACGCCGTAGGCCGTGCAGTCGAGCGGCGACCTCTCGCCGGTCAGGATCGCCCCTGCGATGCAGGCGGGGTGCTCCTGCGTCGTGATGTCGCCGACCTCGAACTTGGCCTCGGCGTCGAAGCGCGCGAACGCCGGCTTGAGCCGGTAGCCGGAGGACGGGATCTCGCCGATCCCCCGCCACTTCCGCTCGCCGACGTCGAAGACCCGGAAGACCGTCTCCTGGGCCAGCCGGTTGCCCTCGCGCCTGACCGCCCGGACGTACTGGTTCTCGACCTCCGCCCGGCCCTCCTCGAGCTGGACGATCGCCATGAGGATCCCCTCGAGGAGGTCGAGCGGCTCGAAGCCGGTGACCACGATCGGGACGTGGTACTTCTCGGCGATCGGCTCGTACTCGGTCCAGCCCATCACGGCGCAGACGTGGCCGGCCGCGAGGAACGCCTGGACCTGGTTCGACGGGGACTCGAGCAGGGCGGTCATCGCCGGCGGCACGAGGACGTGCGACACGAGGATCGAGAAGTTGTCGATGCCGAGCTGGCTCGCCTGCCAGACCGCCATCGCGTTCGCCGGCGCGGTCGTCTCGAAGCCGACCGCGAAGAAGACGACCTGCCGGTCCGGGTTGGCGAGGGCGATCTTGGTCGCGTCGAGCGGGCTATAGACGATCCGGACGTCGGCGCCACGGGCCTTGAGGGCGAGCAGGTCGGTCGTCGATCCCGGCACCCGGAGCATATCGCCGTAGCTCGTGAAGATGACATCGGGCCGGGCGGCGATGGCGAGCGCCTTGTCGACCTGCTCGAGCGGGGTCACGCAGACCGGGCAGCCCGGGCCGTGGATCATCCGGACGCCCGCCGGCAGCAGCTCGTCGATCCCCTGCTTGACGATCGTATGGGTCTGTCCGCCGCAGACCTCCATCAGCGTCCAGGGGCGGGTCGTGACGCGATGGATCTCGGCCATCAGCTTCCTGGCGAGCACGGGGTCGCGGTACTCGTCGAGGTACTTCACGAGATCGCGCTCCCGCTCGGCGCGGCCGGGGTCGGGTCGTCCACGACGGCCGGGGCGGCCATCCCCGGCCCCATCGTCGCGAGCTCCTGCTGGACGAGGTCGCCCATCTGCTCGAGCAGCTCGAGCGTCCGGATCGCCTCCTCCTCGTCGACCTTGCTGATGGCGAACCCGACGTGGACGATCACGTAGTCGCCGACCTTGACGTCCGGCACGTAGGCGAGACAGGCCTCCTTGCGGACGCCGCCGAAGTCGACCCGGCCCATCGGCAGGCCCGCGTCCGTGCGGACCTCCATGACCTTGCCCGGGATGCCGAGGCACATCGCTCGCCCTCCTCAGTTCCGGCCGGGGCCGGCCACCCGGCCGTCCGTACCCGCCATCGTGGCGGCCGCGACGGCCGCCTGTCCATAGCTGATGCCGCCGTCGTTGACCGGCACGCGCTCGTTCACGTGCACGGTGAAGCCGTCGGCGGTCAGCCGCCGCAGCAGCGCTGCGCTCAGCCAGCCGTTCTGGAAGACGCCGCCCGACAGGCAGACGGTCCCGAGGCCGGTCGCCGATCGCACCTCGCCGCAGAGCTCGCGGGTGACCGTCGCGATCGTCTCCCCGAAGCGGGCCGCGAGGCGGCCGACCGGCGTCCCGCCGGCGACCCCTTCGACGAGCGCCGCCAGCGTCGGCCGCGGGTCATAGACGAGGAGCCCGTCGCGCCGGACGAGCCGGTACGGCAGCGCCGGGTGGGTCCCGGGATCGGCGGCCATCTCGAGGTCGATCGCGGCCTGCGCCTCGTACTCCGCGACGTCGCGCAGCCCGAGCAGCGACGCGGCCGCGTCGAAGAGCCGACCCGCGCTCGAGGCGAGCGGGGCGTTGAGCGAGCGGGCGAGCTGGACCCGGACGATGTCGACCTCGCGCGGGTCGAGGCGGTCGATGAAGGCGGCGGCCGGACCGTCGGGCGCCGCCAGCTCGTCGAGCCGGTGTTGGCGGCGGCCGCGGCCGCCATCGAGCCCGTCGACGTCGTCGTCGAGCGCCTCGGCGCCGAGCAGGTAGCCGAGAGCCATCCGGTACGGCTTCTTCACGGCGAGCGCCCCGCCCGGCATCGGCGCGAGGCCGAAGCGGGCGACCCGCCGGTAGCCGACGAGGTCGGCGACGAGGACCTCGCCGCCCCAGAACGTCCCGTCGTCGCCCATCCCGAGCCCGTCGTAGGCGACGCCGATGAACGGTCCGGTCACGCCGCGCTCGGCGGCGCACGAAGCGACGTGGGCATGGTGGTGCTGGACGGCGATCCTCCGGTCGGATCCGAATCGCCGGACGGCGTACTGCGTCGAGAGGTAGGCGGGGTGCCGGTCGTGGGCGACCCAGCCCGGCTCGAGGTCGAGGAGCCGGGCGAGATGGGCCAGGTTCTCCTCGAAGGCCCGGTGGACCAGGAGGTCCTCGAGGTCGCCGATGTGCGGCGCGACGTGGGCGCGGCCGCGGGCCGCGAGAGCGAACGTGTGCTTGAGCTCGGCCCCGGCGGCGAGGACGACCGCTCCGGCCGGCAGCCGGACCGGGAGGTCGAGCGGGTCGGGCGCGTACCCTCGGCCGCGCCGGATCATCGACGGCCGGGCGAGCCGGCCGTCCCCGATCACCCGGGTGACCGAATCATCGTAGCGGGCGCGGATCCGACGATCGTGGGCGAGGAACGCGTCGGCGATCCCGGCGAGCCGCTCGAGCGCCTCGGCGTCGTCGATGACCAGCGGCTCGTCCGACAGGTTCCCGCTGGTGAGGACGATCGGCCGCTCGACGGCGGCCATGAGCAGGTGGTGGAGCGGCGTGTACGGCAGGAACAGGCCGATCCGGCGGTTGCCGTTGACGACCTCGGGCGCGACGGAGGACACGCGGGCGCCGGGCGCGGGCACCTCGGCGGGCACGGCGGCGGCGCCGGACCCGGGCTCGCCGGCCGCGGCCGCGTCGCGGAGCCGGCAGAGGACGATCGGCCGAGCGGGATCGAGCAGCAGGCGGCGCTCCGCCGGGGTCACGACGGCCAGGGCGGAGGCTGCGGCGAGATCGCCGACCATGACCGCGAACGGCTTCGCCCAGCGGCGCTTCCGGTCGCGCAGGCGGCCGACCGCGGCTCCGTCGGTCGCGTCGCAGGCGAGGTGGTAGCCGCCGAGCCCCTTGATCGCGACGATCCCGCCGGCCCGGAGCTGGGCCACCGCCGCCGACAGGGCGTCGTCGCCGGTGGCCGTCGGCGCCGGATCGCCGACGCGCCGGAAGGCGAGTCGCGGCCCGCACGTCGCGCAGGCGACCGGCTCGGCGTGGAACCGCCGGTCGAGCGGATCGCGGTACTCCGCGGCGCAGGCCGGGCACAGCGGGAACTCCCGCATCGACGTCTGCGCGCGGTCGTACGGCAGGGCCTCGATGATCGTCGCCCGTGGCCCACAGTTGGTGCAGTTGGTGAACGGGTAGCGGAAGCGTCGGTCGGCCGGGTCGAAGACCTCGCGGCGGCAGTCGTCGCAGGTCGCGATGTCGGGCGGGAAGAGCCGCTCGACGGAGGCGACGGCGATGCTGTCGACGATGACGAAGCCCGTGCCGGCGACCGGGACCGCGACGGCGTCGAGCTTGTCGACCGTCACCGCCTCGACCCGCGACCGCGGCGGCGCGTCGCTCCGCAGCCGCCCGACGAACGCCTCGACCGCGCCCGCCTCGCCGGCGACCTCGATCTCGACCCGGCCGGCGGCGTTGCGGACCAGCCCGTCGAGCCCGAGCTCGCGGGCGAGCCGGTAGACGAACGGGCGGAAGCCGACCCCCTGGACGACGCCCTCGACGATGACCGCGCGAGCGACGCGGGTGGCGTCAGGGGTCGCGGGCATCGGGACGCCGGCGATCGCCGTCGGCCGGTGGGTCGGCCGGAGCGGCGGGGACGTTCGATCGCATGACCCCAGCCTGCGCCTCCGCCTCGTCGACCGCGGAGGGCCCTCGGTCACCGACCGCCGGGTCGGAGGTCCCGGGCATCTCCCCCCACTCGAGCTCGATGGACTCCTCCGAGGGGGTCCCCATGGTCGGACCGCCGCAGCCGGGGCAGGCCGCGTCGACCAGACCGATCGAGGGTCGGCCGCAGGCCGGACACCAGCGGGGGCCCGGGCGGTGGACGATCTCGACCGGGCCGAGCTCGATGTCGACCGCCGCGATGGAGAGGTGGAACCGGAGGGACGCGTCGAAGTCGGCGGGTGCGTCGTGGCCGCCGGTCACGACGACCCGGACCGGCACGCCGGCCAGTCCGTTGTCCCGGACGGCGGCGACGATCGACCGGGCGATGCCCGCTTCGTGCATCGGCGAGTCAGCCCGCGAAGGCCCGGAGCTCGGCGAGGGTCAGCTCGACCGCCGCCGGGAGCGCCGCCTCGACGGCCGGCGTCAGCTCGAGCCCGACCTCGATGGCCTCGGGCTGGATCGCCACCAGCGAGACACGATCCGGCAGCGACCCGGCCAGCCGGGCCGCGGCGAGGAGGTCGCCGACCCCGACCTGGTGGGGCGAGATGTGGCCGGCGAGCGTCGTGTGAAGGGTCGCCCCCCGGAGCACGTCGACGGCGCCCGGCTCGGCGCGGAGGTCCACCGCGTCGACCATGACGACCGCGGCAGCATCCTCGAGCATCGGCAGGAGGTCGAGCCCGAGCGTGCCCCCGTCGACGATGGTCGTCCCGGGAGGGAGGGCGTCGGCGCCGAGCGCCTCGAGGCGGCGGACGACGTGGATCCCGACGCCCTCGTCCCGGAGAAGGACGTTCCCGACGCCGAGGACGAGGAGGGGGCCCTCGCCGGACGTCACTCGGCGATCCCCTGGACCTCGTACCCGCCGTCGCGGGCCCGCTGGATCTCGGCCCGGGTCACGAACTTCGATCCGGTGAAGATGCTGCCAAGCAATCCGTTCCGCTCCCAGTGGTCGACCAGGAGCGCACTGTAGACGTGGTGGATCATGAACGCGAGGATCGCCCACATCAGGAGGTGGTGGATCAGCCGCGTCGTCTGGATCCCGACGATGCCGGGGAACCAGCCGAAGAGCGTCGCCCACGGCTCGGTCCCGTGGGCGCCGGCGAGGGCGAACCCGGTGACGGTCTGGACCAGGAACAGGAAGAAGACGATGAGGTACGTCCCCGCGGCGAGGGCGTTGTGCCCGAGGACCGCCGGCGCCCCCTTCCGGAGGAACAGGTACCAGCCGGTCTGGCGGACCATCTCGCGGCCGGTCCGGCGAGACCGCGGGATGAATGCCGTCCAGCGGGCGAACCGGTTGCCGGCGAAGAGCCAGTACGTCCGGACGAGCCCGGACGCCACGAACAGGAAGGCCGCGACCATGTGGATGAAGCGGACGATCGCCATCGTCCGCTCGTCCGGACCCCACAGGAACGGGCTGGCGATGTAGGCCCCGGTCACGGTCAGGATCATCACCGTGCCGAAGGTGACCCAGTGGGTGACCCGGACCGGGCCCTCCCAGATGAAGACCCGGACGCGCTGGCGCGCGAGCGGGATCGTGATCTCGCCCTCGAGCGGCGCGTCCTCGTCGGGATCGCGCTCGTGGTCCGGCGCGATCGGCATCGCCGGCGCGACGAGCGTCTCGTTCGCGATGGCCATCGTGCGCCTCCTCAGACGACGCGGATCTCGACCGACGAGCCGCCGGCCGGATCGTGGACGTGGACCGCGCAGGCCATGCACGGATCGAACGAATGGATGGTCCGGAGGATCTCGACCGGCTGCTCGGGGTCGCCGACCGGGGTCCCGACGAGCGCCTCCTCCCAGGCGCCACGCCGGCCCTGCGCGTCGCGCGGGGAGCCGTTCCAGGTGCTCGGGACGACGAACTGGTAGTTGTCGATCGTCCCGCTCTTGATCCTGATCCAGTGGCCGAGCGAGCCGCGCGGCGCCTCCTCGAAGCCCCAGCCCTCGGCCGTCTCCGGCCAGCTGCTCGGGTCCCACTTCGTGACGTCGGCGACCGCGAGATCGCCGGTGTCGAGGTTGGTCGTCAGCTCGGTCAGCCAGCTGCCGAGGCGGGCCGCGATGATCTGGGTCTCGATCGCCCGGGCGCCGACCCGGCCGAGGGTGCTGAAGAGCGCCTCGGGGCCGACCTGGAGCGTGCCGAGGACGCCGTTGACGGCGTCGACGACCTCCTTCCGCCCGGCGACGTAGGCGACGAGCATCCGGGCGAGCGGCCCGACCTCCATCGGCTCGTCCTGGTACCGCGGCGCCTTGAGCCAACTGTACTTGTCGAAGCCCTCGAGGGTCGTGAACGGCGGGGTCGGCCCGGCGTACGTCGGGTTGGTCTGGCCGTCCCACGGGTGGAGGGCCGCCGTGTCACCACCGTCGTAGGTGTAGTAGCTGTGGGCGACCGTCTCGGCGACGTCGAGGTGGTCGACCGGCTGGAGGGTCGAGAGGTCGCGGCCCATGATCCGGCCGCGCGGGAGGAAGTTCGCCTCCGGCTGGCCGGAGTCGTCCTCGGGGAACTCGCCGTACGACAGGTAGTTGCCGATGCCGGCGCCGATGCCGGCCCAGTCCTTGTAGAACGAGGCGACCGCGAGCACGTCGGGGATGTAGACCTTGTCGACGAACTCCTTGGCCTTCGCGATGAGGCTCGCGACCTCGCTCAGGCCCCGGGCGTTGAGCGCGGTCGGCGAGTTCGGGTCGAGGGCGAGGGCCATCCCGCCGACCACGTACGTCTGCGGGTGCGGATTCTTCGCGCCGAGGAGCGCGTGGATGCGGATGACGTCCCGCTGCCAGTCGAGCGCCTCGAGGTAGTGGGCGACCGCGAGGAGGTTGGCCGCCGGCGGGAGCTTGTACGCCGCGTTGCCCCAGTACCCATTCGCGAACGGTCCGAGCTGGCCGGACGCCACGAACGTCTCGAGCTTGGCCTTCACGCCCTCGAAGTAGGCGACGCTCGAGAGCGGCCAGTCGCTGATCGACTGCGCCAGCCGCGCCGTGTCCTGCGGCGACGCCGAGAGTGCGGAGACGACGTCGACCCAGTCGAGCGCGTGCAGGTGATAGAAGTGGATGACGTGGTCCTGGACGTACTGCGACCCGGCGATCAGGTTGCGGACGATCCGGGCGTTCCTGGGGATCTGCAGGCCGAGGGCGTTCTCGACGGCGCGGACCGACGCGAGGGCGTGGACGGTCGTGCAGACGCCGCAGGCACGCTGGGCGAAGACCCAGGCGTCGCGCGGGTCGCGGCCCTTGAGGATGAGCTCGAGGCCGCGGAACATCGTGCCCGAGCTCCAGGCGTCCTTGACGACGCCCCCCTCGACCTCCACCTCGATGCGGAGGTGGCCCTCGATCCGGGTGATCGGGTCGATGGCGATGCGGGTCATCGGTCCTGGCCCTCCTGGGACTCGGTCGAGGCCGGCGGCGGCGAGGCCGGCGG
>CAZABC010000037.1:18091-20639 GCA_964483405.1 uncultured Anaerolineaceae bacterium
CGAGGCCGGCGGCGGCGAGGCCGGCGGTGGCGCGGGCGGGGCGGGTGGCTCCGCGACCGCCACGGATCCGCCGCCGGCCGCGGCCGCGGCCGGTCGGGTCGCCCGGCGGTGGCGGACGTAGCTCGCGGCGCCGTGGACGGCCGATGCGCCGGCGACGAACGCGACGAGGCCGATGCCGACCTGGTCGGCGGTGACGTCGGTCGCGAACGGCGCGGGTTCGGGCAGCCGCCGGTAGAACGGCGTCATCTCGTCCCAGAACGACGGCATCGTGCAGCCGACGCAGCCGTGACCGGACTTCACCGGCCAGCTCGTCCCGTCGTTGAAGCGGGCCGTCGGGCAGTTGGCGAGCGTCTCGGGGCCCTTGCAGCCGACCTTGTACAGACACCAGCCCTTGCGCGAGGCCTCGTCGCCCCACTCCATGACGTACTCGCCGCTCTCGAAGTGGGCGCGCCGCTCGCACTGGTCGTGGATCAGCTGACCGTAGGCGAAGAGCGGGCGGCCGAACGGGTCGGTCGCCGGCCACTCGCCGAAGGTCAGGAAGTGGACGATCGTGGCCGTCAGGTTCTGGACGTTCATCGGACAGCCGGGCAGGTTGATGACCGTCGCGCTCGGGACGAGGTCCTTCGCCCCGATCGCGCCGGTCGGCCCGCCCTGGGCCGCCGGGAGGCCACCGTCGAAGGCACACGACCCGACGGCGATCGTCGCCAGCGCGCCCTCCATCGTCGCCCGGGCCGTCTCCATGAAGGTGTGGCCGCCGATCGTGCAGTAGACCCCGTCCTCGCCGATCGGGATGCCGCCCTCGACGACGCAGACGTACCCGTTCGGGTACTTGTCCATCGTGTCGAGCCGCGACTTCTCGGCAGCCTCGCCCGACGGGGTCATGATCGTCTCGTGGTAGTCGACGCTCAGGATCGAGAGGACGAGCTCGGCGACCGTCGGATGGGACGCCCGCAGGAAGCCCTCGGTGTTGCCGGCGCAGTCCTGGCCCTCGAGCCAGATCACCGGCACCCGGGGCGCCGCCTCGACCGCTGCGGCGATCCGCGGGGCGTAGGCGGCGGGCAGGGCGAGCGCCCCGGCCATCGCCGCGCTGAACTGGAGGAAGGCCCGCCGACTGACGCCGTACGCCGTCAGCATCGTGACGAGCTCGCCAGGGGTCCGATCCATCGCCCGTCCCTCGAGATGGGTGGCGACCCGGCCGGCGACCGGGACGGCACCCGACGCGCATCGATGGCCCGAATCGAACCCGACATTCGGCCCGCCTCGTACTGACGAACGGCCCCTCGTCGGGGACCAACCGGCACCCAAGGCCCGCGCCGGGACCCTCGCGGGTGCGACGGGCGCCGGTTCGGGACCTCCGAGCCCACCGGTCCCGACGACCGGCCCTGTACGGACCGCGCACCCCGGCCGACGATGGCCCCGTCGCCGGACGACCGGCGCCGTCGCGTGAGGAGGCAGGGCGATGACGCTCATGGAGCACGGCCGGACCGTCGGCCCGCATGCAGGGCTTCTCGACTGGCTTGCCGGCCACGGGATCGAGTACGAGCTGCACGAGCACCCGCTGACCTTCACTGCCCGCGAGACGGCGGCGATCGAGGGCGTCGATCCGCGCCGCTTCGCCAAGACGCTCGTCGTCGAGGCGGCCGACGGCCGGCGGGCCATCGTCGTGCTCGACGCCGTCGATCAGGCCGACCTCCGCAAGGTCGCCGAGGCCCTCGGATCCAAGCGGGCGAGGCTGCTCACCGAGGCCGAGCTGCTGACGCTCGCGCCCGACTGCGAGGTGGGGACGATGCCGCCCATCGGCGAGCCGTACGGGCTGCCGGTCTACGCCGACCGGGCGATCCACGACGACCCGGACATCACCTTCCACGCCGCGAGCCACCACTTCACCGTCCACGTCGATCGCCCCGCCTGGGAGCGCGCCGTAGGCGTCGTCTACGCCGACCTCGCCCGCGACCGCGAAGCGGCCTGGGACCGTTGACCGGGGCCCCCGGCCGTGGTCCGGAGCGCCCGGCGGATCGGCCCATCCGGCCCTCCCTGGGCCCCGTCGGCCGGGTCAGGCTACGGTCGGAGGTGCGAATACCGCATGGCCGTCGCGTCCGTCGTCCCCGTGTCGTCCCCGGTCGACGCCAGGTCGCCGCTGGCGATCGCATCGGATCGCTGCAAGGGCTGTGAGCTCTGCCTCACGGCCTGCCCCCACCACGTGCTCGAGCTCGATGCGGCCGTGGTGAACCGGCTCGGCTACCACCCGGTCCGGCTGACCGACCCCGCCGGCTGCACCAGCTGCGCGATCTGCGCCAAGGTCTGCCCCGACGCGGTCTTCACCGTCTTCGCCCGCCCGAAGGAGGCCTGACGTGGCCAGCCGCCAGCAGCGTCACGAGGCCCCCGCCGAGGACGTCGATCTCCCGCTTCCCGGGACCCCTGAGCGGGTCCTGATGAAGGGCAACGAGGCGATCGCCGAGGCCGCCATCCAGGCCGGCTGCGATGCCTACTTCGGCTACCCGATCACCCCGCAGGCCGAGCTGCTCGAGTGGATGGCCCGCCGGATGCC
>CAZABC010000038.1:0-20485 GCA_964483405.1 uncultured Anaerolineaceae bacterium
GGCGACAACATCCAGGGCGACTCGATGATGTACTACTTCAAGTCGGCCGGCCTGGGATACGCGGCGGATGGGACCAGCCTGTCGCCCGAGCTCAGCATCAACCCGCTCATCAAGGCGTTCAACAGCGTCGGCTACGACGCGATGACGCTCGGCAACCACGAGTTCAACTTCGGCGCGGAGATCTTCGGGACGCTCGCCCAGGCGGACTTCCCGATGCTCCAGGCGAACGTCACCGACAGCGGCGCGTACGGCCTCGCCGCCGTGCCGGTCGAGCCGTACACGACGACGACCGTCGGACCCGAGGGGATCGACGTCGCGATCCTCGGCATCGGCAACCACCGCGTCCCGAGCTACGAGCTGCCGAGCAACATCGAGGGGCTGACCTTCGGCGACCCGATCCAGGCCGGCAAGGATCATGCCCCGGCGCTCCAGGCGGCCAACGACGTGGTCATCGCGCTGACCCACATCGGCTTCACGACCGACCCGAAGAGCGTCGAGGTCGACAACAACGTCGACACCTACTTCGCGAGCCAGGTGCCCGACGTCGACGCGGTCATCGGCGGCCACAGCCACACCAACCCGTCGACCGGGTTCGGCCCGTACAAGTTCCTGCCGACGTTCATCGCCGGGCCGACCGGCGAGCCCGTCATCGTGACCCAGGCCTACCGCTACAACACCTACCTCGGCGAACTCTCGCTCGGCCTGCTCCCCGACGGGAGCGGCGGCTACGAGGTCGTGTCGAGCGCCGGGCGCTACATCCCGGTCGTCACGTCCGGCACCGCCACGCCCGAGGACCCGGGCATCGTCGCCCTCGTCGCGCCCTACCAGAGCCTCATCAACGCCTACAACGACACGGTCATCGGGGCGACCACCGCGCCGATCGACACGACCCAGGCCTTCACCCAGGAGACGAACGGCGCGAACCTGCAGGCCGACGCGTCGGTCTGGAAGCTCGAGACCGAGGGGATCCCGGTCGACCTCCACCTCTCCGGCGCGATGACGAACCGCCTCATCGCCGTCGGGGCCACCCCGGAGGCGCCGTACCCGCTCAAGGTCAGCGACATGTTCGCGGCCATGCCATACGAGAACTCGCTCGTCGTCATGGAGATGAACGGGCCGCAGCTCAAGGCGGTCCTCGAGCGCGCCTACCGCAACTACTACTACTACAAGTACGTGCCCGGCTACGGCGGGTACAGCTACTACACGACCTGCATGCTCGACACCGACGCGATCGGCCGGATCATGTACCGCGACGCCAGCCCGACGATGCCGACCGGCGACGACGTGGTCGCGCTCACCATCGACGGCGTGCCGGTCGACTTCTCCGACGCGGACACGTACTACCGTGTCTCGACCGTCAACTACCTGGCGGCCGGGGCCTGCAACTTCAGCGACGCCGGCCATACGCTCTGGCCGCTGGACCAGATCGTCGCCGACACCCAGTACTACGTCCGTGACGCGGTCATCGAGTACATCCAGGCGATGGGGACGGTCTCGCCGGCCATCGAGGGCCGGCTCGTCTTCTTCGACGAGGACTCGCCGGTCGTCACGATCTCGGCGCCGGTCGACGGCTCCGCCTATCTCCATCCGGACCTGATGACGCTCGACTTCGAGGCGACCGACGCCTCGGGCGTGGCGTCGATCACGGCGATGTTCGACGGTACGGCCGTCGCCGACGGGCAGGTCGTCGACCTGCTCGCCCTGCCGCTCGGCAGCCACGTCCTCGTCGTGACCGCGGTCGACCACTACGGCAACGTCGGCGCCGCCTCGGCCACGTTCGACGTGATCGCCACGGTCGGCAGCCTCAAGGCGACGGTCGAACGGCTGTACGCGGAGGGCAAGGTCACCAAGCCCGGCACCCGTGACAGCCTGATCGCCAAGCTCGACCTCGCCCAGGACCAGCTCGACGCCGGGAAGGTGAGCGCGGCGAAGAGCACGCTCAACGCGTTCATCAACCAGGTCAAGGCCCAGAGTGGCAAGTCGATCAAGCCGAAGGCGGCCACGCTCCTCATCACCGACGCCCGGTGGGTGATCGCCCACCCCGGATGACCCGCTGAGGTCGCCGGGACGTCGCTCGCGACCACACCGCCGCATCGAGGCCGGTCCCGGTCCGCCGGGGCCGGCCTCGGTGTACCCGGGCACCGGCCGACCCGTACGGAACGGTGGGGCGCAGCGGCACCGTCCACCCCGAACGGGTCATTCCTCGGCTCCGTGCCGGCGGGGCAGCATCGGACGACGACCCGCCCGGGACGCGGGTCGATGGAGAAGATCGATGCACGAGCGCGCGATCCGTCGTGCCGTCGCCGGAGCGGCGGCGGCCTGCCTCCTCGCCACGTCCCTGGCCCTGGCCGACACGGTCGTCGCCGACGGCGACGAGGTGGCCGGGATCCAGGGCACGGTCGGCGCGGGCCCGGTCACCCCGGGTCGTTCCGCGACGCTGGCGGTCTGGTTCGAGCTGACCTGCCGAAACGCGGCCCACGTCGATGCCGGCCAGACCGTCGCCGTCACGCTCCTCGGCGCGACCGTCCCCGGCGGCGGTGCCGTGACCGGCGGCGGGACGTCGATCGGGCCCGTCCCGGCGGAGTGGCCCGACGACGGGTCCGCGTGCGGGACGACCGCCCCGCTGCGATCGGCCGTGGCGGCATCGGTGACGGTGCGCGCCCCGGCGTCGCCCGGGACGTACGACTACGTCCTCCAGTACGGCCGGTCGCTCAGCCCGGCCGGCTCCGGCGATGGCTCGGCGGTCTCGGGCTTCACCTTCCTGACGGTCCGCCTGACCGTCGTCCCCGACGAGCCGCCGGTCCTGGTCATGCCGGCCGCGATGGTCGTCGAGGGTGACACGATCGGCGGAGCCGTCGTGTCGTACGTCGCGTCGTCGACCGACCTCGAGGACGAGCCCGACCCGGTCCCGGGCTGCTCCCCGGCCAGCGGCTCGACGTTCCCCCTCGGGACGACGACCGTCACCTGCGCCGTCACCGACTCCGCGGGACACGTGGTCGGGGGCGAGTTCGCCGTGACCGTCGTCGACACGACCGCCCCGGTCCTCGCCGGCGTCCCCGCCGGGCTCGACCTCGTCACGGCCGACGAGGCCGGCGCGGTCGCGGTCTACGACCCGCCGACGGCGCTCGACGTCGTCGACGGGGAGCGGCCGGTCGCCTGCGCGCCGGTCTCGGGCACGGTCTTCCCGGTCGGCGAGACGGTCGTCGTCTGTGGGACCGCCGATACGAGCGGCAACGCCGCGAGCGCGAGCTTCCCGGTCCGGGTCACCTACGACCCGCCGACGAGGCTCGAGGCCCGGTTCGACGCGCCGGTCGGGCCGTCGAACGTCGTCCACGGGGCGGCCGGGCGGACGGTGCCGGTCAAGGTCCGCCTGCTCCGCGACGGGGCCGCGGTGGCGACCGGCCGCGTCGACCTCGGCCTGGCAGCGTGCGGTTCGGACTCCCCGCTGCGGACCGCGCCGCTGCCGCTGACCCGGCAGGGCGACCGATGGACGACCCAGCTGGCGACCGCCGGGCTCGGCGGCTGCGTCCGGGCGACCGTTCGCCTCGACGGGCGGCCCGCCGGGTCGTTCGAGTTGCGGCTCGCACCGTCCGCCGGCGCCGGTGGGACCACCGCGCCGGGGCGCGGCCGGCCCACCTGACCCGGGCCGCCCGACCCGATCCGGGGTCGGCCGTTCGCCTCGCCCCCCGACCCGGGGCGTCTGCCGTACGATCGGCCGGTGACCCCGCGACTCCAGGCGACCCTCCGCGAGCTGCCGGACCGTCCCGGCGTGTACCTCATGCGGGACGCCGGCGGGGCGGTCCTGTACGTCGGCAAGGCGCAGCGCCTCCGCCAACGGGTCCGGTCGTACTGGCAGAAGGAGACGACCGCGGGCCGGGCCGGCGACCTCCACCGGATCCGGGCGGCGATCGATCGGGTCGCCGACGTCGAGTACACGATCACCGACTCGGTCTCCGAGGCGCTGCTCCTCGAGGCGAACCTCATCAAGCGCTACCGGCCGCGCTTCAACGTCCGGCTCAAGGACGACAAGAGCTACCCGTACATCCGGATCACGCTTGCCGATGACTACCCCCGGATCGAGCGGACGCGGAAGCTCGTCGAGGATGGCAGCCGGTACTTCGGCCCGTACGCGTCGGCATCCTCGGTCGACGAGTCGATGAGCCTCATCCGGCGGCTCTTCCCGTTCCGGACCTGCACGATCGCGATCCGGGACGGCGAGCGGGCGCTCGCCCGACCGTGCCTGCTGTACCACATCAAGCGCTGCCAGGGCCCCTGCATCGAGGCCGTTGACCGGGCGACCTACCGGGCCGACATCGCCCAGGTCGAGCAGTTCCTCGAGGGCCGCCTCGAGGCCGTCGCCGACGCCCTCCGGGCCGACATGGAGTCGGCGTCCGGGCGACTCGAGTTCGAGCGGGCGGCCGCCCTCCGGGACAAGATCCGGGCGATCGAGCGGACGATGGAGAGCCAGAAGATGGCGGCGTTCGCCCGGACCGAGCTCGATCTGGTCGGCCTCGCCCGACAGGATGCGCAGGCTGCGGTCCAGCTGTTCGTCGTCCGGGCCGGCAAGCTCATCGGCCGCGACGTCTTCCTGCTGGACGCGCCCCGGGAGGTCGCCGACGCGGAGGTCGTCGCGTCCTTCCTCGAGCAGTACTACCCGCGGGCGACGAGCGTCCCCCGCGAGGTCCTCGTCCCGGTCCGGGCCGCCGAGGCGGACGACCTCGAGACGTACCTCTCGGCCCGTCGCGGGGTACGGGTCGGCGTGCGCGTCCCGCGCCGCGGCGGGAAGCGGGCGCTCCTCGACCTCGCGACCCGGAACGCCGTCGACGCGCTCGCCCGCGAGCACGCCCGCTGGCTCGCCGACGAGGGCAAGACGCTCACCGCGCTCGAGGAGCTCGCGACGGCCCTCGGGCTGGCAGGGCCGCCGATGCGGATCGAGTGCTACGACATCAGCACGTTCCAGGGCCGCGAGACGGTCGGCTCGATGGTCGTCTTCGAGGAGGGTCGGCCGCGGACCGGCGAGTACCGGCGGTTCCGGGTCCGGACGGTGGTCGACCGGACCGACGACTTCGCCAGCCACCGCGAGGTCCTGTCGCGCCGCTTCCGGGCCGCGAAGCCGGGCGAGGAGGGGACCGCCGAGGCCGACCGCTGGGCGATGCCGGACCTCGTCGTCGTGGACGGCGGCAAGGGCCAGGTCTCGGCCGCCCTCGAGGCGCTCACGGCGGCCGGCCTCGGTGACCTGCCGCTCGTCGGGATCGCGAAGGAGCGCGAGGAGCTGTTCCTGCCGGGCCGGCCGGACCCAGTCGTCCTGGCGGCGACGTCGCCGGCCCTCTATCTGGTCCAGCGGCTGCGCGACGAGGCCCACCGGTTCGCGATCGCCTACCACCGCGACCTCCGGTCGAAGCGGGCCGTCCGGTCGGCCTTCGACGACCTGCCCGGCGTCGGCCCGCGCCGCCGCCAGGCGCTCCTCCGCACCTTCGGGTCGGTCAAGCGGATCCGCGAGGCGCCGGTCGAGCAGATCGCGGCCGTCCCTGGGATCGGGCCGGCGCTCGCCGCGAGGATCAAGGCCGGCCTCGAGGCCTGACGGGCAGGCCCGGCGGCGACCGGCCGGGCGCCGACTTTCCGGCTCGCTGGTGGCCGACCCGGCGCTCGTGGGGGTGAGCGTGTATCATCCCCGGCCGATGCGCCGCGCGACCCCCCTTGTCATCCTGCTCGTCGGCCTGTTCGCCTTCGTGATGGTCTTCTGGCCCGACCTGACGCTGCCCTTCGGCGGCGAGGGCGGCGGCTCTCGCCCCGTCGAGACGAAGCTCGGCCTCGACCTCGAGGGCGGCCTGCGGGTCGAGTACCAGGCCCAGCCGGTGAACGGCCAGAGCCCGACCCCGGAGGACATGCAGGTCATCCGCGACATCGTCGAGCGCCGCGTCAACGCCATCGGGGCGACCGAGCCGGTCGTCCTCGTCCAGGGAGCTGATCGGATCGTCGTCGAGATCCCCGGCGTCGAGGATCCCGAGACGGTCCGCGCGCTGATCGGGGCGACCGGGACCCTCCAGTTCGTGCCGATCCCGCCCGGGACGACCATCCAGGACGGCCAGACGCTCGACCTCGAGACCTACCCGCCGCTGTTCAGCGGTACCGAGATCGAGACCGCGACGCTCGGCGTCGACCAGCTCGGCCGGATCGCCGTCGACTTCACGTTGAAGTCGACCGGCTGCCAGCTCTTCGCCGACTACACGACCGACAACGTCGGCAACCAGTTCGCGATCGTGCTCGACGGCACGGTCATCTCGGCGCCGGTCATCCAGAGCCCGATCACCGGCTGCCAGGGCCAGATCACCGGCGGCGGGGCCGGGTTCACGTCGGGCGAGGCGAACAACCTCATCACCGTCCTCCGCTACGGCTCGCTGCCGTACCCGATCAACGAGATCTCCGTCGAGGCGATCGCGCCGACGCTCGGCGAGTTCTTCCTGCGCCAGGGCGTCATGGCGGCGGTCATCGGGCTCGGGCTCGTCTTCATCCTCATGCTCGTCCACTACCGCCTGCCGGGCGTGGTCGCCGGGATCGCCCTCGTCTACTACGCGGTCCTCGTCCTCGCGATCTTCCGGTTCATCCCGGTGACCCTGACCCTCGCAGGGATCGCTGGCTTCGTGCTCTCCATCGGCATGGCGGTCGACGCGAACATCCTGATCTTCGAGCGGATGAAGGAGGAGCTGCGGACCGGGAAGTCGCTGCCGGCGTCGATCGAGGCGGGCTTCAACCGGGCCTGGAACTCGATCCTCGACTCGAACGTGTCGAGCCTGATCACCGCGATGATCCTGTTCTGGTTCGGTTCGTCGGTGATCCGCGGGTTCGCCCTCGTCCTGATCATCGGCGTCCTCTGCTCGATGTTCACCGCGATCACCCTGAGCCGGACGATCCTCCGCTTCATCGTCAAGCGCGAGGCGTTCCGGAAGCCGTGGATGTACGGCGTGTCCGAGGGCGAGTTCGTCGCCCGCTCGTCCGGTCGCACCGGCACCGGCCGCGAGGCGCGCGGGCGTGCTTGACGTCGTCGGGAAGCGCCGCTGGTACTTCCTATTCTCGGCCCTCATCACGATCCCCGGCGTCCTGTTCATCATCGCCGGGATCCTGACCGGCGGGAACGTCGGGCTCCAGTTCTCGATCGACTACACGGGCGGCACCCGCTGGGTCGTCCGGTTCGAGGATCCGGAGGTCACGCCCGACGACGTGAAGGCGGTCTTCGTCGCCGCCGGACACCCGAACACGACCGTCTTCGAGACCGCGAACGGCTTCTTCGAGATCCGGACCGACCCGCTCGGCCTCGTCGAGCAGCCGCCCGCGCCGTCGCCGAGCCCATCGCCCTCGCCATCGGCGTCGCCGTCCGTCAGCCCCTCGCCTTCGCCGTCCGCCAGCCCGACGGCATCGCCGAGCCCATCGCCCTCCGCTGCCGCGTCCGGGTCGCCCTCGGCCGAGCCGAGCGGCTCGCCCAGCCCGTCGCCGAGCCCCAGCCCGAGCCCGTCGCCGAGCCCCAGCCCGAGCCCGTCCGGCAGCCCGAGCCCATCGCCGACGCCGACCCCGCCGGGCGCGGGTCAGATCCCGACAGACGGTGAGCTCGGCGAGATCGCCGGCGCCATGCAGGACGAGCTCGGGACGTTCGAGCAGGCGCTCCTCACGACGATCGGCCCGATCGTCAGCGCCGACCTGATCCGACAGGCGCTCATCCTCATCCTCGTCGGATCGGTCGGGATCATGCTCTGGCTCACCTACCGGTTCAAGGACATCCGGTTCGGCGCGACGGCGCTCGTCGCCCTCCTCCATGACGTCCTGGTCGTCCTCGGGGCGTTCGCGATCCTCGGCACGTTCTTCAACGTCGAGATCGATGCGCTGTTCGTGACGGCGATGCTGACCGTCATCGGCTTCTCGGTCCACGACACGATCGTCGTCTTCGACCGGGTCCGCGAGAACCGCATCCGCCATGCCGGCGAGCCGTTCGACGACATCGTCAACCACTCGATCCTGCAGACCGCCGGTCGGTCGATCCTGACGAGCTTCACCGTCTTCCTGACCCTGCTCGCCCTGCTCCTCTTCGGCGGGCCGGCCATCCGCTACTTCGTCCTCGCCCTGCTGATCGGGATCGTCTCGGGCACCTACTCGTCGATCTTCAACGCCGCCCAGCTGCTCGTGGAGTGGGATCACTGGGACCTCCGCCGGCGGTCCAGGGCGACGGCCCTCGGCGGGACGCGCCGCACCACCCCGTGACCCATCGGCCTGCCGGGTCGGCGCAAGCCGCGGTGCAGTCCGGGCTGGCATCCTAGGATCGTGATCGAGCCTCGCTACCGCTGGTCGCTCAAGCCGCGGGTCGTCCCGGGCGTCGACCTCGTCGACGCGGCGGTCGAGCGCGGGTTCGGCCGCGTGGCGATCGCCCTCCTCGCGGGCCGCGGCGTCGCGACCGCCGATGACCTCGCCCGCTTCGTCGAGCCGACCGTCGATGGGCTCCACGACCCGGCCCTCCTGCCCGATGCCGGGCGGGCCCTCGATCGGATCCTCGCAGCCCGGGCAGCCGGGGAGCGGGTGACGGTGTTCGGCGACTTCGACGCCGACGGGCTGTCGGCGCTGGCCATCCTCGTGGCCACCTTCCGCCGGATCGGGCTCGACGTCGTCCCCTACGTCCCGTCCCGCGAAACCGAGGGCCACGGCCTGTCGGCGGCCTCGATCGAGTCCGCGGCCGCGGCCGGCGTGCGGCTCATCGTCACCGTCGACTGCGGGTCGTCGAGCGGCCCGGAGATCGAGGTCGCCCGGGCCCGTGGCATCGACGTCATCGTCACCGACCACCATCGCGTGCCGGCCGAGCCGCCACGGCCGGTCGCCCTCGTCAACCCGCACCGGGACGACGCGACGTATCCCGACCGCAGGCTCTCGGGCGCCGGGATCGCCCTGAAGGTGGCCCAGCTCGTGCTCGGCGCGATCGGCGATGGCCCGGCCGCCCTCGACCTGGCCGACCTCGCCGTCATCGGGACGGTCTCGGACCTCGCCCCGCTCGTCGGCGAGAACCGGGTCATCGCCCGGCTCGGCCTCGAGCGGCTCCGGCTCGGTGCGCGGCCGGGGATCGTCGCGCTCCTGCGACGGGCTGCGATCGACGTGGCGACGGTCGATGTCGAGACGATCGCCTTCGCCATCGCCCCCCGGATCAACGCGGCCGGCCGGGTCGCCGACCCGGTCGACGCCGCGCGGCTCCTCATCGCCGCCGACGAGACCGAGGCGAACGAGCTCGCCGAGCGGCTCGAGGCCGCCAACCTCACCCGCCGGGAGCTGACGAAGGCGGCGGTCGCGGGGGCCCGCGAGCTGGTCGACCCGGCGGCCCCCGCCGTCATCGTCCGCGGTCCGTGGTCGGTCGGCGTCGTCGGGCTCGTCGCCGCACGGCTGGCCGAGGACCACGGCCGGCCGGCCGTCGTCGGCGCCGACCTCGGGACGACGATCCGGGCCTCCTGCCGGAGCGGTCCCGGGGTCGACCTGGCCGCCACGCTGGAGGGGTGCAGCGACCTGCTCGTCCGGCACGGTGGCCACGCCGGGGCCGCCGGGTTCGAGATCCGGCCCGAGCACTGGGTGGCGTTCCGCGACCGATTCTCCGCCGCCGTGGCCGCCGTCACGCCCGAGGTCGCGGAGCCGTCCATCGAGGCGGACCTGGCGATCCCGGCCAGGCTGGTCGACTACACGCTCGCCCGCGACGTCGCCCGGCTGGAGCCCTACGGACCCGGGAACCCCGACCCGCTGTTCATCGTCGTCGGCCTGACGGTCGGCCGGATCCGGAGCGCCAATGGAGGGCACACCCAGCTCGTGCTTCGCCGCGACATCGACGTCCTCGACGGCATCGCCTTCGGGCGGGACGACCTCGTCGGCTCCGTCGCCGAGGGCGATCGCGTCGACGTCGTCGCCCGCATCGTGAGCCGCCGCTTCGGCGGCATCGAGTCGCTCCAGCTCGACGTCCGCGACGTCGCCCCGTCCGGCTGGTTCGAGGTCCCGCGGCGCTCTCCGACGGAGGCGCCCGCACCCGTCGGCGCCGGTCTCGCCGGTCCAGCCGCATCGGGAGTGCCCCGATGACCCGCCGGACCTCGCCGGCTCCGCGACCGTCCGCCCGCGACCCCTACGGCGTCGCACCGGCGACGGCGGCCCTCGGCCCGATCCTCGCGCTCGTCGGCCTCGTCGTCGTCGCGGTCCTCACCGGCGGCCTGCTGCTCGGCAGGTTGCCGCTGGCCGGTGGGGGCGGGCCCGATGATGGCAACGGCGGCCCCGGCGCGATCGACGCCACCCCCGCGCCGTCGAACGTGGTCGTCGTCCCCGACGACCCGCGGGCCGACGTGCCGGGCACCATCGCCTACGCGAAGCAGGGGAGCATCTGGCTCCAGAGCGGCACGACGGCCCGACAGCTGACCGCGGGCGCCGACGACTCGATGCCGGCCTGGACGTCGGATGGCCGATGGGTCTACTTCGTCCGGACGGTGACCGAGCGGGTCCTCTGGCCGTCCGATGGCTCGCCGCGCTACTACACGGCGACCTACCCGCTGCTGATGCGGGTGGACCCCGACGGCGGCGAGCCCGAGCAGGTCGCGACCGGCAAGTACAAGGCGGGCAAGTACACCTGGTTCTACTGGATCCGCCAGCCGACCCCCAACCCGATCGACCCCGACCGGCTGGCGCTCGTGTCCGATCAGCCCGACCCGACGAAGAGCAACGTCGTCCTCCAGCTCTACGATGTCGCGACGAAGAAGTGGACGCGGGCGAGCGGTGCCAAGGAGGTGCCGCCGCTGGGGCACCAGGACCCGGCCTGGCACCCGGCTGGGAAGCTGCTGCTGTACGTCATGAACGATCGCGACGGCCGACGCGGCGCCCCCGCGATCTTCCGCTACGACCCGACGACGAACAAGCCGGCGCGCCTCACGGGACCGGGCTTCACCGGCCCGTCGTACTCGCCCGACGGCAAGCTCGTCGCGGCGACGAAGACGACCCCGTTCGGGACCGACGTCGTCGTCCTCGACGCGGTGACCGGCGGCGAGGTCCTCCGGGTGACCGACGACGGCAGCTCGTGGTCACCCGCGTGGTCGCCGCGCGGCGATGCGATCGCCTTCCTCCACGTCACCGGGCGGATCGCCGACCTCCGGATGGCGACGCTCACCGGCAGCGGCGCCTCGGTCGCCGTCGACGAGACGATCGACCTCACGTCGGTGTCGGGGCTCGACGGGACGTCGCGTCCCTCGTGGTACATCCCGGCGAGCGAGCTTCCGCCGCCATCGCCATCGCCGTCGCCCAGCCCGCCGCCGGCGGCCAGCCCCTCCCCGTCGCCGGCCGGCTGAGGCCGGATCGGACGATGACCGGGTCATATCTCGACCGCCTGGCCGCGCGGTCGGCCGCGTCGGGCACGGTCCTCTGTCTCGGTCTCGATCCGGACGCCGCGTCGCTGCCCGACGGGTTCCGGCCGGACCTTGGCGGGCTCGAGAGCTTCACGGCGGCCGTTCTCGAGGCGTCGCTACCGTTCGTCGCGGCGGTGAAGCCCAACCTCGCCTTCTTCGAGGCGCATGGGTCGGCGGGCATCGCGGCGCTCGAGCGGCTGCGGGCCCGGATCCCGGCCGACGTGCCGGTCGTCATGGACGCGAAGCGCGGCGACATCGGGACGACCGCCGCCCGGCAGGCCGTCGCCCTGTTCGAGACGCTCGGTGCCGACGCCGTCACGGTGAGCCCGTACCTCGGCGAGGAGGCGATCCGGCCGCTCCTCGAGCGGCTCGACCGCTTCGCCTACGTCCTGTGCCGGACGTCGAACCCGGGCGCCGGCGAGTTCCAGGACCTCGTCGTCGGCGCCGACCCGGCGATCGACGCCCCGGCCGAGCCGCTCCACGCTCGAGTCGCCCGCCGGGTCGCCGGGTGGGGGCCCGGCGCGACGGTCGGGCTCGTCGTCGGCGCGACGGCCCCGGCCGAGCTGGCGACGGTCCGGTCGATCGCGCCGGGCCTGGCCTTCCTCGTGCCCGGCGTCGGCGCGCAGGGCGGGGCCGTCGAGCCGGTCCTCGCGACGGGCCGGGCCACAGCGCCGCCGGCCGGCGGCAGGCCCGGGGGCGGGCTCCTCGTCAACGTCTCGCGGGGGATCGCCGGGGCCGCCACCGGGGTCGGCGGAGACGACCCGATCGAGCGCGTGGCGGCCGCCGCCGCCGCGTGGTCGCGGGCACTCCCTGTGCTATCGTAGGTCGCCGTTCGCGAGCGGGAGCCTCGCGCGCCGGCCGTACTAGCGAGGTCCCACGGGAACCATGCCGTTCAACATCGGCCCCCTCGAGCTGGTCATCATCCTCGTGATCGCGCTCCTGATCCTCGGTCCGGGCCGCCTGCCCGAGGTCGGCTCCGCGCTCGGCAAGAGCATCCGCGAATTCCGGAAGGCCGCGACCGAGGTCCAGGACGCCACGAAGATCGACGTGACCCCGGCCAAGGCGCCGACCACGACCGCTCCGGCGAGCGAGCCGACCGCGCCGGCCGCCCCGCAGGTCGCCAACGTGTCGTCCGCCGAGCCCGTCCCGAACGTCCTGAGCGAGACCGTCGCGCCGAACGAGATCTCGGTCGAGCCGAAGGCCTGACCGGGTCCGGACCGCGACCCGAATGGCCGACGCCGACCTGGCCCGCGAGGGCCCGAGCGCCCCGCTCCCGCTCCCACCGGCGACATCGTCCCCCGAGCCCGACCCCGGCGCGACGCCGTCGGCCGTCGAGGATGGTGCGGTCATGTCGCTCGTCGACCACCTGGCCGAGCTCCGGACACGACTGTTCCGGATCGTCCTCGGGGTCGCGCTGGGGACCATCGTCGGCTTCTACTTCTCCGACGAGATCATCGCGGTGCTCATCGAGCCGCTGCCGACCGGCCAGGTCCAGATCCTCGGACCCGGCGATGCCTTCTTCATCGTCCTGAAGGTGTCGATCGTCGCCGGCGTGATCCTCTCGATGCCGATCATCCTGTGGCAAGGCTGGGCCTTCATCCGGCCCGGGCTGACCGCCCAGGAGCGGCGGATGGCCCGGCCCTGGATCCCGCTCGCCCTCATCTTCTTCGCCCTCGGCGTCGGGATCGCCTACGTCGTCCTCCCATACGCGACCGCCTTCCTGCTGAGCTTCACCAACGACACGCTCGTCGCGAACATCGCCGCCGGGCCTTACTTCGACTTCGTGACGACGATGTTCCTGGCCTTCGGGCTGGTCATGGAGTTCCCGATCGTGCTGTTCGCCCTGTCGCGGGTCGGGGTCGTCACCTCCGAGCGGCTCAAGCAGTCGCGCCGCTACTTCATCCTCGGGACGTTCATCTTCGCCGCGGTCATCACCCCCGGCGGCGACCTCGTCAGCCCGATCGTCCTGGCGGTGACGATGTACATCCTCTACGAGGGCACGATCTTCGTCATCGCCCGGACCGGCAGGTAGCCCGACCGACCGTGCCCGCGCCAGGGCGTACACTCGGGGCACGATGACCGGCCGACCGACCCCCGATCCGACGCCGGCGGCGCCTGCCGAGGCGCCCACCCCGCGGGTCGTCATCCTCACCGGCCTGTCGGGCGCCGGCAAGACCGCCGCGGCGAAGCTGTTCGAGGACCTCGGCTTCGTCGTCGTCGACAACCTCCCCGGCGAGCTGCTGCCCTCGCTCGCCGAGCTCGTGTCGGACGACCCGCACCGGTTCCGCCAGGTCGCGATCGTCCTCGACGTGCGGGCCGGCGACGCGGCGATCGCCCTCGCCGCGATGCGGGGCGCGCTCGAGGGCCGCGGCATCCGGCCGCGGGTCGTCTTCCTCGAGGCGGCCGACGAGGTCCTCATCCGGCGCTTCTCCGAGACACGCCACCGGCACCCGCTCGCCGACACCCGTGGCATCGCCAGCTCGGTCGTCGAGGAGCGGCGGCTCCTCGAGCCCGTTCGCGACGAGGCCGACCTCATCGTCGACACGTCGCGCCTGTCGCTCCGCGAGCTGCGCGAGCGCCTGTTCGCCCACCTCGGGTTCGACGACGAGCCCGGCCGGACGGCGATCCAGCTCATCAGCTTCGGCTTCAAGGGCGGCGTGCCGCTCGAGGCGGACCTCGTCTTCGACGTCCGCTTCATCGACAACCCGTACTACGTCGCCGAGCTCAAGCCGCTTTCGGGCCTGTCCGAGCCGGTCCGCCGGTTCGTCCTCGACCAGCCGGTCACCAGGGGCTTCCTGGACCGGCTCGAGGCGCTCCTCACCTTCCTCCTGCCGGCCTACGCCGCCGATGGGCGGACGCGTCTCACGATCGCCCTCGGCTGCACCGGCGGCTACCACCGCTCGATCGTCCTCGCCGAGGAGCTTGCAGCCTGGCTGCGGACCCGCGACCTCGGCCCGGTCGCCGTCTTCCACCGCGACCTCGACCGGTCGTGAACCTGCGCCGCTGGCTCGAGCCCGGCCTCGGCGTCAAGCGATGGCTCCTGGTCATCCTCGTCGCCGAGCTCGGGCTCGCCCTCGCCCTCGCCCTCCTCCTGCGCGCCGTCTACCGCGAGGTCGAGGTCACCGGCCCGCTGCAGGGCCTCCTGTCGGTCGCCACGCTCCAGTTCCTGCCGTACTGGGTCCGGGCCGTCGTCCTCGCGATCGCCGGCGTCGCCCTCTTCGCGCTCGGGTCGTACCGGCTCGTGCGGGCCCTGACCGACCCGCTCCGGCGAGAGGAGGGTGGCCCGCTCGTCGAGGTCATCTACCAGAAGCGGTTCCTCGCCCGGGGGCCGCGAATCGTGGCGATCGGCGGGGGGACCGGGCTGTCGACCCTCCTCCGCGGCCTCAAGGAGCACACCAGCAACCTGACGGCCGTGGTGACCGTCGCCGACGACGGCGGCTCGTCGGGCGCGCTCCGGGAGGTCCTCGGCATCCCGCCGGTCGGCGACATCCGCAACTGCATCGCCGCGCTTGCCGACGCGGAGCCGGCGATGAGCGAACTGCTCCAGTACCGCTTCCCGTCCGACCCGGCGCGGCCGGGCGACTCGGAGCCCGACACGCTGGCGGGCCACGCCGTCGGCAACCTCCTGCTCGCGGCGATGACGGCGATCGAAGGCGGCGACTTCGAGGAGGGCGTCCGCCAGGTCAACCGCGTCCTCGCCGTACGGGGTCGCGTCCTGCCCGTGTCGGCGACGCCGATGACGCTCCACGCCCGGCTCTCCGACGGGACCGAGGTGGTCGGCCAGTCGCGGGTGATGCGGACCCCGGGCATCCGCGAGGTCTGGCTCAGCCCGTCCGGCGTCCGCGCGTCGAGCGACGCCCTGGAGGCGATCGCCGAGGCCGACGCGATCGTCCTCGGACCGGGCAGTCTCTACACCTCGCTCCTCCCGGCGCTGCTCGTGCCCGCGATCCGCGAGGCGGTCGTCGCGAGCCCGGCGATCACCATCTTCGTCTGCAACGTCGCCACCCAGCCCGGCGAGACCGCCGGCTACGACCTCGCCGAGCACGTGGCGGCGATCGAGCGGCACGCCGCGCCGGGGCTCGTCGACGTCGTCCTGGCCAACAGCGACTTCACGGCGGCGCCGCCGGCCGACTGGCATGCGGCAGCGGTCCAGCTCCGCTGGCCGCCGCCCGCCGAGCAGCCGCCACGGCTCGTCCTGGCCGACGTCGTCGACCCCGCGAACGCCCACCACCACGACCCGGCGAAGCTCGCGGCCGCGGTCGTCGGGATCGTCGAGCGCGAGCGGACCGGTCGCCGGACGCGGGCGGCGCGCAGCGCATGACCGCGGCCCGGCCGGGACCGGCGCGCCGCCCGATCGCCCGCCCGGAGCGGGATCTCGTGGCCGCGCTCCGGGCCGAGCTCGCCGCGATCGATCCGGCCCGGCCGTGCGACCGGGCGGCCGAGGCGGTGGCGCTCGCGGGACGCGGCCGGTCGCGCGACGTAAGCCTCGCCCGGCTGGCCCACCGGCTCGCGACGGGAGCGGAGCCGGCCCACGGGTTCGACTGGGCCGCGGCCCCCGAGCACTGCCGGTCGGCGTGGCTGCGCGGGACGTTCCTCGCCCGGGGATCGCTCAGCCTCGCTGCGGGTCGGACCCACCTCGAGTTCCTCGTGCCGGTCGGGGAGGGGGTCGAGCTGGCCGAGCGGCTGGCCGACGGGGGACTCCCGACGATCGTCCGCACGCGCCGCGGCCGCGATGTCGTCATCTCGAAGAACACCGAGACCGTCGGCACGTTCCTTCGGCGGATCGGGGCCGGGGCGGCCCTCCTCGAGGTCGAGGCGCGCCAGGTGTCGCGGGCGCTCCGCGGCGAGCTGAACCGGGTCCTCAACGCCGAGTCGGCGAACCTCGGGCGGGCGGTCGCCGCCGCGGGCCGACAGCTCGCCGCGATCGATGCGCTGACCGCCGATGGACGCCTCGGCGAGCAGCCGTACGTCGTCCGCCTCGT
The DNA here is from genome assembly GCA_964483405.1 of uncultured Anaerolineaceae bacterium. Taxonomy (GTDB): domain Bacteria; phylum Chloroflexota; class Limnocylindria; order Limnocylindrales; family CSP1-4; genus CAZABC01. The sequence continues at coordinate 16,379 of CAZABC010000038.1, forward strand.
CGCGGACGCCCGCCGGGAGGCTCCGGAGGCGACCCTCGCCGAGCTCGCCGAGCTCGCCGGGGTCCATCGCTCGGCGGCGCAGCGGGCCCTCGAGCGGCTCGAGTGGCTCGCCCTGCACGACCCGGACGGTGCCGCCGACCGGCCCGTGGCATGATTCGGTCGATGCGCCCGATCATCGTCGCCGCCAACTGGAAGATGCACACGACGCCCGCGGACGCCGGCGAGCTGGCCGCCACCATCGCCCGTCGAGCGGCGGCGCCGGGCGTCGTCCGGGTGATCTGCCCGCCCTTCGTCTGCCTGGCCGCGGTCCGCGACGCGCTGGCCGGCGAGGACGTCGCGGTCGGCGCCCAGAACCTCCACCACGAGGCTGCCGGCGCGTACACCGGCGAAGTCGCGGCGGCGATGCTCGCGGGCCTGGCAAGCTGGGTCATCGTCGGCCACAGCGAGCGCCGCCGCGACGCCGGCGAGACCGACGCGCTCGTCGGGCGCAAGCTCGCCCGGGCGCTCGAGTCGGGCCTCCGCCCGATCCTCTGCGTCGGCGAGCAGCTCGCCGAGCGCGAGGCCGGCCGGGCCGAGGCGGTCGTCGCGACCCAGCTGGGGGGTGCCCTCGCCGACCACGGTCCGGCGGCCCTCGTCGACGGCGGGCTGGTCGTCGCCTACGAGCCGGTCTGGGCGATCGGGACCGGGCGGACGTCGACCGGCGCCGACGCGGCGCGGATGGCGGCCGCCATCCGGACCACGGTCCGGGGCCTCGGCTGGGGCGATGCGGCCGAGGCGCTGCCGGTGCTCTACGGCGGCTCCGTGACGAGCGCCTCGATCGACGAGTTCATGAGCGAGCCCTCGATCGACGGCGCGCTCGTCGGCGGGGCATCGCTCAAGCCCGACGAGATGGCCGCGATCGTCGGACGGGCCGGGGTCACCGCGGCGGCGCGGGCCGCCGCCGACGCCGTGGCCGGCCGCTGACCGACGCCGCCGAGCGCCCGACCCCGATCCCCGGAGGACCGCCACGATGCCGCACACGCTCGTCCTGCTCCGCCACGGCGAGAGCACCTGGAACCAGGAGAACCGGTTCACCGGCTGGACGGACGTCGATCTCTCGCCGGCCGGGGTCGCCGAGGCGCATGAGGCCGGTCGGCTGCTCCGCGAGGAAGGGTTCGCCTTCGACCTCGCCTACACCTCGGTCCTGAAGCGGGCGATCCGGACGCTCTGGATCACCCTCGACGAGCTCGACCGGATGTGGCTGCCGGTCGAACACTCGTGGCGCCTCAACGAGCGCCACTACGGCTCGCTCCAGGGCCTCAACAAGGCCGAGATGGCGGTCCGCTTCGGGGAGGACCAGGTCCGGGTCTGGCGCCGGAGCTACGACGTCCCTCCGCCGGCGCTCGACGACGGCGACGAGCGGCTGCCGGCCCGCGACCCCCGCTACGCCGGGATCGATCCGGCTGAGCTGCCGCGGGCGGAATCGCTCAAGGACACGGTCGCCCGATTCCTGCCGTACTGGGAGTCGACGATCGCGCCGTCGGTCCGCGACGGTCGCCGGGTGCTCATCGCCGCCCATGGGAACAGCCTCAGGGCGCTCGTCAAGTACCTCGACGGCATCGACGATACCGAGATCGTCGGGCTGAACATCCCGACGGCGATCCCGCTCGTCTACGAGCTGGACGACGATCTCCGCCCGCTGGGCCGGCGCTATCTCGGCGACGCCGCGCGGGTCGCGGCCGCCGCGGCCGCCGTGGCGGCTCAGGGGACCGCGGCCGGCGCGGGTCGCGGCTGACGCTGTGCTACCATCCGGCGGCCGCCGTACGGTGAGCCGCATGAGGTCCCGTCACCTGTGAACCCGTTCCTGGCCATCGGCCAGATCCTCGTCAGCGTCGCGCTCATCGCCGCGATCCTCCTCCAGGCGCGTGGGACCGGGCTGTCGTCCACATTCGGCGGCGACTCGGCCGTCTACCGCAGCCGGCGGGGGATCGAGAAGAGCCTGTTCCGCTTCACCATCGTCCTCGCGGCGCTCTTCGTGATCTTCTCGATCGCCTTTTTCATCTTCGCCTAGCAGGCCTGAGGCACCCGGGAGGGTCGCGCCCCCGACCGACCCGGACGGCCGGGTCGACGGTTCCACACCGAGCATGCTGACCCGACGTGACCGCGCCCTCGCCGGCGCGCTGACCGCCATCCTCCTCGTCCTCGTCGCGGTCGTCGCCTGGCCGGCGATCCGCCCCGATGTCGCCGGCGTCCCCTCGCCGAGCCCATCGGCCCCGACGGCCCGGCCCTACGTCGAGGGTTTCGTCGGCCGGCCGACGAGCGTCAGCCCGTTCGGCGCCTCGACACCCGCCGACAGGGCGCTCGTTGCCCTCGTCTTCAGCGGCCTGCTCCGCCTCGGGCCGGGCGAGACGCTCGTGCCGGACCTCGCCGACCACTGGTCGAGCGACGTCGAGGGGCGGACGTACACGTTCACCCTCCGCGCCGACGCCCGCTGGCACGACGGCCTCCCGGTCACCGCGGATGACGTCGCCTTCACCGTCCGCTCGCTGCAGGATCCGGCCTACACCGGGCCGGGTGGCGCGTCATGGCGCGACGTCACCGTGACCGTCCTCGACGCCCGGACGGTCCGCTTCGAGCTCGGCGACCCGATCGCCGGGTTCCTCTATGCCGCGACCCAGCCGATCGCGCCGGCTCACCTGCTCGACGGGGTCCCGCCGGAGGACCTCGCGGCGAATCCATTCGGCCAGCAGCCGGTGGGCAGCGGGCCGTACCGGCTCGTCTCGTGGAACGCGAGCGAGGCCGTCCTCGAGGCGGCGGTGCCGCTCGAAGACGAGGTGGATGCGAGCCCGTCGCCGACGTCGCCGGATAGCCTCGCGAGCCCGGGCCCGAGCCCGACGCCGTCGCGGCCGCTCCCGTACCTCGCCGATGTCGAGTTCCGGTTCTCGATCGACCCGGCGACCGTGGCCGTTGGGTTCGCCGCCGGCGAGATCGACGCGGTCGCCGGCCTGCCGCCGGACCTCGCGGCCGAGCTCGGGTTCCAGCGCGGCTCGCGGCTGCTCCGCTACCCCGGCTCGACGCTGACGGCCGTCCTGTTCGATCTCCGCGCCGATCGCCGGGAGTTCCAGGACGAGCGGACGCGCCTGGCGCTGCTCGCGGCGATCGACCGCGACGCGATCGTCGCCGGCCAGTACGCGGGGCTCGCGGCCCGGGCCGACGCGCCGATCCCGCCGACCTCCTGGGCCTTCGACGCGGCCGCCAGCCCGCCGGTCCCGCACGACCCGGCGGCCGCGGCGAGCGGGCTCGAGGCCGCCGGCTGGCGGAAGCGGACCGACGGCGCCTGGGCTGCCCCGGGGACGACGGACGCCTACCGGCTCGAGCTGATCGCCCCCGACGAGGCGTCCAACCCCGGCCTCTGGGCGGTCGCCAACGAGGTCGCCGACGACTGGCGGGCGATCGGGATGACCGTCGACCTCGTCGGCCTGCCGGCGGGGGAGCTGACCGAGGAGCGCCTCAAGACCGGCGACTTCGCCGTGGCGCTGCTCGACCTCGCGATCGGACTCGACCCCGACCTGTACCCGCTCCTCGCCTCGACCCAGACGGTCAGCGGCGGCGCGAACGTGAGCGGCATCCAGGACCCGACGCTCGACGCCAAGCTCATCGCCGCGCGGACGCCCGGCCCGCCCGAGCAGCGGACCGCGGCCTACACGGACCTCCAGGTCTACCTGGCGGCCGAGCAGCCGCTTCTCCCGCTCGTCTGGGCCGACGTCGCCGTGCCGGTCCACGACGCGCTCCACGGACCGACCGCGCGGCGCCTCGGGGACGGGGCTGACCGGTTCTACGATGTGCTAACATGGCGCCTCGCTGACGACCGGTGAGGCTTGCCATGCCGGTCGCCATCGGAGTCGGGTCCACGCCGAGGTGGCGGAATTGGTAGACGCGCTAGCCTCAGGAGCTAGTGGCTCGTAAGGGCCGTATGGGTTCAAATCCCTTCCTCGGTACCACACCTCGAACCCTCCAAGGACCCGATCGCCGGCGACCTGCCCAGGTGGCGGAATTGGTATACGCGTACGTTTGAGGGGCGTATGAGGCAACTCATCCGGGTTCAAGTCCCGGCCTGGGCACCACCCT
>CAZABC010000039.1:0-19476 GCA_964483405.1 uncultured Anaerolineaceae bacterium
TGGTCGGGGCGAGAGGATTTGAACCTCCGACCTCATCGTCCCGAACGATGCGCGCTACCAAGCTGCGCCACGCCCCGACCGAATGCTCCCGTCGCGGGAGCGCCGGGATGATACCACCGTGGACGCCATCCACCTCCCGTCGGCATCAGCCGCGATCCCGGGCCGCGTCGCGCCGCGGCTTCGTCAGCCGTCCGTCGTCAGGACCGACCGACCTCCGGCGCGGATCGGCAGGACGACGAGCGCGGCGATCAGGTAGCTCGCCGCCATGATCCCGAAGATGACCGGGAAGCCGGCCTCGTTCCCCAGCGACGCGACGATCCAGCCGAGCACGGCCGCCCAGATCGCCCCGACGACGAACATCAGGGTGAAGTACGCGCCGAAGGCGACGTCGCGGATCGCCGGCCGGGCGACGTCGGCGAGGAGTGCCTGGAGGAGCGAGCTCTCCTCGTAGACGAAGGCGCTCAGGAAGCCGATCGCGAGCCAGACGAGCGTCAGCTGCGTGCCGGCCAGCACGAAGGCAACGAGCCCGACCGCGCCGAGGACATACGTCGCGACGAGGACCGGCCGATGGCCGAGCCGGTCGGCGATGCGGCCGGCGACGATCGGACCCGGGACCGAGCCGATGAGCAGCAGCGTGTACATCAGGGCGATCGTCGCGGTGTCGAGGTCGAGGACGAGCGACAGGTAGAGCGGGATGAAGGTCGTGACGATGCCGAGGCCCCGCCCGGCGGCGGCGACCGACGAAGCGGCGAAGACCCACAGCAGGTCGCGCTCCCCGCGCAGCGAGCGGAGGGCCGCGAGCGTCGAGCCCGAGGCGAGGGCCGCGGCGCGGTCGGTCCCCGCCTCGCGGACGAACAGGAGGATCGCCGCACCGGCCACGATCCCGGGCAACCCCAGGACGAGGAGGGCCGTCTGCCAGCCCGACGTCGCGATGAGCCAGCCGCCGACGAGCGGGATCGCCAGCGTCCCGAGGTTGCCGATCGCGATGTGGGTGCTGATCGCGCTCGCCCGCCGGTGGGCCGGGTACTGCTCGGCGAGGAGCGCGTGGCCGACGGTGTGCTGCGGCGAGCCGCCGAGCCGGCCGACGACGGTCGCGAGCGAGAAGCCCAGCCAGCTCGTCGTGAAGGCGAGGACGGCCGTCCCGGCCCCGAAGACGATCCCGCCGACGCCGAGGATCCGCCCCCGGGGCAAGTGCCGGGCGAGCGGCCCGTACAGCAGCTGGACCGAGCCGCTCAGGATGTTCGAGATCCCCAGGAGCAGCCCGACCGCCCCCACGCCGACCCCGAACGGGCCGATGACCTCGACGAAGACGAGCGGCAGCAGCGCCGACTGGGCGTGGATCAGCGCGTGCTGCGCGGACAGCAGCCCGAGGGTCCGGCCGGGCCGGACGCTCGCCGCGCCGGCCGGCGGTCCGGTGCCGGCCACGGCCGCGCGGTCGCCGGGTGCCGCGGGATCGGCGAGACTCGCAGGATCGGCGGCGGACGCGTGGGCGGGCGCGTGGGCGGGCGCGTCGGCGGCGGTCATCGCCCGACAGGGTAGCCGGGCCGGCGGTCCGCAGGGACGCCCCGAACGCGCCGCTCGGCACTGTGCCGCGGCTCGCCGGGCGCTCGACACTGCCCGCACGGAAGCCGCCCGGCGCGGTCGGCCCCACCCGGAGGTCCAATGGAGGCACCGCTCGTCCCCGCGCTCATCCGGACGGGTGAGCCCGCGGTCCCGGCCAGGCTCGTCGAACCACAGGCCGACGGCGCCGTCCGCTGCGTCGCCTGCGCCCACCGCTGTCTCATCCGACCCGATCGTGTCGGGATCTGCGGCGTCCGCGAGAACCGCGACGGCACGCTCGTCTCGCTCGTCTACGGGCGGGCGGTCGCGGCCCACGTCGACCCGATCGAGAAGAAGCCGCTCTACCACGTCGCGCCCGGGTCGCTCGCCTACTCGATCGCCACGGCCGGTTGCGACTTCCACTGCACGTTCTGCCAGAACTGGGAGATCGCCCAGGCGCCTCGGCTCGGGACCGAGCCGTCGGCGCGATCGCTGCCGCCGGCGCTCGTCGTCCGCGAGGCCCGCGAGTCGGGCTCGCGCTCGATCGCCTACACGTACGTCGAGCCGACGATCTTCATCGAGTACCTCCTCGACACCGGCAAGCTGGCCAGGGCGGCGGGGCTGCTCGGCCTCTACGTCACCAACGGCTACGCGACGCCCGAGGCGATCGACGCCCTCGCGCCGGTCATCGACGCCGCGAACGTCGACCTCAAGTCGTTCGACGACGCGTTCTACCGGCACGTCTGCGGGGCGAAGCTCCAGCCGGTCCTCGACGCCCTCGTCGCGATGCGGGCCGCCGGCATCTGGATCGAGGTCACGACGCTCGTCATCCCCGGCCACAACGACGACCCGGCGACGATGCGAGCGCTAACCGGCTGGATCGTCGAGGCGCTCGGCCCGACGACCCCCTGGCACGTCAGCCGGTTCCACCCGGCCCACCGGATGCTCGACGCCCCCTCGACCCCGCTCGCGACGCTGGCCGAGGTCGCGGCGATCGGGCGCGCCGCCGGGCTCGTCCACGTCTACGTCGGCAACGCCCCGGAGCTTCGGCTCGAGGACACGGCCTGCGCCGGGTGCGGGGCGCCGCTCCTCGAGCGGCACGGCTACCGGCTCGTCCGGCACCTCGCCCCGGATGGCACCTGCCCGCGCTGCGCTCGCCCGCTCGAGGGCCGGGCACTCGCGCTCGACGGCGCCGCGCCGGCGCCGCGGCCTTGCGGCTGACGAGGCCACCGAGGAGGTCGCGATGCTGCGCTCGTTCCGGGGCCCCGCCACCCCGGCCATCCGGCCGCCGTCGGTGGCGGGCTCGTTCTACGACGCCGATCCCAGGGCGCTCGACCGCGACGTTGCGCGGCACCTGGCGGCGGCCGCCGCGGGCCCGATCGGGGACGCGACCACCACGGCCGAGGCGCTCACCGGCGAGATCCTCGGGCTCCTGGTCCCCCATGCCGGCCTCGTCTACTCCGGGACCTCGGCGGCAGCCGCCTGGCGGGCGCTCGCCCCGGACCCGCCGGCGACGGTCGTCATCCTGGGCACGAACCACGGCGCGCCCTGGCTCGAGGGGATCGGCGCGTGGGAGACCGGATCGTGGCGGACGCCCCTCGGGGAGGTCGCAGTCGACGGGGCGCTCGCCCGGCGGATCCTCGCGCTCGGCCGGCCACTCGCGATCGATCGGGACGCCCATCTCGGGGAGCACTCGATCGAGGTCCAGTTGCCGCTCCTCCAGCGGGTCGCGCCGGCCGCGGCGATCGTCCCGCTCGCCGTCGCGACCGGCACGGGGCAGGCGGCCATCACGGCCGGCGAGCACCTCGGGCGCCTGCTGGCCGGCGAACGGGCGGCGGGCCGGTCCATCGTCCTCGTCGCATCGTCCGATACCGCGCACTACCCGACCGAGGCGGTCGCGCGGCGCGTGAACGAGCGGCTCCGACCGCACGTCGAGCGCGTCGACCCGGCCGGGCTGGCGGCGGAGGAGCGGGCGATCCGACGCGAGGGCCTCCCGAGCGTCGTCTGCGGGATGTGCGGCATCGAGCCGACCGTCGTCGGGCTCGCCGTCGTCCGTGCGATGGGGGCCACCCGCGGCACCATCCTGGCGGCGACGACCTCGGCCGACGCCTACGGCGACCGGCGCCGGACGGTGGGCTACGTGGCGGCGGCGTTCACGAGCTGACCGCGCCAGGGTCGCTCGCCCGGCATCGTGGCCCGCGCCCGAGTCGTGGCCCCTCGCCCGAGTCGTGGCCCTCGTCCCACGGCGTGGCCCCGGCGCCGCGCTTCCTCGGCCCGGACATAGCCCTAGACCCCACCACGCGGTCGCTCCCCACCACGCGGATCCTCGCTCTCACCAACGTGGCTGGTGTTCCAGCGAGACTCAGAGGACGTCAGACACGCGACTCGGCCTTGCCACGCACGGCTGGACCCTGCGAACCTCCGATAGCACCAACCTGACTGGTGCCAGCGGTCGAGGTCCGCTGGAGCACCAGTGTGGCTGGTGAGAACGACGAGCCACGGGTGCGGCACCAATGTGGCTGGTGCGCCGGCCGCGCGGGAGCGCCCCACTGCGCCTGGTGCGCCAGCCGCCCGGGCACGGCACCAGTGCGGCTGGTGCGCCGCCCGCGCGGACGCTGACCGGTCAGCCCTTCCGACCGGTCCCCCGTGGGAGCACGTACAGCGCGAAGAGCGCGAGTGGCCCGAAGAAGACGGTGAGGATCGCCCAATTCACGCCGCTTCGCCCACGGCGCGGCGCCTGCTGCCAGGCGATGTAGACGCAGACGGCCCAGACGACGAGGCCGACGAGAGCGAGGCCAGAACCGATGAGGGTGTAGTCCATGCCGCGGAGTGTACCGGCCGAGGCCGACGCTGCGCCGCCCCCACGGGACGCCGGAACGCGACCCGCCGCGGGCCCGAGCCCGGCCCGGCCCCGGACACACGTCGAGCGCGGGCCCGAGGGCCCGCGCTCGAACGCGGAGGAGGAGCGGCGGTGGGCCTCGACGGTCGCGGCGAGGTGCGGACCCGCGCAGTCGCGGCCGAGGGTGCCGCGACGGTCGCGGCGTTGTCAGGGTGCCGCGCGGTCGCGGCGTGGTGCGGGCGGCCCGGCGGCCGGCCCGCGATCAGCCGATCAGAACGCCTCGAGGTAGCGGTCGAGCTCCCACTGGGTGACCTGGGTCCGGTACTCGTCCCACTCGGCGGTCTTCGCCTCGACGTAGTGGTTGAGGATGTGGTCGCCGAGCGCCTCGCAGATGACCGGGTCGGCCCTGAGCTCCTCGATCGCCTGGCCGAGGGTGCCGGGCAGCTCGCGGATGCCCTTCTCGGCGATCCGGGTGGCATCCATCTCGAAGAGGCTCTCCTCGACCGGCTCGGGCAGCTGGAGGCCCTTCTCGATGCCGTCGAGGCCGGCCGCGATCATGACCGCGAAGGCGAGGTAGGTGTTCGACGACGGGTCGGGGCAGCGGACCTCGCAGCGGGTCCCCTCGATCGACTTGCCGGGCGAGATCATCGGGACGCGGATGAGCGCCGAGCGGTTCGTCCGGCCCCAGGTGAGGTAGGTCGGCGCCTCGTAGCCCGGCACCAGCCGCTTGTACGAGTTGACGGTCGGGGCGAGGACCGCGCTCATCCCGCGAGCGTGGGCGAGGATGCCGGCCATGTACGAGCGGGCGAGGTCAGACAGGCCGTACTTGTTGGCGGCGTCGGCGAAGGCGTTGCGGCCCTCGGCGATCGAGTAGAGGCTCTGGTGGGTGTGCATGCCCGAGCCGTTGATCCCGTGGATCGGCTTCGGCATGAACGTCGCGTACAGCCCGTGGAGCCCGGCGATCGCCTTGAGGGTGTATTTGAAGGTGATCGCGTTGTCGGCCGTCCGGAGCGCGTCGGCGTACTCGAAGTCGATCTCGTGCTGGCCGGCCGCCACCTCGTGGTGGGCCGCCTCGACCTTGATCCCGAACGCCTCGAGGGCGTCGACCATGTCCTGGCGGACCTCCTGGGCGAGGTCGGTCGAGAAGTCGAAGTAGCCGGCGAGGTCGTGGGGCAGCGGGGCGACCCGGCCCTCCTCGTCGCGCCGGAAAAGGAAGAACTCGAGCTCCGGCCCGACGTTGACGACGTAGCCCATCTCGCGGGCCCGGTCGACCTGGCGACGGAGGACCTGGCGCGGATCGCCGGCGAACGGCTCGCCCCGCGGCGTGAAGACGTCGCAGATGACGCGGGCGGTGCCGCGCGGCCCCGACCCCTTCTGCCACGGCAGCTCGGCGAAGGTGTCCATGTCGGGCATGAGGTACTGGTCGGACTCGGCGATCCGGGTGAAGCCCTCGATCGACGAGCCGTCGAACCACGTCCCGTGCTCGACCGAGTCCTCGAGCCGGTGGATCGGGATCGTCACGGCCTTGACGATGCCGAGGATGTCGGTGAACTGCAGTTGGACGAACCGGATGCCGTTCGACTTGGCCGCTTCGATCTTGGCGAGCGTGTCGGGTGCGATGGCCATCGGGCGAGGGGTCCTCCGCTGTCGGGATCGGTGCGGCGCCGGGCCGCCGGGTGTCGGTGGCAGGCCAGCGATTGTGCACGCGGCACCAACGAGCGACCGTCCACCGGGTTCATCCCGAAGGATACCGTTCCTTAGCGCGGCGGAATCGGCGCCTGAGGTCCTGTCACTTGTGCGCTTTGCACGAGCCTGACGGCGATCGACAGCGCCAGCCGGAACTCCGGATCGGCGATCCGCCAACCGGTCGAGGCCTCGATCCGGCGGACCCGGTAGGCCAGCGTGTTGCGGTGGATCCCGAGGGCCGCCGCAGCCTCGGCCGCGCCGGGCGTCTCGAGCACGGCCCGCAGCGTGGCGAGGCGGTCCGCGACCGCCGCCGGCGACCCGGCGAGGAGCGGGGCGAGGAGCGCCGTCGCCTGCCGGCGGCCATCGGGGACGTTGTGCAGGCCGCCCAGCAGCCGGTAGGCCGGCAGCCGGTCCGCCCGGGCGACGGCCGGCGCACCCGTGACGGGGTCGAGCGTCGCCAGCGCCTCGACCGCCTCGAGCGTCGCCCGGGCATCGGCTTCCGCGCCCGGGCGGTCGCCGGGAGCCGAGAAGGGTCGGGACACGGCGACGGATCGACCGAGGAGCGAGGCGATCCGCGCCGCGAGGGCGAGCCCGCCCGGGTCATCGCCGACGGCGAGGACCGCCCGGAGCTCGAGGCTCTCGGCGTCGCCACGGAGGGCCATCCGTCGCGCCGGCGCGAGAAGCCGGAGCTCGCGCCGGGTCGCCTCGCGCTGCTCGATCGTCGAGCGGCCGCCTGGCGCGACCTGGCGGGCGACGAGGACGACCCACGGCGGGCCGGCCGACGGCAGCGATTCGGCGCGTCGGGCCGCGTCGCGGGCCCGCCTGACCGCCTCCTCCCGGGCGAGCTCGAGAGCGAGCAGGCCGGCGATCCGCTCGACGGTCAGCCGCTCGAGCTCGGACGGCGGACGGACGCCGAGCAGGACGATCGCACCACCGTCGGCGGTGTCGGGCGGGGTGCCGGGGAGCCTGGCCCGGAGCGCGGACCCGCGGGCACCGCCGAGATAGCGGGTGACATCCGACGCCGCGGCCGGGTCGTCGGGATCGGCGTGGATCGCGAGGGGGTCGCCGCGCCGGCCTTCGAGCGCGACCGGTCGACCGAGGAACGCCCCGACCTCCGCGACGAGACCCGCGAGGTCGGTCCGCCCGAGCGCGAGCCGCTCGAGCCGCTGCTCGAGGCGGACGACCTGGTGCTCGAGCTCCCCGCGGCGGTTGACGAGGAAGCCGATCGCGCTGCGCTCGATCGTCCCCGGATCCCCGCCGGGCAGCCGGAGGACCGCGAGGCCCGCGTCGAGGGCGATCGCGACGAGCCGGTCGGCGGCGGTCGAGCCGGCCCCGGCGGCGGTCGAGCCGGCCCCGGCGGCTACCCCCGTGGCGGGATCGAGGACGAGGAGGCCGGCGGCCCGCGCCCCGACGAGCGCCCCGGCGAGCTCCTCGATCGCGACCGGCGTCGGGGCGACGACCTCGAGCGCGGACGCCGGGGCGATGACGAGGTCGCCCGGCTCGAGCGCGTCGAAGGCCGGGACCCGGGCCCGGAGGACCCGGACCCAGCCGACGACCGGGTCGGCCGCTCCACCGGCGCCGGCGACGGTCGCGGTCGGCAGGACCGCCTCCCGCAGCTCGCGCAGCGTCGCCACCGGCGTCAGCCGCCCGGACGCCGCACCGCGACGAGGTCGTCGAGGAGCGAGCCGAACTCGCGCTCGACGTCGACGTAGCGGTCGGCCCGGAACACGAGGGCCGCCTCGCCGGTCGCGGTCAGCCGGGCCCACACCCGGCGCCGCGGGAAGTAGAAGGTGATCGCGAGGCCGGCGATCAGCAGCCCGAAGGCGAGCCAGACGAGGCCCTGGCCGGGGTCGTGCCTGGCGATGAGGAGGGTGTACTCCGACACGCCACGCAGGCCGACGACGAAGTCGATCGCCGGCGTCGTTCCCGACTCGCCGGGGGCGAGCGCCAGCGCCCCGAGCTCCTCGACCTGCGGGCTGCCGTCGGGGTTGGCCCCGGTCACCCGGTACGGCAGGAACAGGACGACCGTGCCGCCGTCGTCGGTCCGCCGCAGAAGGAGCTGGAGGCCCGCGTCGCGGCCCGGGACGGCCATCGTCCCGTACGGCGACCCGGCGGCCTGGTCGGTCAAGGCCACAGGTCCGGTCCACAGGAGGGCGCCGGTCGTCGCGTCGCGGATGACGACGTCGGGCGCGGGGCCGAAGCCGTTCTGGTGGAACGTGTAGCCGGCGACCGAGAGCGGGTCGTTGACCCGGATCGTCTTGCGCGCGATCTCGACGCCGCCCTGGAAGACGGCGAGGTCGGTCGTGAAGTCGGTGGCCTGGCCGGTCTCGAACCCGGGCGCCGCGAAGCCATCGTTGCGGACGACGAGGAGGCCCGGGGTCCCGACCGGCTGGACGGTCAGCGACTCGCCCTCGGCGACGACGAGCCCGGCCTCGTCGCCGAGCAGGCTCGTGATCGCGGCCGCGACGAGGAACAGGACGAGCCCGGCGTGGCTGACGAGCGTCGCCAGCTTCGTCCAGCGGTGCCGGTCGGCGTGGAGGTGGCGGACGCCGTCGGCCTCGACCTCGGTCACCTGGAAGCGATGGCGCCGGAGGGTCGCCCGGAGCCCCTCGACGGGCACCGCCGTCATCGCCGCCCGGTCGGGCAGCCGGAGGTCGAAGAACGGCTCGGGCTGGACGACCCGGACGTCGGCCACCGCCCGCCACAGGCGAGGCATCCGGTCCAGGGTGCAGACGATGATCGAGACGAGCAGGACGAGCAGCCCGATCGAGAACCACGTCGAGCGGAAGACCATGAACAGCTGGAGCCGCTCGAGGAGGTCGACCATGCCGGCGCCCATCACCGGGTCGTACAGGGCGTGGATCTCGGCCATCTCGTCGGCGTAGTCGGTCACCGACCGGAACGCGGAGTCCGGCAGCTGGCGAAGGGTCATCCCGATCGTCGCGAGGACCGCCAGGGCGATGATCTGGACGACGGCGAAGTCGACCGAGGTCAGGAGCCGCCAGAGGCCGCGGCCGAGGCGGGCGGCCGGGCCGAGCCGGGCGGGGCCGAGGGTCGCCGGCCGCCCGGCGGTGAGCGTCGCCACCCGGTGCCCTCAGGCGCCGGCGAGCGCGTCGGCCGGGGTGACGGCGCGGGCGACGGCGAGCCCGCGGGCGAGGTCCGCCTCGAGGTCCTCGAGGTCCTCCAGCCCGACCGAGACCCGCAGCAGGCCTGGGGTGATCCCGGTCGCCCGGAGCCCGGCCTCGTCGAGCTGGCGATGGGTCGTCGACGGCGGGTGGGCGATGATCGTGTGGATGCTCCCGAGCGAGGCCGTCATCTCGGGCAGCTCGAGCGCGTCGAGGAAGGCCCGACCGGCCGCCCGGCCACCGGCGAGCTCGAGCGCGAGCATCCCGCCGCCCGACGCGAGCTGGCGGGCCGCGACGGCGTGCTGCGGGTGGCTGGCCAGCCCCGGGTAGGTGACGCGCTCCACGCCGTCCTGACGCTCGAGCCAGGCCGCGAGTGCCGACGCGGTCGCCGCGTGGCGGTCCATCCGGACGCCGAGCGTGGCGATGCCGCGGAGGACCAAGAACGCGGCAAGCGGCGCGAGCGAGCCACCGGTGTCGACCTGGAACTGGCGGACGGCCTCGATCCGGTCGACCGATCCGGCGGCGACGCCGGCGAGGACGTCCGAGTGGCCGCCGAGGTACTTCGTCGCCGATTCGACGACGAGGTCGGCCCCGAGCTCGAGCGGCCGGCAGACCGCCGGCGAGGCGAAGGTGTTGTCGACGACGAGGGCCGCGCCGTGCCGGTGGGCGAGCTCGGCGAGGGCGGCGAGGTCGCTGACGACGACGGTCGGGTTGGCGATCGTCTCGGCGTAGACGACCCGGACCGGGCCGGCGGCGAGCACTCGCCCGACGGCATCGAGGTCGGTCATGTCGACGGCCTCGACCGCCACGCCGAGCGTCGCGTAGCGCCGCTCGAGCAGGGTCCGCGTCGAGCCGTAGCAGGCCAGCGGGTAGACGACCCGATCGCCCGCCGCCACGAGCGAGCCGATCGCCGCGTGGATGGCCGCCATCCCGGTCGCGAGCGCATACCCCGCCGCGCCCCCCGACAGCGTCGCGTAGGCATCGCCGAGCGCCGTCGTCGTCGGGTTGTCGAGGCGCGAGTAGGCGTAGCCGCGGATCGCGTCGGTCGCGACGAGCCCGAGCTCCTCGGCGTCGGCCGCGCTGAACGTGGCCGTCTGGTAGATCGGGACGCTGGTGGGTCGCTGGTCGACCCGCGGGGGGCGCGTGGCGGCGCGGATGGCCCGCGTCGAGAAGCCGGTCACGCGCCGATGCTACACCGCGCTCGCCGACGGGCCGGCCGACCAGGTCTCGCCGGCGGCGCCGGCCGGCTCCGCCGCGCCGATCGGGACCGCGACGCCCGGCCCCCGCGCGACCCGGATCGCGCTGACGCGGTTGCGGCCCGAGCGCTTCGACGCGTACATCGCCTGGTCCGCAGCGATGAACAGGGCCTCGACGCTGGTGCCGTCGGCCGGGAAGGCGACGACGCCGATCGAGACCGACGGCCGGAGGAGCTGCCCGGGGACGTCGACGGCGATCGCCGCGACCGCCTGGCGGATCTTCTCGGCGAGGATGAGCGCGCCGCCCTGGTCGGTCTCGGGACAGAGGACGGCGAACTCGTCGCCGCCGTAGCGGGCCGGGGTGTCGATCTTGCGGACGCCGGCCTGGATCGCCCCGCCGACGCCGCGCAGGATCCGGTCGCCGAGGTGATGGCCCCACCGGTCGTTGACGTCCTTGAGGCCGTCGAGATCGAGCAGGAGGAGGCAGAAGGCGCGTCCGGAGCGTCCGCTCCGGGCCAGCTCGCGCTCGACGGCGGCGAGGAGGAACGACCGGTTGAACAGGCCGGTGAGACTGTCGACCGTCGACAGCCGGATCGCCGCCTCGCGCGAGCGCCGCTGGTCGGCCGCGACGACGGCCGCGACGTAGGCCAGGAGGCCGAGGGCGGCGAGGTTCACCGTCACCGTCGCGACCTCCACCGGCTCGAGCGTCACCGTCCCGAGCGGGACGACGACGGCGGCGAGGTAGGCGAGGCTGGCGACCGCGACGAGGACGGCGGTGACCGACGGCCGGACGACGAGCGCGGCCCCGGCGACGATGAGCGGGAAGGTCAGGAAGAACGGGCTCCTGGCCTGCCCGGTCAGCAGGACGAGGAGCGCCGCGAAGGTGATCCCGAGGCTCGCCTCGGCGACGAACCGGACGGGCCCGGCGTCGGCCGCGGTCAGGATCTCGTGGAACACGACGACCGCGATCCCGGCGACGAGCAGGAGCACGAGGATCGCGGCCTCCGTCTCGGGCCACAGGCCGGTCAGGAGCACCGTCGCCGCGACCGCGACGAGGTAGACGAAGGCCACGATCCGGACGACCCGGTCGTATGCCCCGCTGGCGAGGCCGTCGATGAGCGGCTCGGGGACCGGCCGCCCGCCGGCCGCGGCCAGGCGCACGGCGGCCCGGGCGTCACGGGACGGCGCGGGATCGTCGGGCCATGGACCGCCACGACCCAGGGCGAGCGGGACGACGATCAGGGCCACCACCAGCAGGTTCACCGTGACGGCGACCGCCAGCAGGGCCAGGACCGGATCGATGGGCACGACTCGACCGTTCCTTCTACACGCGCGGTCCGGGGTCCCGGCCCGCGGCGCACATGGTAGACGGCACCGGGGGCGCCGTAGCCCGTTCGTTCGACCGCGCGGGTACGTCCGGGCCAGTCCGTGGTGCACGGGCGCACCGACGAACGCGCCGCCGTCGGCGACCCGGCTCAGGGCGAGGGCGAGGCGGCGGTCGGCGTCGGGGTCGGGGTCGCCGCGGGGGCGGCCGTCGCGGCGAGGTCGAGCGGGACGACGGCCGAGACCGCCAGCGGGCCGATGAGCGGGTCGAGCGCGTCGGCGAGCGCCTGCGCGGCGGCGGTCGACCGATCGTCGGGCGTGGCCGGGGCGCGACCCTTCTCGGCCGGCCCGTACTCGACGGCGAGGTTCAGCCCGGCGAACCGGAACGGCGCATCGCCGGGGCCGGGGTCGCCGGCCGGGAGCGCGCCCGCGGCGGCGAGGGCTGCCGACGAGCCGTACTCGAGGAAGGTCAGGGGCCAGCCCGCATACGTCGCGCCGACCGTGCGCCGCGGCTCGCTCCCGCCACCGTCGGCCGCGGTCGTCGGGACGATCGCCAGGCCGGCTGCCCGGAGCGCCCGGTAGACGGTGTCGACCGCGACGGGCTCGGTGAGGTGCGGATCGACGGTCGCGCTGGCGGTCGGCGACGGCGACGGCGTGGTCGCCGCAGCCCCGCAGCCGGCGAGCATCACGACGGACCCGAGGATGGCCGCGATCGCGACCATCCCGGGCTGCGCGGCGCGACGTCTCCGGACCAGCCCCCGCATGGCCCGGCGATGCTAGCACGCACCGGGCCGTGCTCCGACCGGTACGAACGGGCCCCGGGGGGAGGACCGGTCAGTCGCGGTCGAGCGCCTCGAGGACCGGCGCGAGCGCCTCGATCGAGCCGACGGTGATCGGGTCGAGGACGAGCTGGAGATGGCCGATGCCCTCGGCCGCATACGCCCGGAACGTCTCGGCGACGACGTCCGGCGGCCCGTCGAGCGGCGCGACCGGTTCCTCGAGGACCTGGCCCTGGACGCGGCCCTGGCCACCCGGCAGCCGGACGAGCACGGCGACGGTCCGTTCGACGGTCGCCGGGTCGCGGCCGACGGCGCGGCAGGCGGCGTCGACCTTCTCGCGGAGCGGCGCGACGCCTGCCGGGCCGTTCGCGGTGTCGACGTACCACGCATTCCAGGCCTCGACGTGTGGCAGCGTGATCGCGAGCATCCGCTCGCCGCTCGAGCCGACGAGCAGCGGCGGGCCGCCGGGATGCGCTGGCCGTGGCTGGAGCTCGCAGTCGCGGACCTCGTAGTAACGCCCGACGAAGTCGATCGCGCCGTCACGGAGCAGCGTCCGGATGATCGTGAACGCCTCCTCGAACCGCGAGATCCGGTGGTCGAACGGAAAGCCGAACGCCCGGTACTCGGTCTCGTTCCAGCCGGCGCCGAGGCCGAGGACGAGCCGCCCACCCGAGATCTCGTCGACCGTGGCGGCAAGCTTGGCGAGCATCGGCGGGCTGTGGAAGCTCGTGCTCGCGACGAGCGGTCCGAGGGTGATCCGCTCGGTCGCCGCGGCGAGCCCGGCGAGCATCGTCCACGCCTCCCACGGCCCACGGGTCGACCCGTCCTCGTACCGGTACAGCAGATGGTCGCCGACCCACAGCGAGTCGAACCCGACGTCCTCGGCGACCCGGGCCATCGCCCGGATCTCCGGCCAGCGGACCTCGCGCTCGACTTCGGGCAGCTGGATCCCGACGCGGATGGGGCGGCTCATCGTCCGTCGACCTCCTGCCAGACACGCGATGCGGCGGCCCGGTTGGGAACGCCGAGCTTGGAGAGCACCGACCCGATGTGCCGCTCGACCGTCCGCGGCGACAGGCCGAGGGCGGTCCCGATCTCGCGGTTGGTCAGACCCGTGGCGACGAGCCGGAGGACTTCGCGCTCCCGCGGTGAGAGCGCGGCGAGCCCGTCGTCATCGCTCGGCCCGGCCCGCCGAGCGGTCGCAGCCAGGCGACGGACGACCTCCGCCGCGAGGATCCGGGGCATGACGAGCTGGCCGATCCGGAGCCCACGGATCGCCCGCCGGAGCGCGTCCGGCGGCAGGTCCTTCGTCAGGTAGCCGGCCGCCCCGGCGAGGATCGCCTGCTCCGCGTCGTCCGCCGAGCTCGACGCCGTCAGGACGACGAGCCGGGCCCCCGGCGCACGCGTCCGCAGGTCGCGGAGCAGCTCGTGCCCGGACATCCCCGGCAGGTTGAGGTCGACGAGGATGAGGTCGGGCGCGAGCGAGGCCGCGATCGCGAGGCCCTCCGGGCCGGTCCCGGCCTCACCGACGACCGCCATGTCGGGCGCGGCGAGCGTCCGGCGGATCGCGTCGCGGACGAGCGGATGGTCGTCGACGATGACGATTCGGGTCGGGCCGCCGGCGCTCATCGCTCGATCCAGGCTCGACGCGGCAGGGTGACGGTGACCCGGGTCCCGCGTCCCGGCGCCGACCGGAGGTCGACCGAGGCCCCGATCAGCCCGGCCCGCTCACGCATCCCGGTGATCCCCAGACCGGCCTCCGCCTCGCTCGACGGGACGAAGCCGCGGCCGTCGTCGCGGACGTCGATCCGGAGGCCACGCCGGTCGGTCGTCGCGGCGAGGACGACCCGGCTCGGGGCGGCATGGCGCGCCGCGTTCGTCAGGATCTCCTGGACGATCCGGAGGAGCTCGGCCTCGGTCCGGGGCGGGAGGTCGGGCAGGTCCGGCGCGGTCCGGACCTCGATCGCGATGCCGAGCCGCTCGCCGATGTCGCGGGCGTACGACGCGAGGTCGCCGGCGAGCGCCGCCCGCCCCGCGTCGCCGGCGCGGAGCGAGAGCACCGCCTGTCGGGCGTCTTCACCGGCCCGGTCGAGCGCCGACCCGAGCTCGCCCAGCGGCCCCTCGAGCGGCTCCCCGGCGGCCAGCGCGTCGGCGAGCAGCCCGAGGCGCAGCCGGGCCAGCCACAGGTCCTGGACGAGGCCATCGTGGATCTCCCGGGCGAGCGCCGTCCGCTCCTCGAAGCGGGCCTCCTCGACGCGGCGGGCCTGATCGGCGACGGCGGCCGCCGCCCGCTCGAGGGCCTCAGCGCTCGCGACGAGGTTGGCGAGCCCGCGCACGAACGCGGCGTCGTCCGTCCCGAAGCGACCCGGGCGGGCCGCGCCCATCCCGAGGAGGCCCCACGGAGCGGCCCGGTCGCCGATCCGGGCCAGGACCAGGCTCGTCAGGCCGAGCCGCGACGACACCCGCGACGACGGATGCGAGTCGGGCGCGGCAAGGTCCCGGACGATGACGGGGTCGTCGCTCGCGATCGCCGCGGCGCCGATCGTGCCCGGCACGAGCCGGGACGACTCGATGTCCTCCTGGGTCACCCCGCTGCCGGCCACGAGCTCGTAGCGGCGCCGGCCGCGGACGAGCCGCATGACCGCGACCGCCTCGACGTCGTAGGTGGCGCGGAGGACGCTCACCACCTCCTCGGCGAGGCCGGCCGCTCCGAGACCGGCCGCGACCCGCGATCCGAGGTCGGCGATCGCCTCCTGCTGGCGGACCCGGAGCTGGACCGCCCGCTCGCCGGCCGCCCGCTCGAACGCCCCGTCGAGCAGGCTCGCGAGCGCCCGGGCGATCGCGATGTCCTCCTCGTGGTACGTCCGCGGCGTCGTCGTCGCCACGCCGAGGATCCCGTGTGGCCGGTCGACACGGCCGACGATGACGCTCGCCATCGTCGCGATCCCCAGGCGCCCCATCAGCGGCGCCCAGGGAGCCGCAGCCGTCGGCGCGTCGAACACGAGGAAGGGCTCCGGCAGGACGAGGACGCCGCCGAGGGGGGCGAGGTCGAATGGGATGGTCGTCCCGACGGGAGGGATGCGGTCCTCGGTCCCGGGGGCTCCCGCGACGGCGCCGACGACGACCGCGGGCGGGTCGCTCGTGATCCGGGCGTAGCCGGCGACGTCGGTGCCGAGCAGCTCGAGGGCGGCATCGACGACCGCCTGCTCGGCGGTGGTGGGATCGAGGCCCTCGACGATCCGCTGGCTCAGCCCGGCGAGCCGGGCCCACCGGCGCGCGTCCTCCTGGACCCGGATCCGCGTCGCCTCGGCGGTGGTGATGTCTTCGACCGCGGTGACGACGCCGACGGTCGCCCCGGCGGCGTCGAGGATGGGGCGGGACCGGATGCGAGACCAGCTCGGCGGGTCCATGGCTCCGCGGCGGCGCGACCCGACGACCATCTCCGCGGTGGGTTCGCCGGCGACGACGCGGTGACGCGGGAGGTCGGTCGGCGCCAGGGGCCGGCCGTCGACCACGGTCAGCTCGTACGCCTCGGCGAACGCCTCCGGGTCGAGACCGTCGACCGGGACGGTGGGCGGGAGGCTGGCCATCGCCCGCATCGCGGCGTTGGCGAAGGCGATCGATCCATCGAGGCGCTGGAGCACGACCCCGATCGGCACGCCGTCGAGGATCGCCCCGACCCGCTCGACGAGCACGGCGTCGGCAGCGCCGGGCGCGAGCATGGCCGCGAGACCGTCGATGTCGGGAGTTCCGCCGTCGGTCGCGGATCGATGCGGCGGGGGCGGCTCGGCGGGCCTGCCGTCCCCCCCACCGACGACCCGGTCGCCGTGCAGGCGGCAGGCCGGCCGAACGGCTCCATCGTGGCGCCCGCCCCGGCGCGCGGTCATGCGTGATCCTCCGCAGCCGACCACCCAATCCCCGATGGGTGGCCTGCCGCGTTCCGCCGGAACGTGGCGCGGTCCGACACCTCCATCGTCGGAACGATAGCGCCCGTTCCGGCCGCCGGCGGGCCGCTCGCGAAGGCCGGCGGCGGACCCCGATGGCGACGGCCGCCGCGCCAGGACGCGGTCCGCGGTATCGTTGCGCCTGCAATCACTTCGCAGGGTGGGGACATGGACGACGACATCCGACGGGCGCTGTCGACCAGCGGCATCATCGACATCACGACGATGGGGCGCCGGAGCGGCGAACCGCGCCGGATCGAGATCTACATGCATGCGTTCGACGGCCGGATCGTCATCAGCGGCATGCCGATGCCCGGCCGGACCCGGGCCTGGATCCACAACCTCGAGGCGGATCCGTCGATCGTCATCCACCTCAAGCGCGGCGTGACGGCCGACCTGCCGGGGACCGCGCGGATCGTCACCGACCTCGACGAGCGGCGCGAGCTGCTCACCCGGGTCGCCCGCAACTGGAAGCGGACCGACGTGGACGACATGGTCGCCCACAGCCCCCTCATCGAGGTCACCATCCCGGGCTTCCCGGCCTGACCCGCGCGGCCTGTGTCACGGCCTGACCGGCGCGGCCGGCCCCGGCCCGAGCCACGGTCGGAGCCCGACGGTGTCGCGGCCCCCGCGAACCGGTACCCTGCCGGGATGCAGCAGCCGCCCGACCGCCCCGAGCCCGTCCCGCCGCCCAGTGACCGCGTCCGCCTCCGCCGCAAGCCCGACCGCGGCCGCTACGACCGGCCGACGATCGACGCCATCCTCGACGCCTCGGTCGTCGGTCACGTCGGCTGGGTCCTCGACGGCCAGCCGTACGTGACGCCGACGTCGATCTGGCGGACCGGCGACCGGCTCTTCTGGCACGGCTCGTCGGCGAGCCGGATGCTCCGCGCGACGGCGCACGGCGAGCCGGTCTGCGTGACCGCGACGATCGTCGACGGACTGGTCCTCGCCCGCTCGGGCTTCGACCACTCGGTGAACTACCGGTCGGTGATGGTCCTCGGCCGGGCGTATGCCGTCGAGGACGAGGCCGAGAAGCGGGTCGCGCTCGACGCGTTCATCGAGCGGCTCTTCCCGGGTCGGGCGGCCGAGCTCCGGCCCGCGACCTCGCAGGAGCTCAAGGCGACCGCCGTCCTGTGGATGGACCTGTCCGAGGCCTCGGCGAAGATCCGGGCGGACGGCGTCCACGACGAGCCCGGCGACGAGACCTGGCCGGCCTGGGCGGGCGTCCTCCCGCTCGGGCTGGTGGCGGGCGCGCCCGAGCCGGACGGGTTCGTGCCGCCGGATGCGGCCGTGCCCGGCTACCTGCCGAAGGCGGGCGAGCGCATCGACGGCTGACGCCCGCGGGGCGTCGCGGGGCGCCGTCGACGGGCGAGGCGGCCCACCGGACGCGGTTCGGCGACCGAGGACCCGGCAGCGGGCCGGTCAGCCCGCCCAACGGACGCGGATCGGCGAGCGAAGACCCGGTAGCGGCAGCGCCTCGGCCTCGGCTTCGACGGCGTCGCGCTCCGCCGCCGACGGTCGGCGCCACGGCTCGATCGTCAGCTCGGCCTCCGCCCGGCGCCACGTCCCGACGATCTCGCCGCCGACGAGCACGCCGCCCGGCCAGACCCGGGGTGGCCACAGGGCACGACGACGATCCGCCTCGGGCACGAGCAGCTCACGATCCGCTCCCTGCAGGAGGAGGTACGCGTCGCCGCTCGGGAGGAGTCGCGTGGCCGTGGCGGGACCGGTCGGGGCACGGAGCGCCGACTCGTCGCGGGCCAGGATCCACGCCGCGCCGACCGGCGTCGTCACCGGCGTCAGCGATCCCCCGAGCGCCTCGAAGGCGGCGCGACCCAGGGCCGGCGGGATCCCCGCCCACTCGGCGAAGGCCGCCGGCGTCGTCGGGCCGAAGACGTGCAGGTGCCGGCGGGCGAGCTCGAGGCGGGCGTCGGCCGGGTCGGCGTCCGGTGCCGGCACGATCCGGATCGTCGGCTGGCGCGCGCCATCCCAGCGGATCAGGACCCGACCGGTCGGCGCGGCGTAGCGGAGCCGGTTCGGGTGGACGCCCATCCCCCGCCCCGCCTCGCCGTAGGTCATCGTCCGGCCGGCGAGGAAAGCATCCAGCGCATCGGCCGTCGCCTCCGCGAACCGTCGAGCCCCGCCGTCGACCGGCAGCCGGCCGAGCGAGAAGACCGCCCGGTCGCGGGCGGCGACGACGTAGGCACTGAAGCGCGGGCCCCACAGCTGGACGAGGGACCGGTCCTCCCAGGCCTCGGGCCCCGTTCCATCGACACGCGCATGGATCGACAGCAGGGCGGCCCGCGGCATGCTGTCCTGGAGGCCGGCCCACGCCGCCAGCCGGAGCGAGCCCGGGCCGGGCGCAAGCCGCTCGTCGAGCCCGCCGACGGTCCGGCGGTACGCCAGGATCTGCGCCCGGGTCAGGTCCAGCCGCGGCCTCGTCACGTCACGCGCTCCCCTCTGCTTCGTCGCTCCTGCCGGCTCGTCGGTCCTGCCGGTTCGTCGCTCCCACCAGCTCGTCGCTCCCACCAGCTCGTCGCTCCGGCCGGTTCGTCGCTCCGGCCGGTTCGTCGCTCCGGCCGGCTCGTCGGTCCTGCCGGTTCGTCGGTCCTGCCGGCTCGTCGCTCCCACCAGCCCCACTGGTGTTCCAGCGCGCCGGACCCCGTCCGAGGGCCCGACTCGAGCCGGCCCACGCTCGGGTCGACGTGGCGGTCCCTCGTACCACCAGCCACGTTGGTGGCAGCAGCCCAGCCCCGATGGAGCACCAGCCTCGCTGGTGAGAGCGACCTCCCGAGCCCAAGTACCAGCCTCGCTGGTGAGAGCGACCGGCCGAGCCCGGGCACCAGCCTCACTGGTGCCACGAACGGCCGAACGGCCGCTCGCCGCCGGACGCCGCTCACCACCGGTCGCCGGTCGCCGCCCGAGCTGCCTCGCCTCGGGTCGGCCGCGGCCCTGAAGGGAGGTGGTCGGGGCGGTGGGATTCGAACCCACGATCTCGTGCTCCCAAAGCACGTGCGTTAGCCACTACGCCACGCCCCGCCG
>CAZABC010000040.1:0-19090 GCA_964483405.1 uncultured Anaerolineaceae bacterium
TCCGTCAAGGGGCAAAGTGAAGCCCCCGCCACGCCGGAGCGCAGCGGGGGTGGGGTGCTAGGGCCGGGGGTGCCTTTCAGTCCGAGCCGTCGGCGTGGAACTCCTCGTCGGGCTCATCGAGCACCAGCTCGCCGGTCCCGCCATCGAACGCGACGACGTGCTCTCGGTCGATCCCGAGTCCGGCGCAGACGCCGTGGAGGTAGATATCGGCGACGTGCGCCGCGCCCTGCGCGTCGGCGTACAGCGCCCGGAGCCGGTCAGCGGCCGGCCCCGGGACCGGCAGGCGGGCGTTGACGGCGACGACCTCGACGGTGCTCACGAGTAGACCCCTCCTCGGCGGAACAGGACGAACATGACGGCGAAGTACTCGGTCGAGCCGGCCGGGAGGAACCCGCTGCTCGTCGTGACCGAGAACGACAGCCCTTGCCCGGCGGTGAACGTGTCGATGCCCGGGCTCTGGCTGGCGTAGACGAAGGACGAGTCGGACGTGTTGATGATGGCCTGTAGCGTCCCGAGTGTCCCGTTGACGGTGACCGTGAACGTCGCCGAGCCCGCCGTACAGGCCGCGCTTCCGCGGACGGTCATCCCGACGATAGAGCCGGGCCAGGGCGCGACTGGCCGGCCGGTGCCGGTGCCCGACGGGCCGAGCCCGCCGTAGTCCGGCAGGACGGTCGCCGACGCCGCGAGGTTCGGCCACGTGAACGGCCCGAAGGAGGTAATGGCGCCCCGCATGTCGATGCCGCGCCACGTCGAGCCGTCGCGGACCGCGAGGAAGCCGTTTGTCGTGTCGACCGCGATGGCACCGGAGTCCGCGCCGGTCAAGAAGTCGCCGTCGGCGACCGTGCCAGCCTTGGTCTTGATGGCAAGCCCGCTCTGCGCGAGCACGTAGCCGCCCATCTCAATCTTCTGGCTCAGCCCAGTCCCGGAGGTCTGGATGCTCTGATTGCCGAACGTGAACTGATTGCTCCCCGTGCGGAATATGAACGCCGGCGTGGCGGTGGGGCCGGTCGCGATGGCGACGGTATCGCTGTGCGAGCCGGTGAGCCGGAGTTGCGACGTGCCGGCCGCCACGATGAGCCGGGTGTTCGTGACGTCGTAGGTCACGATCCCGGGCCCGGAGGTCGCCCCGTCACCCAGCTTCAGCTCCGGCGAGCCGTCAGCCGTTGTATCGAGCCGTACCCGGTCGAAGGCGTCACCTGACGCCCGCCCGGTGAAGTAGGTGTTCGACGCGCCGGTCGACCACGTGTTACGGAGCGTCGAGTCGCCCGAAAGGGTCATCACCGCCGCGCCGGCGCGCTCGAGGAAGGAGTCGGGCGCGGACGCGCCGCCGACACCCCATGCCATCTTGCCCTTCTGGTCGATAGTGAACTGCGGGTTCGCCTCGCCGGTATCGCCGATCCGCAGCATGTTCGTCGTACCGCCGGCCGCGCCCCGGAGGTCGAGGTACATCGACGTCCCCGAGTCGGTCGTCGTTCCGGCCGTCAGCAGGTCGAGGGCGGCCTTGAGGAAGTTGAGGTGGTCCCGCCACTCGGTGTTCGCCGTTGCGGCGGTCACCGCGCCGTTCGTCCAGGTGATGGGGGTCGTCCAGGCCACGTCGTCTCCTAGTAGGCGAGGATGCCGCTGCCGCCGATGCCCTCGTCGGCGGTGCCGCCGAGGGTGAACCAGACGTTCGCGGTCGGGGCGGTCTCGGTGGCGTAGGTGGTCACCCAGGCGCCGCCGGGCGCGACGTCGGTGGTCAGGCCGGTGATGATGAGGCTCACCGCCGAGAGCGAGAGCCGAACCCCTGTCAGCAGGATGCGGTCGGCCAGCTCGCGGCTCACCTGCGTGGCCGGGTCGTCGGCCTTGACCGTGACCGTCGGCCGGATGGGCGGCTCGTTGTAGCGATATACCCACCACGACGCCAGTCCCTGGGCATGGGCGGTGCCGTTGATGTAGTCCGACGCCAGCTCGGCCTCCCGCCGCCCGTACAGGCCGATGGTCGACGCGGCCGGCTTAGGGGCGGCGCGAGGGCTGATCCGGGACCGCTTCGGCGACCGGACCATGTACTCGGTGACGCTGGACGGGATGCGGTACTCCGCGGCCTCCTGGTCCAGAGCCTCGTAAGCTTGCCCAGTGACCGACAGCGCGGTCACGACCGCGGCCGAGCCACCGGCGACGATGGTGATCTTTGCCGACCGGCTGAACGCCGTCAGCGTGACGGTCGGGCTGCCGGTGGCGCTGTACACGACGGCTTGCGAGAAGGCCGGGTCGTCCCAGCGGGCCCACAGCGTCCGCGTCTCGCCGGGATTGACCGTGAGCGGCAGGTTCGCCCGCTCCCACAGCGTCGCGCTCGGGGCGAGGCCGCGCCCGACCGGGATTACCTTCATCACGTTTACGATGTCGTCGACGCTGTAGTCGGTCTGCTCGACCATTACGTTGGCGCCGTCGAGGGCCTGGACGCTCGGGCCGGTGGCGAGTTCGGGGCGGGCGATGCTCACGTACTCCGAGAGCACCGAGGCGCTGACGTGCGGCCGGATGAAGTGGACCGTGCCGGTCGCCTCGTTCATCGCCTCGAGGACGCCAAGGGCCGACGCCTGGTCGGCTTCGGTTAGGGGGATCATCGTCTCGGGGTCGGCGGTGCTGATGTCGCGGTGCAGCGACGGCACCCCGACGTCGTCGAGGACGAGGCCGCGGAACGTCGAGACGGCCCGACTGACCGAGGCGGCGACCGATGTCTCGCTCCGCTCCAGCTCGTCGAACATGTCGACGCAGACCAGCTCGGCGAGGCGCTCGTTCGGCCGCAGGGCGATGCCCGCGACGGTGCCGTGGAAGTGGGCGTAGGGCGCGCCGCCGTAGGTCGAGCGGACCCACACCTCTCGTCCGAGCTTGACATTCGTCCCGTAGGCGCCCCCGGCGTTGCCGGGGTCGAACCGCTGGTCGTCGTTGCGGACGGTCAGGGTGCAGGAGCCGATGTCGGCCCCGCCGCTAACCGGGCTGAAGCCGCGCGACCAGGTCGCGTTCGTGACGTAGGCCGTGACGTCCTGGATCGTCTCGAACACCTCGGCGTGGTCGAGGTCGGCGGTCATCGCCAGGGTCGTGTTATTCGACACGACCACCTCGACGTCTGTCCGCGTCCCCGACGGCGTCCAGTCGACGGTGTAGGCCGCCCAGCTGCCGGTGATGGTGCCCGTCCACGACGCGCGGTCGCCGACGGTGCCGAGCGAGCCGATCAGGATGCGAGCCGAGGTCGTGCCGCTGACCGACTTGATGTACACCCGGAAGCGGTACGTGCGCCCGACGGTGAAGGTCGTCCCCCCGAAGTCGTAGTTGCAGCCCGAGCCCGAGGTCGCCGACGTGACCAGCCGGCCGCAGTAGCCCCCGGCGTACCCGCCCGCCGTCCGGGTGATCGAGGAGCCGGCCGCGTTGATGCCGGCCCCGACCGACCAGCCGGTCGTGTCGACCTCGAAGCCGTCGTTGGCGATCTCGCTGAAGCCGGCCCGGCGCCAGTCGACGCGGACCTCGAGGACCGGCGCCGTCACACCGAGAGCCCCTGCTGCCGCGCCCAGCGGATGATGTGCGGGCCGGCCGACGCGGCGAACCGCTGCGCCTCGGCTGGCGAGGCCGTCGAGTAGGCCGGGGCGTACACGAACGTCAGCCCCTCGCCCCCGCCCGACCGACCGCCGCCGCGTCCGGCTCGGGGCGCGGACGGCAGCCGCGGCCGGTCGAGGAGGTCAGCGAGATCCGTGCCCTCGGCGAAGGACTCGGCCCACGTCATGCCGACGTTGGCGCCCCACTTGTCGATCTCGCGGAGCGGTCCCTTCTTGGGCGGCGACTCGCCCCGGAAGTAGTCGCCGACCGTGCCGGCGAGGGCGGCGGCCTTGGCCTTGGCGTAGCTGATGGCGGCAGCGGACACAAGCCCGTCGGCGAACGACTTCGCTACGTTCGTCCCGCCGGTCTTGGCGCTGGCCCGCAACTTCTCCAGCTGGGCGATGATGGCGTCGCGGTAGTCGGACGCCGCCTCGCGGACGAGCGGATCATTGGACCGCAGGCCGGACGCTAGCGCGGAGCCCGCGAGCTGGCCCTCCAGGGCGGCGATGCGGGCCGAGCGGCTGACCTCGTCGTTGAACGCGTCAGTCAACGCGGCCAACGCGCTCTCGACCTCGTCCTGCCCGGCCCGGAGTCCCGTCTGGAGGGCGATGGTCGCGTCGGACGCCGCCTTGCGGGCGATCTCGTCCATCGCGTCCAGTTCGTCGGAGTACGGCTCGACCATGCCCTCGGCCGTGGAGCTCGCCATCACCGGCCGGGCCGCGCGGATGTCCTCGATGGCGTCGTACGAGCGGTCGGTGATGTCAGCCATCCGCTCGTCGACGGTCTCGTAGGCCTCGGCGAAGATGGTCTTGAGCTGCTCCCCAAACGGCCCGAAGCCGATGACGAAGTCGAGCAGCGCCCGGTCGGCCTTGTCGAGCGCGGGGCTGAAGTCGCCGTCGAGGAGGTGGCCCACGCCGACTAGGACGTCGTGGAAGTCCTGCACGGCCGGGACGACGTCGTCTCGGACGAAGAACGCCGCCTCCTTGAGGACCGGCAGCAGCTCGGTGGCGATTGCCTCGCCCACGTCCTCGAGGGCCAGCTGGGCGCCGAGCATCGCCCCCGCGGTCGTGTCGCCGTAGGCTTCGGCCTGGCCCGCGGCGATGCGCTGGACGGCGGCGATGGCCTTGGTGGCGGTGGCACCCTTCTCTATGGCGATGCCGTAGCGGCGCAGGATGCCGGTGTTGCCGCTGTAGACCTTGCCGAGCAGGTCAGTCGCGGTCTGGAGGTCGATGCCCTTGAGGCGGGCGAGGTCCATCGCCGTGCGCTGGAGGTCGAGCGCCTTCTTGTGGTCCTGCGTGACCGCCGTCAGGGTCGACAGCGAGGCGCGCTGCTCGTCGTCGGAGAAGCCGAGCGCGACCCGGCCCTTGATGACAGCCTCGATGGCGGCGACGTTGCCGTCCCACGCCCTGTCGTTCTCCTTGATCGCCGTGGTCAGGCGGGCGACGCCGGCCTCTTCGTCGATGGCGCCCTTGATGAGCGTCCCGGCGACGGCCCCGACATCGTCCATCGCTCCCGCGAGGGCGCTGAACGCGGCGGCCCCGACGCCGAGGCCGACGCCCTGGAGGATGGACTTCGCCCCGCCCGACTTGCCGAGCGCGTCGAACTTGCCGCGCAGGCGGTCGAGCGGGCCGGAGACCTTGTCGTCGGCGGTGAGCCGGAACCTGACGTGGGGATCAGCCATCGGGGTCGTCGTCCTCGAGCAGGGTCCGGATGGTGATGAGGGTGCGGGCGTCCTCGCCGAGAATGACGCCGGGCGTCACGCCGTAGCGGCGGGCGAGTCCGTCGACGACTCGGGCTCGGACGTGCTCTCCGGGCTCGGGTCCTCCGACGTGGCGCCATCGTTGGACCGCCGCCCTAAAGGGACCGGCACCTCGGGCACGGCCCGGACCCACGCCCGGGCGATGGCGAGGACGATCTGGTACGGCTGGGCCCGGAGCCCGGCCGCGTCGGCCGGCTCGGGCAGGTTCCAACCGACGAGGTGCGGCGCCAGCACCTCGACGATGGCGTCGAGCCACTCCCGGGCATCGAGGTCGTCGCGCTCGTGGACGATGTGAACGGCGTCGAAGTACGCCCCGAATGGCAGGGGGGAGATGCGCACCGCGACCTCGAGCCCGGGGTGCTCCTCGAACTCGAGGTCGGCGGTGATGTCGGGCAGCCGGTAGGCCATCGGGCCTAGCTCCACGCCGGCGCGGTCCCGTTCGCGAGCTGGAAGGGCACCGTCCAGGTGAGCGAGCCGTCCGAGCCGCGCGACAGGCTGTAATCGGTCAGCAAGACCTCTAGCGTCAGGGTCGCCGGTCCGGGGAAGACGATCACGAGCGTCCGCGTCGAGCCCGAGCCCGAGCCCGACTGCGTCGGGACGGTCTTGAGCACGTCATGGCTCATGTTCGTCGCGGTGTTGAAGACGCCCGAGATGGTCCCGGTCCCGTCGGCCAGGAGCAGGATGCGCTCTACGGCGCTCTTGTCGAGGCCGGTCACGTCCTGCGCCCCCCGCGGGGTCGAGACTTCGATGCTGGTGACGTCGTTGCTGATGGCCCGCCCCGTCCCGCTCGCATCGTCGAGGGTCACGGTGGTCGTCAGGCCGGAGACCTTCGCCATGGCTGTCTACTCCTAGTCTAAGTGGCTTGCGACAGGTCGTATGGCACGACCACGACCGCGAACTGAAGGTTGGAGAACGTGCCGGTCACCTCCACCCGGAGGTAGCGTCGGACCGTCTGGGTGAGGCTCGTCTGGATGCGCTCCTTGGTCGTGCCCGTGACGCTTGTGAAGGCAAGCCCGATGCTCGCGAAGGTGCTGTTGTCGGCCGAGTCCTTGACCACGATCGCGGCCGACGTGCCGGTGAACGCGAAGACGTGCAGGTAGGCCGCCGCGCCGAACGACGTCGAGGCCCAGTCCACGCCGCGGTCGATGCTCGTCCCGTTGGCCGCCCCGGTCATCGTCTGGACGCCCGTCGTCAGCAGCCGCCCGAACTCCAGCGGCGCAGCGTTAGACTCCATCCGGAACGTCGCCATGAGCGAGCCGTCGGCGGCGCGCTGCGTCCCGTACTCGACCTGCTTGCCGATGATCGAGGCCGCGGCGTCGCCAGCCGTCCCGGTCGCGGAGGTATAGGCGGCGTACGTGGCGATGCGGTCGGCCGTCGGCATCGTGTCGATGACCGGGTGGGCGCCCGTGAAGTTCCACCAGGCGTTGAAGGCTAGCTCGCCGTGGCGCAGCCCGTGGACGCGCTCGTGGGCCGCGCTGCTGATCCCGGTCACGTCGAGCGGACTTCGCCCGCCCGAGATGGTCTCGACCGAGCCCACGTCGCCCGACAGGTCGGTCGAGTCGAGGAAGAGGTGATGGCCGATGCCGCTAACTTTAGCCACGGCGTACTCCTAGGTGCTGATGGTCGCGACTTCAGCCAGGTCGATCCAGACGATGAAGACGATGGTCCTGGCGAGCTGCCCGCCGACGTCGGCCCAGCCGTAGGTCGCGTCGCCGACGCTTATGCCGATGGCGTGGCCGCCGAGTGAGCAGTCGGACCACAGGCGGGTGAGCATCGCGGCGTCGAGGTCGATGAGCCGCGCCTCGAGGCTGGCGTCGATCGAGCCAGCCCGGACCGACCCGCGGAGCAGGGCCGTCACCTCGACGCCGCGCTCGATGTGAACCTTGCCGAGGGTATTCCCGCCGGTGGACGACTCGCGCCGGCCGGTCGCCGCGTACCAGATGGTGTCGGCGACGAGGGCATCGGGCTCGCCCGAGCGGACGATCGGGACGGTCGGGCTGATGTCCGCTGCGGCGGCGGCGAGGTCGGCG
This sequence comes from uncultured Anaerolineaceae bacterium, assembly GCA_964483405.1. Lineage (GTDB taxonomy): Bacteria > Chloroflexota > Limnocylindria > Limnocylindrales > CSP1-4 > CAZABC01. The sequence continues at coordinate 7,357 of CAZABC010000040.1, forward strand.
TGCAGGGCGTCGATAGCTCCGGACCAGCTCACTTGATCCCCCTCAGCAGCTCGCCCTCGAACCGGCGCTTCTCGCGCCGGATGCGGTAGGTCGTGTTCTTGAACGGCCGGAAGCGGCGCTCGATCGAGTGGCCCGACGCCTGGACGCGGATGGCCTCGGCGCGACTCCCGGTGTTAGGGATTGATACGACGGCGGTCACCTGCCAGCGCCGGCCGGAGTGGGCGCTGGTCCGGCCGCGGACGGCGTCGCGGGTGCGTCCCGTCCAGTTCGGCATCCGCCCGGCACGGCCCAGCATCTGCGCCTTGACGTCGGCCTCGCCGGCCTCGGCCAGGCCGGCCATGAGGGCCGTGATGTTTTGGCGGAACGTCTTCTTCGAATCTCGCCGGAAGAAGTCGCCGCTGAAGTCGATGCGGTACGGGATGCCGGGAGCACTCACCCGACCACCCGGCGGCGATAGTGCATGAGCACCCGGTAGACCGAGGTCGGGAGGCGATCGTAGGTCCGGCTCCCGTCGACGTTGACGATGACCGAGCCGCCGATCCCGCCGTCGGCCCGGCCGCGGTGAAGGATGACCGCTAGGTCGGCCGCCGCCGCCCCTACGTCGGCCGGCACGGCCTCCCAGCCGAATGACCCGGTAACGGTGACGGTGTTGAGGCCGGCGTAGAACGACCCGGCCGAGGTGCTGAGCAGCTGGATGCCGGTCGCGGGCCAGCCGGGCGTCCGCTCGATGGTCGACGGGGTCAGCACAGCCTCGCTGGCCGTGATGGTCGTGTACGTCCCGCCGGTGTCGGGCTGGTCGGTGGTGGCGTAGCCGATGGCCGTGACGCTGCGGATGCCCTTGGGGACCTCGACCCGCCGACCCGTGACGGTCGGACTGAGCAGGTAGGTCGCGGTGCCCGACGACGGCCGCGGGGCGAACCACCGCTCGGTCTCGCCCTCGATGAAGGCCGACGCCTGGCGGATGTACTCGAGGATGTTCTCGTCCTCGCTGCTGTCGGTGTAGGCGAAGCCGAGCCGCTGCTTGACGTCGTACAGCGAGCAGAGCAGCCCTCCCTCCTCGCCACCGGCCTGGAACTCGGGACCGTAATCCGTCGGGCTGGTCCCGTCGGCCTTGCTGAAGCGGACCCGGTACCAGCTCGACGTCGTGCCGGACAGGTCATAGACGGTGTAGATGCGCGTCCCGGCGACGATCGCGAAGGTCGTGACCTCGCTGAAGCCGGCGCCCCCGCCCGTCGCGCTGCGCTCGACCCGGCCGAGTGCGCCGGTGCCGAGCATGGCCGAGTTGAGCAGTTCGTCCGCGTTCTCGACCGTGATTTTGAGGATCGGCATCGTTCAGGTGCTCCCCGTCCCGTCGGACCGTGGCGTGGTGGCGATGCTGGCGGACCGTGGCGTGGTGGCGACGCCCCGCGATCCGGGCACGGTGGCGACGCCCCGCGAGCCCGGTGAGGTTGCAAGCGACCGGCCGCCGGCGTTGATGGCGACCCCGGACGGGCCGCGCATCCCGGCGATGGCCACGCTCAGCGACAGCGCGTACATAGCCGCGCCCGCGTCGAGAAGGTCGAGGGTGATGGTCGACGCGCCCGCCGCCAGGGCCGGTGCGTACAACGTGCCAACGGCGTCGAGCAGGCCGAGCGCGATGTCGTTCTCGGTCGTCAGCGTCGGCGCGTAGACCGCCGCCGCGGCATCGAGTAGGTCGAGGGTGATGGCCTGCGGGCCGCCGAGGGTCACGACCACCGGCGCATAGAGGACCGGCCCGGCGTCGACCAGCGGCAGGACGACCAGCTGGTCGGGGATGACGTCTGGCGCGTAGACCGCCGGTGCCCCGTCGATCAGCGGCAGGACGATGGCGTTGACCGGCGCCAGCGTCGGGGCGTACAGCGCCGGGCTCGCATCGAGCAGCCCGATGATGATGGCGACCGGCCCGACCGTCAGGGTCGGATCGTAGAGCTCGGACCCGGAGTCGAGCAGGCCGAGGGTGATGGCCTGCGTCGCCCCGCCGGGCTGCGTCAGCGTCGGGGCGTAGAGGTCGGGCGCTGCGTCGAGGAACGGGACGGTGATGGTCGCCGGGCCGACCGTCAGCGTCGGGGCGTAGAGGGTTGGCGAACCGTCGAGTGACCCGAGGTCGATGAGGTTCTTCGAGAGAAGTGTCGGTTGATAGAGCGCCGACCCAGCGTCGATAAGGCTGAGGCTGACCGTGACCGGGCCGGCCGTTAGCGTTGGGCCATACAGCGCAGGGCCAGCATCGAGCAACCCGAGGCTGATGTCGTTCTTGGGCGTCAACGTCGGGGCGTACAACGCCGGACCGGCATCGAGCAGGCCGAGGGTCACGTCCTGTGCTGCCCCGCCAGACTGCACCAACGTCGGCGCGTAGAGGGTCGGCGATGCGTCGAGGAACCCGAGGGTGATGCTCTTGACCACCCGGAGACGAGTGGTCCATGCCGCGCCGGGATCGGCGACGCTGTTCGTGCCGCTGACGACCGCTGCGGCGCTCGACGTACCGGAGGTTGCCAGCCGGTTGCAGCCGTCCGCGCTGATGTCGTTGGAGGTCGTCGACGAGAGGGCGGTGGCCGGGTACTCCGTCACCGTGTCGAAGGTCACGCCGGTCTGCGAGACGGTCGGGACGGTGAGGGTCGTGTTGTCGTTCGTGACGGCGAAGGCGTCGAGCATGTCGCCAGCGGTCGTGCTGACGTGCGTGCTCATCGTCGCCGAGTAGGACGTGGCCGCCGCGATGGCGCCGCTCGCGCCTACCGGGTCGAGCCACGTCTCGTCGGAGCCCTTCGTGTAGGTGACGGCGCAGTACGCGCCCGGCGTCGGGGCGGTCGCGTCGTCGAACTCGATGACCGGGTTCGTCTCGGACGCGCTGGTGGCGACCTTCCAGAAGACCGCGACGAGGACGCCGCCGCCGCCGTTGGATGACCCGCCGCCGCCGTTGTAATACTGGCCGAGCTTCGCCCAGCCGGACGTGTTGCAGACGGCGACGTCAGTCGTCGGGGTCGACGACTTCCAGCCCATCCGAACGATGAGCATGACCCCGGCCGCGTGCGACGGCAGGGTGACGGTCGGGTTCCGGGTCGTCGTTGCGACCCACGCTCCTGCGGTGCCGTCAGAGATAGCCACGAGTCAGCCCGACCCGTCGTGAAGGCCGTCCCGGCAAAAGCCGCACAGGGCGACGGAACGCCGGGTCGTTGACGTTGCCCGGTCGCTGCCGAGCGCGGCGGAGCCGCTCGCGCTCCGGGTACTCCGGATGGGCCGCCCGCCATGCCCGGTGGCAGGCGCGGCGGTACTCGTGGTCGTGCCAGCGGCCACCCCGGCTACCGGGTCCGACCGGGAGGCGGTTTGCCCATTCGGTCATCGGGCCTCTCCGGGGGCGAGGGACCTAGACCTTGAAGATGCCCGAGGCGTTAAACGTCACGTTAACGTCCCCCCCGTTCGGCGTCAGTGGCAGCCCCGACGCTGTATCGAAGTAGCAGATGAGGTTGGACGTGGACGGGGTGCCGGTGTCCTTGAAGAAGACCAGCGACTCGACGGTTGCGCCGCTGACCGCCGTGAACGCGGGGGCCGGATCGGTCGTGTTGTCGAACACCCCGACGCCGGCCGAGCCGATGGTCTTGGCGGCGAGGGTGTAGGCGGTCCCGATGAGGCCGGCGTCCTGGTCGTCCCAGAAGTCGTCGTTCGCCGCATCCGGGGCGCCGTCGGCCGAGCCGTTGTCGACCAGCGCCATCTTGATCGTGTCCGCGTCGAGGTCGACCCGGGTGGCGTGCGAGCCGAGGATGCCGTTCAGGAAGGCGGCGTAGAAGCTGTTAGCCACGAGAGACTCCGTTCATGATGGGGATGTTGCCGAGGTCGGAGCCCACCATCGCCTGGCCACCGGGGCCGAGGGCGATCCCGATGGCCGGTGGCGCAGCGACGACGTTGGACTCGAGGAACCCGTTCAGCGCCAAGTGGCCCTTGATGCGCTGGTACAGCACGTCACCCACGATGGCGGCGCCGGTCTCGTCGAGGTTCAGATGGTGCGTCTTGAACAGATGGACCGAGCCGCAGCCTCCGAGCGCGGGTGGCGTGCAATGGTAGGGCCGGTCGTAGGGGATCGAAGGCTCGACCACCGTGAACCGGCAGTTGCGAGCGGTCGGGTGCTGGATACGGATGCCGGCCACTACACGTAGGCCGTCGCGGTGATCGTGGCCATCTACTTGTCCCTCGGCCGGCGGACGGCCTTGTCGGCTGGGTGATGAACGGCCTTCGGCGGCGAGCCGACGGCGCGGACCGACGACTCGTCCTCGGGGCGAACGCGCTTGCCGGGCGTGTAGGCAAGGAAGGCGGCCCGGAGGTCGCCCTCCTCGACAAGACTCGCGCGGTCGGCCGTCCACCAGAGGCGGCGGTCGGCGATCATGGCTACGTCTGGGTCCCGACGACCGTCCAGGTGTTGGACGCCTTAGTTCCTGTGTTGATGTAGAGCTTGGCGTTGGTGGTATCGATGCAGAGCTGGCCCTTCTCCGCGATGTTGTTGAAGTCGGTGCCCGAGGGCACGCCAGCCTTGAGGAGGATCCGCTGGTGGGCGGCCTCGGCATCGACCGTCTGGGTGCCCTGCTCGATGGTCGGCATGGGTTCAGGCTCCGGTCTGCTGCGGGGGTGTGTGGATGGGGCCGCTTACGGCGGCCGGTCGGGCGCGTCGCGTGCGCCAGGCTGGTACTAGATGCCCGTGACGGTGCAGAAGGCCGACTCGCGGTACACCGCGAGGGCGAGGCGCCGCATGAGCGCCACGGCTACCTTACGCTCGGTGAAGTACGTGCTGTGCTCGGTCGAGACCTCGACCGTGAGGCCGGCCCGGTTGAAGACCTGCGCCCACGGGCGGAACGACCCGACGACGCCGGTGCCGGCGGCGCCGAAGCTCGTCGTGAGCCGGACCGGGACGCCGAATAGCGGCGGGACGCCGCCCTCGGACGGGTTGCCGAGAATGTAGAGGCCGTCGGCCGTCCGGGTGAGGCGAATCTCTTCCCAGTCGGTCGGGTGGATGCAGATGGCGGTCGGCTCCGCGTCGCCGGTGACGCGGACCTTGGTGATCGCCTTGTGGATAGCGTCGAACGTCGGGTCGGCGCCCTTGGCCTGCGTCTGGATGCCGGCCCGGTCGGTGATGCCGGAGATGTTCGGCGAGGTGCCGTCACCGGCCGCGAGCTGCGCACTGACGCGGATGGCGAGCTGGTGGGCAAGCCGGCCCTCGACGTAGGAGCGGAGCGCCGGCACGTCCGCGAGCGCCTCGCGGGTGACCGGGAGCCACGCCTGGATCGTCTCGACCGGATCGGTCGAGAGGGTGAAGTCGAGCGCCGAGTCGGTCGCGGCATTGCCCTCGGCGACGGCCGCGGCGTTGTTCGTGAAGGTCGTCTCGACGTAGTAGTCGACCGACTTGCTGTCGGTCTCGCCGGGGAGGAACAGGTCCTCAATCTGGCCGAGGTACTGCGCCGACGGGGCGATTGCCTGGCGGTCGGCCTGCGGAGCGATGTCGGCGAGGGTGAGCAGGGTCTTGTGCTCGACGTCGAGGTCGAAGCTGACCGTCCCGCGCCCGCCCTTGGCGATCCGCTCGAAGGTCGCGCGGTTCGCGTCGATGGCCGACTTGAACGCGGACTGCCAGGCGGCCTTCGTCGTGATCGACTGCGGCTTGGCGTCCTTCTGGTCGGGATTTTCGGCGGCGACGAGCCGGCCCGCCGAGGCGAGTTTCGCCTCGTTCTCGGCGGCCTTGGACTCGACGAGGAGGGCGTCCTCGTACTCCTTCTGGAGGGTGGCGATCGCGTCGTTGCGGCGGTGGAACTCCTCGATGCCCTGCGCGTCGAGGTTGTAGCCCTCGTCGGTCTTCGACGCGGCGAGCCACTCGCCGAACGCGGCGCGGTTGGCGGTCAGCTTCGCGGAGATGGCCTGGCTGTTCATTCGGGGTCCTTTCGGGTGTGGACTAGGAGACGATGACGCCTGCCGTCCGGGCGAGGCCCAGGAGCGCCTCGACGGTCGCCGGGTCGGCGTACCGCTTCGGCGGCTCGAGCAGGTCGTCGAGGTCCGCGGTCACGGCGTAGAGGCCGTCGCGGAGGTCACCGAGGCTCACGAGGTTGGACCCCGAGAGGCCGCGGCCTTCCTTCGCACGCCACGCGGCGCGGTCGCGGGACCGATCGACGAGCGCCTTCACCTCGTCCAGGACCCGGTCGAGGTGCTCGGCATACGGCGCGTCCGCTCCCGGTGCGCCGCTCTTGATCGCGAGGGTGTGCGTGCCGACGCCGGCCCCGAGTAGGACGGGGCTGACCTCGAACACGTCGATCGACTTCAGGAGCCGGACGCTCCGGCCGTCGCGCTGGCCGTAGTCGGCGACGACGGGTTCGTACCCATACGACCACTCCTGGAGGTCGGCCATCGCCTTTACGGTGGCGTGGGCGTTCCGACCCTGCGCCGTGTCCATGAAGAACGACCCGGTGAAGATGGCCCAGTCGCCAGCCTCGGAGATGAGGCCCTTGCCGACCGGGAGTTCGCCGTCCCATGACGTGTGCCCGTAGGCCGACATCGGGACGGCCTTGGCCGGGAACGCGCCGGGCAGCGTGACATCGCCGTCGCGGTCGATGACGTTGAGCTGGGCGAAGGCCACGACGACCTCGCCGGTCTCGGACAGCTTGAACTCGCCGGGCGTGAACGACTTGCGGCTAGGCATCGGGACGTTCCTCGAGCTGGTAGACGGTGACGGGGATCGCGCCAGTGTGGGGGACCGAAGGGACGTTCATGGCGGTCAGGGCGGCCTCGGGGTCGAAGCCGGACCGGACCAGCGTCGACACGGCTGCGACGCGGGCGGTCATCGTCATCCCGTTCTCGTCGTAGGCCGACCCCGGGATTGTGTTCAGCGGGTAGAGCAGGCCGCGGCGCTGCTCGGGCGTCAGGCGGTTCAGGTTCTCGCGGTCGCGGACCTCGTCCTCGGTCATGAACGCGTTCGCCCGCGCATGGCCGTAGGCCTCGAAGCGGTCCTTGATCGAGGCGACGAGGATGGCGTCGTACAGATGCTCGGCGTAGTAGCCGGTCCCGATGCCGATGAGGTCCTTGTTCGCCGCCTGGTCGAGCCGCCGGCCGACGGGCCGGAGGGTGTCGGTCGCGTGGGCTCGGTTCGTCTCCTCGATGTTCGAGAAGGTCGCCCGGCTGAAGTCGGACAGCTTGGTCGGGGCGAGTCGCAGCCAGCGGGCCACGTCCTCGACCGACCAGCGCCGGGACTCGAGGAACTGGGCATCCTCGGGCGGGAAGCCGACCGTGTCGACCGTCATCCCCTCGTCGAGGACCGCGGCGCGCTGGGCGTTAGTCAGTCCGCCCTGCTGCTCCTCCCAGCCCTCGCGGATGTTGCGCTTGGCCTCGGTGCCGAGCTGATGCGGGTGCTTGATGACGACCGCCTGCATCGCTCCGGTCGCGAAAGTGTGCAGGCCGTATTCCTCGACAGCGATCGCGTTCTCCAGCGAGCGGCGAGCCATCGCGACCCGGCTGTACCCGACGAGGCCATCGAAGCCGAAGCCCGGGACGTGCCACACGTTGCGCTCGGGGAGGATGACCTCCTTGCCGTCGGGGAGGCGGTAGCGGAAGCGGCGGGTCGACGTCATCTCGTCGCGCTCGACCGTCATCCGGTCCGGTCGCAGCAGCCACAGCCGGACGACCTGGCCGACCCGGTTGTACTCGCGCTCGGCATAGAAGTTCCCCCACGTCAGGTAGTGCCCGATGCAGGTCTCGCGGAAGACCATCGCCGTCATCTCGGGGTTCGGCGAGTCGTCGAGGAGCGACGCCACCGGATGCGAGTCGGCCCGCTCGCGGCCCTGATCCGTCCGGCGGTAGACGATCCACGGCAGCGAGGCGAGGTCCTCGGCGATGAGCCGGACGCCGGCGTGGAAGGCGCTCACGGTCATCGCCGTGTCGTGATTGACGGTGATGTCGGTGATGCTCCGGCCGGTGTACCCGGGCGGGGGGGGCCAACCTGTATTCGGCCAACCGATGCCGGCGGACTTGAGCGGACGCGTGAGGATGCCCATCAGCGGCGGCTCCGGATGACGGTCGGGGCCAGCCCGTAGGCGATGGCCAGCGTCCCGACGACGATGAACGAGAGGGATGGGGCGACCATGCCAAGGCCGATCCACAAGAGAACGAGACCGACCACGATGGCGACGTCCGTGATGTCGAACGCCGAGAGCATGCGACGGGCTCGGTTCCTCAACGGACAGCCTCCAGGTACTCAGCGCCGCAGCGCGGGCAGGTCGGACTGATGACGCCGCGCCTGGCGCGGTCCACCAGCGATGCGGCGATGCTGCGGTGGCAGGCCGGGCAGGCGACCGGCTCGGGGCGGCTTCGCTCGCGGCGGACGGCGAGCGGGGCGAGCGAGACAAAGGTCAGGCGCTCGCGCTCGTAGTTGCTGATGAACGGGCCGGACGACTCGGGCATGGTCTTCGCGGCCTCGTGGGCCAGGACGTCGGCCACGGCCGCGTCGATGCGCCCCCTGTCGTCGCCCTTGATGAGCACGTAGCGGGTGCGGCCGTCGTCATCCTCGTCGCCGGTCCGCACTTTGCGGAGGTGGGCGGCCTTGACGTGGAGGTCAGTGATGGGGTCGCCGTCGTGCGTGTGACTCCCCTCGCGGATGGCGGTCAGCCAGCGATCGGTCGCGGGGGCGAAGCGACGCGCCTGATTCGTGTCGAGGGCCAGGACGCGCTCTGGCCCGTAGCGTTCAGCCCAGTCGTCGATCTCGGTCCACCAGCGCGGCGGGTCGCAGAGCATGAGCCCGACGTCGTAGGTCGCGAACGTCTCGGCGACCGTCTGGTGGACATCGGTCCGGTCGACCGTCCAGTCGACCGCGTCAGCCGGCCGGACCCACGCCCGGACGAGGAAGGAATAGCCATCGGCGGTGCAGCCGCGGAGCACCGTCGCGTCGCGACTGATCGACCCATCGAAGCCGAGCCCGATGCGCGTTCCAGCGGGCACGTCCCGCGGCTTCGCGAGGGCGTCCCACACCCGCGGATCGACCGCCCGACCAGACCCCGCCGAGCGGATGTTGAAGTAGTACCGAACTACGTCGTCCCATGATGTCGCAGGGTCGCGGATCTCCTTCACAATGCGGTCGAGGTCGACCCATCGGGCGTCGCCGTAGGCCTCGGCGAGCGAGGTCCGCAGCTGCTCGTCGGACCAGCCTGGGTCCGGTTCGGCCGCCGGCCGCCGGGCGTAGTGCATGACGCCCGGAGTGAGGTCGCCCTGCTCGGCGACCGACTTCTCGCCTAGCAGCGGGGCGTTCGTCGTCTCCAGCGTCCGGCCGCCCATCTTCGCGGCGTTGCGACGGAGGGTCCCGGCGAGTCGGACCCCGCCGTTGCGGCGGGTCCAGAGATGCGTCTCGTCGAGGACCGCGAAGGTGAGGCGCTGGCCCTCGCGCGAGCCGGCTGCCGCGGTGACCGGCTCAAGGCGGCCGGGGCGTCCGGCGAGGTACAGCCTGGTCCGGCCCTTGTCGATGCCGAGAGCCTTGGCCGCGCGGCTATCGTTTGCCGACAGCATCTCGTAGATGGCGGCGTAGGTGTTGTCGGTGTTGTGAGTCGGGACAGCGCGCCGACCGACGAGGAACAGACGATCGGCCGTGTCAAGGCCGACGCAACGGACCGGCACGGACGGGACGGGCTCCACGGCGACGACGTATCGGTAGACCGATGTCGTTCGCAGCTCCCCGACCCTCTGCGCGGCGGCCTTGCTGGGCAGTCTGGCGACGGGGCGTGTATCGGCCGGGGTGAAGAAGATCCGGTGGGCCGCTCCGTCGAAGCGGCTAGTCCACACGTAGCCGAGGGTCGTGAGGAGTTCCCCGACATCGGCGGCCAGCCGCCCGTTGATATTCGTGAAACTGACGCGACCCTTTCGGGTGACATGGCCACCGGAGTCGATGAGCCCCTGGAGGAGGGCCTGTCGCTGCGCATCGCCAGCCCGAAGGTATCGGACCGGGATGTGCTTGGCGCCAAGGACGCCGAGGCGATGGAGCTTCCCACGCAGGCTGGGGACCTCGGCCCGAGTTCCCTGATGACCTGGACCGGCAGTCCAGACGACCCGTTCATGGTCGCCCAGTATGGACCCGATGATGGCCTCGAGGACAGACCGGTCCCGGTTGTCGATTGCGATACGAGAGTCGCCCGTCGCCCTGACGCCCAGCCAGAGGCCGAGGAGGTAGGGGTGGATCGGCAGAGTCGGATCATCGCGCAGCTTGAACGGGACTGTGCCGACGCGATACCGCTTGCCGCCGCCGGCTGCTCGGTAGTCCTGAGCCAGTTGCGCGGTCGACACGGTGACGACTTCGTGGCGGTCGGCGTGCCCGGCCAGGCGCTCCAGTGTCCATGAGTGTGACGCGGAAGCGACGATGCGCTCGCCATCGCTGAAGCCGACCGCGTAGCAGTCCATATCACGAAGGATCGGCGTGGTGCGCACCACCGGCACGTTGAGGCCGTCGGCGGCGATGACGATGTCGCCAACGGCAAGGTCGCCGATAGTTGTCCAGCCCGACGGTGTTGGCACAACCGTGTCGAGGGCCAGGGGTTGATCCTCGCTGACGGCCGCGATTTGGACCCACGGGTTGTCGCGCGGCTTGCCGCGGCGGGGCTCGCCGTCCGGGCCGAAGCCATCGAAGACCGTCGGCCCCGCGAGTTCGGCGATTGAGATGGCCGCGGCGAGGGGGCTTTTCCCCCATCCCTTGGCCATCTCCAGCTCGCCGCGCCGGTAGAGGAACTCGCCGGTTAGTGCGTCGATGGCGTACCAGCGCAGGACCAGCTCGGCCTGCTCGTCGGTCAGGATCAGCTCGGACGACGGGTCGGACGGCGATGGCAGGTACTCGGCCATCCAGTCGAGGACCCACCAGCCGAGTGTCGGGCCGGTGAACACTAGACCGCGCGGAGGTGGGCGTACCGCTTGGCCGTGGGCGCCTCGGCCCCGTCGACTTCCGCCTCGGTCGCCTTCGGTGCGACCCAGCGGCGGTCCTGTTGACCCTTGGGGGTGATCCCGTAGGTGTCCATCATCAGCCGCAGCTCGGTCGAGCGGACGAACTCGCCGCGCTCTACCTGGTCGTGGAGCCGGATGAGGTGCCGCAGCCCGGGCAGGTCGGCCGGCGTCCAGTGAGCGGCGACCCATGACCCCATCCACGTCTGCCAAGCGACGACCGAGGCGGGCATGAGCCCGTCGGGCGACGGCGGGACGGCGCCGTGCTGCCAGCCGGTGCCCGGGACCGAAGCAAACTCACCGCGGAGTGGCACGTTGCGCCGTCGTCGGCTGGGTTTCGGAGCTGGGCCGCGTCCGGGCATCGGTGGACCTCGGGAGAGTTGGAGACTGGTACAGACCGCGAGGAAGGTAGCGCCGGGTATGAGCGGCCGCCGGCCCCAGCGATTAGACCCGCCCTCCGGTCGTCGCCGCTCGGCGCTCGTTCTCCAGTCGTGCGTGACACGAACGGCAGAGCACGGCTCTGGTCGGGTGGTCGACGGTCAGGTCGGCGAGTGCGTCGCACCCCGCGCACCACGGGTTGGCAGCCCGGAGGCGACGACTCTCGGCTGGCCAGTCACCGCCGTAGATGGCCCGCTCGGGGCGGGCATTCCGGCGGGCGTCCCACGCGCTCTGGCATGGCGCGCAGCGGACACGGGGCGTCGGCCGGCCACAGTCGAGGCAGGGACGGCGCACCCGTCACGCTCCGGTGTAGTGCAGCCCGAGGTAGTAGCGGACCAGGTGCGGGCCG
>CAZABC010000041.1:0-15241 GCA_964483405.1 uncultured Anaerolineaceae bacterium
CCGAGCAGGCAGTTCAGGTCCATCAGGTCCATGTCGTAGACCCGCGATGGGCCGGTCTGGTGCGAAGGCTGGCCGCGGCTGATGGACCGCGCCCCGATGTAGCCCGTCCAGATGCGGGGCTGGCTTACGCAGTCGGTCTCGTCGACCCAGAACGGCCACCAGCCGTTGTACGCGAGGGTGCCGTCGGGATCGTCGAGGATGACCGAACCCGTGCCGACCTCACCGTGATCGGCGAGGGTGGTGAGCCCGGTGATGGAGTCGAGCCGGACCCTATTGCTGACGTCGATGCCGTTGAGATAGAAGAACAGCGTCATACCGCGCGAACCTTGGCGACCGAGGCGTAGGACGCCGAGACGGTGTTGTAGTCGCGGATGCTGATGCGCGAGGAGACCGAGATCGGGACCGTCACCGACACCGACCAGTCCTTCGCCCGGATGGCCGCGGCGGATGCGGCAGCGGCAGAGCGGACGGTCTCGAGCTTCGCCCCGGTCGCGGCCTGGAGGCTGGTGATCTTCGCCCCGGTGTCCTCGCCCACCCGCTGGAGGGTGGCGATGGCGGATAGGTGCTTGCGCGCCTCGGCCGTGGCGGTCGCGCGGCTCGTCTCGATGGCGACCCGGTTCCGTTCGAGGTTGTCATAGGTCCGCTCGGTGGCGGCATGGATGTCGCCCAGCGTCCCACCTGACCGCTCGTCGGCCCGCTGTGCCGCCATCGCCGCGGCGTTCGTGGCCGCCGTGACCTCCTCCACCTTCGGCACCACCGAGGTCGCCCCGGCGTTATTGGCGAGGGTCGTCCACTGCGGGATGAGGCCCTGCATCATCCCGGTCATCGTCTGGTCGAGGCGGCCTGCCTGCGTGTCCATCGGCTGTGCGCCCGTGCCGGGGCGCCCCCGGAAGATGTACGGCGCGGCCAGCATCGCGGCGACGAGGGCCGCGGGGACCACTGCCGATACGATCCCCGCGACCCCGAGCCCACCGGCCCCGGCTGCCGCCGCACCGGCGCCGGCCACCGGGACGCCGGGGATGCCGCCGCCGGGCTTGCCGCCGCCGAGGCCGTTGACCACGCCGGCCTTGACGTTCATCACGGCCGCGGTCGTGTTGAGGACGCCCTTGATGAGCCCCTTGCCCAGCTCGCCCACGATGTCGCCGAGGAAACCGCCGGTCAACTTGTTCAGGCCCCAGCCGGTGATGACCGCCGTCTGGACCCACGGCGGCAGGCTGACGAACGCATCGAGCAGGACCTTCGCCCCAGCGCCTGCGATCTTCATGGCTCCCGCGATGGCGCCCCACGGGATGTTGCGAGCCGCTTCCAGCGCCGAACGGAGAAAGCCCGCCAGCTCCTTCCCGCCCTCGCGGATGGCGTCCATCGTCCGGGGGTCCTTCAGGGACCGGGAGACCCATTGCGTGAACTCACGGATCACCGGCAGGAGGCCGGTGGCGAGCGCCATCTGAGCCTCCTCCACCGCGTCGGAGAAGCGTCGCATGTCGCCGCCGAAGCCCTGCCCGGCGGCCTCTCCTGCCTTGCCGTAGCGGCGGGCCAGCTCAGCTAGGAGGATATTCTGCGCCTCGACCGTCTTACCCTGTGCCACGAGGTCTTCGACCAGGTCCTCGGTCTCATGCCCGAGTACCACGCCCGCCTTCCGCAGCACGCCGAAGGCCTTGGCCGGGTCGTTGAGTGCCTTGCCGAGCAGCTTGGCCGTGGCCGCCACGTCGGCCGCGGCGGCGTCACCCTCAGCCATCGCCACCGCGAGGTCCACCGCGGCCTTTGTCGCGGCCGGGAAGGTCTCTTCGCCGATGTTCGTGAAGGTGAGCAGGACGTTCTCGCCCGACTGGATGGCCTTGTCGTCGACCGTCGTCAGGTCTTCCAGCGACTCGGCGAGCGCCCGGATGCTGGCGGTCGTCTGTCCAGCGACGCCACCAGTCGTCTCGATCGCCGCCGCGGTCTGCTGCGTCAGGCGTTCCAGCTCCGCCAGCGAGCGGATGCCGAGGGCGGCCTGGGACGCGATGAAACCACCCGCGACGACACCGAGGGCGGTCGTGCGGGTGGCGGCGGTCTGGGCGGCCCGGCCAGCACGGCCGGCCATCGTCTCGAACCGCCCGAGGGATGCTGTGGCGCCCTTCAGGCCGCCGGTCATCCGGTCCTTGAGCGAGAGTTCGACGGAGAGCTTGGCGGTCTCGGCGAAGGCCACGCGGCTACCTCTGGTGCTTCTGCATGGCGCGGATGGACCGCTGCATCGCAGCGTCCTCTTGATGCTGGGCGGCCCGGACGGCCCGGCCGACCGTTTCTTCGGCGAGCAGCTGGGCGGCCAGCCGGGACTCGCGCCAGGTCATCGCCCGCACGGCAGCGAAGCCGCCGAAGCGGGTAGCTAGGATGGTCGCGAAGGCCTCGGGCGCTTGGATCGCGACCGCGAGTTCGCTGATGTCGAGGCGCCCGTCCGCCCACCAGCCGAGGACTTCGCGATCCTTCGTGCCAAAGGGGCGATCACCGACTCTCCGTACAGGTCGTCGGCCCGGTCGGCCAGCTCGTAGGCGTCCTCGTACCGCAGGGCGGCAAGGGCCTCGGGCGTGACCGGCACCGGCTCCCCGGCGTCGTCGAGTAGGTTCCACGACACGACGCCGTGGCGGATGTAGACGGGGCCGACGAGCGTCCCGAAGAGGGATACGTCACCGTCGGCCCGCGACATCGCCCGCAGCGCCTCCATCCCGCCCTCGAAGAGCAGATAGGGGCGAAGGTAGGCGATGTCGCCGTCCGGGTGAGGACTGCCGGGGCACCGGCAGTCGCTCATCCGGACCGGGACCAGTTCATCGGTCATGCGAGCACTGACCTCCTAAAGCGAGGCGAGGGTGTTGACGACGACGGCCCGGATGGCGTACCCGAGGTCCGAGTCGTAGAAGCCGCGGTAGGTGAGGGTGATGGTCGCGTTGCCGCCGATCTCGCCGTACCCGACATTGATGAGGCGGGCGGGGACGCGGACGACATGGCTGTACGGGGTGGAGCCGGTGATGATGACCGGGCTGGTGGTCCGGACCTCGATGTAGCGGTTCGGCACCGGGTCGTCGTCGAGCGTGGCGACCTCGGTGAGGATCGCGGCCTGCTCTTCGGCGGTGATGGTGACGGTGATCTCACGGGCTCCCCGGCCGTAGGCGTGGAGCTGGAAGCGGGTGTTGGACCCGTTCGCATACCGCTTCTGGTCGAGGTTCGGCGCGATCTGGACCGACACGCCGCGTACGGAGTCGGTCAGTTTCGTCGTCCCGATGGACGAGTAGACGGTGTCGAGGTAGACCTCGGTGTCGGCGCCGTAGACCCACGTCGGGGAGTCGTCGATGGTGAGCCCGCCGGTCAGGCCGGTCCCGAACAGGGCGCGGGCGTGCACCCAGTCCTGGCTGGTCTCGAAGGCGCCGAGCCCTTCGTCGAACGACAGCTCGAGCCCGTCGAGGACGGCCGACCCGCCGATGATATTCTGCGCGTCGTCGCCCCACTCGTGGGTGAAGTATTCGAAGTCGTCGGCGGTGAGCGAGGCGGCCTGGAAGGTCCACGTCTTCGCCGCGCCGCCGGTCGGCGTGACCCCACCCTTCAGGAGCGCCGCCCAGAGGTACGGCGCGTCGTTGTAGGCGAGCGGCCCTTCGAGCGAGGACGTGATGCTCGACGCTCCATTGAACGGAGCAAGCACCGGGTCGATGGACCCCTCGTCCACGTCGGGGAACTCGCGCTGGGGGTCGTACACGATCGCGCCGCGGTACGGCAGGGCTCGCGTCGCGGTCGTGTTCGAGGTGAATGACGTCTGCTTCCCGAACTGGTGCTTCCGCAGACGGACGAAGCCCTGGACGGCCATCGGCTGCTTCTCCTAGTGGTGCCGGCTACGGCCGGCCTACGGCCTTCGACACGTTCTCGATGGTGAACCGGACGGCCGCGTGTCCCGGCTCGTCCTCGTCTGCGACCCGCATCCGGTCCCAGATCGTATTGGGGGTGATGTGGTAGTACGGGCTGATGTGCTCGATGAGCCCGTCCACCAGCACATCGAACCGCGCCATCGTCTCGGCGTTGGACGCGAGCTGGTCCACGACGACGATGGACACGTTCATCGTCCGTGTCCGGACGCCGTTGGCCCACTCGATGCTCTCCTCACGGGGAGCGGCGACATAAGCGAACGGCAGGTCTGTCACGTCCGACTCGGGGCGGGCGTCGAATACCCGCCGCAGAAGCGTCGGATTGGCGGTCTGGTAGGCCTCCAAGATGGACACGAGGCCCGCCACCACGTCGGCCCGGAAAGTGTCGGCCATCAGTCAGCCTCGTTCCACGCGTTGACGAAGAAGTCGATGCCGCTCTTGTCGACCGCGGCCTTGGCACCGGGGACGAGGTACGGCTTGGCGCGACTGCCGGGATGGCGGACGCGCTTGGCGAAGAACTCGGGCTTGCTGCCCTTCGCCAGCCGGCCCGATAGGCGCCGGCTGCCGCCCCACGCCAGCGCCTTCCGGCGGACCGGGACGATCTCGTGCGGCTTCGTCCCGTACTCGACCGCCGCGGCGTAGTTCTTGGCCGCCACCACCACGGCCCGGTCCTCGCTGCGGGTGCCGGGGACGATGCTCCGGAAGAGGTCGCCGGTCCGGCGTGGCACCCGCGCATGGGCCTCGGCGATGGTCAGTACCTGCATCTGGCGCATCAGCTCGCGGTGGTCGCCGATAGCCCGGAGGCGCCGCTGGAGGCCGTCGACGCCCTCGACCTTCATACCGACGCCACCGCGGTCCGGATGGCCCAGTTGCGGACGAACGCGGCGTAGCGGGGCGGGATGTCGCCGAGTTCGATGGGCTCGCCGGTGGGCGTGGTCACGACGCCGCTGGCGCCAGACTTGGCCCGGTAGTAGTACCACGCGGCGAGCTCGGTGACGGCATGGATGATGTCGTCGACCGGGAAGGGGTGGCCGATGATCCCCGAGATGACGAGGTCGTTCGGCTCCGCACCACGGGCGTACTGCCAGTCGAGGTTGCGGTCCCACCACATCGGGTCGCTGCGGAAGGCGGCCGGGTCGTAGTAGCGGAGTTGGATGGTCGTCGTGACCTCGGGGTTTCGGCGGTCCGGCAGGAACCAGACATCGGTCCCCTCGGTCATCGTCACGCCCGAGAGGGTGACGACCCTGCTGGCGTCGGTATACGGCCGGTCGTGGATGACGAGCGAGGCCTGGCCGTCGGTCGAGTAATGGCGAGTGACGTTCGAGGCGGCAGCGAAGACGCGGCCGGTGTCGCGCTCGGCCTGCGCGGCGGCGTCGTCGGCGCAGGTCCCGAGCAGGGTGTCGTCCTGCGACCCGGTGAGGCCGAGCCACGTCTTGAGTTCCGAGACCGTGAGCAGCGGGTTAGACATGCGCGTCCTCGAACAGGCGGATGAAGTCGGCGGCGGCCGTGTCCCAGTTGAAGTTGGCGACGACGTGGGCCCGGCCCGCCTCGCCGTAGCGGGCTCGCTTGGCCTCCGACCCGAGCAGGGTAAGGACCGGCTCGACGAAGCCTCGCGGGTCCGGCAGCGCCCAGTCCATGCCGTAGACGGAGTGGTAGCGGACCGCCTCGCCGTAGCGGTCGATGAGCGGCGGGACGAGGAAGCCGCCGGGCCCGATGGTCTCGGCATCGGCCGCCCAGTCGGTCGCCACCACGGGGACCTCGCACGCCGCGGCCTCGGCCAGCGTGAGCCCGAAGCCCTCGCCGCCGGTGGTGGACACGTACACGTCGGCCGCGTTCATCAGGGCCACGAGCCCGGCGGTCGGGAGACCTTTGAACGTGTCGTGCTGATTCGTGAAGACGATCCGGTTCCGGCCGGCCTCGCTCATCCGGGCCAGTTCTTCCACGAGGTTCGGCCCCTCGGGGTCGATGGGCCGGCAGTGGACGACGAGCAGCGCCCGCCGGTCGGCCGCCGCGATGGCGTCGAACGCCTCGAACAGCGTCGGGTAGAACTTGCGCGTCACGTTGCGGTCGGTCCGCAGGATGACGTGCGCCTCGGGGTCGATGCCGAAGGCCTCGCGGCAGGCGCGCTTGGAGGTGAAGGTCCGGTCGTTGAACCGGAGCGGGTCATTGACCCGGACCGGCCGGAAGATGTCGGTATCGACGCCGTGGTAGACCATCGGCACGACCCGGCCGATATGCTCGCTGATCTGGCGGGCGCCGTAGTGGCTCATGGCGACGGGCTGGATGTGTTGCCACAGCGTCCGCCATCCGACCGATAGCCGGTCGCCCTCGATGGGACAGTAGTGCCACACCGGCAGACTGACCCACTGCTGCCACCGCGGGTCGAGCAGTCCGCGCTGGCCGATGTGGCCCATGAGCCCCGAGGGGTCCGACACGACGAGTACCTGGTCGGGTCTCCAGTCGTCGGTCGGGTCGAGCTTCGGCCATGCCGTCCCGTCGATGGCCTCGTGGCTCCAGTTGCCGCCGAACGGCTCACCGTACAGCGCCGCCGGCCAGACCCGCCCGGCGAGCGGCCCGTTGATCGGCTCGCCGCGGTGATTGACCGCGATGATGCGGACGTCGTGGCCGGCGGCGAGGAAGCGGGTCGCCAGGTGTTCGGTGACGACGCCGAAGCCGGTATGGCTCCAGTGCCCGAAGACCAGCAGCCTCATGCGACCGACTCGATGAGCGTCCGGATGGCCTCGGCGTCGGCGTCGAAGTCCACTACCTCGCGGAAGCGCATCGCCGCGTTCTCGCACAGCCGCAGATGGTAGTCCTCGTCGCCGATGATGCGGCGCAGGAGCCGGTTGACCTCGTGCGGGGCACGGCGCTCGATGTCGAACGACGTCACGCCGTCGACCCACAGCGGTCCGGCGAGCTGGTCGCGGTAGTAGGACTCCCAGCCGAAGACCGGCCGTCCCACGGCGAACCAGTCGTGGATGACGTGGCCGAAGCCGTCGCTCCAGCGCTTCAGATGGAAGGCGATGTCGCTGGCCCGCATCGCGTCGCCGACCGCGGGACACGATCGGAGGTTGCCGGCCGCCCACTCATCGGTCGGGGCGGACCCATAGGCACCGTAGACGCGCCACGCCATGTCCCGATTCTGACCAGCGAACGACCGGAAGATGTCGTAGGCCCATGCGGTCTCGGGGAAGCAGTTGACGAATGACGCGACCGTGAATGGCTCGCTCCGCGGCGGAGGCCCGGCCCGGAAGTCGGTGAGGCTGAACTCCTGATGGACCGTGACGTGGGGCCGCGGCGGCGGCGTCGGGCTCGTCGTCGTCAGGATGCCGAACCGTGCCAGGTCCCATCGGTCCTCCGCCATGTCGATGACGCTGAAACGGACGTTGCCGAGGTGGATGCCGAAGGTCGCCCCGATCTCGTCCGCGAAGCGGGACAGACCCTCGTGGTTGTGGGCCACGCTGGCGATGACCACGTCGGGCCGCAGCGCCCGGGCCTGCTCGACCGTGACCATCCGGTAGTCGCGCCCGGGATGGCTCGGGTCGATCCTGGTCGAGTGCGTGCCGTGGTCGACGTCATCGCCCCACGGGGTGAGGTACTGGCGGGCCACGGCGTCGCCGTGCCACTCCCGTTCGAAGTTCCACCAGCCCTCGTCGAACCACTCCATGCCGATGGGCCGGTAGAGGTCCCAGCCGAAGCGGTCGCGGAAGACGATCTGCAACGACTCGAACAGGTCGTGGTGGTGGAAGTCGGCGAGAACCTTCATGGCGCACCGAGGAAGTCGCGCCACTGTGCGCCGATGACATCCCGCCCGAAGAGGGCGATGGCCCGCTGCCGCGTCGACGCGGATACCTGCCGAGCGAAGACCTCGTCGGCCAGCAGCTCGGACAGGCGGGCGCGGGCGACCGTGGGGTCGTTGCTGGCATAGGACGCCAGCTCGTGACCCTCGAACAGTTCCGGGTAGCCCCACGAGCCCCACGCCATCGGGCCGATGGACACGACCGGCGTACCGGTCATCAGCGCCTCGACGAGCCCGAGGGTGTAGGACGCGGGCTGGGTGCCGGTGTAGAGGTAGGCCCGGATGCCGCGCAAGTAGGCGCGCATCTCGTCATACGGCAGGACCCCGACCCCGCCGGTCTCGTCCGACCCCGGCCCAGCGGCCATCGTCGGCAGGCCCTTCGTGGCCTCGCGCCAGAAGTCGCCGTGGGTCGCGTCGCCGCGGGCCATCAGGTGCTGGGTGATGTTGCCGACCGCGTGGACCTCGCCGGTCCAGCCCGACCACTCGGTCGGGTCCTTATAGAACCGGATGAGGGCCGACTCGCCGGCGAAGAACGCCATCTCGCGTTCGCGGGGCGAGTAGCGGACCACCTGCAGGCCGCCGGTGACGAACGGGCGCATGTCGCGCTCGGTGCCCGGCAGGCTCTGGCCCACCGTGCGCCAGACGACGCGCTTGTGGCGGATGCGGTCCCAGTTGCCTGCGATCGCCCCGCCGTAGACCGGCCCATCGGGCGACAACTGGTGCGGGAGAAGGAAGTGGTGGGCGATGATGACGTCGGCCCAGTCGATGAGCCCGTCGGGGAGGTAACTCTTGTGGGCGAACTGGTCGCCCTCGACGAGCGCCGCGAGGTCGGCGTGGTAGGGGACCTGCGGCAGCGGCGGGCGCTTGTCGTCGGTCGGGTGCGCCGGGTCGGTGTAGGCGCCGATGCTGAAGACATCGTAGCCGAGGCCGGCGAAGAGGCTGACCTGGTCGTATTCCTCGATGGAGTGCGCGAGCAGGAGCAGGATGTTCACCGCCGCACCGCCCGGAAGGCCCCGAAGGTCTCGGTGCCGGTGGTGGTGACGACGTGCGTCTTGTCGAGGAGCCGGACGATACCGGCGTCGTGGTACTCGCCCACGATCTCATCGACTCGGCGCAGCGCGGTGCCGGTGAGCAGCGAGAACTCGCAACCTTCGCAGTCGATCTTGACGAGCCGGGCGCCCTTGCCGACGAGTCGCCCAAGGCCGTAGGTCGGGACTTCGATGACCTCGAACCCGGTCCCCTCGGCCATCCGCTGATTGCCGATGTAGCGGTGCGTCTCCGAGTCGCCGGGTCCGGTGAAGGCATAGCGGATGGTCGTGGCCTTCGTCCCGAGGCCGGCTGCGCCCCAGATGACCTCGACGCGATCCGACAGCCCGTTCTCGGCGAGGTTCGCCCGGAGGACTTCGACGTTGGCCGGCAGCGCCTCGATGGCGGTGAAGCGCATCTCCGGATTGTCGAGCGCTGTCGCGACCGTCCAGGCGCCGATATGGGCGCCGACGTCGAGGGCGTGCCCGGTCAGGCCATCCGGGATGCCGTACTCGTCGTGGTCGAAGATGGAGTGGACGACCGAGAGGTCGTTCGTCTGGTCCCGGCAGGCCATCCTCGCGGGGTGGCCGTGGGGCGTGCGTACATCGTACATCTGCACGGGTGCGAGCCCTCCGTGGTGGGTGTCAGTCGGACGGCCGGTGCTCGCGGCCGGCCGCCCGACTGACATGAGGTGCGGGGTGTTTCTACAGCACACCCCGCGAAGCTGCGATGTCGGCCCTGCGCTGCGGGCCGAGGGATCGACTAGAGGCCGATGACCTTCTGGACGCGGCCCGTGCGAACGGCGGGCTCGGCGTTGAAGGCGAACTCCTCCTCGGCCCGGAACCCGGTGACGTTCTGGTCGAAGCGGTTACCCGCCTCGCTCGACACGTCAATCCGGAACTCGGCGCCGGTGAAGATGTCCACTTCGGAACGGTCGATGATGAGCGCGGTGCCAACGTAGGCAGCCGGCCAGTTCGGGTCGGAGCGGAGCGGGACGCCCCACGCCGAGGTGATGGGCGGGTTCGCCGCCGCGCCACCGGCCGGGTCGACGGCCCAGCCGCCCGCGTAGGAGGTCCCGAGGCCTTCGGAAGCGGTCTCCCAGTAGGACGTCGGGTCCATGACGATGACGAGGTTGTCGCGCATCACGCCGCGCGTCTCCATCGCCGCGATGCCGCGCGCGATAGCGGCCAGTCGGGGCTCCGAGGACAACGTGGTCTTGAACGCGGCGACGTCGCCGAAGGCGAGCAGGGCCGGGAAGAAGCCGAGCGGCTGGCTGGAGCCCGAGCCGTTCGTGATGTAGGTCGCCTCGGTCATGCCGATGGACTGGGCGAGTCGGCGGCGAGCCGCCCGCTCGGCCGCCCCGTTCGACTGACGGAGGAGCTGATTGCCGATGTCGGCGATCTGGGCGATCGTGTAGAGCGTCGCGGTCGCCGAGTTGAACTGGAAGTCGCGGATGTCCTTGTTCGAGCCGTAGGCCCCCTGGAGGAGAGCCGCGGTGACGGCGGTCGCCTCGTAGGGGATGTTGACGCCGGCGCCCTGGACGCCGTTCGTGACCTCGAAGAGGCCGCGGTAGACGTTCGTCAGCGCCAGCTGCTCGACGAGCGCCGAGACGAAGTTCCCGGGCACGATCGCCTGGCCGGTGGCCGTCGAGGTGCCGAGGACTGCCTTGACGAACTCCTGCGCGTCGGTATCGCCGAAGCGACGGGCGACGAGCGCCGAGAGGAAGTTGACCTCGCTGTACTTGCCGACGCTCTTGACGGCCGGCTCGGCGGCGCCGACGCCCGCGAGGATGGCGGCAGCCTTGGACTGCGCCGTGGTGCGGGTGAAGGCCTTGACGCGCTCGTCGAGGTCCTTCAGCTTGTCGTCGAGTTCCTTCTGCCGCTTCTCCAGCAGCAGCTCGTCGATCTGCGCCGACTTCGTGGCGATCTCGGCCTCGATGGCCGTGATGCGGTCCATCGGCAGGTCCGACTTGTCACGGAGTTCCGTGGCGAGGTCGGTGATGGTCTTCGTGAGGGCTTCGACCCTCTGGTCGAGGTCCGACATAAGGGGGGGTCTCCTGTTGGGACCCCGCTAGCGAGCGTCGCGGGTGTTGCGAAGGATGGCCTCGAGCTGGGCCAGTGCTTCCTCCAGCCGCTGCATCGCCGCGTCATCGCCGCCCGAGGGAAGGTCAGGACGAAGGTCAGCCGGTGGGCTGTCGAGGTCGGAGAGGAGCCCGCGCACGGCGGGCGAGAGGCCGATGCCGGCCCGGTCGAAGTGCTCGGCGGCCTTGGCCGCCACCACCCGAGAGTAGGGATTAGCCGGAGTAGGCGTCAGCGTCTGCTCGATGTACGGCCAGACGAGAATCTCGCCGGTCTTGGCGTCGGTCCGGACGAAGTTCGGGAGCGAGCCCGACGAGCCGTATACCTTGCCAGCACCGAGCAGCTGGTCCACCTGCGCCCAGTAGCGGTGCGAGCGGTTCAGCCAGAGCGTCGCCCACCAGCCGTCGTCCTCCAGGTCGAGTTCGTCGGCGGTGCCGAGAACCGGGTCGGCCTTCATCGTCTGGTCGAGGTTGTGGTGCCAGACCAGCGGCCGACGGTCGAACCAGTCCGGCTTGATGTCGGTCCGCGGGCTGAAGAACTCGCCGTCGAGGTCCTTGCCGCCGAAGGGGCCGCCGAACGGGATGGCGAGGACGCGCCACTTCGTCGCGTTGACGCGCTCGGCTTTCAGGTAGTCCATCGGTGACTCCTAGAGCAGCATGACGAAGAAGTCGTCATCGAAGATGTCCGGCTCGACCACCACGACCCGACCGCGGGGCGGATGCCCGCCCGCCACGACGACCTCGCCCGCCACCGGCGGGAAGTAGGTCGGGGCGAAGTAGCGGCCAGGGAACATCCGCCGGGGGAACATCAGGACCCGTCGAGGGTGACCGCGGTACGGTCGCCGTCGGTCGTCACGGAGGCGACGATGCGCTCGGTCGAGCCATCGACGCCGAGGATGGTGATGGTCGTCGTGGCCGCCCCGGACAGTTCACCTGCGAGCGCGGCAGCGATGATCCGCAGCAGCTCGGCCGCGGTGTACGAGCCCTCGATGACCTCGGTCCACGGGTTCGAGCCCGAGCCCGCATCGTTCAGCTTCTCGCCCATGCTGCCGACATCATTGTTGTCGGCCGCGATGGCGGACCAGACAGCCGTCGCCAGCGACTCGGGCGACAGCTCCGAGTACGGGGTGATGTCGGCCGCCATGTGCCCGATGGCGTAGCGGATGGCCGACAGCGAGCCGGTGCCCGCGAGGTCCGACGCCAGCGCCCCGGTCGCGGTCATCGACCCGGCCGTCAGGGTGCCCGTGCCCGAGAGGGCGGCGGCGGCCTGGAGGATGGCTAGCAGGTTCGCCGTGCTGATGCTGCCGCTGCCCGAGAGGGCCGCGATCGCCGACACGATGAGCGCGCCCGAGGCCGTCAGCGAGCCTGTGCCGGTCAGGGCGGCGGTGCCGTTGACGCCCATCGCCCCCGAGGCGACCAGCGAGCCTGTGCCGATGACGATGTTGCGCGACGACAGGCCGCCGGCGGTCTGCGGCAGGACCCACGCGTATGGCGGCCGGTAGCCGTCGGGGATACCAGACTTCGGCTCCCAGTCGGCGCCCGTGAACGCGCCGCGCCTCATGCTCGGCTTGGCGAAGTCGGACCGATTGTAGCCGAGCCCGGTGGCACCCCCGCCGATGTCCCGGCCGGGGTGCTTGGCGAGAACGGCGTAGTTGCCGATCAACCCCATCCGAAGTCCAGGTGCCCGTAGAAGGCCGACGAGACCGGGGTGGCCGCTCCGGCGTACATGAGCCAGACCAGCCCGGCCCCATCGTAGACGCGCGGCAGCGACGGCAACTGATTCACCAGGTCGCGCTCGGCCGCCACACCGACCGTCGTCATCGGCAGGGTCAGCAGCGGCCGGCAGAGCACGACGTTCGTCGTACCCGAAGTATGGGTCGCGCTGTAGCTGAACTGCTCGACAAGGCGGATGCCCGTGTCACCGGCGGCCAGCGGGACGAATGGGCCGTACTTGCCAGCCGCCGTGCCGCTGTATTCGATCTGTCCGATGGGCGCCGAGGCGTTGCTGATCGGCAGGGTCGTCGGTGTCACGTTGCCGGTGTTGCCAGCGGCGTCGGTGTAGGTGAGCTGGATGTTGGGCGTGCCGGTGCCGAGGGCCACGGACGGCGTGAGGAAGGCCTGCACCCCTGCGCCCTCGGACGGGGCGCGGTCGCCGAGGTAGACGGTGGCGGTGTGCGTGCCGGTGCCGGTGTCGGACGCCGCCACGAATGTCCCCGCATCGAGGTTGGCCAGGCTGGTAGCGATGTTGCCGGTGCCCGAGCCGGTCCGGCTCCAGTAGTAGGTGGTGCCGGTCGATAGGCCGGTCGGCAGGGCGCCGCCGGAGTTCGTCAGCCGGATGGGCGTGTACGTCTGGGCGTCCCACGTTGCCGCGAGCGTCAGGACGGTCGGTGTGGCGGCCGTCGCGGTGAAGGTCTTGGAGTTGATGAGCGCCTGATTGCCGGTAGTCGTCGTCGTCGTGACCGGGTAGTAGCCGAGCATGTCGACGAGCATGAATACGGCCGGCATCGTCGTTGCCGCGGCAGAGAACGCCGAGGCGTTGAGGATGTGCTTCGTGTCGGGCGTCACATCCCCACCGTGGCGGATGGCGCCGGTCGACCGGTCGCAGAACGGGTGGAAGGCGAGGTTAGTGCCCGTCGCCCCGAGGACCGCCGCGGTCGGATTGCCGGTCGAGTGCGGCAGGGCGTACCACAGACCGGCTGCCTGTGTGCCGACCGCGTGGGTGAGCTTATTCCAGTCGGCCCGCCAGAACTTGCCGTTCGTCGTGGTCTCGTTGATTAGGTCGTCGAGAGAGGAAAAGCCCATCGGTTACTCCCAGATGAAGGTGGCGAGCCCGAGGGTGGGCCGTGAGGCGAGCGTCCCGACCGGCAGGCAGATCATGTTGACGTAGGCGTCGTCCGCGAGAGCCGGCAGGGACCCACCGCGCTCGGTGTAGAAGTCCACCTCGACCGGAGCATCCTGCCCGCGGATCATCAGGTCCGCGATGGGCTTCACGAGAACGAGAGTGAATAGGCCCACGTCCGTCCCGGCCGCGCACTGGACCGACTCGATGGCCCGGACCCCGGTGTCGCCAGCGGCCAGCGTCAGGAACGGCCCGAAGCGACCTGCGCCGGACGATTGCGTCGTCAGGAGGATACCGTTGACCGCCGCGCCGGTCGTCATCGTGTGCGCCGGGGTGGTCCGTCCGGTGGTGCCGTCCTGATTGGTATAGGTGACGACGAACGTGTCACCGACGGAGCTGTGGGGGGCCACGAGGACCGCCATCATCTGCACGCCCTCGCCATCGCTATGCCGCGGCAACTCATACGTCGGGTTCAGGACCGACTGGATATCGCTCGTGCCCATGTCGATGAACGGGACGAAGGCGATGTAGTCGAGGACGATGACGCGCTGCGGCCCCGAGCCGGTGCCGGTCGTGACGTTCATCAGCATCATCCGCCGCAGGTACTTCGTGGCCGGGGCGGACGACGCGCCGTGGTCGAGGCCGCCGTCGGCGCTGCGGGACAGCGGGGCGTGCTCAAGTGGGGTAGCGGCGTAGTATTGCGGGCCGGGCTTGCCGGGCGCCATGCTGTAGTCGTACCAGACGCCCTGGACGGTCGCGACAGCCGGTACCTTCCGGAAGGTCGCATAGACGATCTTCCCGGCCTCCTCAGCATCGACCAGCGCCGCGACGTTAGCGAAGCCCACCGCGCCCCTCCATCCGCGCCTTCATCTCCGCCACGATGGCGCCCTTGCAGGCGCAGCGGCGGACGATGACCTTCTGGGTCACCAGCACGGGTGCGTTGCAGACCGAGCAGCGGTACACCGGGTCAGTCCTCGGTGATCGTCAGGGCACCGGCGGCGAACTGCGGCTGGATGCCGGCCGAGACCGCCAGTGAGGACGAGAGGGCACCCGAGTAGAGGATCTGTGTGCTGTTGCCCGGCGTGATCGAGACATGGGTGATGGTCTCGGAGCCCGACGTGCACTGCGGGAACTGGATGATGTCATCGTTGCTGGCCGTGTTGCCGGACACATCCCAGCCTGTCGCGTCGCGCTGGACCGTCACCAGCGCGTAGGACCCGTAGGTGCACTCGGAGGTCGCGGACGTGCCGCCCTCGCCGGGGTCACCAGTGTGAAGGTGGATGTCGAGATCGGTCTCCGCGTCCCACGAGAACGCGGTCCCGTGGAAGATGGCAGAGATGACGTCGTTCTCGGTCGTGTTGCCCTTGCTCATCGGATGTCCTCTTCTACGTCGACGGTCTCGGCGATCGCGCCCCGCTCGTTCCGCTTCGTCACCTTGCGGGAGGTCATGCGGGTCGGCATCTCGGTGATGCGGATGGAGTCGGGGGTCGTCACGTTGACGACGGGGGCTGGCTGGTCGGCGGCCTTGACGGTGACCGCAGGCGCATCGACGTTGACGATGGGGGCGTCGACATGGACGACCGGAGGCTCCACGTTGACGACCGGGGCGGGCTGCT
>CAZABC010000041.1:15341-19063 GCA_964483405.1 uncultured Anaerolineaceae bacterium
TCCACGTTGACGACCGGGGCGGGCTGCTCGGGTACCGTGACATTCACGGCGGGCGACCCGACGCTCACCTGCGAGGGCGGGAGAGTGAGGTTGACCACGGGCGGGCGACCGGCCATCTCGACCAGCTTCAGGGCGAGGTCGAGGGCCGACCGTTCATCGCGGGCAGCCTTGTCCATGACCGGCGAGAAGGCGAGCGTGCCGTTTGGATGCTCGGCCTCCATCTCCTCCATCGCTTCCTCGATGGTGAAGACCTGCCCGTCGCGCGCCTGGCACACGTCGTCATAGTCGCCGTCGTAGGCCAGCAGCTCGGTCACCCCGAAGTCCCTGTAGGACTCGATGGAGGCCCGGTTCCAAGCCCGCATCGACTCGGTCCGGGCGATGGTCTCGGCCCGCAGCTCGTCCCATACCCCGACACCGTTGTCGAGCCCGGCATCTAGTACGCCGCGGTAACCCTCGGCCGGTACGCCCTCGATCAGCTGGGTCACGGAGTAGCCGCGGCGGGTGCCCTCGGCGATCTCGCGGACCAGCGCATCACGGGTCGTGTCGTTGATGCGCTTGATGCCCTGGCCGCCCCAGTGGACCAGCCCCTCGAGGACCCGGCCCACCTGGCTCTTGCCGATGACGCGGTCGAGGTCGTCGGCCACCACCTGCAAGGCCTCGCGGCCGATGGCGGCATAGAGGCCGCGCATGGCCTCGCGGAGCGCCTTGTCCTCGACTTCCTCGCGCCACCAGTCGTCGGGACTGGCCTTGCGGAGCGCCTTGCGGGCCGGCATGGTCGCGCGAATGTTCGTGGCGATGCGCTCGCGCTGCTCAGCGAAGAACCGGCGCAGGTCCGCCAGTCCCTCGGCCACGGCCGCCTCGGTGGCCTCGGCCCGGCGCTCCTGCCGGGTCTTGATCGCCTTGACGACGGGCGCCTCGGGCGGGGTCGTCTCGGCCGGCTGCTCGATGACGACCGGCTCGGGCTCGGGGCGACCGTTCCACTTGATGCCGTCCAGCCCGACAGCCTCGATGGCGCCCTTCTCGTCGAAGCCGAGGTCCCACAGCTTGCGGAGTGCCGCCGCCTTCTCGGTCAGCGACGCCGCATCGTCGAGGTTGGGTTCCTCGAAGTCGAAGTCGAAGGTCTGGCCCGTGGCGCCCTCGTACAAGGCGAGGATGTCGACCTTGATGGCCTCCTCCCACAGGTCGACCCGCGGGTGGATGGTCCCCTCCCAGTAGTCCTTGCGCTCCTGCTTGCGGAGCTCGCCGCTGTTCAGCCCGCCCGGCATCGGCACGCCGAGCATGTAGGGGCTCACCGGGAAGGCCGACAGGATGTCGTCGCGGTTGAGGGTGGCAAGCTCGGGGATGCCGATCTCTTCGGGCTTGGCCGCCGCTGCGGTCCACTCCATCGGCTCGGGGAAGAGCAGCAGGCGCCGAGCCGCGTGCGGGTCGGAGGCGACGTTCCGCCATGCCCGCTGGACGTCGATGAACTCGTCCTCTGTGAGCGTCCGGTCCTTCGGGGTGAGCATCCCCGCCAGTCGCCCGCCGGTGGTCAGCACGTCCGCGATGTGGCGCGACATGAGGCCCGACAAAGGCACCTGCGCCTCGATCGCCTCGACCACGCCGACGCCCCACACGTCATCGTCGGGCGACCCGTAGGCGACCTTCACGATCTCGGCCGCGTCGAAGGGGACACCGATGCCGTTCCGGTCGAGGTCCATGACCCAGCCGATAAGGTTCCCGGCCTTGTCGCGCGAGGGCGTCATCCGGGTCGGGCTGATGCCGTAGATGGCGGTCGGCAGGCCGGGCGCGCCCTCCAGATACAGGAAGGTCGTGCCGGCCATGTCGAGCCGGATCATCGACTTCTCGAACAGCTGCCGCCCGGTCTGCTGCGGGTTGGGCCGCTCCATGAGCCGCATGAACTGTTCGATGGGCGAGAGCGAGGCGAACGGGACGTACAGGTCCGGCGTCGGCAGGCTGACCTGCTCCTCACCGCTGTCGTCGTCACCGGCGCTGATGTGCCAGTCGAGCGAGGCGAAGTCGGTGGCGATGCGATGCTCGGCCTTGTAGAACCAGCCGACCCGGTAGGCCTTCAGGTACGCCGCCATCCGCTGCTGCTGCGACGCCCCGTAGGAAGTGGTGAGGGGTGGGTCGTATGTCATCGAGATGACGCCCGGGCCGGTCACGGCCTTGGCGCGACGCTCGGCTGCCAGCATGGCGATGTAGGCCCAGGGGTCAGTCACGCGACGGCTCCGAAGCTGGATACCCGGCGGCGAGCGCGTGCCCGGGCGTAGAGGGCGAGGTTGAAGGCATCGGCGAGGTCGGGCGAGGGCAGGCCGCGGGCCTTCATCTCGTCCTTGGACTCGATCTGGACCTTGCCCGAGGATGTCATGCGGTAGGTCGGGCTGGTCAACTCGGTCCGGAGCCGGGCGTACACCGGCTCGGCGAGGCGGGCGAGGCTGATCGGCTCGTCCACCGTGTTCGAGGGGTCGAGCTGGCGGCGGGCGTCCCACCACAGCTGCGCCCGGAGGTTCACGAGCAGGTCGGCGTCCCGCTCGGGCGCGGCCCCGACGTTGACCGCCAGCACGGTGCCCGGCGGGCGCTGCTCGCGGATGCGGTCGTACGGTCCGCCGCCGACCCCGATGACGTCGAGGGCGAGCGTCCCGCGCCGCTCGGTGAGATAGCGCATCCCGAGGCCCGCAACGGCCATCGTGTCCTGCCCGTGGACGATGTAGACGCGTTCGGGGCCGTTGCCGCTGCCCTCCACCAGCACCGTGTCGTCGTCGCCGAAGCGGGCGATGTCGAGGCCGGCCCATTCCTTCGCGTCGGGGGTGTGCGGGCGAGCCCGGGCCCGCTCGACCCACGCGAGCGGGATCACGCTGTCGGTGGCTGTGTCGGGGAACTGCCCGAGGACCTTCGCCTGCCACCACGGCGTCCCCTCCAGTCCCTCCAACCGCCGCTGTTCTAGCCAGAATGGCCCGACCAGCTCGGCTTGCGCCTTGGCGGGCACGGGCTCGCCGGTGAAGTTAGGGGTGTCGAAGACGCTGATATGGACCGTGTGCCACGTCTGCGTCCGGCAGGCCTCGAAGAACGGCCCGGACGGCTCGTGGGGGTTGCCGATGGCGAGGATGCGGCTCTGCTCGTTGACCACGAGGCCCTTGGCCGCTTCCCACAGGTCGGCCCCGACGCCATTGGCCTCGTCGATGACCACGAGCACCCGCTTGCCGTGGATACCCTGGAAGCCCTCGGGATTCGTGTCCTCGGGCTTCAGGCCGATAGCAAAGGCGCCGGTCTCGGGGACCTCCCAGCGCGACTCGACCGAGGGGATGTTGCCCGGCAGCTCGCCCCGCTGGTGCGCCCTGCGGAGTTCGCGCCAGAGGATGTCGCGTACCTGCCGGAAGGTATCGGCCGTGGTGACGCTAATGCCGCCCGTGCTGACCCACCATGCGACCAGTCGCGCAGCGATCCAGTCCTTGCCGCTGCCGAAGCACGACGGCACCGCGACCTGCGGGTGGTCCCGCACCGCCTCGGCGATCTGCGCCTGGATGGACCACGGGCGCTCGTCGAGGATGTCGGTGATGAAACCTACCGGGTCCTCGTGATAGAGCGGGTAGCCCTTGGCGCGCTGCCTACTCCGAAGCCGAAGACGTGCCTCCGCCAGCAAGAGCCTCCGCCTCTCGGATGGCGGCAGCGAGTTCAGCGTCGTCGATGGTGCCGGTGAGGTCACGGGACTCCGTCCTGCTGGT
>CAZABC010000042.1:0-4495 GCA_964483405.1 uncultured Anaerolineaceae bacterium
CGTAGTACGAACGGGTGAGCCCGGGTGTTGACACGCCGCTCCTACACTGTGCCGCTATGGAACCACGCTCGCTGGGGGTGGTCCTCCCCGCGTTCGACGAGGAGGCCAGGCTCGAGCCTGCGCTCGACGAGCTCTTCGGCTACCTCCGCCGTCGCGGCGGGGATGCCCGCGAGGGCGCGCTCGGCGCGGCCTTCCTGCCCGAGCACATCCGGGTCCTCGTCGTCGACGACGGCTCGACGGACCGGACCGCCGACCTCGTCCGGGCCCGCCCCGAGTACGGCGCGCCGGACGCTCCGACGGGCTCGCTCGGACTGCTGACCGTCCCCCACGGTGGCAAGGGCGCCGCGGTCCGGGCCGGCATGCTCGCCCTCGAGGCCGACATCCTCGTCTTCGCCGACGCGGACATGGCGACCCCGCCCGACCAGCTGCCGCTCCTCGTCGCGGCGCTCCACGAGGTGGACGTCGCGCTCGGCAGCCGGATCCAGCCCGACGGCTCCGACATGCGCCGGACCCAGCCGCCGTTCCGCCGCTTCCTGGGAAAGGCGTTCCACTGGCTCGCCTCGATCTGGGTCGTCGGCGACGTCGCCGACACGCAGTGCGGCTTCAAGGGCTTCCGGCGCGACGTCGCCAAGGACCTCTTCGCCCGCCAGCGGGTGACGAGCATCGTCTTCGACGTCGAGCTCATCCACCTCGCCCGCCGCCGCGGCTACCGGGTGGCGGTCGTCCCGATCGTCTGGACCGACCGCCACGGCTCGCGGATGCACCCGCGGCCGTCGCTGGCGACCCACGTCGCCTGGGACCTCTTCCGGATCCCGTTCCTCCATCGCCGGGTCCGCCGCACGGCTCCGGCCGCCGCGGCCGCGCCCGTCGTCGCGGACGGTGGCTGAGCCGACCGCGCCGGACGTCGCCGCGCCGCGCCCCGCGGCCACCCGCCTCGCGGCCGCCGGCCGCGCGCTCCCGGTCGTCGCCCTGGCCGTCCTCGCCCTCGGCCTCGGGCTGACGCTCGCCGTCGCCGGGGACACCTGGGGCTACGACTTCGCCGCCTACCGTGATGCCGCCCTTCGGCTCGTCGATGGCGAGCCGCTCTACGACCCGGCGGTGGACGTCGCCGGCGGCTACGCGATCTACCTCTACCCGCCGCCGTTCGCGATCCTCGTGCTGCCGTTCGCCGTCCTGCCCGAGCCGCTCGGGCTGTGGGCCTGGACGGCGCTCCTCGTGGCGGCCTTCCTCGCCGGGACGGGGCTCCTGCCGGTCGGCGTCCGGACGCGCTGGCTGGTCGTCCTCCTCGGCGGGCTGATCTGGCCGCTCCTCTACTCGATCAAGCTCGGCCAGGTCGGGCCGCTGCTGTACCTCGGGTTCGCCGCCGGCTGGCGCTGGATGGACGTCCCCGTCCGGCTCGGGGCGGCGATGGCACTCGGCACGATCGTCAAGCTCCAGCCGGCGCTGCTGTTCGGGTGGGCGGTCGCGACCCGGCGCTGGCGGGCGGCGGCCATCGGGCTGGTCGTCCTGGGCGTGGCGGCGTTGGTCGCGACGCTCGTCGCGGGGCCGGGCACCTGGGCCGACTACGTCGCGCTCCTGACCCGGGTCAACGATCCGGTGATGACGCCCCACAACTTCACCCCGGGCGCGATCGCCTTCCAGGCCGGCCTTCCCGCCGATGCCGCCACGGTGCTCCAGTGGGCGGCCGTCGGCGCGACCGCGGTCGTGACGCTGTGGGCCTGGTTCCGGGCCGACGCTCAGCGGAGCTACCTCGTGACCGTCGTCGCGAGCCAGCTCGTCTCGCCGCTGCTGTGGGACCACTACGCGATGCTGCTGCTCCTGCCGGTCGCCTGGCTGCTCGAGCGACGCCGCTGGTGGGCGGCTCTCGTTCCGCTTGCGCTCGCCTGGCCGGCGGTCGCGATCACGCCGCCGGTCGCGTACCCCCTGGCGTTCGCCGTCTGCCTGGTCGCGCCGCTGCTCGTCGCGCGCGGTTCGCCCGCCGCGCCCGGTCCGGCCGGCCAGCCGGGCTCGCCCGTGGAGCCGCGTTCCCCCTGACGGTTGCCCCGGCAACCACTCGGCCGCTGCTGCGCTATCCTCCGGCCCGATGACCAGCCCCGTCCTTGACGTGGAGCCGGCCTGTCCCGGGCCAGACGAGCCCGCGACCAGCGTCCCGCCCGCCCCCACCGATCAACGCCTCGTCGCCGAGCGCGTGCCGTTCGACGCGCTCGACCGCCCGACCTGGGATGCCCTGGCCGCCCGCAACCCGTGGGCGACGCCGTTCAGCGGCTGGGCCTTCCAGCGAGCCTGGTGGGACGCCTACCGGGCGAACGCCCACGACCAGACGCTCGTCGTCCGCGACCCGGCCGGGCCCGCCGATGCGCTCCCGGTCGCGATCGTGCCGCTCATGCACCGCCACGAGGTCGAGGCGACCGACGCCGCCACCCGGACGGCGATGCGGGCCAAGAGCGACGAGCCGCTGACGCCGGTCGCGCCGCACGCGAAGGCCGTATTCTTCGGGGCGACGTACCACGCCGACTACGCGACGATCCTGGCCGACCCGGCCGACCTGCCCGCGGTCGCCGAGGCGGTCGTCGAGCACCTCGTCACGGCGGCGCCCGACGCCGAGCATCCCGAGCCGTGGGACGCGGTCGACCTGCGGCGGCTCCGCTGCGGCGATCCCGCGGCCGAGGCCCTCGCCACGGCCTTCGGCCGCCGCGAGATCGCCGAGGGCTGGACGCTCAACGTCGAGCGCGAGGACGTCTGCCCGGTCGCGACGCTGCCCGAGGGCACCGACCTCGACGGCTACCTCGCCACGCTCGGCAAGAAGGAGCGCCACGAGATCCGTCGGAAGGTCCGCCGCGCCGAGGCCGCCGGCGAGGTCCGCCTCGACGACTCGCCCGACCCGCTCGCCGACCTCGAGGCGTTCGTCGACCTCCACCAGCGCCGCTGGGGCGCGGCCGGCCTCTTCCCGGACACCGAGGGCGGGGCCCAGAGCCGGGTCTTCTTCCGGCGCCTCTTCGAGCTCGCCGACCCGGGCGTCCTGCGGTTGTCGTTCCTGACGGTCGGCGGGCGGCGGATCGCGGCGGCGGTCTCGGTCGTGGACGGCGACGCGGTCCTCTACTACAACGCCGGGGTCGATCCCGACGCCCGCGACCTCTCGCCCGGCGTCGTCATGGTCGCCCGGCTCGTCGAGCGGGCCCTCGCCGAGGGTCGCCGCCGGCTCGACTTCCTCCGCGGCGACGAGCCGTACAAGTACGAGTGGGGCGCGCTGGACGAACCCATCCAACGGCTGCTCGTCCGACGAACGGTGAGCTGAGATGGGCGCGCCCGGAGCCGACGATCCCTGCCTCGCGCCGCCGATGCGGGCGCTGCTTCCGGGCGCCCAGCGCGTCCGGGTCGTCGAGGTCATGGCGACCGGGACCAACGGCGGCGCCCAGGAGCACGTCTTCAACCTGATCAGCCGCCTCGACCGATCCCGCTACGACGTCAGCGTCGTCTCGCTCTCGCCGGGATCGGGCGCCCGCAAGCTCGAGCGGATCGGCATCCCGGTCACGGTCATCGACGAGCACGACGACGCCGTCGCGGTCGGCGCGCTCGCGGCGCACCTCGCCGCCGTCGCGCCCGACGTCGTCCACAACCACATGTTCCGGGCCGAGATCGTCGGGACGAAGGCCGTCCTCGCCCTCGCGGCCGCCGGCCGTGCCCGGCCGTGGGTCGTCTCGACGGTCCACTCGTCGCGGGTCCGCTCGGCCGAAGATCGCGAGGCGCTCCGGGTCCTGACCCCGGAGATGGACGCCCTCATCGCGGTCAGCCGGGCGATCGAGGACAAGATCCACGCCGAGTTCCGCGCCGGCCCGCCGGTCCACCTCATCTACAACGGGGTCGATCTCGAGCGCTACGACCATCAGGAGCCGTGTTGCACGCTCCGCGAGGAGTACGGGATGCCACCCGAGGCGCTGGTCGCCGGTGTCATCGCCCGACTCGAGCCCGAGAAGGGCCACCCGACGCTCCTCGACGCCTGGCCGGCGGTGCTCCGCGGCTGCCCCGACGCGTGGCTGCTCGTCGTCGGCGAGGGGAGCCGCCATGAGGCGCTGGTCGAGCAGGCGCGCGAGCTCGGCATCGCCGACCGGGTCGTCTTCACCGGCCGCCGCGACGACGTCCCGGCGGTGACCGCGGCGCTCGACGTGGCCGTGCTGCCGTCGTACCGCGAGGCGCAGGGCCTCTCGATCCTCGAGGCGATGGCGCTGTCGCGGCCGGTCGTGGCCTCGAACGTCGGCGGCATCCCCGAGGTCATCGAGGACGGCGTGTCGGGGCTGCTCGTGCCGCCACACGACCCCGAGGCGCTCGCGGCGGCGATCTGCCGGCTCCTCTGCGACCACCCCTACGCCGACATGATCGCCCGGGCCGGCCACGACGTCGTCCACGAGCGGTTCTGCCTCGAGCTGATGGTCCGCGCGGTCGAGACCCTCTACGACGAGGGCGCCCGCACGGTCCGGCTCACCCGGCTGGCCGCGGG
>CAZABC010000042.1:4595-7709 GCA_964483405.1 uncultured Anaerolineaceae bacterium
CCGACGGCGAGGACGAGCGCCGTCATCGTCACGATCCCGGTGACGATCGCGAGCGGCAGGCGCTGGCGGAACGACACGTGGCGGCGCGCGACGAGCGGCTCGGCCCGCTCGAAGGTGAGCTCGGGGCCGACGTGGCGCGCGGGCGCGCCGAGCACGCTCGGACGGATCGGATGTGCGGTCACCTGGGCATCGTCCCTCCCGCCCGGCCGCCGGTCCCCGACCCGGAGTGCCCAGCGCCGGGTAGTACCTTCGGGGAGTGGTGCGGTCCGGTGCGGTGCGGTGCGGACGCCGCCTACCCCGTCGCGGCCGGCACCGGTCCGCCGGCCGCCGGAGCTTCCCCCGACGCCGATGCGGCCTCCGGACCCGGCGCGCCTCTCGCCTCGGGCAGCGGCCAGATCCCCGGTGCCAGCGCCGCGAGCATGAGGCAGAGCCAGTCGAAGTTGACGACCGGCGAGCCCCAGACCATGAGGAACACCGCGATCGTGAATGTGAGCGCGGGGCGGTGCCGCTGCCAGACCATGACCGCCGACCCGATCGCGATCGCGACCCACGGCGCGAACCGGGCGACCTCGACCGGCATCCCGAGCGCGCGGGCGAGGCCGGCGAGGCTCCACGGCGTCGTCCCGACCGTCTGCGTGTCGCGGATGACGTCGAGGTAGGCGAGGTGGTTCTCCCAGCCCGCCCCGACGAGCGAGATGATCGCGACGGCGATCGCGGCGACGCCGAACGCTCGCACCGCCCGCCAGCGGCGCTGGGTCACGAGCCAGACGAGGAGGATCGCCGGCGTCAGCTTCACCCCGGCGGCGATCGCGACGAGCAGGCCGGCCTCGGTGTCCCGCCCGGCCCGGGCGTAGAGCCAGGTCGCGACCGCCGCGAGCAGGATGTAGCCGTTCACGTTGCCCGTCGGGATCTGGAAGGTCAGCGGCAGGGCGAAGACGACGAGCGCCGCGCTCGCGAAGATCGGTCGAGCCCTGAGCATCCCGTAGATGACGAGGCCGATCGCGACGATGGCCCCGGCCCACCAGATCGCGAGGGCGACGTCCCACGGCAGCAGCGCGAGCGGGCGCCAGATCACCGCGATGAACGGCGGCGACAGGAGCGGGACCGTCCAGTACGGCGGGTTGCTGCCGAGGATCCAGTTGTCGTCGGGCGAGATCGCGTACAGCGGGTTGCCGATGTTGAGCCGGTCGGCGGCGGCGTAGTAGGTGATCGCGTCGGCCGGGCCGGCATTGAAGCCGAAGAGGTTCAGCCCGACGAGCGCGAGGAGGATCCCGAGCCCGGTCCCGACCGCGGCCGCCCGGACGATCGGGCGATCGGCGAGGCGCCGGCCGGTCCCGGCGGCGGGCATGGCGCGCGTGGTCTCCACGGCGCGGCAGCCTAGCACGCGGCCGGGTGGCTGCCGTCGACCCGGTCGGGCTCGCCGGCCCATGACCATCGGCGGGGGTGCGCCCACGCACCGCCCCGCTAGCATCGCGTCATGACCCGGACCGGGCTCTGGTTGTCGCTGGCCGTCCTGCTCCCGGCGGTCGCGTCGCTCCTCGCGCCGATGTCGACCGTGGACCTGACCTACCAGCTGCGCGCCGGCGACCTGATGCTCGCCTCGCGCGAGGTGCTCCGGACCGACCCGTTCACCTTCAGCGTCGGCGGCGAGCCGTGGCTCGACCAGCAGTGGGGCGCCCAGGTGCTGCTCGCGGTCGTCTTCGACCTCGCCGGCTGGCCGGGTCTCGCGCTGCTGCGCGCGCTGCTCGTCGCCGCGGTGGTCGGCGGCGTCATCGCGGCCGCCCGCCTCGGTGGGCTTGGGCCGCGCGGCGTCGACGGGCCGCATCGCGCCACCCTCCTCGACCCACGGGCCGCGGCCGCAGCCGGGCTCGCCACGTTCGCCATCGCCGCGCCGGCGATGGCGCTCCGGCCACAGCTCCTCGGGATGGCGCTCTTCGCGCTGGTCCTCGACCTGCTCGCCGCTCGCGAGCGGTGGTCGGCGGCCGTGTGGCTGGTGCCGCTCGCCTGTCTCGCCTGGGCCAACGTCCACGGCAGCTTCGCCCTCGGTCCGGCGACGGTCGGCGTCGTCCTGCTCGCCGATCTCCTGGCCGGCCGGCCCTGGCGGCGACTCGCGCTGGTCGGGCTCGCGGCGCTCGCGGCGACGGTCGTCTCGCCGTTCGGTGCCGGCACCTGGTCGTACGCGGTCGGCCTCCTCGGGGACGAACGGCTCCGGACCCTCGTCACCGAGTGGCAGCCGCCGACCCTCGCCTCGTACGCCGGCCTCGCCCTCGCGGCGTCCGCGGCGATCGCCATGCTGTTCATCGCCGTTGCGGTCCGGCGCATCCTCCGCGAGCGAGCCGCCGCCGACCGCCGTCTCGTCGCCGCCCTGCCGGTGCTCGCCTTCCTGGCGGGCCTCGCCTGGCTCGCGCTCGGCGCCGAGCGCGGCATCGCCTGGTGGGGGATCGGCGCCCCGGTCGCCGTCGCGGGCATCGTCGCGGCCGCGGGGCTCCTCGGCGGTCCGGCGCTGGCCGCGACGCGCGACTCCGGTGACAGCGCCGCCACCGACCCCGCCGAGCCACGCGGGCGGCGCGTCTTCAACCTCGCGGTCGTCGGCGTCCTCGTCGCGGCCGGCGTCGCGCTGCTCCTACCCTGGCGTGCCGACGACCCGAGCCTCGGACCGACGGGCCGCCTGACCGACGCGCCGGCCGACGTCACCCTCGCCCTCCGCGAGATCGCGACCCCGGCCGACCGCCTCTTCGCCCCGCAGCCCTGGGGCTCGTGGCTGACCTGGTCGGTCCCGGACGTCCCGATCTTCGTCGACAGTCGGATCGAGCTCTTCCCGGCCGACGTGTGGGCCGACCACCTCGCGGTGACCGCGGCCGAGCCGGGCTGGCAGGCGATCCTCGACCGCTGGGGCGTCACGATCGTCGTCGTCGCCCCCGACCAGCCCGAGCTGCTTGCGGCGATCGGGGCGGACCCGGGCTGGCAGGTCGCCGACGTCGGCGACGGCACGATCGCGACGCGGGCAGACCCGTGACGAGGTCCCGGCCGTCGCCCGTCCGGGCGCTCGTCGACGCGGCCCGGACGACGTTCGTCCGGCGCGCCGTGGCCCTCGTCGCGCTCGCCAGCTTCGCC
>CAZABC010000042.1:7809-18635 GCA_964483405.1 uncultured Anaerolineaceae bacterium
GTGGCCACCACGGTCGCCACGGTCTGGGTCATCGCTCGCGGGCCGGTCCTCGCGAGCCTCGCCGTGATCCTTCTCAGCCCGGAGATCGCGTGGACGGCCTGGTCCGGGAACGCCAACGCCTACGTCCTCGCCGCGCTGGTGGCTGGTTGGGCGCTCCACCGGGCGAGCCCCGTCGTCGCCGCGCCGGCGGTCGCCTTCGCCGCGGTCGTCCGGGTGACGACCGCGACCACGGCGATCTGGGCGGTCGTCCATCCGTCGCGACGGCTCGCGGTCCCGACGATCGTGGCCATCGGCGCGTTCGCGATGATCTCGCTCCTCGGCGCGGGTTGGGCGAACCACGTCGCGTGGGTCGAGCTGGCCGGCTCGTCCACGGCCGACCCCACTCCGAACAGCCTTGCTGCCCGCCTGCTCGGGGCCGGCTTCCCGAGCTGGGTGGTCGGCGCGGGCCCCTTCATCGTCATCGCCGCCATGCCCCTGGTGCTGTGGCGCCTGCGTGCCCGACCCGCGCTCGGGTGGGCGATCGCCGTCGTCGCCAGCGTCGCCCTCTCGCCGATCTCGCATGCCGGGATGATGGCCCTGCTGCTCGCCGCGGTCGCAGCCCTCGTACCGCCCCACGTCGGCGAGTCGTCGCCAGGGGAGCTCACCGGGGCCGGCCCGACGTGATCGTCGGGTATCATCCGCCCCCGTGCCGACCCCAGCTGACCCTGAGCCGCTCGTCGCCGTCGTCATCCCGGCGCTCAACGAGGCCGGCAAGATCGGCCGCGTCCTCGACAAGCTGCCCCGCGACGGCCGCTTCGAGGCGATCGTCGTCGACGATGGCTCCGATGACGGGACCGGCGACGAGGCCCGGGCCCACGGCGCGGCGCTCGTCGTCCGCCACGAGGCGCGGATGGGCGTCGGGGCGGCGATCCGCGACGGCTGGAAGGCCGGCCTCGAGCGCGGGCGCCCGTGCCTCGCCCTCCTCTCGGGCGACGACCAGCACGAGCCGGCCGAGCTGGTCGGCGCGCTCGAGCGGCTCCTCGCGACGCGGGCCGACTACGTCCAGGGCTCGCGCTGGATCCGCGGCGGCCGGGTCGTGGGCCCGACCGGCGGCCGCGGCTGGGGGACGCGGATCTACTCGGCCGTCTTCAGCGTGCTCGTCTTCCGCCGGATCACCGACGCGACGAACGGCTTCCGCCTCTTCCGGTCCGACATCCTCCGCGACCCCCGGATCCGGCTCGACCAGGCGTGGCTCGACAGCTACGACCTCGAGCCATACGTCCTCTACCGGGCGATCCGCGGCGGCTACCGGGTCGTCGAGCACCCCTGCACGGTCCGCTACCATGCCCGCGAGGGCTACACGAAGATGCGCGGCATCCGCGACTGGTGGCGGCTCTTCCGGCCGGCGCTCCTGCTCCGGTTCGGCATCAAGCGCTGACGCGCCAACCCGCGAGGGACACGTGATCGAGTCGTTCGAGCAGAGCTTCGGCGGTCGGACCGTCCTCGTCACCGGCGGCGCCGGCTTCGTCGGCGGCGCGGTCGTCCGGCGGCTCGTCGCGGCCGGCGCGAGCGTCACCGTCCTCGACGACCTCTTCACCGGCCTCGCCGCGACCGTCCCCGAGGGCGTCCGGTTCGTCGAGGGCAGCGTGACCGACGCCGCCCTCGTCGACCGGCTCGTCGGCGAGGCCGAGCTCGTCTTCCACATGGCCGCCCGGAACATCATCGCCTCGACCAAGAACCCCCGCGACGACTTCGCGACGAACATCGGCGGGACCCTCAACGTCCTGATGGCGGCCCGCGATGCCGGCACCCGGCGGGTCGTCTACACCGGCTCGACCTCGGTCTACGGCAACCCCCGGACGATCCCGATCAACGAGGACGACCTGATCGTCCCGCTGAGCCCGTACGCGGTCAGCAAGCTCGGCGGCGAGCACTACTGCCTCGCCTTCGCCGAGAGCTACGGCGTCCCGATCTCGATCGTCCGCTACTCGAACGTCTACGGCGAGGGCCAGCGACCCGACAACCCGTACTGCGGCGTCGTCAGCAAGTTCTTCGCCGCGGCCTACGCCGGCAGGCCCCTCTCGATCCACGGCGACGGCCAGCAGACGCGCGACTTCACCTACGTCGACGACGCGGTCGCGGCGACCCTCCTCGCCGGGATCGTCCCGCGCGCCGAGGGCGAGGTCTTCAACGTCGGGACCGGGATGGAGACCTCGATCAACGACCTCGCGGCGATGGTCGCCAGGGCCGCCGGCGCCGACGTCGCGATCGAGCACATCGACCGTCGCGACATCGACAACATCCGGCGCCGCGTCGTGAACATCGAGAAGGCCCGCCGGATGCTCCGCTGGGCTCCCCAGGTCACCCTCCAGCGCGGCCTCGAGATGACGGCCCGCTGGCTCGAGCGCGAGCCGGGGTCCCTCTCGGGCTGACCTACGCCCGCCCCGTCGTCCAGTAGCGCTCGGCCGTCGTCCCGACCCCACCGATCTCGGCGATCCGGCGGCCGTACCCGCGGACGGCCGACGCCATCTCACCGGTCCCCCCGAACAGCGCCCCGACCTGGCTCTCGTAGAGGTCGATGCCGGTGATCTTGCGCTCGATCTGGTCGGCGATGTCGGCGTACTCGGGGTAGAGCGAGACGTCGGTCGGCAAGGTCACCAGGGCGGCCGGCGGCAGGTCGTCGAGCCCCGCGAAGTCGGTCCACCAGGCGTACGGGAAGTCCTCGTAGAAGACGACCCGGCCGGCCCAGTCCGGGCCCGGCATGACCCACCGGTCGGCCTCGCCGAGGAGCGCCAGCCCGACGTCGCGCATCAGCTGGTGGTCGACGTGCGAGCCGACCCCGAGCGGGAGGTACAGCTTCTGCGGCTCGAGGCGGGCGATCTCCGCGCGCAGCTGCTCGAACGGCGCGAGGTCGTCGGCCCGCGGCGCGCCGAGGAGCTCCTCGTCGCTCGCGTAGCCGCGGAAGACCGCGTCGGGCAGGTCGAGGAACACGATCGAGGCCTCGGCGAAGAAGGCGAACCGCTCGTCCTCGAGGCGGCGGCGGGCCATCAGCTCGCCCGCGGCGGCGGCCTCGACGATGTCCTCGGTCATCACCGCCCCCTGCGTCGGCAGGTCGTCGATGACCGGCTGACCGGCGAGCGAGGTGTTGCGGATGCTCGCCCGGCGATACCACGACGAGCGCTGCCAGAACCGCTTCGCGGCGGCGTCGGCCTCGTTCTGGGTCGCGTCGAGGCGGTCGTCGGTCGCCGCCCACGGCGCGACGGTCGGGCTGGTCGCGTGGTCGGCCGCGATGTTCGAGCGGTTGAAGGCGACCGTCGCGGGCCAGACCGTCTTCGACCCGAACCCGAGCGCCTCGCGCTGGTACGGCGTCAGCGACCCGGAGGCGCCGTCGCCCGAGAAGACCGTGACGATCGTGACGTTCTGCCCGAGCTCGCGGAGGCTGGCGATGAGCCCGCCGCACGAGAGGGCGACGTCGTCCGGGTGCGGGGCGACGAAGACGTGTGCCATGGGCCGCGAGTATACCGACCGCGCTCGCCCGTCGAGCGCCTGCCGGCATCAGCCCCGCTCGAACCCGGCCTCGCCGACGAGCGGCACGAAGACGCAGCCGCCGCCCGGCCGCTCGGTCCACACGTCGCCCCGGCGGGTCACGACGATCAGCTCCTGGAGCCAGCGGTCCCCGACCGGGACGACCAGCTTCCCGCCGTCGGGGTCGAGCTGGAGGCGGAGCGGCTCGGGGATCCGCGGGGCCGCTGCCGTGACGATGATCCGCCGCCACGGCGCGCCGGCCGGGTCGCCCAGGCTGCCGTCGCCGACGACGACCTCCACGGCGTCGCCGCAGCCGAGCCGCCCGAGGACGTCCCGCGCCGCGTCGGCGAGCGCGGGGTGTCGCTCGATCGACCGGACCCGGCAGCCGATCGACGCGAGCACGGCCGCCTGGTAGCCCGACCCCGTCCCGATCTCGAGGACCCGCTCGCCCGGCCCGACGTCGAGGAGCTCGGTCATCAGCGCGACGATGTACGGCTGGCTGATCGTCTGGCCGGACGCGATCGGCAGCGCCCCGTCGCCGTAGGCGAGGTCGAGGTAGCGGTCGCCGACGAACGCCTCGCGGGGGACCGTGCCCATCGCCGCGAGGACCCGCTCGTCGCGGATCCGGCGGGCGCGGAGCTGCTCGGCCACCATGGCCGCGCGCGCCGCCGCGTACCGATCCTGGGCCTGGCCGGGCACGGCCCGAGGATACGCCCCGGGCGGTCGTTCAGGAGGGCGAGGGGCTCGCCGCCGGGCTCGCGCTCGGCGAGGCCGCCGGGCTGGGGCTCGGCGCGGCCGAGGGGGACGCCGCCGGGCTATCGCTCGCGACCGGGCTCGGCGAGGCCGCCGGGCTCGGCGAGGCGGACGGGGACGCCGCCGGGCTCGCGCTCGGCGACGCGGAGGGCGACGGCGCGACGCTCGGCACCGGGGTCGGCGTCGCGGTCGGCGTCAGGACGCCCCCGATGCCGAAGAAGATGCCGTAGGCGAAGATCGCGGCGAAGGTCACGACGGTCGCGATGACGAAGATCTTCGACGCGCGGTCGTCGATGTGGACGGCCTGCTCGGACACCGTCGGCGCGTGACGGGCTGGTGCGCTCGCCGTCCTTGGCGCTCGCCGGCCGGCTCCCGCGGCGCCCGCCCCGGCCGCGGCGGCCTCGGCGCCCTTCCCGCGCGTCTCGGACCCAGCCGCCTTGGCGGCGTCGCCGTCCTCGCGATGGTCGCCGTCGTCGGTCTCATCCGCGTCGTCGGCCATGGCCTCCGCCTCGAGCTCCTCGCCCTCGGCGACGCCCTCGTCCGACTCGTCGGCGGGCGTGCTCCCCGGTTCGTTCGCGCCGTCCTGCTCGCGCTCGGTCATGCTGTCGTGGACTCTCCTCTGGCGCCGATCGGTGGCGGCGCGGCGGCCAGTGTACCCAAGCCCGCCGCCGCCCGCGCCGCCGCGCGCGTCACCGCCCGCGCCGGCGGTCCCGCCGCGCCCGCCCCCGTTCGCCGCGTCAGGCCTCGCGGACCTCGCGGACGAGCAGCCCCGCCAGGCCCGCGCCGACGGTCAGCAGTCCGCCGAGCAGCAGCACGGTCTGGACGCTGGCGATCTCGACGGCGATGCCGCCGATCCCCATCGCGAGGGTCAGCGACCCGAAGACGAGGGCGAACCGGAACCCGACGACCCGCCCGATCATGTCGGCGGGCGTCCGCTCCTGGAAGAGCGTCTGGCTCGGGATGATGAAGACCATGTTGGCGACGCCCTGGCCGAGCAGCAGCCCGAACGCGGCCGGCAGATTGCCGACGAA
This sequence comes from uncultured Anaerolineaceae bacterium, assembly GCA_964483405.1. Classification (GTDB taxonomy): domain Bacteria; phylum Chloroflexota; class Limnocylindria; order Limnocylindrales; family CSP1-4; genus CAZABC01. The sequence continues at coordinate 13,098 of CAZABC010000042.1, forward strand.
CGCGAGCCCCATCGTCGCAAGCCCCCAGCCGACGTAGCCGAGGATGACGAGCCGGCCCTTGCCGAGCCGCGCCCCGACCAGCCCGATGACGAAACCGCCGATGAGGTTGCCGACGCCGATCGCCGTCTCGAGGATGCCGTAGACGGCCGCCGCGTCGCCGCCCCCGCCGGCGATGACGTCGCGGGCGTAGATCGGGGTGATCGCCAGCAGCATCCCGGCGCTGAACTGGCCGGCGACGCCCTGGAGCGTGTTGGCCAGGAGGACCGTCTCACGCCGCAGGAAGTCCCAACCGTCGCGGAGGTCGGCGAGGACGCCCCGGACGCCCGCCTCGACCGGCTCGGAGCGCAGGAGCGGCGGCACGGCGACGAGGCCGATGAGGAGGGCCGACGCGATGTACGTCACGGCGTCGAACCAGAAGGCCACTGCGAGCGACCCCCCGACGAGGGCGACGAAGGCGCCGGCGAGCGGGTAGCCGATGATGTCGGCGAACGTCTCGCCGAGCCAGGTCGCCGAGTTCGCCGTCATCAGCTCGTCCCGTCGCACGAGGCGCGGCAGGACCGCCGTCCGGGCCGGCCGGAAGAAGATCGAGATCGCGGTCACCGCGAAGACGAGCGGGTAGACGAGGATCAGGTCGATCGACGCGGCGACCGGGATGAGCATCACGCAGGCCGCCCGGAGCAGGTCCGAGACGATCATCACCTGCTTCTGGTCCCAGCGATCCACGAGGGTCCCGGCGATCGGCCCGAGAAGCAGGTTCGGCAGCGTCGCGGTCATGAAGACCAGCCCGACCGCGAGCGGCGAGTCGGTGACCTCGAGGACGAGGAAGGCGAGTGCGATCTGGTGGATCCGGTCGCCGAAGAGCGAGATGAGCTGGCCGAGCCAGAGCGCCGAGAACGAGCCGTTGAGGGCGAGCCGGACGTACGGGTGGTGGCGGACCCGGGCGACGCTGGCGGCCGCGCCGACCGGCGGTCCGAGGACCACCGTGCCCTCGTCGTACGAGAGCGGGGCGAGTGCCGGCGACGCCAGGCCGGGCCCGACGCCGGCGAGGACGAGCGGGCGCTCGAGGGCGGCGACCTCGGCGAGCCCCGGAGCGAGGCCGGTCTCCGCCCGCACCTGGCCCGGGTCGATGAGCGGGCCGAGGGTCCGCGGCAGTCGCGCCGACCCGGCAAGCCCGGTGAGGCTCCCGCCGGGCTCCCAGTCGGTCGTGGGCTGCTCATCGCCGGGCGACCGGACGACGGTCGCGAAGAGGAACGACGCGAGGCCGAAGGCGATGAACACGTCGCCGAGCGAGGCGACGTTGGCGACGAGCGGGACGGGGATCGGGATGATGTCGGCGAGCGGCCCGAGGGCAAGCAGGAACTCCGCGTCGAGCTCGGCCGGCAGCAGGACGTGGAACGGGGTGAGGTCGGCGGGGGTGAGGCCGGCGGCGAGCAGCGACGGCTCCCAGACCGGCATGAACCCGCCGTTGACGACGATCACGACCCCGTTGAGGACGACGCCGACGAGGGCGAGCGCCATCCCCGGCAGCCGGCGGTTCGCCACGAGCCCGAGGGCGAGGATCACGAACGCGCCGGCGAACAGCGGGACGCGGAGCGCGTCGGCCGCCGGGAGGCCGAGGTTCAGCGCGAGCTCGGTACCGAAGCGGACGATGACCGCGAGGAAGATGAGGCCCGCCCAGCGGAGCCGGATCTCGGCGAGTCGCCCGAGCCGGCCGCCCGCCAGCAGCCCGGCAAGGAGGCCGATCGCGACGCCGCCGAGTAGCACTCCCTAGGCGGACGCGGGCGGGGCCGTGGCCCCTCCGTCAGCCGGCGCCGGCTGCACCCGCGTCGCCGCGTCGCCGAGCGTCGGCAGCGGTCGGGGCTTGAGCGGCACGGGCTCCACGCGCCCGGTTTCGTCCACTCCTTCGATCCAGCGCGTCCGGACGAAGGCGTCGACGACCTCGGGGTCGAACTGGATGCCGGAGAACTTGCGGAGCTCGGCCAACGCCTGGGCGGCCGTGAGCGGCGTCATCCGGTAGGGCCGGGCGGCCGTCATCGCCTCGAACGCGTCGGCGACGTGGAGGATCCGGGCGAGCTTGGGGATCTCGTCGCCGATCAGCCGGTCCGGGTAGCCCGAGCCGTTGTACCACTCGTGGTGGTGGCGGATGATCGGCAGCTCCGGCGCCAGCTTCTGGACCGGCGCGATGATCTCGGCGCCCTTCACCGGGTGCGAGTTCATGATCATCCGCTCCTCGCGGGTCAGGCGCTCCTGCTTGAGCAGGACGTTGTCGGGCACGCCGATCTTGCCGACGTCGTGGAGCAGCCCGCCCCACTCGAGCGCCTGGAGCTCGGCCTCGCCGACCCGCATCTGGCGGCCGATGTCGATCGCGATCTGCTTCACCCGCTGGCTGTGCTGGCTCGTGAACGGATCGCGCTTGTCGACCGCCTCCGCGAGCGCGCCGATCGTCTGGGTGAACATGTCCCGCATCTCGGTCAGCTGCTGGTACATCACCCGGGTGACGTAGAGCGGCATCGCGAAGAGCAGCGTCGCCCACCACCCGGAGCCGTCGGGCAGCGAGTAGACCCGCGACATCAGCCAGCCGAGCGGCACCATCGCGAACAGGTTCGTCAGGTACGACCGCGTGTCGCCGACCAGGACCACCCGAAGGTCGACGCCGTCGCGCAGCGCCACGCCCAGCGACGCGATGAACACGTTCAGCATGAAGAACAGCGACGCGCCGACCATGGTCGCGGCAAGTACCACAACCGGGTCGTCGGACTGTCCGCGAAGTCCTTCAAGCACCAATCCGCCGATGACGGCCGGGAAGGTCAGGCCGGCGTGATTGGCGAGCGTGCCGTACCAGGGGACTCTGCCGCGCACTTCGCGCAACTCGGTCGTTCCCAGAGCGGCAACCCACCCCGCCGCGACCGGCCCACCGAGGACCATCGACGCGACGATAGGCGCGATTGATACCGAGACAACAGAGCCGCGAGCCATGCGCACTGGCAGGGCGGATGCGAACAGGGTGATGATCACCCAGAACGTCAGGCCAAGCAGAGCGGCCGCAGGCTGCATGGAGCCCGGCACGATCGAGATGTCCGGTCGCATCCCAAGTACGTAGCCGTCTACATCGGAAAGCGCAAGGCTCGTGACCACCAGCGCAAGTGCGCTGACGGACACGAGCCCAGCTACGTAGACCTTGAGAGAGTTCGGCATACCTACCCTAGCCACACCTTGCCAGCAGCGACTTTACGTCCGGCGGGTCCGGCGTGGGTATGGGACTAAGGTACCTAGAAACCTCTCAGGGATGCGCCACCGGCGAGCACGACTGCTCCGACGGCGGCGAGAGCCGTTAGGAGCCTGAGCAGGCGATCCTTCATCGGATGCACTCTCTGCTTACAGGTCCTACCAAGCCTTGGTGCCGGCTTCCGGGCTCACGCTCGATCCTCCTTGCGGCCTCCGAGTCCCTAGAGACACGGAAACCGACCTGACTCTGGGGTCGGTCGGTTGCACTACTCGCTCAGCCCCACCCTAAGTGCCCATTTCAGGTGGGGCGTCGGCGCGTCCGAGCGTTGGTTGTGCTCCTGGTACCGAGGTACTAGCGAGCGGCCGGACTATATGGACGGCGGACTAGCTCGGTCAATACGGCACCTTACCTATCCGCACTCGGCTCGAACGCGGTTCTCGCGATTGGGGGCGCGTCCTCCCCGTACTCGCGCTGGAGCATCGATGCGTACGCGGTGTAGCGCTCCGCGGCAGCGGCGTGAGTGCCGGCTGCCCTGGAGAGCCTGACAACCAGGAGCTGAAGTGCCTCCGTGGCACGGTCCACGTCGCCGGCCCGACGTGCAACATCAAGAGCTCGCCCGAAGTCGCCGCTCGTGGCGGCTCGGTTCACCTCACGCTCGATTACCTCCAGGAATGAGGAGTGAAGCCAGTCGCGGTAGTCGGCCGCCCAGTCGTCGTACTCGAAGTCAAGCGCGAAGCGGGCGTGATACGCGCCCAACAGTTCGTCTGCCGGCTCCGAGGCGGGATTGGTGGGGCTCGGAGTCACTCGTCGGAGGATGTCGCGACATGCCCCGCTCTGGGTAGTGATTAGGCCCGCATCTAGCCAGAGGATCTCAGCGTCGAAGTTCACGTAGCCGGGCGACGTGTCGTCGCTATAGGCTGGCTCAAAGACTCGTCGCAGGAAGTACAGCGTCTGGTTCATCGAGTTGACGGCGTCATGCGGGTCGAGGTCCGGCCACAGCGCCTCAAGCACCTGCTCCCGCGTTGCCGCCATCTGTGGCCGTGAGGCCAGAAAGATCAGCATCGACAGCACCTTGCGGCGAACCGATGCCCCGTCGATCCGAGTGTCGCCTATCCAGATGACGACCCGCCCGAGATCCTCGATGTGGATGTGCGGTGCGAGCCGTCGCGCCAGACCGCGCCCAAGCCCGGAGAGGCCACTCACTCGACGGTGGCGGCGAGCGAACCGACGCAACAGTGCGATGTCCTGCGTTTCGCCGATCTCGTCCAGAAGTCCCGCCGCAACTCGCTCAGCCGAGTGGCCGCTGGCAACGAGATCACGAAGCAGTGGCCTCCATCGCTGAGGGCGACGCGCAATCTCATCGTGAAGGGGACTCCCGACTGAGGTGTCGAGGCTGCTCAAGTGCGGCGCCAAATCCTCGGCCAACATCGAAACGACGGCGGGATCCTCTCGGAGAGTCGCGTCGCTGACGGCTGCGGCCGAGTCTCGGCCCCGGGCGGCCGCCTCCGCCAGTGCGACGTACCTACCCCAGATTGGCGTTCCTTGGCGGCCCGCTTGGCTGAGCGCTTGCCGGACCTTGTCGATGGCCGTCCCGTCACTCGCCCGAGTGGCTGCACGTGCGCGAACGGCAAGCGCACGCGCGAGCTGGCCTGTCGATGCGAATGCACCGTCCGCTGCAATCGAGTCGACATGAGCCAGCGCGTCGTGCGGGTGTCCGACTCGCAGTTCGAAGTCCGCGGCTGCCGCACGCCACGCGGTATGAAGGCTCGCGCTCGCAGGCGACGTCTCGCCGGCCGCTGCGAGCAGTGACCGAGCGCGCTCGGCGTCCCCATACCAGGTGTGTAATTCCGCGGCCTCCGTCTGTACTTCCGTCCGGGTCAAGCCATGACCTACGGTCAGCGCCTCAGCGATGAGTACATCTGCACGGTCCAACTCGCCGAGATGCGCATGTGCCCAAGCAGCGGTCACGCACGCTGATGCTCGCTCCGGTTGCCCGCCGCGCTCCCCGAAGTGATTGAGGGCACGGTGGGCGTACTCGAGGGAGAGACGGGCTTGCCCCTGGCTCTTGTAGGCGACCGCGATGTTGAGACTCGTGATCGCCGCGTAGTGCGTCTGTCCGAGACGCTCTTGGGTTGCCAGCAGACGAGTCATGTGCCCGATGAATTCAGTGCTGTCACCCTCAAACCCGGAGGAGATCAGTCGCCGTATCGCGCGGGCGATTTCGCTGTCCACGTCGGGCTCACCTACGGGAATGCTGGCCGACGCGAGGGCGATGTCGCCGGACATGAAGGCGACCGAGGCGAGGTTGGCGC
>CAZABC010000043.1:0-18145 GCA_964483405.1 uncultured Anaerolineaceae bacterium
GCCTACCAGACGGCCTACCTCAAGGCGAACTACACCGTCGAGTACATGACGAGCGTCCTGACCGCCTTCCGGGACAACGGCGACAAGGTCGCCGCGGCGATCGCCGAGTGCCGACGGCTCGGCATCGAGGTCCTGCCGCCCGACGTCCATCGCAGCCACCTCGAGTTCACCGTCGAGGGCGAGGCGATCCGGTTCGGGCTCCTCGCGGTCAAGAACGTCGGCGAGGGCGCGATCGAGTCGATCATCCGGGCCCGCGAGGAGGGCGGCGAGTTCCGGTCACTCATCGACTTCTGCTCGCGGATCGACCTCCGGCTGGCGAACCGCAAGGTCCTCGAGTCGCTCGCCCGGGTCGGGGCGCTGAGCGCCTTCGGGCACCCGGCCCAGATCCTCCTCGGCCTCGACGACGCGATGGCCGCCGCCCAGGCCGCCCAGCGCGACCGGACGAGCGGCCAGACCAGCCTCTTCGACGCCGGCGCCGAGGACGCCGCGCTCCTCGAGCGGCCCCTGCCCGCGGCGACCGAGGCCCCGGTCCGAGAGCGGCTTCGGTGGGAGAAGGAGCTGCTCGGTCTCTACCTCTCGGAGCACCCGATGGGCGAGGTCGCCGACCGCGTCGGGGCGTACGTCACCGCCTTCAGCGGCGACCTCCGCGACGAGTCGCTCGACGGCCAGCGCGTGGTCCTCGGCGGCATCGTGACGGGCGTCCGCACGGTCATCACCCGGGCCAAGCAGACGATGGCGATCGTCACGCTCGAGGACCTCCAGGGGACCTGCGAGGTCGTGGTCTTTCCCCGGATGCACGAGCAGACCGCCGGCGTCTGGCAGGAGGGGACGATCGTCCTCGTCGCCGGTCGGGTCGACCATCGCGGCGAGGAAGTCTCGCTCCTCGCCGATCTGGTGATCGAGTGGGACGCCGCGGTCCTCCGGGGGCCCGAGGCGTTCGCCCGCGAGGTCGCGGCGGGGGAGCGCGGCGCGGTCCGGCGGCGGCCACCGACCGGGACCGGCAACGCGAACGGGAACGGGAACGGTAGCGGACGCGGCAATGGGACCGGCAGCGGCCCGCGCCCGGCGGCGACCCGTCGCGACGGCGGCCCCGGGATCCCCGTCGGCCCGGGGCCGAGCCCCACGTCGGCGGTGCCTGTCGCCGCTGCCGCCGCGATGACGGCGAGGCGGCCGGGCGTCCCGCTCGTCTCGCCGCTGCGGGCCGAGGCCCGGCCGCCCGGTGCGGACCCGCTCGGCGTCCTGACGGTGATCGCCATCGCGCCGCCCGAGCCGATCCGGACCTACGCCGAGCCGGACGGCGCAACACCGGCGGCCCCGGACGCCGAAGAGGAGCCCGCGCTGCCCGACGAGGTCCGGGCTCGGGCCGCGAGCGCCGCCGAGGCACCGACGACCGCGGTCGAGGTGGCCGACGACCGGGTCCTGCACGTCCGGTTCGCGGCGACCGCGCCGGCCGACCGGGTCATCGCCGCGCTGGAGTCGCTCCGGTCGGTCATCCGCGACCGGCCCGGCGAGACCCGGGTCGTCATCCATGTCCCGGGCGCCGCCGGCGCGCCGCTGCCGATGGAGCTGCGGAGCGGCGTCGCCTACGACGTCGACCTCCTCGCGGAGGTCGAGCGCCGGCTCGGCGGCGGCCTCGTCGAGCTCCGCCTGGCCTGAGCCCGGTCCCGCTCGGGCCCGGGCAGTCGCCGACCCCGGGACCGCCCGGCCGACGGGTCAGCCGGGACCGGTGACCTGGCGGGCCGCCTGGATCGCCGAGAACTGCTCGGTGAACTCGCCGCGGAGCCGGGCGAGATCCTCGCCCTCGATCCCGAGCTCGTTCGCGATCTGGTTGACGGTCGCGCTCTCGAGCGCCGTGATCGAGTCGTCGATGGCGGTCACGACGAAGCACGCCCGGAGGACCCGCTGCCGCTGCTCGAGCGTCGCCAGCTCGCGGAACTCGCGGGTCACGAGGAAGTCCTCGGTGCCGCCGATGGCCCGCGTCTGCATCTTCGCCATCTCGACGACGAGGACCGCCTGGGCCTCGTCGAGGCCGAGCTGATCCTGGAGCGCCCGCTCGATGTGGCGGGTCTCCTCGTCGGAGATGTCCATGTCGGCGTTCGCGGCCCGGGTCACGACGTAGGCCGCGCAGGCGATCAGCCGGGCCTGGTCGCGCGGCAGCGCCTCGAGGCGCTCGACGATCCGGCGGACGGTCGCGGTCTCGGCGGCCGGATCGACGCCCCCGGTCGGCGCGGCCGGAGCGGCCGGCTCCGGCGAGAAGAGATTGCGAAGGAAGCCCATGTGACCCTCGTGCTTGGTGTGTCGCGCGGATGCTACGCCGGTTCGGCCCGCAACGGCGTCCGGGGCACCACGGCGGCACCCGGACCGCAGCCGGTGCCGGAGGCACCACGCCGGACCGTCAGGCGGGACGAACGGCCCATGCCGGATGGGCCGGGCGGCCGTCCCGCGATACCGTCCGATGCGCATACGGTGCGAGGCGTGGCGCTGGCGAGCGCCGGTGGCCCCAGCCCTCGGCCGTCGCCGCGTCCCGAGCATCGAGCCCGCCCGGGGGAAGGGCAGGCATCGGTCGGTCGCGGGTGCGCCTCCCGCTCGGGCGGAGCGGAGCGTCCCGACAGCCCGCGTCGACCCCGATCCGCATCGACGAGTGCCCGTCGTCGGTCGCGAGGACCGGAGGGGGTCCAACGTGCTCACGCGTCGACAGTTCCTCGCGCGGACGGCGGCCGCCGGTGCGGGGCTCTACCTCGTCTCGAAGGCCGGCGGCGTCCGGTTCGTCCGCGCGACGGCGCCCGAGCCATCGCTCGTACCGTCCGCCATCGCCAAGTACGCGACGCCGCTGCTGGTCCCGCCGGTCATGCCGCGGGCCGGCACGGTCAACCAGCGGGGCGGCAAGCCGATCGACGCCTACGAGATCTCGATGCGGCAGATCAGCCAGCAGATCCTGCCGGCGGGCCTGCCGGCGACGACGGTCTGGGGCTATGGCGCGGTCCGGTCGGCGAGCAAGGGCGGCCTGCTCGTCCACAACGCGCCGTCGCTGACGATCGAGGCGAAGTGGGACCGGCCGGTCCGGGTGAAGTGGATCAACGACCTCCGGCGGGCCGACGGGACCTTCCTGCCGCACCTGCTCCCGGTCGACCCGACCCTCCACTGGGCGAACCCGCCGGCCGGCAGCGACGATCGCTACGGCGAGGGGACGCGCGACAGCCGGCCGATGTTCTCGACGACGCCCGGCCCGTACACCGGCCCGGTCCCGATGGTCACCCACGTCCACGGCGCCGTCGGTGTCAACGACGACAGCGACGGGTACGCCGAGGCGTGGTACCTGCCGGACGCGGCGGACATCCCCGCCGGCTACGAGACCGTGGGGACCTGGTACGACTTCTTCGCCGCGAAGGCGGCCGCGGCCTACGGTGTGGCCTGGGGGCCCGGCTACGCGACGTTCCAGTACCCGAACCTCAACCGGGCGTCGACCATCTGGTACCACGACCACACCCTCGGGATGACCCGCCTGAACGTCTACGCGGGTCCGGCCGGTTTCTACATCGTCCGGGGCGGGCCGCAGGGCGATGCGGCGGTGCTCGACACGCGCTCGGGGATGCCGGCGATCCTGCCCGGCCCGGCACCGAAGGAAGGCGACAAGTTCCCCCCGAACAAGACGTACTACGAGATCCCGATCGCGGTCCAGGATCGCTCGTTCGATGCCGACGGCTCGCTCTTCTACCCGGACACCCGCGAGTCCTTCGACATGATCGTCGGGCCGTTCATCGGGGAGATGGACGGGGGCATGAGCGGCATGGCCGAGGAGGCCTTCTCGCCCATCTGGAACCCCGAGTTCTTCGGCAACACGATGATGGTCAACGGCAACACCTGGCCCTTCCAGGTCGTCGAGCAGCGCCGCTACCGGTTCCGCTTCCTCAACGGCTGCGACTCGCGCTTCCTCATCCTCGACTTCGCGAGCATCCCGGGCGTCGAGGTCTGGGCGATCGGCAACGAGGGCGGCTTCCTCGCCGCGCCGGTGAACCTCACCGCGGATCACGGGAACCGGCTGCCGCTCGGCCTGGCCGAGCGCGCGGACCTCATCGTCGACTTCACGAACGTCCCGCTCGGCCGCCACGTCCTCGGCAATCTCGGCCCCGACGAGCCGTTCGGCGGCGGGGTCCCGGGCGTCGACTTCGAGCCGGCCGACCCGGACTCGACCGGCCAGATCATGGAGTTCCGGGTGGTCCCGGCGATGGCCGCCGACCCGACGACGCCGCCGATGTACCTCCAGCTGCCGGCCATCGCGCCGCTGCCCGCCGCGACCGTGACCCGACCGCTCGCCCTCATCGAGAAGATGGGCATGGGCTACGACGCGGCGATGAACGAGGTCGAGGGGCCGCTCGAGGCCGTCCTCGGGACGATCGACGAGAGCGGCGAGGCCAAGGCGAGCATGTGGGCCGATCCGGTCACCGAGAACCCCGCCATCGGTGCGACCGAGGTCTGGGAGTTCTACAACACGACCGGCGACGCGCACCCGATGCACGTCCACGAGGTCGTCTTCGAGGTCGTCGACCGGGAGGGGCTCGTCCTCGACGAGGCCGGCGACCCGGTCCAGCCCATCCAGCTCGACGGGAACATCACCCTCGCCGAGCCGTGGGAGACCGGGTTCAAGGACACCGTCACCGCGTACCCCGGCCAGGTCACCCGGGTCCGGGCGACGTTCACGAACCCGGGCCAGTACGTCTGGCACTGCCATATCGTCTCGCACGAGGACAACGAGATGATGCGGCCGTTCCGCGTCGGCCCCGAGCAGCCCGGCCAGCCGATGCCCGGCGAGACGTAGCCTCCGGCGCGCATCCGAAGCCATCCGGGCCCGTTCTCCCGCGCGCGATCCCCCGCCCGCGTCAGCGGGTCGCCCTATCGGTGTGCGGGCCGCCAGGAGGCTCGCCGCCGGCTGGTCGATCTGCGTTCCTGCTGCCCGGAGCCGGGGTGATGCCCCGGGCGGGTGGTGCCGGAGGCGGGGATCGAACCCGCACGACCTTGCGGCCAAGGGTGTTTGAGACCCTCGCGTCTGCCTGTTCCGCCACTCCGGCGCGGACGGCCATCGTAGCGCGGGGGCCGCGGCCCGGGTCTCAGCGCGGAACCGTGACGGCGCTCCCGGCGTCGAAACGGCGAGATGCTAGACTCGCCCGGCCTCAGCATCACCGTCCGGAGGGACCCCCAGCCCGTGGAGGACCTTCGCCCGCCCGAGGCCCCCGACGACCTCGCCAAGCGCCGCGACCTGTGGCTCGTCGAGCAGGCGCGGGCGGGTGACCTCGACGCCTTCAACACCCTGGTCGAGTCCCACCAGGATCACCTCTACGCGCTCGTTGCGCGGCTCGTCCCCGACCGCGACCAGGCGGCCGACGTCGTCCAGGAGGCCTTCTTCTCGGCCTACCGCAACCTGGCCGGGTTCCGCGGCGGGAGCGTCCGGTCCTGGCTCGGGCGGATCGCGATCAACGCCGCGATGGACATCCAGCGGGCCCGGAAGCGCCGCCCGGTCCAGCCGTACCCGGAGCTCGAGGACGAGGCCTGGCAGCCGCCGGCGCCCGAGACCGCCGAGCCGGAGCACCGGGCGGTCGGCGCGGAGCGGTCCCGGGCCCTCGCCGCGGCGCTCGCCGCGATCACGACCGACCAGCGGACCGCCATCGTCCTCTTCGATATCGAGGGCTACGACTACCAGGAGATCGCCGACCTGACGGGAGTCTCACTCGGCACCGTGAAGTCCCGGATCCACCGCGGTCGGCTCGCCCTGCGGGCGATCCTCGAGGACCGGATGGAGCTCTTCCGTGGCTGAGATGCCCCGCCACGCCGACCACGCCGCCCACGACCGGACCCTCGTCGCCGCGGCCGCCGCGAACGATCTCGAGGGCGCCGCCCTGGCCGAGGCGACCGAGCGGCTTGCGTCGTGTCCCGACTGCGCCGCGCTCCACGCCGACCTCCTCGCCATCGCGTCCGCGCTCGGCGAGCTCCCGGCGCCGGTCCGGACCCGCGACTTCACGATCACCGCCGAGCAGGCGGCGGCCCTCCGGCCGACCGGCTGGCGCCGGCTCGTCGTCGGGCTCCGCTCGCCGCGCGGGGCCATCGTCCGGCCGCTCGCGGTCACCTTCACGACCCTCGGCATCGTCGGCCTGCTCCTCGCCGCCGTCCCGGCCGCCGTCCCGCTCGGGATGCTCGCGGGAGCGGGGGAGGCGGCGGGGTCGGGCGATCGTGAGTACGCGGCGGACGCCCTCCAGAGCGTCCCCGGCTCGCCGTCCATGGAGGCTGCCGCGCCCGAGGTCGCGCCATCGGGCGATGGTGCCGCGGCTCCGTCGGGCGACGTCGCGGCGCCCGGCACCTCGCTTCCGGCCGAGGCCCCGAAGACGACCGAAGAGGCCGTCGCCGGCGCCGGCGGACCGTCCCCGCTCGCCATCGCCTCGATCGCCCTCCTCGGCCTCGGGCTCGGCCTGCTCGCCGTCTCGCTCGTCGATCGACGCGCTCGCGCCGGCTGAGTCGCTTCGGGGGGGGGAACTCCGGCCCGCTGGCGGTCGTCTGACGGCTGAGATGCCCCGCCACGCCGACCACGCCGCCCACGACCGGACCCTCGTCGCCGCGGCCGCCGCGAACGATCTCGAGGGCGCCGCCCTGGCCGAGGCGACCGAGCGGCTTGCGTCGTGTCCCGACTGCGCCGCGCTCCACGCCGACCTCCTCGCCATCGCGTCCGCGCTCGGCGAGCTCCCGGCGCCGGTCCGGACCCGCGACTTCACGATCACCGCCGAGCAGGCGGCGGCCCTCCGGCCGACCGGCTGGCGCCGGCTCGTCGTCGGGCTCCGCTCGCCGCGCGGGGCCATCGTCCGGCCGCTCGCGGTCACCTTCACGACCCTCGGCATCGTCGGCCTGCTCCTCGCCGCCGTCCCGGCCGCCGTCCCGCTCGGGATGCTCGCGGGAGCGGGGGACTTCCGGGCCACGGCCGGCGATCGGAACGAGGGGGCCGGCGTCCCGGGCGCCGAGGTCGACCCCGGGACGGGCGGGCTGTCCGGGCCGGAGCTGTCGCCCGGCGACGTGAGCTCGCCCGGCGACGACGGCGAGACGGCCGGCGGGGGCGACGCCGGCAGCCAGTCGACGAGCGGCGGCGCGGACCCGCCGGGGGGCCGCGACGCGGCGACGGTCGACGCCGGCCCATCGCCCTGGCTGCTCGTGCTCTCGATCGCCCTGCTCTCGATCGGCATCGGCCTGTTCGCGGCGCGACGGCTGACCCGCGACCCGTAGCGCGGGCGGGTCCCGGTGGCGGGCGGCAGACCCGGCCCGTCGCGCGGGTACACTGCGGGGGTCGTCCGCCCGCCCCGGGCTCCCGAGGATCCGCCGATGCCCCGCCTGATGCTGCTCGACGGGAACGGGCTCATCTATCGCGGCTACTTCGCCCTCATCAACACGCCGCTGACGACGTCGCGCGGCGAGCTCGTCACGGCCGTCTTCGGCTTCACGAACATCGTCCTCCGGGCCATCCAGGACGTCCGGCCCGAGCACGTCGCCGTCGCCTTCGACCTGCCCGCGCCGACCTTCCGCCACGAGGCGTACGCCGAGTACAAGGCGACCCGGCAGCGGATGCCCGACGACCTGCGCGACCAGATCCCGAAGGTCCGCGAGGTCGTCGCCGCGCTCGGGATCCCGGTCTACGAGCTCGAGGGCTATGAGGCCGACGACGCCATCGCGACCCTCGTCGGCCAGGCCGAGGCGGCGGGTCTCGACACGACGATCGTCACCGGCGACCTCGACATGCTCCAGCTCGTGAGCGAGCGGACACGGCTCCTCGTCTCGCTCCGTGGCGGGATCGCCAACACCGTCGTCTACGACGTCGCGCGGATCAACGAGCGCTACGGCCTGCGGCCCGACCAGATGCTCGACTACAAGGCGCTCAAGGGCGACCCGACCGACAACATCCCCGGCGTGCCGGGGGTCGGCGAGAAGACGGCGGCCTCGCTCGTCGCGACGTGGGGCGACCTCGAGGGCCTGTACGCCCATCTCGACGAGGCGACCCCGGCCCGCTTCCGCGAGCCGCTCGCCGAGGCGCGGGAGCGGCTGTTCCAGAGCCGGGACCTGATGCGGCTCGTTCGCGACCTTCCGCTGACCCTCGATCTCGCGGCCGCCGAGCTCGGCCGGTACGACCGTGAGGCGGTCATCCGGATCTTCCGCGAGTACGAGTTCCGGACGCTCATCGAGCGGCTTCCCCCGGTCGCCGGCGAGCGGGCGGAGGACGCCGCCGCGGCCCTCGCCTCGGCCGGCGAGACGATGGCGGCGGCCCACCCGCCCGGCGCGCCGCCGCGGCAGCCACGCTCGCTCGTCGGCGAGGGGCTCGGGCTCCAGCTGTCGCTCGACTTCGATGCCGTCGGCCCGGCCCCTGCCGCGGCCGGCCCGGTCGCAGCCGACGCCGGCGACACCGTCGACGCCGCCGCGGCGGCCGCCGCCGACGCGGCCGGCGCGGACGCGACGGCGGCGCGGCCGACGCCCCTCGGCGACCTCCGGGCCGCCCTCGCCGCCGCGGTCGCCGACCCGGGCCGGCTCGAGGCGGTCGGGATCGCCGAGGTCGCCGGGCTCCGCGACTGGCTCGAAGCCCAGCCCGACGTCGCGGCCGCCCTCGTCGCGGACGATCCGCGGCCCCGCCGTGGCACGCCGCTCGCGCTGGCGCTCGCCGGCCACGACGGTCGCGTCGTCGTGGCGGAGGGACCGGCCGGGGTGGGGGCGCTCCGCCGGCTCGTCGAGGCCGTGGGCACCCCGCTCGTCGGCCACGAGGTGAAGCCGATCCTCGTCGCCCGGTTCGTCGACGACGAGCGGGCCGTGGCGCACCCGGTCGCGTTCGACACCCAGATCGCGGCGTACGTCCTCAACGCCGCGCTCCGCTCGCAGTCGATCGACGACGTGGCCGCCGAGCGGCTCGACATCATCCTGCCGACGGGGGCCGGCACGCCGGCCGGGGTCCGGGCCGGGCTCGAGGCGCTGGCCGCGCTGGCCGTCCGGCCGTCGCTCGCCGACGCGCTCGTCGCCGCGTCGCTGGACCGGCTCTTCCGCGAGGTCGAGCTGCCGCTCATCCCCGTCCTCGCCAGGATGGAGGCGGTCGGCGTCGCCCTCGACCGGGAGGCCCTCGGCGTCCTCGACCGCGAGTTCGCGACCGAGATCGCCCGGCTCGAGCGGGACATCCACGAGAGCGTCGGGCACGAGTTCAACCTCGGCTCGCCCAAGCAGCTCGAGCAGGTCCTCTTCTTCGAGCTCGACCTGCCCAGGGGTCGGCGGACGAAGACCGGCTACTCGACCGACGCGACCGTCCTCGAGGAGCTCCGTCCGGCCCACCCGATGATCGACAAGCTCCTCGACTGGCGGACCTACACGAAGCTCCGCTCGACGTACGTCGAGGCGCTCCCGTCGCTCCTCGCCGACGACGGCCGGCTCCACACGACCTTCCACCAGGCGGTCGCCGCGACGGGCCGCCTGTCGTCGTCGGACCCGAACCTCCAGAACATCCCGATCCGGACGCCGCTCGGCCGCCGGATCCGGCGGGCGTTCGTCGCCGGCGAGCCCGGCAAGGTCCTCCTCGCGGCGGACTACTCGCAGATCGAACTGCGGATCCTCGCCCACGTCTCGGGCGACGCGCACCTGCGCGACGCGTTCGCCCGCGAGGCCGACATCCATCGCGAGACCGCGGCCCGGGTCCTCCACAAGGACGCGGCCGACGTCACGGCCGACGAGCGGTCGATGGCGAAGATGGTCAACTTCGGGATCGCCTACGGGATGAGCGACTTCGGCCTCTCGAGCCGGGCGGGCATCAGCCGCGCCGAGGCGCAGGAGTTCATCGCGAACTACTTCGCGACCTACTCGGGGATCAGCTACTACATGCTCCACATCAAGGAGGTCGCCCGACGGGACGGGGCGGTCGAGACGCTCCTCGGCCGCCGTCGGGCCATCCCCGAGCTCGACGCCCACAACCCGAGCCTCCGCGCCGCCGGCGAGCGGATGGCGATCAACATGCCGATCCAGGGGACGGCCGCCGACATCATGAAGATCGCGATGATCCGGGTCGCCGACCGGCTCGCCGCCGGCGGCTTCGGCGCCCGGATGCTGCTCCAGGTCCACGACGAGCTGCTCTTCGAGGTCCCCGCGGGCGAGGTCGAGCGGCTCGCCCGGATGGTCCGCGAGACGATGGAGGGCGCCATCCCGCTCGACGTGCCGCTGACGGTCGACGTCAAGGTCGGCGACGACTGGGAGGCGATGACGCCGCTGACGCGCGAGGACGCCGTGCGGGCGGAGGCCGACGAGCTCGAGCCGGCCGGCGCCGACGCGTGAGCGCCGCCACGCCGGCACCGGGGACCGGCGATGCCTGAGCTGCCGGAGGTCGAGACGGTCGCCCGCGACCTCCGTGGGCTCGTGCTCGGCGCGCGGATCGAGCGGGTCGAGGTGACCTGGCCGCGGACGATCCGGTCCGGCGACCCAGCGTCGTTCAGCGCCCTGGTCGCGGGCCGGACGATCGTCGCGGTCGGCCGTCGGGCGAAGCTCGTCGTCCTCGACCTCGACGACGGGTCGGCGGTCACCGTCCACCTCAAGATGACCGGCCAGCTCTTCGTCGTCCCCGGCGACGCGCCGGCCGACCCGTACGTCCGGGTCGAGATCGGGCTCGCCGACGGTCGCGAGATCCGCTTCCGCGACGTCCGCAAGTTCGGCCGGATCGGGCTGGCCCGCCGCGACGCGGACGGCGAGCTCGTCGGCGAGGTCGGCGGCGGCGCCGGCTTCGCCGGGTTCGGGCCCGAGCCGCTCGACCCGGCCTTCGACCTGCAGGCCTTCCGGCGCCGGCTCCGTGCCCGCCGCGGCCGCCTCAAGCCGCTGCTGATGGACCAGGGGTTCCTCGCCGGCGTCGGCAACATCTACGCCGACGAGGCGCTCTGGGCGGCCCGGCTCCACCCGCTCCGCGGCGCAGCGTCGCTCCGGCCGCCCGACGAGGCGCGCCTCTACCGGGAGCTGCTGCGGATCCTGCGCGAGGCGGTCGAGCGACGGGGGTCGTCGATCGACGACTACACGGCGCCCGAGGGCGACGGCTCGATGCAGGAGCGACTCGAGGTCTACCAGCGGACCGGCGGGCCGTGTCCGCGCTGCGGCCGGCCGATCCGCCGGATCGTCGTGGGCGGCCGGGCGACCCACTTCTGCTCGCACTGTCAGCGCCTGCGTGCCGCCGACCGGGCCGATCCCGCGATCCGCCGGATCCTCGCCGCCATGGAGCCGCGACCGGGCCGCGGGGCGCGGCCCCGCGGCCCGCGCTGGACCGAGACGGCCGCGGCCGGATCGCTCGGCCTGACCCCGGACGAGGCGGCTCGGGCCGAGGCGCGTGCCCGGACCGAGCGGACCCGGCGGGCGGCCGCGACCCGCCGTGCCGCCGCCCGGGCGGCGGGTCGGCCGGAGGGCGCCTGATGTCGCTCGTCCGACTGACGGGGGTCGTCCGCGAGGTCGGGACCTTCGTGATCCTCGATCGGGTGGACGCCGCGATCGCGCTCGGCGACCGGATCGGGCTGGTCGGACCGAACGGGGCCGGCAAGACGACGCTCCTGCGGATCGTCGCCGGGCTCGACGAGCCCGACCGGGGCGAGGTCCACCGGCGCCGCAACCTGAGCGTCGGGCTCCTCACCCAGGAGGCGCACCTCGACGAGGCCTTCATCGCCGCGCCCGATCTCCGGACGGCGGTCCGTCGCGGGGCGGCCACCCTCGAGCGACTCGAGACGGAGCTCGCCCGGCTCGAGTCGGGCGGCCATGCCGGCGAGCCGGCCTACGCCGACCTGCGGGCCCGGTTCGAGGCTCTCGGCGGCTACGAGCTCGACCTGCGGGTCGACGCGGCGCTGTCCGGGCTCGGCTTCGCCCGCGACGAGTGGGACCGCCCGCCGACGACGCTGTCGGGCGGCCAGCAGACCCGGGCGACGCTGGCCCGGCTCGTCGTCGCCGACCCCGAGCTGCTCCTCCTCGACGAGCCGACGAACCACCTCGACCTCGCCGCGCTCGAGTGGCTCGAGGAGCAGCTCCGACGACGGAGCGGCTCGCTCGTCGTCGCCTCGCACGACCGGGCCTTCCTCGACGCGACGGTCCGCCGGGTCTGGGAGCTCCGCGACCGGCGGCTCACCGCGTTCCGCGGCGACTACGCCGCGTACCACCGGCAGCGCGAGGAGCGCGACGCCCGGGCGGCGCTCGAGTCCGACACCCAGGCCCGCGACATCGCCCGGGAGCGCGAGCTCGTCCAGCGCTACCGGAGCCATCGCAAGTTCTCGAAGATGCACGAGCACGAGGCCCGCCTGGCGCGGCTCGAGTCCGAGCGGACCGAGGCCCCGCGGCGGGCCCGGCGTCTCGCGCTCCCGACCCGCGCCCTCGCCGGCGGCGGTCCCGCTCGCTCGGGCGAGATGGTCGTCCGGATGGAGGACCTCGTCATCGGCTACCTGCCGGGCCGCGAGGCCGAGGCCGACGCCGCGCCGTCGGTCGTCGCGCGCGTCCCGTTCCTCGCCGCGATGCGCGGCGAGCGGATCGGGATCGTCGGCCCCAACGGCGCGGGCAAGACGACGCTGCTCCGGACGATCGCCGGCACGCTCGTCCCGCTCGACGGGGTCCTCGCGTTCGGCAACGCGGTCCAGCTCGGGCTGCTCGCCCAGCTCCGCGAGGCCGCCATCCCCGGGGCGACCGTCCTCGACGCGATCCTCGAGGCGATGCCGATCACGGCCGGCGAGGCCCGCGCCTACCTGGCCCGCTTCCTGTTCCGCGGGGACGACGCCTTCAAGGAGGTCCGGACGCTGTCGGGCGGCGAGCGTTCGCGGCTCGAGCTCGCGCTTCTCGGCATCCTGCCGTCGAACCTCCTGCTCCTCGACGAGCCGACGAACCACCTCGACATCCCGGCCCGCGAGGCGATCGAGACGTTCCTCCGCGAGTCGCCGGCGACGATCCTCGTCGTCAGCCACGACCGGCGACTCCTCGAGACCGTCTGCGACCGGCTGTGGGTCGTCGACGGGGGCTGGGCCGCCCCGTTCGACGGTGGCTACCGGGCCTGGCGGACGGCGGTGGCCGACGGCTGGACCGCCGAGGCGGCCGCCGCGGTCGAGTCCCGACGGCTGCACCCGGCGGCCGGGCGGTCGCGAGCAGCCGGAGCGCCGAGGGCGCCGCGGAGCCGGGTCTCGGCCGGCCCGGCCACGCCGGACGTCGCCGCTGCCGACCCGCCGACGGGTCCGGCGCGGGTCGCACCCCGCGACCCCACGACCCGCCGGCCGAAGCTCTCCAAGGACGCCTACCGGCGGCAGTCGGCCGTCGTCGAGTCGGAGCTGACGAGGCTCGGGCTCCGCCGGAGCCACCTCGAGCTCGCCCTCGGTGACCCCGCGACACAGGCCAACTTCGTCGAGCTGCGGCGGGTGACCTCGGAGCTCGCCGATGTCGAGACGGCGCTCGCTGCGGCCGAGGAGGCCTGGCTCGAGCTGGAGGAGCGGGCACCATGACCGACGACATCCCGCCCGGCGCGCGCGCGGCGCCGGGCGAGGGCGCCCGGCCGCGCGCGGCCGTCATCGGGCTGACCGGCCCGATCGGCTGCGGCAAGTCGACGGTGGCCGGCTGGCTCCGCGAGGGCGGCGCGGCGGTCGTCGACGCCGACGGGCTCGCGCGGGAGGTCGTCGAGCCGGGCACCCCGGCCCACGCGGCCATCGTCGCCGCATTCGGGCCGGCGGTCGTCGCCGCCGACGGGAGCCTCGACCGGACGGCGCTCGGCCGACGGGTCTTCGGCGACCCGGCCGAGCTTCGCCGGCTCGAGGCCATCGTCCACCCGGCGGTCCGGCCGGCGATCCTCGCCGCGGTGGAGGCGGCACGCGCGGGCGGGGCGCCGCTCGTCGTCCTCGAGGCGATCCGGCTCGTCGAGGGCGGCTACGCGCCCCTCTGCGACGAGGTCTGGCTCGTGACCTGCGACCCGGCCTCGCAGCGGGAGCGGCTGGCGGCCCGCGGCATCGACCCGGTCGACGCCGAACGGCGGATCGCCGCCCAGGCCGACCTGCCGGCTCGCGTCGCGACGGTCCCGCACCGCGTCGTCGACACGACCGGCCGGGCCGACGAGGTCCGGCCGGTCGTCGAGCGGCTGGCGGCGGCAGCCGTCGCCATGGTCGCGTCGAGGGCGCTCGACGGAGGGTAGGCCGCCGGCCCGGCAAGACGGCCGGCCGCCCGGCCCACGAAGGACCGGGCGGCCGTGGGAGGCGCGCCGGGTCAGCGGCGCAGCAGTCACCGGGCGCCGGACGCACCCGGCCCGCGACCCGGTGCTACGGAACGGGTGAGGGGCTCGGCGAGGCCGCCGGGGACGCGGCCGGCGACGGCGAGGGGAACGGGGTGGGGGAGGGCAGCGGCGGCGGCGTCCGGACGGGGCTGTTGCCGGCCGGATAGGTCTCCGGCACCGGCAGGCCGTACTTGGTGATGATCCGGTTGGTCGTGCTGCCCAGCGAGGCGACGTCGATGAAGCGGGTGTCGATCTCCGGTCGGAGGGCGAGGCTGAAGGCGGCGGTCCCGCTCGCCTGGAGGTGGCTGATCTCCTCGGCCGTCGAGAGGTTCGCCTTGAGGATGTAGAACTGGCCCGACTTGGCGAGGATCAGCATGTCCTGGTAGGTGATCTTCGTCGACTTGTCGGTGTAGTACTTGCCCTCCTCGATCAGGTCCTGCGGCACGTTGACCGTGGCGGTGACGAAGACGTCGACGGTCTGGCCCGGCTGGAGCATCCCCCCGACCGCCTGCGTGTCGGGGACCGAGATGGAGATCGCCCGCCAGGCCTCCGAGTCGGGGGCGACGGTCTCCTCGGGCCCGAGGATCGTGAACTCGCCGCCCTCGGTCGAGGAGGCGAGCAGGTTGGTCGTGACCAGCTGGCCCTCGAGGATGGTGATCGCCGGGATCCGGCCGAGCACCTGGGCGGGGTCGGCGACGACGCCCTGGGCGTTCGTCGGGTCGAGCGGCACCTCGCGCACGACGACGTCGCCGGCCTCGATCGGCTTGCGGGCCGGGATGGCCCGGACGGCCACGACGACCGATGCCCGCTGGAGGCCGGCCTGACCGGCCTGCTGCTGGGCCTGGCTGACGAAGTAGAACGCCGCGGCGCCCGCGACGAGGGCGAGGATGACGCCGAGGACGATGACGACCTTGCCGCGCCGACCCGTGTCCTTGTATTCGAGCTCCACCGTGGCTGCCTCCCGTTGTGATGCGATGCCGTGCCCGACCGGCTAGTCCCAGGGCACCAGCCTGGCCACCTGACCGCGTGCCAGGGCTGGGTCGTTCATGTCCGCGTAGGTGTCGCTGATGGCGTAGCCGTAGACGGCGTTCGAGTCCATCGAGGTGATCCGGAAGATCGCGAAGCCGACGATGTCGACGTACTCGTTGGCCGTCCCGTCGGTCGCGATGTCGAGGACGAGGGGGATGTGCCGGGTGACCTTCTGGCCGGCGAGGTTGGTCCCGGTCGCCCGGAGGGTCAGCGGGTACTCGCCCGGTCCGAGGGTCCCGCCACCGACGCTGATCGTCACGTCCTGGCGGCCGTTCTTGTTGAGGGTGAACGAGCTGGGCGAGACGCTGATCGTCCCGATCCCCGTCGGCAGGACCCCGAGGTCGTCCGGCCCGCCCTCGAGGCTGAGGGTCACCGTCCCGCCGAAGTAGGTGCTGTTGTTGTTCGGCGTCCGGAAGCTCACGGTCGCCGTCCCGGTCCCGCCGGTCGCCGCCATCGCAAGGACCGACCCGGAGCCGGTGACCGAGAAATCGCGGGCGACCCCGCCGACGTTGAACGCGACCGGGTAGAAGTGGTCGGTGAGGTACGGGCTCGACGAGTGGCCCTTGATCCAGTGGGTGTAGATGCCGGCCGTCGCCCCGGTCGTCCGGAACGTCGTCCAGACGATCGAGGCGGGTGGCGTGGCCGGGTCCGGCGCGAACGTGAGCGGCGTCAGCGTGCCGAGCGTCTGCGGATGGGTCGCATCGCCCCAGTCGGGGAAGGCGGTCGTCGTGACCGTCCCGGTGAATGAGGCGTTCTTCGAGACCGCGGTCGATACGGCGCCGCTCCGGTCCTGGGTCGTGCCGATCGGGACGGTCGTCGGGACGGTGTACGAGAAGTCCGGGATCGTCATGACCGTCCCCGAGTAGACGGCCGCGAGGATCTCGTCGCCGGGGCGGTAGCGGTCCCCGATGGCGTCGACGACGATCCCCGACGAGTTGCCGTCGATGATGCCGACCTGGTCGTTGGGATCTGCCGGGCTGGTCACCGGCGGGAAGGCCGGACCCGGATACCCGGTCGCCACCCAGCCGGCCTCCAGGTCCTTGAGCACGTTCGGGTTGGTGCCCGCGGTCACCCCGTTGTAGAAGACGTTCGAGGTGGTCGACGCGAAGTTCCGGATGTCGAGGGCGACGAAGCCGCGGAAGCTCGCGTTGTTGCTCGGCTCCGCGCCCTGGCCGACGAGGGCGATGATCGGCCCGTGGTGGCTCGGGTCGTCGCCCGGGTTCGAGGGGTTGAACGGCTGGCCGGCCGACGGGGGCGTCCGAAGCGAGTCGTCGGTCTCGCTGCCGAGGCACGCCGTGTCGGCCGTCGCGACCAGATCCTGGAAGTCGTTCTGGTCGCCGTCGCATGGGTAGGCCGCCCCGCCCGTCGGTCCGGGCGCGTTGATGTACTTGCGGACGGCGATCGGGAGCAGGTCGCCGGTCGTCCGGACGCGGGCCTGGGCGAGGACCGTCGCCTCGAGCAGCCCGACGATCCGGCCGAACGTGTACGGCACCTGGCTCGAGACGGCGACCCGGACCTCGCCACCGCCGATGAGGATGCCGTCGACGAGGTGGATCGGGTCGCCGGCGTGGCCGGGCTCGTAGACCGGCGTCTCCGGCGGCTCGGCGGCGTCGCTGCCGGCCGGGCTGCCGATGAGGTTCCGGGCGAGCACGGCGCGAGCCTCGACCTCGGCCGTCGCGGCGTCCTCGCCCCGGATGAGGGCGTTCGCGGCGGCGAGCGCCCCGGCGTCGGCGGCGTTCTGGAGGAACCGCTTCTCGGTGTAGAAGCGGCCGACGTCGAAGGCGATCCCGGCCGCGGCGAGGAGGCCGACGACCGACAGCCCGAAGATGACGAGGACCTGGCCGCGATCCGCCCGCCGGACCCGCCGCTCGGCCATCAGTTGATCACCATCGTGACCTCGGACCCGAGGCCGAGGCGCCCGCCGGTGTCGCGCGGCAGCAGGTTGGCGACGAGCGGGATGATCAGGTCCTGGTGGTAGGTCACCCGGACCGTCAGGCGCTGGCCGGTCCGCGCGTCGGTGTCGGTGACGTCGTCGGGGAGCTCGTAGGTCACGACGAGATCGCCGTTGGTGAACGTGTCGCCGCTCTGGGTCCAGGTCGAGCCGACCGTCAGCTGCGGGGAGCTCGTCGAGAGCAGGTTCAGCGACTCGAGGAGGGTCGCCTTGATCGCCTCGTTGCGGGCGAGGTCGTTCTGGGCCGCCGAGTAGTCGCCGTCGTAGATGACGATCGTGCCGGTCCGGGCCGCCTCGCGGGTCGCGTTGGTGATCGTGACGTAGGCGTTGAAGATGAAGCCGAACTGGATGATCGCCAGCAGGACCAGCATCAGCGGCGTCAGGATCAGGGCGAACTCGACCAGGCTCTGGCCCCGCTCGGGGGCGGGCGGCGGGGTATGTGGCGAGCGTGCGGGGCGCATCGTGGCGCGCGCGACCTCCGGCGTCGGATCCGTGCCAGCCGAGTGTCGACCGGCCCGCTCCCGCCGGGAATGACCCTGAGGTCCCACCGCCGACCCGCCGCCGGTCATCCGCGCGGCGCGCCGACGCACCGAACATCCGTTCGCCTACCGGGTGCCGGCCTTGCTACAATCGCCGCGTGCCCGACTTCCGGCTCGTCGCCCCCTTCGAGCCGACCGGCGACCAGCCGGCCGCCATCGAGCGCCTCGCGGACGGGATCGCCCGCGGGATGCGCGCCCAGACCCTCCTCGGGGCGACCGGGACCGGCAAGACCTTCACGATCGCCCAGGTCATCGCCCGGGCCAACCGGCCGACGCTCGTCCTGGCCCACAACAAGACGCTCGCCGCCCAGCTCTACGCCGAGTTCCGGGACTTCTTCCCGGAGAACGCGGTCGAGTACTTCGTCAGCTACTTCG
>CAZABC010000044.1:0-16172 GCA_964483405.1 uncultured Anaerolineaceae bacterium
GATCGACGGCGATGGCTGCGGCCGATGGGCCGGGACACCGGGCGGCTGGCGGCCGCATGACGAACGCCGTCGCTGGCTGCGGCCGGCGGGCCGGGGTCAGGGGTGGCCTGACGGCACCGTTCGGAACGCCGTTCGTGCGTTCAGGCCGGCAGGTCGCGCTCCGCGGGGCCCGTGTACCGCGCGTCGGGCCGGATGAGCTTGTTCGCCGCGACCTGCTCGAGGACGTGGGCCGTCCAGCCGGCGTGGCGGGCGAGGGCGAACGTGGCCGGGAACAGGTCCGGGGTGAGGCCGACGCCCATGAGGACCGCCGCAGCGTAGTACTCGACGTTCGTCTTGAGCGGCCGGTCCGGGTAGCGCTCGGCGAGGACGCGCAGGGCGACGTCCTCGATCCGGATCGCGAGGTCGAGCCAGTCGGGCTTGTGCTCCATCGACTCGGCGACCTTGCGGAGCGCGGCGGCCCGCGGGTCGTAGGCCCGGTAGACGCGGTGGCCGAAGCCCATCAGCCGCTCCTTGCGGTCGAGGGCGTCGTTGATCCACTGCTCGGCCCGCTCGGGCGAGCCGACCTGGTGGATCTGCTCGACGACCTCGGACGGGGCGCCGCCGTGGAGCGGCCCCTTCATCGCGCCGATCGCGCCGCAGACGGCCGAGGCGATGTCGGAGCGGGTCGCGACGATGACCCGGGCGGCGAACGTCGAGGCGTTGAGACCGTGCTCGGCGCCGACGATGAAGTAGGCGTCGAGGGCCCGGGCGGTGCCGGCGTCGGGTCGCGCACCGGTCAGCTGGTAGAGGAAGCCCTCGACGAGGTCGAGGTCGGGGTCGGGTTCGACCGGCTCGAGCCCCTGCCGGAGCCGCGCGTACGCCGCCAGGGCCGAGGGCGAGAAGGCGGTCAGCGCCCGGGCCTGCTCGGGCGTCGGCGGCCAGTCGAGGGTCCGTGTCGCGCCCCAGACCGAGACCGCCGTCCGCAGCGCGTCCATCGGCTTCGCCTCGCGACCGAGGGCGCGGAGCGCCGCCAGGACCTGCTCGGGCACCGGCGCGGTCGGCAGGCGCGCGCCCGGATCCCACCCGCCGGTCCAGAGCAGGTTCGCGACCGCGGGGTAGGCCGCCCGCTCGACGAGGTCGCCGATTCGGTAGCCGCGATAGAGGAGCCGGCCGTTCGCTCCGTCGACGTACCCGAGGGCCGTCTCGGCGGCGAGGACGCCCTCTAGGCCGGGGCTGTACGGCCGGTCGTCGCCGACCGTGGTGGTGGACGGGTTCGTCGGGGCGGTCTCGCTCATGGCGCGATGGTAGTCCGCCGGTGCGCGGCGGTGCCGGGCACGGCCGCCGACGCGCAGCCGGGAACGACTGCGGTCGCGGGCGATGGCACCGGACGCCGGACGCCGCCGAGGCGGCGCCGCCGCGTCACTCGCCGAACGAGAGGGTGTTGATGATCAACCGGAGGACGATGGCGGTGACGGTCGCGAGCAGCGCCGAGACCCAGATGCTCGTGATCGAGTCCGACCCGACGACCTCGGTCAACACCCAGCCGGTGATGACGGCGGCGATCAGGCCGATCGCGAGACTCGGCATCCAGCCCCGGGCCGTCCGGCCGCCCGCGATGATCCCGGAGATGACCCCGGCGATCAGGCCGACGACGATCCAGCCGACGAAGGTGAGATCCATCCGCGCAGTATGACCTCCTCCGGTGCGTCGAGATATCCCCCTGTCAGGATGACGAGGGCGTCGACGTGGGTATGGTGGGCCGCGTGGCGGGCGCCCGCGATGGTCTCGAGGCGGCCGTGCGGCAGTCGGGCGGCGAGCGCCTCGGCCCCGGCCCGGAAGAACGCCGGGCTCTCCGAGCCGAGGACCTGGAGGACCGGCTGCTCGACCCGGGTGTACCGCCCGAGCGCGGCCTCCGGCGTCGACCCGGCCCGCAGCTCGCGGGCGACGGTGTGCGCGGCGGCGACGCGGGCCGCGAAGGCCGGCGAGGCCTGGAATGCCGCCCACTCATCGGGCGTGAGCTCGACCGCGTCGAGGAGGAACGTCTCGAGCAGGTCCCGCCGCCGCCCGTCGGCGAGCAGCGTCTCGAGTCGCTCGAGCAGCGCCGGATGGCGCTCGGCGACACCGGGCGTGACCGCGCCCTCGTAGGCGACGACGCGTCGGATCCGCCGGGTCAGGGTGGCGGCGCCCATGACCGCCCGCCCGCCGTATGAGTGCCCGAAGGCGTCGACCTCCCCGCCGGCGGCCTGCGCCAGTGCCTCGGCGACCGCGGCGACGTCCTCGTACTCGCGCTCGATCGCATAGGGGAGCGTGTCGCCCGAGCCGCCCCGACCGCGGCGGTCGATCGCGACGACCGGCCGGGTCGCCGCCATCCGCGGCCCGAAGACCCGGAACGTCGTGTGGTCGGCGGTCGTGCCATGGACGAGGAGGAGTGGCGGCCGTCCGGCCGACGTCGGGTCGGCGGGTCCGGGGCCACCGCTTCCCGGTGGGTCGACCCGGAACCAGGCGATCGGTGTGCCGTCGGGCGCGACGACGCGACCCTCGGTCGCGTGGAGGTCGATGTCACGCTCGGCCATCGCCGAAGGATAGCCGGGCGGCAACGCGGGCCGTCGACGGCTATGCCTCGAGGGCGAGCGGCACCCCCTCGTCGCTCGCGGCCCGGGCGAGCGCCCGGTCCCTCGTCGCCAGCTCCCCGTCGACGTCGATCGCCAGCCACAGGTACGTCGCGTCGTAGACCGACAGGTGGTGTCGCTCGGCCAGCGTGACCGCCTCCGCCACACCACGGCGGCCACGGTCCGCGGTCTCGAGGCCGGCCAGCTCGAGCCCCTCGAGGCGTACGGCGACGTCGGCGGGCGGCATCCCCCGGCGCAGGAGCGCCTGGGCGATCTCCGGCCAGGCGATCGGCGGGGCGAGCAGGATCCTGTCCGTCTCCACCCATCGCGTCCAGGCAGCAACCGCGTCCGGCTCGGCGAGGACGGCATCGACCGCGACCGACGCGTCGGCGACGAGCGGCGGCAGCGCGGTGGAGAACGTCACGGCCGGTGGCCGCGATCGCGGTCCTCCCTGATCGCCGCGACCGAGTCGAACGGACCGCCGTGGGCTCGATCGCGGCGCCCCAGCCGGACCAGGTCGGCGAGGGCCGATAGGCGCCGCTCCCGGATCCGGTCCGGGTCGAGGTGCTCGAGGTCGGCGAGCGGGACGATCGCGGCCACCGGCATGCCGGCCCGCTCGACGATGAACCGTTCGCCGGCCGCCGCCTCGTCGATGACCTGCCCGAAGCGGGCCCGCACGTCCAGGGCGCTGATGGCTCTCATGGCTCCATGATTGCACTCTCAGAGTCACGGGTCAACGTCCCGGCTCGAACCCGGCGACGTCCTCCGACCAGTGGGCTTGACACCGTCAAGTTGACACCGTAAAGTTGATGGCGTCAACACCACCGGAGCGCAGCGACCGATGTCCACCCCGACCCCGACCCCGACCCCGACCCCGACCCCCGTCACCGTCGCGCCCGACGCCGGCCCCGCCGACGGGCGCGACGCCTACCACCACGGCGACCTGCGGGCTGCCTGCATCGCCGCCGGGCTTCGCCTCGTCGAGGATGGCGGCCCGGACGCCGTCACGATCCGCGGCGTCGCGCGGCTCATCGGCGTGTCGCACCAGGCTCCGCTGCACCACTTCCGGGACCGCGACGAGCTCCTCCACGAGATAGCCGAGCGTGGCTTCGAGCTGCTCGTCGAGCGTCTCGACCGCGAGCTGGCGCCCGGTGCCGGACCGCTCGAGGCGCTCCGGACGTACGGGCT
The DNA here is from genome assembly GCA_964483405.1 of uncultured Anaerolineaceae bacterium. GTDB lineage: Bacteria > Chloroflexota > Limnocylindria > Limnocylindrales > CSP1-4 > CAZABC01. The sequence continues at coordinate 3,777 of CAZABC010000044.1, forward strand.
CGCCTACGTCCTCCACGCCGTCGAGCATCCGGGGCTCTTCCAGGTGATGTTCGCGCCGTGCGACGACGACCCGCCCGGCGAGGCCGCCTACCGACGGCTCATCGACCTCTGCGCCGCGACACAGGCGGCCGGCGAGCTGCCCGGCAACGATCCGCTCCGGCTCGGGCTGCTCGTCTGGAGCACCGTCCACGGGCTCGCCGCCCTCTACGGCCACATGGGGCTCGACAGCGGGGCGAGCGGCCAGCCGACCGACGCCCGGTTCGCCACTCAGCGGACGCTCGACGACCTCATCGGCGGCCTCACCGGGGGGTCCGCCACCGGCTGACCGGCACCCGCCGCGCCCGAGGCGTCCCCCGCCCCGACCCATCCGTCGCATCCCGATAGGAGCACCCACGATGACCACGCCCACGCCCCGTCACGTCGTCCTCGGAGCCGGCACGATCGGCTCCACCATCGCCGAGCAGCTCGTCGCCGCGGGCGAGCCGGTCCGGATCGTCAGCCGGTCCGGTCGCGCCGCCGTCCGCGGAGCCGAGCCGGGCGCCGCCGACCTGACCGATCCGGCGGCCGTCCGGGCGGTCGCCGCCGGCGCCGAGGTCGCCTACTTCGCCTGCCAGCCGGCCTACACCGACTGGACGAATGGCTTCCCGCCGCTCGCCGCCGGCGTCCTCGGCGGGCTCGCTGGGACGGGCACCCGGCTCGCCGTCGCCGACAACCTCTACATGTACGGCCCGACGGGCGGCCGGCCGATCACCGAGGACCTGCCGTACGCCGCGACGAACCGCAAGGGCCGGGCCCGGGCGGCGCTCGCCGAGCGGCTCCTGGCCGCCCACCGGGCCGGCGACGTGCCGGTCGTCATCGCCCGGGCCTCGGACTACTTCGGCCCGCGCGGGACCGACAGCGTGGCGGGCGACCGCTTCTTCCCGCCGATCCTCACCGGCAGGAAGGTCCAAGTGTTCGGCGACCCCGCCCTGCCGCACGCGTACACGTACGTGCCCGACTTCGCCCGGACGCTGATCGAGCTCGGCCGGCGGCCGGAGGCCCTCGGCGAGACCTGGCACGTCCCGACCGCGCCGGCCATCAGCCAGGCCCGCTTCGCCGAGCTCGCCGCCGAGGCGGCCGGCGTGCCCCCCGCCGGACTCCGCCGGGTGACGAAGCCGATGCTCCGGTTCGCCGGCCTGTTCGTGCCGGAGGCACGCGAGATGATCGAGATGGCCTACGAGTTCGAAGAGCCGTACCTGCTCGACAGCTCGAAGATCGAGCGCGCCTTCGGCCTTCGGCCGACGCCGCTCGAGTCCGCGCTCGCCGAGACGGTCGCCTGGTGGCGCGACCAGGCGGTCGCGGGGGAGGTGAAGGCCGCATGACCGTCGATGCGATCCTCGCGATCGCTCACCACCTCGCCGCGTTCGGGCTCGTCGGCGCGCTCGTCGGCGAGCTCGTGCTCGTCCGCGGACCGATGCCGGCGACCGACGTCCGCCGCTTCAGCCGGCTCGACGCCGCCTACGGGATCGCCGCGCTCGCGGTCGTCGCGATCGGCATCGGGCGGATCGCGCTCGGGCCGATCCCGGCCGACTTCTACCTCGGCAACGCCTTCTTCTGGACGAAGATGGCGGCGCTCGGGGCGATCACGATCGTCTCGATCGGGCCGACGGTCCGGTCGATGCGCTGGGGCCGCGCGTTCGCGGCCGACCCGGCCTTCGCGGTCCCGCCCGACGAGCTCGCCGCGACCCGGCGGTCGGTGACGATCGAGGTCCTGATCATCCCGCTCGTGCCGGTGTCGGCGGCGCTCATGGCCCGCGGGATCGGCGCGCTGTAGCGGCCCGCTCGCGACCTCGGCCGAACGCGGCCCGGCCCGTCGCCCGGGATCGCCGCCCGTCGCCGGTCAGTCGGGCAGGGCGAGTCCGGCGGCCGCGGCCTCGTCGAGGATCCACGCGGCGCCGGCTCGACGGGCTCGCTGGGCGGGCCAGCGTCGCTCGTCCCGATCGGGCCCGAGGACGTCGCGGAGGATGGCCGCCTTGCCGGCGCCGAGGACCGGCACGATCAGCGACCGGGTCGCGTCGAGGATCGCCGGGTGGAAGGTCACCCGCTCCAGGTGCGGCTCGACGTGCGCCGGGGCCGGGACGGGGAGGACGACACGCGCATCGTCGAACGCGGGGCTGCCGGGGAAGACCGACAGGAGGTGGCCATCGGGGCCGATCCCGACGACGACGACGTCGAACGCCGGCATCCCGCCGCGGCCCGCCGGGACGAGCGCCGCCGCCTCGGCCGCGTAGGCCGCCGCCGCGGCAGCGGGCCCCCGCCCCGCGTCGATCGCGGCGTCGCTCGGCACCGGGTGGACGTGGCCGGCTGCGATCGCGACCCCGGCTGGCCCGAGCAGCCGTTCGTCGGCGATCCGCAGGTTCGAGCGTGGGTCCGCCCGCCGGACGAAGCGGTCGTCGCCGAGCCAGAGGTGGACGCGGTCCCAGGCGATCGCCGTCCGCAGGTCGGTCCCGACGATCGCGTCGTAGATGCCGGCCGGCGTCGACCCGCCGGTCGTCGCCCAGTGCGCCTCGCCGCGGGCCGCGATACCCGCCGCGAGGCCGTCGACGATCCGCACCGCGGCCGCCTCGGCCACTGCCGCCGGGTCGGGCAGGATGAGGACGTCGGGCTCGCTCATCGGGCCGGGTCCGCGCCGGCGCCCTTCGCGCCGGTCGCCTGCGCGCCCCCGGCACCCGCACCGGCGGCGAGCGCGCCGGCGAGCCGGAGCGTCCCGGCCGCGACCGGGTCGACGCCGCCGGTCTCGAGGACCTCGGCCAGGAGCGCGGCGTCGGTGGCCCGGGGTGCCCGGTACGTCCGCTCGAGCATCGCCTCGCCCTCGAGCTCGACGCGGACACGGACGGCGTCGGCCATCGCCGTCGCCTCGGCGCGGAGGACCGACCCGCGACGCCGGGCCTCGAGCTCGACCCGGAGCGTCGTCCCGGGCGGCGACGCCGAGGCCAGCGGCCCGATGGCGACCTCGATCGTCCGGTGCGGTGCCCGGAGCGTCGCCGTCAGCGTGCCACCCGACGCCGCGTAGGCGAGCGGGCGCTCGACGGCCCAGCCGAGCCGCGAGGCGAGCCAGGCGACGTGATAGAGCGGCTTCACGACGTTGGCCCGCCCGGCGACCCCGGGTTCCGGCGACGCGACGTCGGCCTCGACCCGCCGGATCGAGCCGAGGAAGGGTCGGATGGCCGGCCGGTCGAAGACCGCCGCGATCGCCTCGCGCCAGCGGGCCTGGCGGACGAGGGCGAGGTCGAACACGACGACCCCCTCGGAGACGGCGAGCCCGGCGAGCGAGCCGAGGCGCGCCAGGCCGTCGCCGGACCAGGACGAGCCGTCGACGACGAGGCGGTCGGCGATGGCGACCAGCTCCGCGGTCGGCCGCGTCCCGAGCGGCGGTTCGCCGGGCCACCACAGCGTGACCGGCAGGTCGTGGACGACGAGCGGGGCGACGATCGCCGCGAGATGGCGCCCCGACTCGCCGCCCGCGAGGACGAAGATCGACTCGGCGCACGTCTCCGCCGCATCCGGCCGCGGCAGGATGCAGAAGGCCTGGATCCGGGCGTCGAGCCGGGCCGGCCCGTCGGGGTCGACCGGAGCGACGACGAGCGTGCGGGACGGGTGGCGGCCGGTCAGCGCCGCGAGGATCGCGGCCGCGCGCTCGCCGGTCTCGGGTCGCGGGGCGACGACGACGAGGTTCATGACGCTCGTCCGGGCCGCGACGCGGCGCTCGCCGCGGCCGTCGCCGGGGACGGTCAGCTCGGCCCCGGCCCAGATCCGGGCGAGCTCGCGCTCGATCCCGGCGATCGAGTCGGCCCGCGCCGCCCAGCGCAGGTCGGGGACGGCCTCGAGGACGATCCCGGCGCCGCCCGCGGTCGCCGCACTCACAGCCGTCGCCAGCGGTGGCCGTCGCGGGCGAGGAGCGCGTCCGCGGTGGCCGGGCCCCACGTCCCGGCGTCGTAGTCGGGGAAGGCCGGCGGCGGCCCCTCGGTCCAGGCCTCGAGGATCGGCGTGACGGTCGCCCAGGCGGCCTCGACCTCGTCGGCCCGGGTGAAGAGCGAGGCGTCGCCGAGCAGGGCGTCGAGGATGAGCGTCTCGTACGCGTCGGGCGAGTCGACGTTGAACGACGACCCGTAGGCGAAGTCCATGTTGACCGTCCGGATGTCGAGCCCGAGCCCCGGGACCTTGGCCCCGAACCGCAGCAGGATCCCCTCGTCGGGCTGGATCCGCATCGCGAGGAGGTTCGCCTCGAGGTCGTCGTCGACGACGAGCCGGTGCGGGACCGGCTTGAACTGGATCGCGATCTCGGTCGCCCGCTTCGGCAGCCGCTTGCCGGTCCGGAGGTAGAACGGGACGCCGGACCAGCGCCAGTCGTCGATCGTCAGGCGGGCCGCGAGGAACGTCTCGGTCTCCGACTCGGGGTCGACGGCCGGCTCCGCGCGGTAGCCGGGGACCGGCTGCGCCTCGACCCAGCCCGGCCCGTACTGGCCCCGGACGACGTTGCGGGCGACGGCCGTCGCGTCGAGCGGCGCGATGGCCCGGATGACCTTGACCTTCTCGTCGCGGAGCGCGTCCGCGTCGAACGATGCCGGCGGCTCCATCGCGACGAGGGCGAGCAGCTGCATCAGGTGGTTCTGGAGGAAGTCGCGCGAGGCGCCCGTCTCCTCGTAGAACGCCCCCCGCCCCTCGACCCCGATCGACTCGGCGACGGTGATCTGCACGTGGTCGACGTAGCGGCGGTTCCAGAGCGGCTCGAAGATCGTGTTGCCGAACCGGAAGACGAGCAGGTTGCGGACCGTCTCCTTGCCGAGGTAGTGGTCGATCCGGTAGACCTGCGACTCGCGGAAGACCCGCCCGACCTCGCGGTTGAGCCGTCGGGCGGAGTCGAGGTCGCGGCCGAACGGCTTCTCGACGACGAGCCGTCGCCAGCCGCCCCCGCTCACCTCGTGGTCCAGGCCGGTCCGACCGAGCCCGGCGATGATCCCGGTGAACGCCGACGGCTGGGTGGCGAGGTAGAAGAGCCGGTTGCCGGCGGTCCCGCGGTCCCGGTCGATCCCGTCGAGGCGGGGGCCGAGCGCGTCGAACGTCGCGTCGTCGGCGAAGTCGCCGGCGTGGTACACGACACGCTCGAGGAACTCGTCGACCACGCCGGGCTCGACGGCCGACCGCTGGTGCCCCTCGAGCGATGGCCGGATCGTCGCCCGGAACGCGTCGTCGTCGTACGGGCGACGGCCCATCGCGACGACCGCGAACTCGTGCGGCAGGAGGTGCGTCCGCCAGAGCTGGAGGAGGGCGGGGAAGACCTTCCGGTGGGCGAGATCGCCCGTCGCGCCGAACAGGACGACGACGCATGGGTCGGGCATCCGCTCGAGTCGCAGCCCGGTCCGGAGCGGGTTCGCGGCCGACCGGGACCGGCGCCTGCGGCGACCGGCCCGGGCGAGCCGGAGCTCGCGGGCCGTCCGTGGCTCGGGTGTCCCGTGGTCGCCGGGCCGCCCGGACGTCACCGGCCGCCCTTCGCGCTCGCCGTTGCCACGGCCGCTACTCCGTCTTGACCGCGTGACCGCCGAACTGGCTGCGGAGCGCGGCGAGGACCTTCGCCCCGTACGAGTCGGCCTGCCGCGAACGGAACCGGGTCTGGAGCGCGAGCGTGATCACCGGCGCCGGGACGTCGCGGTCGATCGCTTCCTGGACCGTCCAGCGGCCCTCGCCCGAATCGGCGACCCAGCCCTTGAGATGGGCGAGATCCTGGCCCTCGGCCTTGAACGCGAGCGCGGCGAGCTCGAGCAGCCACGAGCGGACGACCGAGCCCTGGTTCCACAGGTCGGCGATCGCCCCGAGGTCGAGGTCGTAGTCGCTCGCGTGCATGATCTCGAAGCCCTCGGCGTACGCCTGCATCAGGCCGTACTCGATGCCGTTGTGGATCATCTTCACGTAGTGTCCGGCTCCCGGGCCGCCGACGTGGCGATAGCCGTCGGCCGGGGCGAGCGAGCGGAAGACGGGCTCGAGCGGCTCGACCGCCTCCGGATCGCCGCCGACCATCAGGCAGTAGCCGACCTTGAGGCCCCAGACGCCGCCCGAGACGCCGGCGTCGACGTACCGGACGCCCCGCTCGGCGAGGGCCGGGTGGCGCCGCTGGTCGTCGTGGAAGTTCGTGTTGCCGCCGTCGACGATCGTGTCGCCCGGCTCGAGGTGCTCGAGGAGCTCGGCGATCTGGGCCTCGGTCGCGTCGCCGGCGGGGACCATGACCCAGACCGTGCGTGGCTTGTCCAGCTTTCCGACGAGCTCGGCGATCGAGAACGCCGGCTCGGCGCCCTCGGTCGCGATCTCGCGGGTCTTCTCCGGGGTGCGGTTGTAGGCCACGACCTGGTGGCCGTCGCCGAGCAGCCGGCGGACCATGTTGCCGCCCATCCGGCCGAGGCCGATGAACCCGATGCGCATCCGGTGAGGCCTCCGTTCGGGGTCGAGGGTGGTCAGCCGCCGGTCGAGGGGGCGGCGAGGGTGGTCTCGAGCGCCCGCTCGAGGGCGGCGAGGCCGGCGTCGGGATCGAGCCCGAGGTGGACCCGGAGGATCGGCAGGCCGCGCTCGGCGATGACCGCCCGGTCGCCCTGCGCCTGGGCGTCGACGAGCCGGCCGAACGTGTACGGCAGGCCCGGGATCGGCCGGTCGACCGGGTGGTCGGCCGTGAGCTGGAGGAACCACCCGATCGGCGCACCGCCCTTGTGGAGCTGACCGGTCGAGTGGAGGAAGCGCGGGCCATAGCCGGCGGTCGTCGCCCGGCCCGTGGCGTCGCGGAGCCGGGCCCGGATCCGGGCGATCGCCGCGTCGCGCTCCGGGGTCGGGGCGATGAATGCCTGGATCGCGAGGTAGGAGCGAGGGCCGATCCGGGCGAGGTGCCCGGCGAGCTCGCCCTCCCAGCCGACGGGCGGCTCCAGCGGCGCATCGTGCTCCTCGAGGAGGGCCCGCGCCTGGACCTTCGCCGCCTCGACGTCCGGCTGGTCGAACGGGTCGATGCCGAGGACCGCGCCGGCGATCGCGGTCGCGACCTCCCAGCGGACGAACTCGCCGCCGAGGTCCATCGGGTCCTCGATCGCGATCCGGACGACCGGGTGGCCGAGCGCCTCGAGGGCCGCGGTCAACGCGTCGGCGGTCGTGCCGTCGCGGGCGGTCGGCGGCGTCCCGTCGGTCAGCGACAGGCGGACGAAGACGCGGTCGGCCCCGTACGCCTCGGCCGCGCCGATGGGCTCCCGGTCGATCGGCACGATCCCGACGCCACGCTTGCCGGTGCTCTCGGCGACGAGCTGCTCCACCCAGGCCCCGAATGGCTCGATCTCCGCGTCGGCGACCAGCGTCAGCTTGTCGCGGCCGGCGGCGGCGAGCGTCGCGAGCGCGGTCCCGAGGGCGATGCCCGGGTTCTCCTCCGGGTCTGGCTCGCCGCACCGCTCGAGCATCGCGACCGCGGATCCGAGGAGCGGGTCGAGGTCGATGCCGATCAGCGACGCGGGGACGAGGCCGACGTAGGTCAGGGCGGCATAGCGGCCGCCGATGTCCTCGGGATTGAGCCAGACCTCGCGCAGGTCGCGCCGGTGCGGGAGGGCGTGCTCGGGCTTGCCGGGATCGGTGATCCCGATCATGAAGTCGCCGGGGCCGGCGTGGCGGAAGCGGTGCTCGCTGCGGTCGATCGCCGCCTGGATGCGGTGCCAGGCGTCCTCGGCGAAGGCGTGGACCTCGGCGGTCGTGCCCGACTTCGAGGCGATGATGAAGAGCGTCGTCAGCGGGTCGAGGTCGTCGACGACCGCGGCCACGGCGGCCGGGTCGGTCGAGTCGAGGATGCGGACCTCGAGCCAGTCCTCGGTCGTCCCGAAGACGCGGGCGACGACCTCCGGGGCCAGGCTGCTGCCGCCCATCCCGGCGACGATCGCCGCCGTGAAGCCGGCGTCGCGGATCGCCTCGCCGAACTGCTCGAGGGCGGGGATCATCACCGAGAAGTGGCCGGGGGCGTCGAGCCAGCCGAGGCGATCGCCGATGTCGGCCGCGACGGCGAGGTCGGTCGTCCAGAGGGTCGTGTCGCGGGTGGCCAGGCGCGCCGCCCAGCGCTCGGCACCGGCCCTGGCGAGGGTCTCCCCCCAGGCGGCGGCCGCCGCCGGGTCGGGGATGCTGATGGTCACCGGTGCTCCTCCGCTTCGATCGCCAGCGTCTTCGCGAGCCGCCGGGCGTGTCGGGCCTCGCCGCTGAAGGTCGCGCCGAGGAAGGCCCGGAGGCACTCGAACGCGACCTCGGCGCCGACGACGCGGGCGCCGAGGCAGAGGACGTTCATGTCGTCGTGCTCGACGCCCTGGCGCGCCGAGTAGGTGTCATGGCAGACGGCCGCCCGGACGCCGTGGACCTTCGTCGCCGCGACCGACGCGCCGACCCCGCTGCCGCAGATCAGGATCCCGCGGTCGACCTCGCCGTCGCGGACCGCCCGGCCGATGGCGCGGGCGAAGTCCGGGTAGTCGTCGGCCGGGTCCGAGCCATCGCCGCCGAGGTCGACGAGGTCGTGACCCGGCAGCTCCGCGGCCGCCCGCTCGAGGAGCTCGGCCTTGAGGCCGGCGCCGGCGTGATCTGCCGCGAACGCGACGCGCATCGGTCAGCTGCCCGCCGGGCGGTGCGGATCGGTGCCGTCCGGGAGCGGGAGGCGGCCCCGGAGCCCCTCGCGGATCACCCGTCGGCCGACCTCGGCGACGCGGGCGCTCGTGAAGCCGAACCGCTCGAGGATCGTGCCGGCCGGCGCCGAGGTCCCGAACCGGTCGAGGGCGATGATCGCGCCGTCTTCGCCGACCCAGCGGTCCCAGCCGAGGCTCACCCCGAGCTCGACCGCGACGCGGGCGCGGACGGCCGGTGGGAGCACGGCGTCGCGCCAGGCCGCGTCCTGCGCCTCGAACCGCTCCCAGCAGGGAAGGCTCACGACCCGGGTCGCGATCCCGTCGGCCTCGAGCGCCTCGGCCGCGGCGACGGCGAGGGCGACCTCCGAGCCGGTCGCGACGAGGATGAGCGCCGGGTCGTCGCCACCGGCCTCGGTCGAGGCGGCCCGGAGGACGTAGCCGCCGCGCCGGACGCCGTCGCGGGCGAGCTCGGCGGTCCCGGGCAGGACCGGCAGCTTCTGGCGGGTCAGGGCGAGGGCGACCGGGCCGTCGCGACGCTCGACGGCGAGGGCCCAGGCGGCCGCGGTCTCGTTCGCGTCGGCGGGCCGGACGAACCAGAGCCCGGGGATCGCCCGGAGCGCGGCGTAGTGCTCGACCGGCTGATGGGTCGGGCCGTCCTCGCCGAGCCCGACCGAGTCGTGGGTCCAGACGTAGACGACGTGGAGCCCGGAGAGCGCCGCGATGCGGACGGCGCCGCGCATGTAGTCGCTGAACGTCAGGAACGTCGCGGCGTACGGGATGAAGCCGCCGTGGTAGGCGATCCCGTTGGCGATCGCGCCCATCGCGTGCTCGCGGACGCCGAAGCGGAGGTTCCGACCGACCTCGGCCGCGGAAACATCGCCGCCGCCCTTGACGTCGGTCAGGTTCGATTCGGACAGGTCGGCCGAGCCGCCGAACAGCTCGGGGACGCCGGCCGCGAGCGCGTTGATGGCGGCCTGGCTCGCGTTGCGGGTCGCGATCTCCTCGCCGTTCGCGCTCGCCGGCAGGGCGGCGTCCCAGCCCGGGGCGAGCTCGCCCGCGAGGCGGCGCCGCAGCTCGGCGGCCCGCTCGGGGTCGGTCGCCGCGAGGGCGGCCATCCGCGACTCCCAGGCGGCGACCCGCGCCTCGCCCTGGGCGACCGCCCGGCGGAACACGGTCAGCGCCTCGTCGGGGACGAAGAACGACCGATCGGGATCCCAGCCGTAGGCGGCCTTCGTCAGGCGGACCTCGTCGGCGCCGAGCGGCGCCCCATGGGCCTTCTGGCTGTCCTGCTTGTTCGGGCTGCCGAAGCCGATGTGGGTCCGGACGGCGATGAGCGAGGGCCGGCCGTCCGACCGGGCGGCGTCGACCGCGGCCTCGATCGCGGCGAGGTCGTTGCCGTCGGCGACCCGCTGGACGTGCCAGCCGTAGGCGGCGAAGCGGGCCGGGACGTCCTCGCTGAACGCCATCGACGTCGGCCCGTCGAGCTGGATGTGGTTGTCGTCGTAGAGGACGACGAGGCGGGCGAGGCGAAGGTGGCCCGCGAGCGACGCCGCCTCGGCCGCGACGCCCTCCTGGAGGTCGCCGTCGGAGCAGATGACGTACGTCCAGTGGTCGACGACCGGGTCCTTCGCCGGGAACTCGGTGGCCAGTCGTCGCTCGGCGATCGCCATCCCGACCGCGTTGGCGAAGCCCTGGCCCAGCGGCCCGGTGGTGGCCTCGACGCCCGGCGTCAGGCCGTGCTCGGGGTGACCCGGGGTGATCGACCCCCACTGCCGGAACGCCTTCAGGTCGTCGAGGGTGACGGCGTAGCCGGTGAGGTGGAGGAGCGAGTAGAGGAGCATCGAGGCGTGCCCGGCCGACAGGACGAAGCGGTCGCGGTCGGGCCAGTCGGGTCGCGTGGGCGCGTGCCGCAGGAAGCGCGTCCAGAGGACGTACGCCATCGAGGCCATCCCCATGGGGGCGCCCGGATGCCCCGAGTTCGCTCCCTGGACACCGTCGATCGAGAGGGTCCGGATCGTGTCGACGGCGAGCCGGTCGAGGTCGGGCTGGGCGTGCGTCATGCGGGGCGGGCTCCGTGGGCAGGGGCGGCAGCCGGGGGCGCCGTCGTCCGTCCCGGCGACCGGCGTCGGCGCCCATTGTACGGGCGTCGCGGAGGACGACCGCCCGGCCGACGGCGGCGCTATCCTCGGGGCATGCCGACGCTCCAGCGAACCCTGCCCGCCGCGCGGGTCCGCCGGGCGGGCCCGCGACCGCCTCGGGTCGTCGTCGTGGGCGACCTCGTCCTCGACACGGTCCTCGCGCCGACCCGGCCGATGGAGTCCGGCACCGACGTCCCCGGCCGCGTCGCCCTCCGCCAGGGCGGCTCGGCGGCGAACACCGCGCGCTGGCTCGGCCGGCTCGGGGCCCGGACGACACTCGTCGCGGCGGTCGGCCGCGACCCGGTCGGCCGGGCGCTCGTCGCGGCGGTCCGCGCCGACGGGGTCGTCCCCCGGATCGCCCGTGTCGCCGGCCGTCCGACCGGCCGGATCGGCGTCCTCGTCGCGCCGGGCGGCGAGCGGTCGTTCGTCGCCGATCGTGCGGCCGCCGACGAGCTCCGCGCCGAGGACCTGCGCGCGGCCTGGTTCCGTGGCGCGGACTGCGTCCACCTCCCGGCCTACTCGCTCCTCGGCGAGCCGCTCGGCACCGCCGGCCGGACCGCGATCGACCTCGGCCGGACGGCCGGTGCGGCGATCTCGCTCGACCTCGCCTCGATCGCCCCGCTCCTCGCCCGTGGGCGCCGGGCCGCGCTCGCCCTGGTCCGCGACGTCAGGGCCGACATCCTCTTCGCGACCGCCGCCGAGACCGAGGCGCTCCTCGGCCGCTACGCCGTCGACGACCTGCTCGAGTACGCGCCGCTCGCCGTCGTGAAGCGCGGCGCGAAGGGGGCCACCGTGCTGTGGACCGACGCGGAGGGTGCTCGGCAGCGCTTCGAGGCGGCGACCGCCGCGGTCACGGCGACCGACTCGACCGGCGCCGGCGACGCGTTCGACGCCGGGTTCCTCGTCGCCTGGCTCGTCGCCCGTCGAGCCGGGCCGGCGACACCGTCGGCCCTCCACCGGGCGGCGATGTCGGGCCATCGCGCGGCGGCCCGCCAGCTCACCGGGCCCCGACCGGAGCTGCCGTTCGGCTGAGGTCGGGCCGTCCCCGGTCGCGCGGGCCCGGGTCGATCGCGCGGCTCGTTCCGATCGCCCGAGCCGGGTCCGGCCGTCCGTTCGGCGCCGGATCCGGGCGCGGGCGCGCCCTCAGCGCTCGAGCCGGATCGCCTCCCGGCCGTACTCGCCGTCGACGATGCCGCCGAGCACGAGGGCCGACCCGTCGGCGAGCGCCACGCCGACCCCGCCGCCCCGCGCCCCCGATGCCCGGCCTCGACCCGTTGCGCCCGGTCGCCGGACTCGCCGCCCTGCCGGTCCGAGCGGCTGGCCGCGGCCCACGGCTCGGCTCGCCCCGTCGCCCGTCCGCTCGCCCCCGGCCCGTCGCTCCCACCAATGCCGCTGGTGTTCCGTTGCGATCCACCGTCCCATCGCCGGGAGCATCCCCCGCCTCACGCACGGCCGAACCCTGGCGACCCGTCGTCCCACCACCCTCGCTGGTGCGACGGGTCGCCAGCCGCTGGAGCACTACCCACGCTGGTAGACCCGAGCTCGGTCCCCGTTGCACAAGCCACATTGGTGCCGCGCAGGGGGAGCGCCGGCCGCGCCCG
>CAZABC010000045.1:0-15952 GCA_964483405.1 uncultured Anaerolineaceae bacterium
CCGACCCGCTCGAGTCCCGTCGCGGCGGCCGTCGTGATCGCCGCCGCCCGGGCTCCCTCGAGCGGCTGCATCAGCCAGGACCAGCCCCGTGGGCCGTCCTGGAGCAGGAAGAACATCAGGAAGCCGCCGAGGATGAGGACCGTCACCAGCGTGCCGACGGACGCGGCGACGGCGAGGAGGTCGACGGCGATCGCCTGCCGGATCCCGGCGACGATCCAGTCGAACGCGGCGACGGCGAGGTCCGGAGCGCCGCCGCTCAGCAGGCTCTCGCGGATGGCATCGACGCCGGCGGCGAGGGCCCGCCCGATCTCCACCAGCGACGGAACGAGGGCGACGAGGACGGCGATCGCGACGCCGACGACGACAGCGGCCCCGACGAGCGAGGCGATGCCGGCCGCCGCGGTCGACGACCGGCCACGGACGACGAGGGCTTGCTTGAGCGGCAGGAGGGCCGCCACGGCGACGCAGGCGACGACCACCGAGGCGACGACCGTCGAGAAGACCATGGCGATGCCGACGACCACGAGCCCGAATGCGAGCGAGGCGAGGACGCGCCAGCCGATCGCGGCGAGGCGATCGAGCCACGGCGGCACGATGGCGCGGCCGACCCCGGTCATGGGCGACGCGCCATCAGAGCGGCCAGACGATCGGGACGAGGAACACGGCGACCACGAAGGATACGGCCATCGCGACCGCACCGAGCCGCCAGTAGTCGCCGAACCGGTAGCCGGCCGGACCCATGATCATCAGGTTGACCGGTGTCGCGACCGGCGTGAGATACGACGCGGCTGCCGCGATCGTGACCGTCATGAGGACCGGCCGGACGTCGAGCCCGAGCTCGGACGCCGCCGCGACGGCGATCGGGATGACGATGAGGGCGGTCGCGGTGTTGCTGATGAGCTGCCCGAAGACCGCGGTCACGAGGAACAGGCCGGCCAGGAGGGCCAGCGGGCCGAGGTCGCGGACGATCTCGACGAGCCCGTCGGCGACGAGCTCGGCCGCCCCGGTCTCGGTCATCGCCGTCGATAGCGGCAGCATCGCCGCGACGAGGACGACCGTGGTCCAGTTGATCGCGCGGTACGTCTGCTCGACGGTCAGGACCCGCAGGACGACGATCGCGAGGGCCGCGAGCAGGCCGGCGACGGCGGACGGAACGACCCCGGTGGCGAGCAGGACGACCATCCCGGCCGAGACGGCCAGGGCGCGGCGCGCCCCCGGGCCGAAGGCGACCGCCTGCCGACGGACGAGATCCGGGCGGTCGACGACGAGCAGTCGCGGGTCGTCGGCCCGGGCGTCGAGCGCCGACCACGGCCCCCCCAGGAGCAGCGCGTCGCCGGCCGCGAGGTCGACCCCCGCCTCGCCGACCTGCTCGCCGCGGCGCTGGATCGCCCGGACGACCAGGTCGCCGTCCTCGGTGGCCATGCCCGGGAAGACCCGCTCGCCGATGAACGGCGACCGCGGCGGGACGACGACCTCGACGAGTCCCGATGACCGTCCGAGGGGCTCCGGGGCCGTCGCATCGATGCCGAGGCGATACGAATCGACGAGGGTCCGGGCATGCCGGCTCAGGTCCGGCGAGATGGTCCGTGGCGTCCGCACCGGCAGCAGCCGGTCGCCGAGGAGGAGGACGACGGCGACCGTGCCGACGAGGAGCGGCACCCCGGCCAGCGCGAACTCGAAGTAGCCGAAGGCCTGCCCGCCGTACTCGAGGGCGGCGTCGGAGACGAGGACGTTCACCGGCGTTCCCGTCAGGGCGAGCATCGAGCCTGCGTGCGCACCGAAGACGAGCGGGATCAGCAGCTTCGATGCGGGTCGGGCGGTCCGGGTCGCGAGGACGACCACGACCGGCAGGAGCGCGGCGACCGCGCCGTTGACGCTGATGACCGCCGTCAGACCGGCGACGAGGAGCATCATCAGCAGGACGAGGCGGACCCGGCTCTCGCCGGCCCGTGCGATGAGCTGGCCACCCGCCCAGGCCGTGACGCCGGTCGAGTCGAGCGCCTCGCTGACGACGAACAGCGTGGCGATGAAGATGACGGTCGCGTCGCCGAACCCGCCCAGCGCCTGGCCGAGGTCGAGGATCCCGGTCGCCCAGAGGACGAGGGTCGCGCCGATCGCGACCACCTCGACGGGGAGCCGGTTCCAGACGAACAGGACGACGATCGCCGCGATGACGGCGAAGGTGATCCCGATGTCGCTCATCGGGTCCGGGCCGGGGGGCGCGGCCGTGCCGAGGCCGAGGTGGCGCCGGAGCGGGCGCCGCTCAGAGGGCCACCGGGTAGCCCGGCCCGAGCGGCAGCCCCAGCACGAACCAGGCGACGAACAGCAGGATCCAGGCGATGGCGAGGACGGCCACGAACGGCAGCATCAGGGCGATGATCGTGCCGACGCCGGCATCCTTCTGGTAGCGCTGGGCGACGGTCACCATGAACGGCAAGTAGACCATCAGCGGCGTCACCACGTTGAACGGTGAGTCGGCGAGCCGGTACGCCGCAAGGCCCGTCTGCGGCGGAACGCCCAGCTGGATGAAGAGCGGGATGAAGATCGGGGCGAAGATCGCCCACTTCGGGATGACCCCCGGGATGATGATGTCGAGCAGCATGATCACCAGGATCATCCCGATCAGCAGGGGCAGCGCCCCGATCCCGGCCGTCTCCAGCGCCTCCGCCAGGGCGATCGCCAGCACGCTCGGCAGGTTGCTGTAGTTGAAGTAGGCGATGAACTGGCTGATCATCAGCAGCATGAAGACGAGGCCACCGAGGCCGGAGAACGTCTTCGTGACCGCCGCGATCACGTCGTTCGCGCCGCTGAACGTCCTCGCGCCCCGGCCGTAGGCGATGCCGGCGATCAGGAAGGTCATCGAGATGATGAAGAGCAGGCTGTCCATGAACGGCGTCGTCCCGATGATGTCGCCGGACTCGGGGTCGCGGAGCGGGGCGCCGGGGGGGAGCGTGAGCGCCAGCACCAGCCCGAGGAAGGCGAGGGTCGCGACCGCCGCGTAGCGCAGGCCGCGAGACTGGGCTGCCGGATCGAACCGATCCGCCTCGCTGCCGGCGTCGGTGGTGGGGCCGTGGTAGGCGCCCAGGCGGGGCTCGACGACCTTGGCCGTGACCACGGCAGCGACCGTCGCCATGAGGATCGACGACACGATCATGAACCAGTAGTTGGCGAGGATGCTCAGGGGCTCGGCGCCCACGGAGCCCAGCGCCTCGTTCGTGATCTCGGTGATCATCGCGTCGATCGGCCCGGGGATGACGTTCACCGTGAAGATCGCGCCGACGCCGGCGAAGCAGGCGGCCATGCCGGCCAGCGGGTGTCGCCCGACGCTCGCGTAGGCGGCCGCCCCCAGCGGCACGAGGATCAGGTAGCCGGCGTCCGAGGCGATGCTCGACATGACCCCGACGAAGATCAGGATGAAGGCGAGCAGGCGCCGCGGGGCGGCGCCGACCAGGATCCGGATGAGCGCCGCCATCAGGCCCGCGCCCTCGGCGACGCCGGCCCCCATGAGCGCGACGAAGGTGACCGCGACCACGCCGAAGCCGGCGAAGTTCGGCACGAACGAGGTGAAGATGAAGCGGATCCCCTCGACGTCGAGGAGGCTCCGGATCGGGATCGTGACCTCCTTGATCTCCCAGTCCTGGTCGAGCGTGTCGCCGAGATCGGCGTCCGGGTAGGTGGTGTCCGGGTAGTAGTCCGGGACGACCTGGTCCGGGACCGGCACGACGATCTCGTCGGTCACGCTGACGCCCGCGAAGGCGAGCACCGCCGACAGCAGGACCACCCCGATGATCAGATAGAAGAACATGAGCACCGGGTGCGGCACCCTGTTCCCCACCCGCTCGACGACGTCGAGCAGGCGGGCCATCCCGGTGTGCTGCGGCGCGGTGGCCTCCGTCATGCGTCCGGTCCTCCCTCAAGGTCCGCGGTGACGTGGTGTCGTCGGAGTGCGGCCCGCCTCAGCCGGCCGGCGGCCGGAAGGCGACGGCGAGCTCGGCGAGCAGGCGGGTCCCGAAGGCCGTCGCGCCGGTCGAGCGCCAGCCGTCGTCGGCCTCGGTCATCATCGGGCCGCAGATGTCGAGGTGGCCGAACGGCTTGTCGCCGACGAACGCCTCGAGGAATAGCCCGGCGGTGATCGTCCCGGCATCGACCCCGCCCATGTTCTTGAGGTCGGCGATCGACGAGGCGAGCTTGCGGCGGTACTTCGCGACGAGCGGCAGCTCCCAGAGCGGCTCATCGGCGGCATCGCCCGCGGCCCGCAGCTGGGCGACGAGGTCGGGCCGGTTGCCGAGCACCGGGGCGAGAGCCGATCCGAACGTCCGGAGGGCCGCGCCGGTGAGCGTCGCGATCGTCACGATCGCGTCGACGTCGTCCTCGACGGCCAGGGCGAGCCCGTCGGCCATGACGAGCCGGCCCTCGGCGTCCGCGTTGACGACCTCGACGGTCGTCCCGTCCCGGATCGTCAGCACGTCGCCGAGCCGGGTGGCGGTCCCCGACGGCATGTTGTCGGTGCACATCAGCCAGCCGCTGACAGCCGCCGGGCAGTCGAGGTCGCGGAGCGTCGACATCGCCCCGAGGATCGCCGCGGCGCCGGACATGTCGAGCTTCATCGCCGCGTGCATCGCGTCGGAGGGCTTGAGGCTGATCCCGCCGGCGTCGTACATGATCCCCTTGCCGACGAGCCCGAGATGGCCGGTCGGTGCGCCGTTCGCCGGGCGGTACGTCAGCTTGATCATCCGGGCCGGCTCACCGCTCCCGGCGTTGACGCCGAGGAGGCCGCCGCAGCCGAGCTCGGCGAGCTGATGCTCGTCGAAGACCTCGATGCCGAGACCGGTCTCGGCGGCGATCTCGGTCGCGACCTCGGCCATCCGTCGGGCCGTCAGGTGGGTCGCCGGCGTGTTGCAGAGGTCACGGGCGGTGCAGGTCGCCCGCGCCGTCACCCGTCCGCGGCGAGCACCCTCGGCGACCGCCGCTCGTCGGTCGGCCGCGACGACGAGCGCGAGCCCGGCGAGCCGGGTCTCGGCCGGTCGGTCGACGAACGCGGTGTAGCGATAGCGGGCGAGGAGGACGCCCTCGACGACGGCCTGGCCCATCGTCACGGGATCGACGCCCGACAGGCCGGTGAGGTCGATCGCGAGCCGGCCGTGGCGGACCGCGGCTCGGGCGAAGGCGGCCGCGGCATCGCGGAGCGCCGCGGCGCCGAACGTGTCGCGACGGCCGAGCCCGACCTCGATCACCGTCGGGGCGCCGACCCGGGGCAGGACGAGCGTCTGGCCCACCTCGGCCGCGAAGCCCGAGGCCTCGAGGGTCGCCCGGTCGAGCTCGTGGCGATCCGGCACGGCGCCGTCCGCGTACACCGGGATCCCGACGACGGTCACCTCGGGCGGCGCCTCCGTCGCGACGTCGATGGCGACCGAGAAGCGGCGCGACGGGGTCGGGTCGAAGCTGGCGACGGCCCGCGTGACGCGGGCCTTCTCGAGATCGATCATCGGGACCCTCACGGCTGGATACGACGCGGCGGGCGGCCCGCGGCCGACCGTGGCCCACCGCGGACGCCGTGGCCGGAGCGTAGCACGGGAGGGCTGGCCGTCGCGCTCTGCGGGCGGCGGGCTGGTCGGCCCGTCAGGCGTACCGGTAGCCGGACCGATCGACCTCATCGTACGGCCGCGTCGTCTGGACCTGGAAGCCGATCCCGACGAGGGCGAGCGCCGCCCAGGCGATGAGCCACAGGACGTTGTCGACGACGTACTCGAGGGTCGCCCCGAGGACGCCGGCGTCGAGCGTCTCGTGGTCGATGATCCCGAACAGCAGGAGCACCCCGGCGACGACCGCGGTCGCCCCGCCGAGGCCGGTCAGGACGATGACGAGGTACTTGGGGACCCTGAGGACGATCGTCCCGATCGCGAAGACGACGCCGACGGCGAGACCGGCCAGGGTCACGACGAAGCCCGGATCGTCGAACCCGATCCAGGCGGCGATGCCCTGCCCGATCGCGAAGCCGATCGTGCCGCCGAGCAGGATGACGGCGACCGCGTACCAGAGGTACGAGATGACGGCGAAGCCGATCCCGAGGACGAAGCCGACGACCCAGCTCAGGACCGTCGAGAGGAACCCCTCGCCGAAGAGCGTCTGCATGCCGTGGGCGCCGGCGAGCAGGCCGGCGAAGAAGGCCCACAGCGGCAGCAGGACCAGGAAGAACCGGAACCCGGCGAAGCAGAAGGCCGCGCCCGCGAGCAGCGCGAGCAGCGACAGGCCGATGGTCTGCAGGAACTCCACGATGTCCACCTCCCTGACGGGCCCGTGCCGGGCCGACCGGGTGACCGCACGAATGGGCAGCGCGGCCACCGTCGGGCCGAATCCTACCCGTCCCGTCGAGCCGTCGGGGCACCGACGAGGGCGGGGGCGACATGGGACGGCCCCGCCGGCGAGGCCGGCGGGGCCGTTGGCTCCTGGGTGAGTGGGGCCGTCTCCCGGCCTGGTTCAGGCCGGGGCCGGAGCCTCCGGCGCGCTCGGCGGGACCGCGTCGGGCGCGGCCGCGGTCTCGGCCGGCGGACCGCCCTCGACCGTGGCCGACCGGCGTCGGAACCGCCCGCCGAACCAGCCCTTGCCGCCCTCGACGAGGGAGTACAGGACCGGGATGACGAGGAGGGTGAGGAAGGTCGAGCTGAACAGGCCGCCGATGACGACGGTGCCGAGCTCGGCCGCGATGATGGAACCCTCGTTGAACCCCGCGGCGAGCGGGATGAGGGCGAGCATCGTCGCCAGCGCCGTCATCAGGATCGGTCGGACCCGCGTCCGGCCGCCCTCGACGAGCGCCTCGTCGGTGGCCTCCCCGTTCTTGCGAAGCCGTTCGACGAGGTCGAGCAGGACGATCGCGTTCGTGACGACGATCCCGATGAGCATCAGGAACCCGATGAGGGCGCTGATGCCGATCGGCCGGCCGGTGATGACGAGCGCCGGGAAGGCGCCGATCGTCGCCAGCGGGAGGCTGAACAGGATGACGAAGGGGGTGGTCAGCGAGTTGAAGGTCAGCACCATCGTCACGTAGACGAGGAGGATCGCGACGCCCATCGCCACGAACAGGCCGCCGAAGGCCTCGTTCTGCTGCTCGGTGACACCGGCCAGCCGGACGTCGACCGAGGGGTCGATCTCGCCGCTCGCGACGAGCTCGTCGATGGTCGCCTGGACGGCGGCCGAGACGGCGCCCTGGTCGGGGCTGGTGATCTCGGCCGAGATGGACGAGGCCGGGGCCTGGTCGATCCGGGTGATCGAGCCCTGGGCGTCGACCTCCTCGACCTCGGCGACCGAGCCGAGCGGGACCTTCGTGATCGTGCCGACCGGCAGCGCCCGGAGCGCCTCGACCGAGTCGAGCCCGCTCGGGTCGAGCTGGACGAAGACATCGATCGCCCCGCTGTCGCCGACCTGGATCCTCGTGGCGGTCGCGCCGACGAGGGCCCCGCGGACCTCGCCGGCGATCTGGGCGGTCGACGAGCCGACGGCGGTCGCCCGATCGGGGTCGACCCGGATCTGGACCTCGGGCGTGCCGCGAACGAGATCCGAGGTGAGGTTGACGATGTCGGGCTGGTCCTCGAGCTCGGCGAGGATCGTGGCGGTCGCCTCGGCGACGAGGGGCTGGTTCTGGGCGCTGACGACGACCGTCAGGGTCGACGAGCCACCGAACCCGGCCGCCTCGGTCACGGTGACCGACCAGCCTTCGATCGCGACCGGCTCGAGGTCGGCGATGAGCTTCTCGGTCTCGGCCTTGAGGTCGACCCCGGGATCGAGGCGCACGGTCAGCGTCGCGCTGTTGGCCGGCCGACCGGCGAACGACGCCGACAGGGCGCCGAAGCCGGTGTTCGTCTCAGCCGGGACGCTCGTCTGGACGAGCTCGACCTCGGGCTGGGCGAGGATGATCTCCTCGGCCGCGATCGCCTGCTCGAGGACGACATCCGAGCTCGTCCCCTGCGGCGGGGCGAGGTAGACGGCGAGGATCTTCTCCGAGCCGGTGTTGAGGAACTGGGTCGGGATCATCGGCACGAGGGCCGTCGTCACGAAGAAGAGGAGCGCGGCGACCCCGACGGTCGCCCACTTCGTCCAGCGGTTGCGGAGGACCGTCCGGATCGTCGGCGTGTAGGCCCGGATCCAGAACGAGTGCCTGGGCTCCCCGGTCTCGTCGACGTCGGCCTTGACCTTGTCGACGATGAAGTAGGCGAGGACCGGGATGACCGTCAGGGCGACGACGAGCGACGCGAGGAGCGCGAACGTGACGGTGATGGCGAAGGGCAGGAAGAACTGGCTGACGAGGCCGCCGACGAAGCCGAGCGGCAGGAAGACCGCCACGGTCGTCAGCGTCGCGCTCGTGATCGCGCCGGCGACCTCTCGGGTGCCGGCGATCGAGGCCGTCAGCCGATCCTCGCCCCGAGCGCGGTGGCGGTAGATGTTCTCGAGGACGACGATCGCGTCGTCGACGACCCGCCCGACGGCGACCGCGAGCCCCCCGAGGGTCATGATGTTCAAGGTGATCCCGGCGCCGAGCATCAGGACGAGCGCGGTCAGGATCGAGAGCGGGATCGAGACGGCCGCGACGAACGTCGAGCGGACGCTGAAGAGGAACAGGAAGATCGTCAGGACCGCGAAGACCGCGCCGAGCGCGCCCTCCTTGAGCAGGCCGTCGCGCGACTCCTTGATGAAGGTCGAGAGGTCGGAGACGATGGTCACCTCGATCTGGCCGGGGTAGTCGGCCTCGATCTCGGCCAGCTCGGCGGTCACGGCCTCGGCGACCTGGACGGTGTTGGCGCCGCTCGACTTCGAGACGGTCAGGGTGACGGCGGGCTGGCCCTCGGTCGCCGGCGGGATGCCGGTCCGCGCGTAGCCGGTCGTCGCCACGCCGAGGAGCTCGACCTGCGCGACCTCGCCCAGCCGGACCGGGACCGGGAAGGCGGACGGCGGGATGCTCGCGGTCGGCGGGATGCTCGCGGTCGGGATCCCACTGCCCCCGCCGGGGAGACTCGACGCGCCGCCCTTGACGCCGACGACGAGCCCCTCGATCTCCTCGACCGAGGTGAACCGGTTCGTCGTCGAGACCGGGATGTTCGTGGAGTCGACCGGCAGCGCGCCGGAGGGGAAGGTCAGGTTGTTGGCCGCGAGGATTCCCGAGACCTGGGCCGCGGTGATGCCGTTCTCGGCCAGCGCCTCCGGGTCCAGCGTGACCTCGACCCGCTGCTCGAGGCCGCCGGTCGCGTCGACCGCACTGACGCCATCGAGGCCGGCGAGGTTCGGGACGACGACCGTCCGGACGAGCGCGCCGACCTCCTCGAGCGCCTCCTCGTCCGACGCACCCGACGTCGAGGAGATCGAGGCGATGATGACCGGCGTCGCGTTGATGTTCAGGGCACTGACGTCGGGTTCGACGCCTTCCGGAAGACCGACGTCGGCGATGTTCTGCTCGATCGTCGCCCGGACCTCCTTGACGTCTGTCCCGTAGCTGAACTGGGCGACGACGATCGAGATCGAGTTCGCGGACGTCGACTGGACGCCCTCGAGGCGGGGCACCCCGCCGATGGCGCGCTCGATCGGCTTGGTCACCTGCTCGGTGACGTCGGCCGCACCTGCGCCGGGATAGGCGGCGATGACCGTGATGATCGGGAACTCGATGTCGGGGACGAGCTCCTGCTTGAGGTTCTGCCAGGCATACACGCCGCCGAAGAGCACGGCGAACGCGAGCAGGAGCACGACGCTCCGCTTGCTGAGGGCCAGTTCCGAGAGTCGGCTCACCTGCTGTCGTCCTTTCGGTCGGTCGTGGTCGTGGGGAGGGCGGGGCCATCGGCCCCGGGCGGGGTCGCGGCGCGGACGAGCACCGCCATCGCCTGCTCGACGAGCGCGAGGTCGGCATCGCCGACGCGGTCGAGCATCAGGAGGAGCTGCTCGTTGTTGAGCTCACGGAAGCGGCCGACCTGGGTCTCCCCGCTGGGCGTGACCGAGACGACGACCTGCCGCCGGTCGGCGGGGTCGTCGCGGCGATCGAGCAGGCCGAGATCGACGAGGCGGTCGACCTGGCCGCTCGTCGTCGAGAGCGACACCCCGAGGCGGGCGGCGAGCTCGGACATCCGGAGCGACCCTGCCGCTAGGACGGTGTAGAGGACCTTCGCCTGCGACATCGTCACCGCGACCTCCATGAACTCGGGGAGGTGCGCGCTGACGAGCCGGTGCATCAGCTCCTCGTAGGCGGCGACGACGCGGTCGACCGTCGCATCGCGGCTGGTCGGGGGGGCGTCGGGCGCGGGCGGGGCGTCACCGGACGGCGTTCCCGCGTCGATGTCGTTCGGGTTCATCTGATCGTTCGGTATCTCCGTATCATTCGGTCGGCGCACACTATACGGCAGAACCGTTGTTTCGGATGGGGCGACGCGGCCAGCTGCCGGAGGCCCCCGGCGGAGTGGCGGCCGGTCCCCTACCATCCCCGCTCGTGACCGTCCCCCGGCAGCTCCCCGCCGCCGTCGCCCGCCGGTTCCTCGCGATCCGTCACTTCCTCGCGCCGCCGCGGTCGCTGCCGGCCGGGCCGGACGGGGTCATGACCGTCGTCGAGCGGCTCGGCTCGCTCCAGTTCGACCCGCTCGAGGTCGCCGGGCGCAACCACGACCTCGTCCTGCTCAGCCGGGTCTCGGGCTACCGGCGCGAGGTGACCGACGCGCTGCTCTACCGCGACCGCCGGCTCTTCGAGGCCTACAACAAGGGCCTCAGCCTCCTGCCGGTCAGCGAGCTGCCCTGGCACCGGCTGACCTGGGACCGGGCGAGGATCGCCCACGAGGGTGGCGCGTTCGACGAGCACGCCCCGCTCGTCGAGGAGCTGCTCGGCCGGATCGACCGCGACGGTCCGCTGTCGTCGACCGACGTCGAGCCGCGGGGCGCGATCGACTGGTATTGGCGGCCGACGAACCAGGTCCGGGCGATCCTCGAGGCGCTCGGCGAGGCCGGCGTCCTCGGGCTCGCCCGACGCGAGGGCAACCGCCGCGTCTACGACCGGATGGAGCGGCTCCATCCTGCCGATCTCCTCGCGATCCGGCCGCCCGAGCGCGAGCAGATCGCCCACCGGCTGCTGTCGCGCTACCGGGCCCACGGCCTCCTCGGTCGGAGCGGCAGCTCCGAGCTGTGGGACGGGGCGGGCCGCGCGACCGTCGATCCGGCGCACCCGGACCGCCCGACGCGGACCGAGCTGCTCGCCGAGCATGTCGCCGCCGGGACGCTGGTCCCGGTCGCGGTCGAGGGCGTTCGCGGCGAGCGGTTCGTCGTCCGCGCGGAGCTCGAGCTGCTCGAGCGGGCCGTCGACGAGGTGGCGGCCGGCGTGCCGCCCGGCGGTCATCCACCCGGGGTCGCCTTCCTCGCCCCGCTCGATCCGCTCGCCTGGGACCGCGACCTGCTCCGCTCGCTGTACGGCTTCGACTATGTCTGGGAGGTCTACGTGCCGGCGGCAAGGCGCCGCTGGGGTTACTACGTCCTGCCCCTGCTCTACGGCGACCGGCTCGTCGGCCGGATCGAGCCGCGGATCGACCGGCGGGCCCGGGCGCTGCAGGTCCTCGACCTGTGGTGGGAGGACGGCTTCGACCCGCTCGCCGACGAGCGCTTCCTCGACGGCCTGGCGACGGCGCTGCAGGCGCACTGCGACTTCGGCGGGGTCGCGCGGGTGATCCTCCCGCGGACGGCCCGGCACCGAGCCCTGGCGGCCGCGCTCCGGCCACGGCTCGCGCGGTAGGATTCCGAGGACGCGCCCCGCGGATGCGACGCGGAGCGGAGCTGGACGACGACGGACTTCGACACACCACGAACGGAGGGGCCGATGGCCGCACTGCGACACGCCGAAGTCACCTGGAAGGGCGACCTGATCGGCGGCGCCGGGACGATCGACTACGTCAGCAGCGGTGCCTTCTCGCGGATGCCGGTCACCTGGGCTTCGCGGACCGAGGCGCACGACGGGCGGACGAGCCCGGAAGAGCTGATCGCCGCCGCCCACGCGGCCTGCTTCTCGATGGCCTTCTCGTCCCGCCTGGCCAAGAACGGGACGCCGGCGACCCAGCTGAAGGTCAAGGCGGTCGTCACCTTCGACAAGACCGACGCCGGCTGGGGCATCGCCTCGTCCGCGCTCGACGTCCGCGGTGTGGTCCCGGGCATCGACGCGGCGACCTTCGCCGAGCTCGCCGAGAGCGCGAAGGACGGCTGCCCGGTCTCGGGCGCGCTCAAGGGCAACGTGGCCCTGTCGGTCGCGTCGACGCTCGAGGGCTGATCCGCGAGTCTGTGGAGCACACCCGCGGGGACCCGCGGCCGGGCGTTGCCTGGGAGTCTGCATCGTCGAGCAGGTCGTCGCCTTGACCCGCTCGCGGGGCCGCCAGCGACCGGCCGCCGGTCACGATGGGCTGGATCCGGAGACTCGGACGGCGGTTCCGGTGCGTTCCGTGGACTTCGGGGCCACGAAACCTGCACGCCATCGTCATCGGCTCGGAATCGCAGACTCCGGGACCACGACCGTCGCGCTGCCGTAGCCCTCCCGGGCGCCGACCACCGGGGCCGACGCCAGCGGCGCCGACCCGCCAAGGCAGCCCCCGAACCGACGCTGCCAAGGGAGGCCGCCGCCCGAGTCGCCTGAGCCCCGGGCCACGCACCCGCACTGTCTGGGCCGACGGCGATCGCGCCCGTCGCTCGGCCGGCGCCTCGACGCCCCTCAGCCGCCGATCGCAAGGATCCGGAGCGGGTTCTCGACCGTCAGCCGCCGGATCGTCGGCTCGTCCACGCCGGCGTCGCGGAGCCGCGGCAGGAGCGTCGCCTGGATGTAGCCGTAGCCGTTCCCCTCGTAGTGGACGAGCTGGCTGTTGTGGCAGACGTCCTGGCTGAGCAGGACGCGGTCGGCGTAGCCAGCGTCGATGAGCTCGAGGAGGCGGCGGATCGTCGTCGGCTCGTCCTTGCGCTCCATCGGCGTGAACGCCATGCCGAGGAAGTCGAACTCGAGGTTCGCGCCACGGCGGCAGATCTCGAGGTAGTGGTCGAGCCGCGGATACGAATCGGCGTGGCCGATGACGACCCGGGCCGGGTCGACCCCCTCCTCCTCGAAGACCCGGAGCTGGGCGAGGCCGACCGGCGAGAGGACAGCGTGGGTCGAGATCGCCATCCCGGTCCGCCGAGCGGCCCGCGCGACCGCCCGGTGGACCCGCTCCTCGAGCGCGGTCAGCCACGGCTTGTCGGTCCCGATCTCGCCGAGGATCCCGGGCCGGACACCGCTGCCGCGGACCCCCGCCTCGAACTCGCCGACGAGCTCGTCGGCGAGATCGTCGACCGTCCGGCGGTCGACCCGCAGCTCGACCGGGTAGTAGGCGGTCCGGTACCAGCCGGCCCCCATCGCGATCGAGAGGCCGGTCCGCCGGGCGAGGTCGGCGAGCCAGAACGGGTCGCGGCCGATGCCGTCGAGCGTCAGGTCGGCGAGGCACGTCCCGCCGAGGTCGCGGTAGCGGACGAGCTCGGGCTCGATGAGCGCGACGTCCTTCGTCAGCTCCCAGTAGTCCCAGCGGTTCTGGATCTCCCAGAGCGTGCACTGGGTGTGCTCGTGGGGCAGGGTGAAGCCGAGCGCGCCCGCCGGCACGTCGCCGAGGACGGTCCGGATGAACGGTCCCGGGACCGTGCCGTACGGCGCCGGTCCGGCGGTCTGGGCGGACGCGTCGATCGGGGCGGGCGTCGGGTCGGTCATGGGACCAGTCTAGCCCCGCCCGGAGGGGCCCCGATCGACGGGATGCGCCGTCCCCGCGGGCGCGGCATGATGCGCACGTTCGCCGCCCACCACGAGGGACCCGATGGACGACCAGCGCGACACCGACGGCAGCGTGACCCGGCTCGGCCCCGACAGCGGCGGCCGGGCGCCCGGCGAGCCGGCCGTCGTCTACCGGGCGTGGTCGTGGACGTCCGACGAGCCGTCGGGGCGGCCGGGCGTCCCGTTCCTCGGGCTCTTCCTCGTCGGCTTCGGCGGCCTGCTGCTGCTCCAGCAGCTGCTGCCCGACGCGGAGATCCTGTCGTGGGTCGCGCTCGTCGCCGGGGTCGCCGCGCTCATCGCCGGCGTGACCGGCAACCGCGGCTTCCTCATCTACCTCGGCGCGATCCTGGTCGCCGCGGGGCTGCCGTCGATCCTCGAGGCGTTCGACCTCATCAGCGGCGACGGCTGGAGCACGACCTTCCTCGGCGTCGCCTTCGTCGTCATCGGGCTGGTCCGGCGGCGCGGGCCGGGTCTCACCCTGACCTTCTGGCTCGGGGTGATCCTCCTCCTCATCGGCCTGCCGCAGACGCTCTTCCCCGGCCTGTCGGGGCTGCTCTTCCCGCTGCTCGTCCTCGGCCTCGGGGCGCTCATCCTCGTCCGCGCCCTGTCCCGGCGCCCGACCGGCTTCTGAGGGGCCGGCGTCAGCCCGACGCGGCCGGGGTGGTGGCCAGCGCCGCGTCGACCGCGGCTGCCAGCCCATCGGCGATCACGACGAGCTCCGCGTCGGTGACGACGAACGGCGGGCCGAGCAGGATCGAGTCGCCGTCGGTGCCGTTGGCGAGCCCGGTCCCGCTGTACAGCAGCAAGCCCGCCTCGCGGGCGAGCCGGACGATCGTCTCGGTGAGCCGAGCCGCGCGCGGGAAGGGCGCCCGGGTCACCCGGTCGGCCACGAGCTCGACGCCGACCATCAGCCCGAGACCCCGGATGTCGCCGACCGCCGGGTGGCCGCCGAGCCGCTCGAGCAGGAGGGCCCTCAGCCGCTTGCCCTTGGCGGCGCTGGCGTCGACGAGCGACTCCGCCTCGAGGATCCGGAGGACCTCGCGGGCCACGGCCGCGCCGACCACGTGGTGGCTGTAGGTGAACCCGTGGACGAAGCCGCCGCCCCCCACGACGGTCTCGCGGACCCGCCCCGACGCCGCGACGAACCCGAAGGGCCAGTAGCCCGAGCTCGCGCCCTTGGCCGCAACGAGGATGTCGGGCCGGACACCCCAGTGGTCGACGCCGAACCAGCGCCCGGTCCGCCCGAACCCGGTCATCACCTCGTCGGCGACGAGGAGGACACCGTGGCGTCGGCAGACCTCGGCGATGGCCGGCCAGTACCCGTCGGGCGGGACGCAGGCGGCGAGCGTCGCCCCGACGACCGGCTCGGCGACGAACGCTGCGACCGCCTTCGGTCCCGCCTGGTCGATCGTCCGGTCGAGCTCGGCCGCCAGCTCCTCGGCGGTCCCGAGCGCGTTGGCGCCGGGGTCGCCGGCCCGGTACGGGTAGGCCGCGCTGACGTGCCGGAACCGGCCGAGCCACGGCTCGTACGGCCGCCGGAGCGGCCGACGCCCCGACAGGTCGAGCGCGCCGAGAGAGTTGCCGTGGTAGCTGCCCCAGCGGGCGATGACGATCTGGCGGTCGGCCTCGCCGCGGGCGAGGTGGTAGGCCCGCGCCAGCTTGAGCGCGGTCTCGATGGCCTCCGAGCCGCCGCTGACCGGGTAGATCGCCGGCTCGTCGAGCGGCAGGTGGGCGCCGACCTCGCGGGCGTACGCCTCGAGCGGCTCGCTCGTGAAGGCGCTCCCGTGGGCGTAGGCGAGCGTGCGCGCCTGGGCGGCCATCGCCTCGGCGACCGACGACCGCCCGTGGCCGATACCGACCACGACCGCCCCGCCGGCCGCGTCGAGGTACGCACGACCCTGGGCGTCCCAGATCGTCGAGCCCTCGGCCCGCACGGCGACGGGCGGGTTCGGCGACACGGAACGGAGGAAGACGCGACCGGACGTCACTCGCGTGGGATCGTCGGCGGTCGTCACGCACCGATTCTACCGACAGGCGGGCTTGGCATGACGGCGGTTCGGCGCGTTCCCAGGCGAGGATAGTGAGGATTGACTCAGGGTCGCCCCCCCCGGGTAGTCTCAGGCCATGGACCTCAGTCGCGCCACCCGGCGCGTGATGATCATCGCG
>CAZABC010000046.1:0-15833 GCA_964483405.1 uncultured Anaerolineaceae bacterium
CACGGCAGCGTCAGACGAGGATCTGCACCGCCGACCGTGGGCGCCGTTCGCGCCTTGCCATGGCACGAGTCGGCCCCATGTCCGCCGTCATGTGACCGAGGGTCCAGCCGGGTGATCCGGGGGAGGGAGGGTCACCATCTTCGTTCCGAGCGCGCGCGTCCCTGTCGCCCGAGCCGATGCGGGGTCCCCTCGCCCGGACCAGGCGTGGCTTGGCGCCCTTCGCCCCCACTCGCCGTCCGCATCGACGGGAGCGGTGGCCGCTCCGCACCAGCGGCGGCCCGGCAGGGCTGCCGATCGTCCATGACCCGCTCCGGGCCGGCGTGTCGGATCCGCCAAGGCGCGTCGGATGGCAGGAGGTGGCATGGAATGACGAGTGATCGCGACCCAAGGCCCGCCGAACGGACCCGGGTGCCAGCCGACAGGGACGGCGCGGCGTGATAGGCAACGCATGTACACATGGAGGACCTCGCCGATGACTCTGCGGAGAAGAAGGACGTTGCTGGCGGTCGTGCCAGCGTTGGCCCTGGGGCTGACGCTCGGAGCGATCGCCTTCGCGTACGAGGGTCAGACCGAGACGAGCGAGAAGGGCATCGCCCCGACCCACCTGGCGGGCGCATCGAACACAGGCAAGGAGTGCGACGACATCAACCCGGCGTGGTCGCAGCTCAAGTTCGAGGGAGGCGCTCTGGCGGACGGGTCGACGCTGTCGAACAGCTACCTGTCGGTCACGATCGAGCGTCCTAGCGCCCTGGCGGGCAGCCTCAACAGCTTCGACTGGACCGCCACCCAGGGCATCGATGCCGTCGTCGTCAAGAACGGCGTCGATGGCGCGAACCTCTACACCTATGCCCCGCCGTCGGAGGAGACGAGCGACCGCTACCTGACGACGCCGTTCAACGGCGACCAGGGCATCAGCCACATCAGCTTCTGCTACGACATCGATCTGACGGCGACCAAGACCGCGGACGCGACCTACACCAGGACCTACACCTGGGAGATCGACAAGAGCGTCGCTCCCGACTCGCACGTCGGGTTCATCGGCGACTCGTTCTCCTCGGACTACGACGTCGTGGTCACCCAGACCGTCGTCGACTCCGACTTCGCGGTCTCCGGCAACATCACGATCACGAACCCGTCGGCACAGACGGTGAGCTTCAGCGTGACCGACTCGGTCGGCGGCACCGCGGCGACGGTCGTCTGTCCCCAGCCCCAGACCCTGGCAGCCGGCGCCAGCACGGTCTGCACCTACAGTGCCGACCTTGGCGACACGTTGCCGCCCGACGGCACGAACACCGCGACGATCACCAGCCTGACGGCTGGGGTCGGCGGCACGACGGCGTCGGACGCCTACGAGTTCGGCGACCCGACCACCGTCGTGGGCTATCCGACCGTGAACGTGACCGACACGGTGCAGGGTGCCCTGGGCGAGACGTCGTCGAGCACGACGTTCGAGTACTCCGACGACTTCGACTGCCCGACCGATCCGGACGAGTACACCGACGGCGTTTACGAGGAGTCCTTCCCGAACACGGCGACGATCGTCGAGACCGAGCAGGACGACCCGGCCAATGTCGACCTGACCTGCTACGCGCCGCTCGTCTCGAAGACGGCGGACACGACGACCTACGACCAGTACTACGAGTGGGACGTCGACAAGACCGTGGACCCGGTGTCGCAGGGCGGCTTCCCGGGCGACGAGCTCGAGTGGACGTGGTCCGTCACGGCCAGCAAGACCGCCCTGGCAGCCGACAACGCCTTCGTCAGCGGCGTCATCACCGTCGTCAACCCGAACCCGGCCGCCGCGATGGTGGTCGCCCTGGCCGATGTCCTCGACGACGGGACGGTGGCGACGATCTACGCCGATGCCGACTGTGACTTCGACGGCACCGAGCTCACGGTCCCCGCGGACTCGACCGCGACCTGCGACTACGACGCTGAGCCCGCCGGCATCACCGCGACCAAGAACGTCGCCACGGCCACGCTCAACGAGATCGACTTCACGGCCGAGGCCGGCATCACCTGGGTCGGGAACGACGTCAACGCCGATGGCGTCCTGACCGACATCGAGATCGGTCTGAACGAGGAACTCACCGGCGACGGTCCGTGGGGCCCGTTCACCGGCGATGACAGCGTGATCTGTTCGTCCGAGCGGAGCGACTACTTCGTCGGCGGCGTCTACACCCCGATCACCGAGACCATCGTCAACTGGGCGTACGTCCACTCCAACGACGTGGAGCAGGACAGGGACGACGCCACCACCACCTGGACCTGCGACGCCAGCTTCGTGGACATCCTCAAGACCACGAACGGGAGCGTCGACCCGACCAGGGACATCCGGTTCAAGCTGTATGACTCCACCGGGGCATACCTCGACGACGAGGTGAGCACGTTCGGCGATGCCGACGGCCAGCTCCAGTTCGAGACGGCGCTGGTCCCGGGCGACACCTACACGGTCTGCGAGGCGCCGGTGCCCGCGGGCTACACGTTCGAGATCACGGTCGACGGCGGGGTCGTCCTGACCTACGCCGGACCGCCCGGCGCGGTCGACCCGACTGGTGAGATCCAGTGCTTCGACTTCGAGGCGGCCGCAAGCGGCACCACGCTCCTGTTCGAAGTCAACAACTCGTTCCCGGGTGGCGCTCCGCGCACGCCCGGCTACTGGAAGAACTGGAACACGTGTACGGGAGGTAACCAGGCCGAGACTGCCGCCAAGCTCGGCGGCACGGCCGAGGGCGTCTACCTCCTCGACGATCTGCTCCCGCAGCTCGTCGGTGACCTGAACATCACCACCTGTCAGGTCGGGGTCAAGATCCTCAATACCCGGACCCTCGACGGGAAGAACATGTCGAGCGACGCGGCGTTCACGCTCGCACGAGCGTATCTCGCGGCCCTGCTGAACCAGGACGCTGGCGCCTGCGTGCCGACCGGCACGTACGGCGGGATGACATTCCAGCAGGTCATGAACGCGGCCCAGGCACTGCTGGCCGGCAGCCCCGTCGACTTCGACGGGAGCCGGCACGTCCTCGGGCCCAAGGCGAAGGGCCAGTACGCCACCCTCCGCACCCAGGCCCTGAACCTCGCCTGGATCATCGATGCCTACAACAACGGAGAGCTCTGCACGGGTACGCCGTCGCACTGACCGCGTCATCACGGCAGACCAGTGGAGGGGCCCGGGTCACCGGGCCCCTCCCGATTCCCGCAGACTGGACGACCATGAGCTTCGCATCTTGGGCGCCGGTCGCTCGGCGTCCCTGGGTCCTGGCGGCCTTCGCCCTGGTCGTGGCCGCCTGCGCCGCGCCGGCCGCGCGGGCCACGCCGTTCCCGGACGCCTCGTCGTCGGCAGCGGACGCCTCGTCGTCGCCGGCAGCGTCACCCGCGACGAACGCTCCTCCGCATTGGATCCCCGGATTGCCTGACCTGCCCGCTGAGGCTCGCGCCAGCAGCGGTGGTCCGGCACCTCGACCGGCCGCCTATTGGGCGCTCTGGAACTCCTGCGCCCCGGTCAACCGGGCGGCCGAGGCGGCTGCCAACGGCGGTCGTGCCGCCGGCTTCGTCCTGATCGACGACCTGCTTGCCCAGCCGGGCATCGGGCTCGGCGACCACCGGCTCGCCGACTGCGACGAGGCGCTCGCAGTGCTCGCGGCTGGCGACGGGTCAGAGCCGGCCTCGATCGAGCGCCTCGCGGCGCAGGTCCTCGTGGCGGAGCTCGACCTGGGTGTCGGCTCGGAGACCTGTCCCGCGGCCGAGGAAGCCGTCATCGGCGGCCAGACGGTCCTGGCCGCCGCCGGCTATCGCGGCCCCGACGTACCCGTCGACGTGCCGGGAGGCGAGGCTGGAACGGCGCTGCCGGCCCTCGTGGCGATCCTCGCGGCCTACACCTCGGGTGCCCTCTGCGTGTGAGCCCGCCGTCGGGCGTCGTCCGGCGACTATGGCACGCGGTACGTCACCTGCAGCGTGAACGAGGCTGAGGACGCCCCGGATACCTGCCAGGTGTAGGTCCCCGCCGGCAGCGACGCGGCGAGGTTGACCACGCTCGGGCCGGTCGTCGTGGCCACGACGGTGGACCCGGAGCGGACGGTCAGGGTCAGCGACGGCTGCGTCTTGTTCTTCCCGGTCGGTGAGAACGACAGGGCGCTCGTCGTGCTCCCGTCACCGACGGACAGCGTGAAGGTCTTCGTCGATCGCTTGGCCGAGATCGATCCACTGAACGTCGTGGTCGTCGTCTGCGCGACCGGCGCGGCAGTCGGCGTCGGACTTGGGCTAGGGCTCGGGCTAGGGCTCGGGCTCGGGCTAGGGCTCGGGCTCGGCGTCGGTGTCGGGCTAGGGCTCGGGCTCGGGCTCGGCGATGACGTAGGGCCCGGGCTCGGCGTCGGCGTGGGTGCCGGCTGGGTGCCGCCGGCCAGGTTGCCTGCGTGCAGGAAGACGCTGTCGGCCGAGTTCCAGTGGGTCGCGAGGTAGCTGCCCGCCGCCGGGTTCGTGCTGAAGTAGTCGTCGTGACCGCAATCCAGCAGCCACTCGTGGCTCGAAGCGCACGGGTGAGTCATCGTCACCGACGACGAGTCGCGGTAGCACATCGCGTCGTACTCGTCGGTGCAGTGGAAGCCACCGGTCGAGTGCGGCGCGCTCCCCTGGACCGCGCCGAGGTTGTGCATCAGCTCGTGGAGCTCGGACAGGTGGTCGCTCCGTCCCCAGCAACCGGTGTCCACTCTGGCGAACCCGGAGCTCGTGTTGCTTCTGTTCGTCGGGCCGGCAGTGTCGTCGGCGGGAACCTGGGCGATCCCGCAGTAGACGCTCGCGTCGGCCCAGATGAGGTACTTGCGATCGCCGGCGCTGAAGCCGAGGGCGCGGAGCTCCGAGATCATGTTGCTGAACGAGTCGTCGCCGGTCGGGGACAGGACGACGTGGGCGAGGGTCAGCGAGCAGTCGGGATCCGTGACGAACCGGATATGGCGCTCGCCGCCGGTCTCCGCTGCGCTCGCGGTCATGGCCGCGTCCATCTGGCCCGCCCAGCCGGCGATGGTCGGTGCCAGGGCGTCGTAGCGGTCGGTCCGGTCGGAGGCGACGGCGTAGATCGCCTGGACCCGCGGCCCGCTCGTGCCGTCGCCCACGCAGGGCACGCCAGCCGGTCCGACGCTGTCGCCGGCCACCGTCATGAGATCGGCTACCGATCGCGAACGGGTGACGTCGATGCCCGCCGGGGCCGGGTCGGGGCCGTGCGTGCAGACGACGACGTTACCCGGAAGGTCCACCTGGAACAGATCGCCGCACGGGCCGTGGAGGTCCCGCTTGAGACCGGCCATCTCCATCCCGCGCGCCCGTCCCGGGTCGACGTCGGGCTGGCCAGCGTCCCTCCCGGCCCCGGTGACCGCGAACGCCGAACCCGCCACGAGGCCGACGACCACGACGCCGACGAGCGCGCCCTCCGAGATCGCTTCGAGCGCGTGTCGGATGCGACTCGGTCCCCGTGGGGGAGGCGCGGCCGCCGGGCTCTCGGGAACCCAGTGCGTGCCAGTCCAGAACGACATGGCGGACCTCCGGCAACCCGGCTGACTCGAGGCGGACGGTCCCGACCCAGAGTCCCGTGGCTTTGCGTCCCCGCCTCACGACGGGTTTGCCTTTGTCGGGCCAGCTCGCATTGACCGGCTGGCGGTGTTCACCCTCTGGCGATGCGGAGCGCGTTCGATCAGGCTAGTGGCCCCTGCGTGCGCGACCCATGGCGAGGTGGTCCCGCTTGCGCGCCCGATGTGTCTAGTCGACACCGGCTGGCACCGGTCGCGACCGCCCTCGACCGGACCCAGGCTGCGGAGATTCCGGCGCATCGTGTCACCGGCCGGTCGGGCCCGCGCCGTCAGATGCTGGCTCGACCAGTCGGGGCAGCCAGGTCCATGCCGCTCGACCCGTGGGACCCTGCCGCTGGGCTCCCGCGGGATGGCCGCCGGACCTTGCGCCCGCCGGCCATGCCGAACGACGATGGGACCGCAACGATGTCCCGCCGTCTGCGCCCGCGCGCCGCCCGGACGACCGCAGCCGTCGCGGTCGCCGCGCTGCTGCTCGGGCTCGCGGGGGTGGCCGCCCCGGCGCTCGGTCCCGCGCCCGCCCTCGTCCCCGCCGCCCGCGCCGCCGACCCGACCCCCGCCCCGACCGACGGCGAGCCGTGGTGGCACCTCGGCCCCGCCGGCGAGGTGCGGATCGACCTCTGGTTCGGCTACTCGACGACCTGCCCGCACTGCGCGGCCGCGGAGCCCTGGCTCGAGGACCTGGCCGCCACCTACGACTGGCTCGACGTCCATCCGCTCCAGGTCAACGGCGACACACCGGAGATCCAGGCGAACCGCGAGCAGCTCGTCGCCATCGCCGATTCGATCGGCGAGGAACTCTCCGCCGTCCCGATCTTCCTGTTCGGCGAGCAGCTCGACGTCGGCTTCGGCACGCCCGAGACGACCGGGGTCGCCATCGAGGCCGAGATCGTCGCCTACCACGACGAGATCGTCGCGCTCGTCACGGGCGCCACGCCGAGCCCCGGCGTCTCGCCGTCACCGAGCCCGACGGCGTCGGCGGACCCCAGCCCGGACGCCTCGCCGGCGCCCACCGCCTCCCCCGGCCCGACCTCGTCCCCCGGCGCCTCGCCGCCGCCCGAGGTCCCGCTCGACCTCCCGATCATCGGCGAGATCGACGCGGCGAGCCTCTCGCCCGCGCTCCTCGCCGTCGTCCTCGGCGGCCTCGACGCCTTCAACCCGTGCGCGCTGTCGGTCCTCCTGTTCCTGATGAGCATCCTCGTCGGGACGCGGAGCCGGAAGCGGATGGCGCTCGTCGGCGGGGTCTTCGTCTTCGTCTCGGGCCTCGTCTACTTCCTCCTCATGGCGGCCTGGCTCAACGTCTTCCTGCTGTTCGGCGAGCTGCGGGTCGTCACCCTCGTCGCCGGCGGGCTGGCCGTCGTCGCCGCGACGATCAACATCAAGGACTTCGTCGCCTTCCGGCGGGGCGTCTCGCTGGTCATGCCCGACGCCGCCAAGCCGCAGGTCTTCGGGCGGATGTTCGACATCGTCGACGCCGCGACCCTGCCGGCCCTCCTCGGGACGACGATCCTCGTCGCGGCCGTCGCGAACACCTACGAGATGCTCTGCACCGGCGGCTTCCCGGTCGTCTTCACCCGGGTCCTGACGCTCAACGAGCTGCCGACGATCGCCTACTACGGTTACCTCGTCCTCTACAACCTCGTCTACGTCACGCCGATGCTGCTGATCGTCGCGATCTTCACGGCGACGCTCGGCTCGCACACCGTGACCCAGACCGAGGCGCGGCGGCTCAAGCTCCTGTCCGGGCTGCTGATGCTCGGCCTGGGGCTACTGCTGCT
Organism: uncultured Anaerolineaceae bacterium; assembly: GCA_964483405.1. Lineage (GTDB taxonomy): Bacteria > Chloroflexota > Limnocylindria > Limnocylindrales > CSP1-4 > CAZABC01. The sequence continues at coordinate 7,355 of CAZABC010000046.1, forward strand.
GTTCGCCCCCGAGCGGCTGACCGACATGACGGCGACGCTCGCGGTCTTCGGGCTGGCGGTCGCGGTGTGGGCGATCCTCGTCGGCGTCGACATCTGGCTGGCCCGCCGGGCGGCACGGGGTTCGGGGCCGCCCTGACCGTCGCCGACACACGCCGCGTCAGTCGCCGGAGGGTCGGGCGGACTCGGCGAGGTCGATCAGCGCGTCGGCCGTGAAGGTCGGCTCGTAGGCCACGAGCGCCAGCCCGTCGGTGCCGAGGGTCCAGGTCAGCACGAGCTCCCCGAAGCCCGGGGCGCGGTAGAGCGTGGCCGCCGCGCCATTGACCGTGACCCCGCGGATCTCGTCGCCGCCAGTGACGCCGACCGGGCCGTCGAACGACTGGTAGAGGACGATGGCGCGGGTCGGGTCGTTGCCGGACGCGTCGGGCGGGCCGTACATCCGCTCCCAGCGCCCTGTCGGGCTCTCTGCGACGTCGCGCTCGCCCACGAGGACCCAGCCCTCGGGGAGCCCGGTGAGCTCGACGAGGCCCGGCGGCGCGGAGAGGAAGTGGAGGTACGGGCCGAAGAGGTCCCGCCAGGCGACGCCGGTGAACGGCGCGTCGAGCTCGACCTCGATCGTTCGGTCGAACCCCATGGCGTCGCAGGCGCGCCGCGGCGGCGTGGACTGGAAGACGCCGATCTCGAGGACACCGTCGACGACCTCGGTCCAGGCGTCGTAGTCGGCGGTGCAGGGGTCGACCGGGTCGAAGGGCCTCGTCCCGGTGAACCGGATCCCGAGACCGCGGCCGTCGCCCGCGAGCGCGATCTGCGCGATCGGCACGAAGCGCATGTCGCGGTCGGGCCCCTCGTCGATCGGCGACGGCGCGACGGAGGGCGAACCGGCGGCGCCGCCATCGGGTCCGCTCGCTGCCGGCGGCGCGGCGCCCGAGCAGCCGGCGACGACGATGGCGGCTGCGGCGAACAGGGCTACGGCTCTCACATCGACACCTCTTCCGCCGGTGAGACGCCGCGCGGCTTCGGAGTGTCTCGCCGGTCGCCGCGGTGGCGCCGGCCCCCGCGGCCGTGCCCGGAGCCGCGGCGGCCTCATCCCGACCGAAGGTCGCGGCGCGCCCCGCGGGTATCCGGCTCGCTGCATGCTATGCAGCGACGCGGATGGGCACGACCGGGCCGCCCGCCGGCCGCAACCGCCGAGGACGTGCCTACCCCTCGAGCGATCCCTCGAACGTCTCGATCGCCACACGGTACCCGTCGGGGATCGGCGTCGGGCGGCGGGTGGCCACGTCGATGAGGACCACCGTCTGGGTCGAGCGGCACATCAGCCGGTCGTCGGCGACGCGCAAGGCCTCGAGCTCGGTGGTCACGCTCGTGTGGCCGATGCGGACGGTCCGGACGAAGACCTCGAGGAGGTCGTCGAAGCGCGCCGGCGCCTCGTACTCGACCGTCAGCGCCCGCATCACGAACTCGACCTCGCCGCCCGACCAGTAGCCGAGGACGCCGAGGTGTCGGTGGTACTCGAAGCGGGCGTGGTCGAAGTACGGCAGGTAGCGGCCGTAGTAGACGACCCCCTGGGCATCGGTGTCGCTGAACCAGACCCGGGCAAGGGCGGCGTACCGGAATGGCGGCCTGCGGTCGGTGACGCGGCCGGTCTCGAGCTCGGCCGTGGGTCCGGGATCGGACGACATCGGCGAAGTCGGGCTCTCGCGCGCGCGAGACCTCAGGCGGCGGCCGCGCGGCCGGCGCGAACGACGAGCATCTCGCCGAAGCCGATCGCAACGACGCCGATGAGCAGGTGCGTGACCTGGATGATCCAGTGCGTTTCGCCGACGAGCAGCGAGCCGTGGATCATCCCGAAGACCGCGACGAGCACACCCCAGGCGATCGAGATGGCGACGAGCGCGGTCGGCGCCCCGGCCCGGCCGGCGAGCACTGCCGTGACCCACAGCGCGGCGACGAGGCCGATGCCGATGAGCATGTGCAGCGAGGTCTGGCCGGTGAGCATGCCGGCCCACATCGCGAGGCCCAGGACGAGGGCGAGAAGGCCGAAGCCGCGGACGGCCCAGCCCGCGGAGGTGAGGACGTTCATCTGGTGGAAGCTCCTTTCGCGGTCCGAATCGTAGCCGGACCCACGGCGGGGCGTTCGGCATCGGCCCCACTCGGCACCGGGGCGCGGCACCGGGGCGTTCGGCACCGGCCATGCGCCGGTCGCATGGAAGCGCTCTGGCACCACAGGCGCGCAGTCGGCCCGGACCGGATCGTGCGTGAGACCGGCCGGCGGCCCGGATCGGCGGCGACGGGTCCAGCGGCGAGCGGCGGGACGCGCCACGGCCGATCGCCGCTGGTGGCCTTCGGCACTTGCGGGGCGGTGCGCCCGGGCGCCATCGTTCCGGGCATGGAGTGGCATTCCGCGGAGTGGCATGCCTGGGCCTCGGGCGACGTCGAGGACGAGGCCCAGGTCGTCGCCCTCTTCGCCCTCGTGCCGCTCGGGATCGTCGCCGCGCCGCTCGCGCTCGTCGGTGGCTATCTGCTGGCGTCCGTCGCGATCGCCGCGATGCTGGTCGTCGAGCCCGAGCTCCCATCCATCCCCGTCCGGGTGACCCCCGCGACGGCGCTTCCCGGCTGGGCGTACGCGCACGCCTGAGCCACGCGCCGACGTGCGCGCCAGCCGGGACCGGAGCACGGGCGAAGTTCGACGGCCGCGAAGTGGGGGTGCCGCCGGGCCGGCCGAACGAGCGATCAGCCGGCGACGTTGAAGGTCGTCGTCACCGCGACGCGCCAGCGGCCGCTCTGGAAGTACCCGCCCTCGCCCTTGCAGCTCGCCGAGCCGGAGGTCCAGGAGGGGGTCGGCCCGAGCGTGAGCTGGACGGTCGTCGCGGTCCCGAACTTCAGGTACTGCTCGTAGACGAGCGCGCCACTCTGGTAGCAGAGGGCCCGGACCCACTGGACCGACGAGCTGCTGCCCTTATAGGCGGTCGTCGTCGAGGCGAAGCGGCCATCGTCGATCCGGAAGCCCGTCGTCGTCGAGCCACCGCCGCCGGGCTTGGCGGCGACGGCGGGCCCCGCGAGGGCGACGGCGAGGGTCAGGGCGGCGGCGAGGGCGGCGATCCGGCGGACGCCGCGGACGGACGTGGGCACTTCGAGCTCCGTTCGGCAGGAAACGCGGTGGAGGCTACCGTACGGACCGCCGGAGCGCGCCGAAACGAGCCATGGGTCCGCCCCTGGTGGGCCGTCGGTAATGCGCCGGACTGCACGCGACCGGCCACGACGGGTCCGGACGGCACGCCCGGCGCACCGCGTTGCGCCGGCGCACCGCGTTGCGCCGGGGTCGATCCACGAAGAGCCGTTCAGCCGTTGCCAACGCGCACCGGACTAGTCAGACTCGCCTTGGTGACGCTCCCGGCAGGGGGCCACGGCTGCGTCGCCACTGGCAGGTCGCCGCCCGGCCGCGCGGCGGTGACGAGCGCGAGAGGAGGGTCCATTGGCCGTCACACGACACTGGCGATCGATCGCCTCAGCTGGGATCGGGATGGTCGCATCCCTCTTCCTCGTCGCCGGGGTCCTCGGATCGAGCGTCACCCCGGTAGTAGTCCCAGGCAACCCGACCTGCTCGAGCCTCGGCTACGGCACGTACGAGCTGAAGGTCGAGCCCGTGGCGTCCGGCACGTACAGCGGCACCGGCGGCTTCGAGGTCGTCCTCGACGTCGACGCCCCGTACATCGACTGGACCTCGAACTACGGCGTGAACGCGGTCGTCGTCAAGGGCGGCCCGAACGCCAACCTCTACGTCTACTCCCCGAAGTCGTACGGCGACACGAACCTCTCGGCGCCGACGAACCCCGAGAACGGGATGCCGTACGGCCTGAGCCACGTGTCGTTCTGCTACGACGTCGAGCTCCAGGTCACCAAGACGGCGACGACGACCTTCACCCGGACCTGGAATTGGACGATCGACAAGTCGGTGACCCCGGCCGAGTGGGATCTCTTCGCGGGTGACAGCGGGACGTCGCAGTACACCGTGGCCGTCACCAAGACCGGCTACACCGACAGCGGCTGGGCGGTGAGCGGCTCGATCAGCATCCACAACCCCGCGACCATCGCGGCGTCCGTCACCGGCGTGACCGACGTCATCACCGGCTACGGCGCCACGGCGGTCAGCTGTCCGGTCACCTTCCCGTACTCGCTCGCGGCCGGCGCGACGCTGACCTGCTCCTACGGGCCGGTGACGCTCCCGAACGGTGACAGCCGGACGAACACGGCGACCGCGACGACGACCGGCGCGGTGGCCGGGGGCTCGGGCTCGGCGGCGGTCACCTTCGGCGCGCCGACGACCGTCGTCAACACCGAGATCGACGTCGACGACACGAACGGCGGGTCGTGGCACTTCACCGACAGCGGCCCGGTCAGCTACACGCGGACCTTCAGCTGCGACGCGGACGAGGGGACCCACAGCAACACGGCGACGATCCGCCAGACGGGCCAGTCCGACTCGGCCTCGGTCGAAGTCGACTGCTACGACCTCGCGGTGACAAAGACCGCCAACACGTCGCTCGCCCGGCACTGGACCTGGGACATCGACAAGGTCGGTGACCAGACGGCGCTCACCCTCTCGACCGGCCAGCAGTTCCTCGTCAACTACGACGTCACGGTCTCGGCGGCGTCGCAGGACTCGACCTGGGCGGTCAACGGCACGATCTCGGTCTACAACCCGGCGCCGATGGCCGCGAAGATCAACGGCGTGGCCGACACGATCAGCGGGGTCGGGGCGGTCACCCCGAGCTGCGGCGTCACGTTCCCGTACATGCTCGCGGCCGGCGCGACGCTCGACTGCACGTACTCGTCGGCCCTGCCCGATGCGACGACGCGGACGAACACCGCGACGGCGACGCTCCAGAACTTCAGCTACAGCTACCTCCTGGCCGCGACGCCGGCCGGCACGACCGACTTCTCCGGGTCCGCCAGCGTCGCCTTCGGCGGCGCGACGGTCACCGAGACCGACGAGTGCATCACCGTCAGCGATACCTACGCGGGCGCGCTCGGCGTCGTCTGCGCCAGCGAGGCGCCCAAGACGTTCGAGTACAGCCGCTACATCGGCCCGTACGCCGAGTGCGGCCGGTACGAGGTGCCGAACACGGCCTCGTTCGTCACCAACGACACCAGCACGACCGGCAGCGACGGCCACACGGTCGTCGTGACGGTGCCGTGCCTCGGCTGCACCCTGACCCCGGGCTACTGGAAGACCCACAGCGCGCTCGGCCCCGCGCCCTACGACGACACCTGGGCGGAGGTCGACTTCGACCACGACGGGACGTTCGAGGGCTCGGCCGAGACGTTCTTCTTCAGCGGCAAGACCTACTACCAGGTGCTTTGGACGTCGTCCTCGGGCGGCAACGCCTACTACATCCTCGCCCGGGCCTACATCGCGGCCCGGCTGAACATCGAGGACGGCGCCTCGACGACGACGGCCGTCGACACCGCGATGGCCGGCGCCCTCGCGTACTTCCACAACGCGGCGAACACCGGTGCGGTCGCGCCGAAGGGCGCGCTCCGGACCCAGCTGCTCGCCTGGGCGTACACCCTCGACCAGTACAACAACGGCTACATCGGGCCCGGTCACTGCTCCGAGTAGCGGCCGGCGTCACGCGACGCCACCACGAGCGGGGCGACCTCCGGGTCGCCCCGCTTCTTCGTGTCCGGTGCGGCCGCCGTCGTCAGTCGATCGAGCCGCCCGGCTCGGGCGCGTGGACCGCGACGTCGCCCAGGCCACGCGCCGCGAGCTCGGCCCGCAGCTGGTCCGGCGTCCCGGCGAGGAGCGGGAAGGTCCCGTAGTGGATCGGCATGACGTGGCGCACGCCGAGGAGCTCGACCGCGGCCGCCGCCTCGCGCGGGCCCATCGTGAAGTGGCCGCCGATCGGCAGCATCGCGAGGTCCGGCCGCCACAGTTCGCCGATCAGCCGCATGTCGCTGAAGACGTTCGTGTCGCCGGCGTGGTACACGCGGAAGCCGTTCTCCATCTCGACGACGAAGCCGGCCGGCTCGCCGAGGTAGAGCGTCGTGCCGACGTCGCCGTTCCAGTCGCCGGCCGAGTGGTCGGCGCCGGTCATCGTCACCCGCAGCCCGGCCGCCTCGACCGTCCCGCCCTTGTTCATCCCGATCACGAGCTCGGGGTGGGCGTAGTTGCGCGACAGCCAGAGCGACATCTCGTGGATCGTCGGCCAGGCGGGCAGGGTGCGGCTCGCGATCGGGATCGCCTCGCCCATGTGGTCGGAGTGGCCGTGGGTCACGAGCAGGAGATCGCACGTCGTGACCGTGTCGGCGGACCGCGGGCTCTTCGGGTTGCCGAACCACGGGTCGAACAGGACCGTCTTGCCGCCGGGCGTCCGGACCTCGACGCAGGCGTGGCCGTACCAGGTGATCGTCGTGTCGCGACCGATCGTCATCGGGGCACCTCCGGGGTCATCGTAGCGAGCCGCGCCAGCGCCGCGTGCGCCCGAGCGGCGGGTCCGCCGTACACTCGGCCGCGTGGCACCGCAGTCGATCGGCCAGAACCTCGCGTTCATCAACTGGAGCGTGCTCGTCGCGCTCGCCGTCGGCTGCTTCGGCGCCGTCGTCCTGACCCGCTTCCGGGCTGAGCCGACGCGCGGCTTCATGGTCTTCACGGCGGCCTGCGCGGCCGCCTTCGGCGGGCTCGCCTGGCTCTCGGACGGCGCGCTCCCGGCGACGATCGTCGACTCGCCGGTCGTCGTGGACCCGACCTGGGAGGCGCCCCGTCGGGCCGCCATCGCGCTGTTCACGGTCCTCGCCGTGACGATGACGGTCTTCCTTGCCCGCCGGCGGCGGGGCCTGCCGGTCGCGATCGCGGGGCTCGTCGTCGGGCTCGCCGTGCTCGTGCTGGGCGCGCTCAGCTGGGGCGGCTCGCCCGAGGGCTGGGTAACGTTCCTCGTCCAGCACCTGCTCCTCGCGGCCGCGACCGGCGGCGTCTTCGGGGCGATGGTCCTCGGCCACTGGTACCTCGTCACGCCCAAGCTCGCCGAGGACCCGCTCGTCCTCGTGAGCCGGACGCTGCTCGGGCTGATGGCCGGGCTGCTCGCGTTCTTCGTCGTCGCGGCCGGGCTCGGGCTCGGCGTCCCGGGCTCGGACCCGGGTGGTGATGGGCCGTTCGCGGTCCTGTTCGGGCCGTGGGCGCTCTTCGCCTGGCTCTACCTCGTCGTCGGCTTGCTGTTCCCGCTCGTCGTGTCGTGGATGGCGCTCCAGACCGCCAAGACGCGGTCGATGGAATCGGCGACGGGCCTGCTGTACATCAACGTCGGCACGGTCACGGCCGGCACGATCGTCGCGGCAGGCGTCTTCTTCGGCGCCGGGCTGTTCATCTGAGGCAGGCATGGGCAAGTCGCACGCGGACTGGTTCCCCGACGAGACGGATCTCGACTGGATCGAGTCGCTCGGCGGCGACGTCCACCCGGCGCTCGCCGCGATCGAGGCCGACGCGCAGCCGGACGCCGAGGGCCAGCCGCACGGCGTGCCGATCGTCGACCGGGCGAGCGGCCGGGTCCTCGCGGCGCTCGCGGCGGACCGCCGGCGGATCGTCGAGATCGGGACGGCGATCGGCTACTCGACGCTCTGGATGGCGCTCGCCCAGCCGGCCGACGGGACGATCGTGACGGTCGATCCCGACGCGGGGCGGACGGCACGTGCCCGCGGCCACTGGCGCGAGGCCGGCATCGCCGACGAGCGGATCGTCGTGATCAACGCCGCCGCGCTGGTCGCCCTCGGGGCGCCAGGTCCCGCGGCCGTCCCCGACCCGCGGCTCGACGGCCCGTTCGACCTCGCCTTCATCGACGCGGTCAAGGAGGAGTACCTCGCCTATCTCGAGGCGCTCGTCCCGCGGCTCGCGGCGGGCGCCCTCGTCGTCGCCGACAACGTCCTCTGGTCCGGCCGGACGTCCGGCTCGCGACCGGGCGGCGACGGCGACCCGCGGACCGAGGGGCTACGGGTCTTCTGCGCCACGGTCATCGCCGACCCGCGGTTCGTCGGGACGATCCTGCCGGTCGGCGACGGGCTGCTCGTGGCGACCTTCCGCGGCACCGACCGCGCCGGTGGCGGCCGATGACGGGTGCGGCCGATCCCCCCGCCGACCCCGTGGTCCATGTCCGGGTCCGGCTCTTCGCCGTCATGCGAGAGAAGGCGGGGACGCGCGAGGTGCTCGTTGACCTCCCGGCCGGCGCGACGATCGAGGACGCCTGGGCGGCCGTCGCAGCGCTGCATCCGGCGCTGGCGCCGGGTCGGCCGTCGCTTCGTTTCGCGCTGAACGGAGCCTACGCCGATCCCGCGGCGCCGCTCGCCGACGGCGACGAGATCGCCTGCATCCCGCCGGTCAGCGGCGGCGCCGATGCGGCGGCACCCGGCGACCCGCTCGGGCTGGACGGCCCGGTGGGGCCCGCCGACCCAGCGGCTACCGGCGACCCACCCGCCACCGACGACCCACCCG
>CAZABC010000047.1:0-12222 GCA_964483405.1 uncultured Anaerolineaceae bacterium
GCGACTACGAGGCGCTCGACCAGGACGAGAAGACGATCAACGTCCACGTCAGCCATCTCCGGGAGAAGATCGAGGACGATCCGTCGCAGCCGGCCTTCGTCCTCACCGTGCGGGGAGCGGGCTACGCCTTCGCCGAGCGCTGACCCGGCGCCCGCCGCGACGGGGCGGCACTGGGCAAGGCGCCTCCTGCCGCGGACCTTCCAGGCCCGCCTGACGCTCGCCTTCGCCGGCGTCATCACGCTGACCCTCGCCCTCGTCTCGCTCACGGTCATCAACCGCCTCGACGACTTCTTCCAGGCCCAGGACCAGCAGAGCCTCTCGAGCCGCACGCTCGCCGTCGCGGCGGTCGTCAACAACGTCATCGAGCGCGAGAGCGCCGGCGAGGCCGTCGTGACGACCGAGGACCTCGTCACCGAGGACGTCGCGGTGGCGCTCTCGGACCCCGAGTTCCTCGAGACGCTGGCCAACCGGGTCGGGCTCGCCGACGTCCGGATCGTCGTCGGCTCGATCGTGCCGGTGCCGCCGGACTCATTCACCATCGACCCCGCCTCGAACGGGACCTACTTCGGCGCCCTGACCACACCGCCGGAGGCTGGCCAGAGCCGCGAGGACCGCGAGTTCGGCCAGCTCTTCCGGTCGCAGAACCGGGCCGGCTTCCAGTACGCCCTCGAGGTCACCCTGATCGACCCGTACACGTTCCGGGCCCAGACGCTTGCGAACGTGACCGGGCTGATCCTGGTCATCGGGATCATCGGGCTCGCCCTGGCCATCCTCGTCGCCGCGTTCCTGGCGGCCCGCTTCGCCGCACCGGTCCGGCGCCTGAGCGAGGCCGCCCGGAGCATCGGCGAGGGCGACCTGGCGAGCCGGGTGCCGCTCGGCGAGGCGCGGGCCGGGTCGGCCGAGCTCGTCGAGGTGTCGCGCCAGTTCAATGCGATGGCCGCGCGGCTCGAGGAGAGCATCGAGATCGTCCGGCGCGACCGGGACCGCAGCCGCGAGTTCCTGGCCGACGTCAGCCACGAGCTCCGGACGCCGATCACCTCGCTCCGGATGTTCGTCGAGCTGCTCCAGGGACCCGCCGGCGACGACCCGGTCACCCGGGCCGAGTTCCTCGAGTCGAGCGCCGGCCAGCTCGGGCGGCTCGACTGGCTCGCCCAGAACCTGCTCGAGCTCTCGAAGCTCGACTCGGGCCTGGTCCTGCTCGACCTCCGGCCCGACGACCTTCGGGCGAGCATCGAGTCGGCGACCGAGCAGGTCCTCCCGGCCGCCGAGCGGCGCGGCGTGTCGCTCGTCTGCCGGCTGCCCGAGTCGCCGGTCCGGACCCTCCACGACCCGCAACGGATCGGCCAGGTCGTGACGAACCTCGTCGGCAACGCGGTGAAGTTCACGCCCCGGGGCGGAGCCGTGACGGTCGAGCTCGAGGCCCGCCGCGACGGGGCGGCGATCGTCGTCCGCGACACCGGCGAGGGGATCCCGGCGGACGAGCTGCCGCACATCTTCGAGCGCTTCTACCGTGGCGCCCGGGCGACCGAGGCCCGGAGCGCCGGGAGCGGGCTCGGCCTCGCGATCGTCAAGTCGATCGTCGACATGCACGGCGGCCGGATCGGCGTGGAGAGCCGGCTCGGGACCGGCTCGACGTTCACCGTCTTCCTGCCGCGGGAGGCGCGCGTCGCCAGTCCGGTCCCGCCCGCGGTCCGAGCAGATGGCGAAACCTTCACCGAACCGCGTGAGCCGGCTGAATCGTGACCCGTCACGCTAGAGCGAGGCCGATCGGCCGATCCGTCGTGGATCCACAGGATCTTCGCAGGACGAGCCGATACGGTGCCCGTTGCCATGTGATCGTCGACCAGGCCGGCTCGGCCGGGTCGGCGCCAGCCAGACGAGTGAGACGCCACCGATGACCGACCAGCCCCCGAGGGACGACCAGCCGCTGATGCCGGAGCCCGTCCCCGCCGCCGATACCGCCGAGCCGTCGACGGTCCTGCCCGCCGCCGAGCCCCCGGACGGGGGTCCGGGACCCGACGTCGCGACCGCGGCCGACGCCGCGCCTCCGCCCGTCGCCGTGTCGCAGGCCGCGCCCGACCCCGCCGCATCCGCACCCGACGCCGCCGTCTTCTCGCCCGATCCCGAGCCGCGCACCGACTGGTCGCGGCCCGAGTTCGCGACGTCCCGTCCGGCGAGCGAGTGGTACGAGCCGGTCGCGCCGGTCGTCCCGGCCGCGGCACCGGCAGCCGGGAGCGCACCGGCCTCGCGCGAGCCGCGCCGCGGCGTTGGGATCGGGGCGCTCGTCGCCGCGACGCTCGCCTCGGCGGTCCTGGCCTCGGGTGGCACCGTCGTCGCCCTGAACGCAGCCGGGGTCTTCGACCAGACGGCCGCGGCGTCGGCCCAGCCTTCGACCCAGCCGGCCTCGACCTCCATCCCGGTCACGATCGACGAGTCGTCGGCGACGATCGACGTCGCCGCGAAGGCCGGTCCGGCCGTCGTCCGGATCACGACCGAGGACATGCCCGACGATCAGCTGTCGATCCCGGAGTCGGGCGTCGGCTCAGGCGTGATCTACGACTCCGACGGCTGGATCCTCACGAACCGCCATGTCGTCGCCGGCGCCGACTCGCTGACCGTCGAGCTCTCGGACGGCCGCCAGCTCGACGGCGAGATCTACGGCATCGACACCCTGACCGACCTGGCCATCGTCAAGGTCGACGCGACCGGCCTCCCGACCGCGGCCATCGGCGACTCTGACGCGCTCGAGGTCGGCCAGCTGACGATCGCGATCGGCAGCCCGCTCGGCACCTACTCGAACACCGTCACCAGCGGCATCCTCTCCGCGAGGGGTCGGACGATCGAGGTCGACGGAGGCCGGCTGTCGAACCTGCTCCAGACCGACACGGCGATCAACCCCGGCAACAGCGGGGGCCCGCTCCTCGACGCCGGCGGCAACGTCATCGGCATCAACACGGCGATCGCCACCTCAGCCGAGGGGATCGGCTTCGCGATCCCGGTCAACCTCGCCAAGCCGATCATGGAGCAGGCGCTGGCCGGCGAGCCGCTCGCCCGACCGTACATCGGCGTCCGCTTCGAGACGATCGACGTCCAGGTCGCCGAGCGCGAGGATCTCGACGTCACCGAGGGTGCGCTCATCGCCGACACCGCCGCCGACCAGAACGGGCAGTCGGTCCCGGGCGTCGTCCCGGGCGGCCCGGCGGACCAGGCCGGCATCGAGGAGGGCGACATCGTCATCGCGATCGAAGGCCAGGCCCTCGACGGCGAGCACCCCCTCGACGCGGTCGTCAGCCAGTACTCGCCCGGTGAGGTCGTCACGCTCGAGGTGCTCCGCGACGGCGAGGAGCTGTCGCTCGAGGTGACGCTCGGGACGCGGCCGCCCGACCTGTAGGACGGGGCACGCGCGGGGGACGACGAAGGCCGGGCGGCTCAGCCCGCCCGGCCGGCTCCCTCCATCCCGCGGGAGCGCCGGATCTCGACCCCCGCCCAGGCGACGGGCACGCCGAGGTCGACCCCGGGCTTGCGGACCCGGACCACGACCGCGTCCACCGGGTACGCCTCGAGGACGGCGGCGGCGACACGCGCCGCGAGCGTCTCCACCAGGTCGACGGCCGGACCCTCGACGACGGCCCGGACGCGATCGACGACGGCCGCGTAGTCGACCGTGGCGGCGAGGTCGTCGGACGCGCCGGCCGGCGCGAGGTCGAGCTCGAGCTCGATGTCGACGTGGAACGGCTGCGGGTAGCGCCGCTCGTCCGCGTGGACGCCGTGTCGGGCGACGAAGGCGAGGTCGTGGAGGACGACCCGGTCGGTCATCGCGGCGCTCCCCCGGTCGCCGCGCCCCCGGCCCCGTCCGGATCCGTCTCGAGCGGGTGGCCCCCGCGGACGATCGCATCGGCGACCCGGGCGACGCGGACGTTCGGCTCGACGTCATGGACGCGGACGATGTCGACCCCGGCGGCGACGGCGAGGGCCGTCGTCGCGAGCGTCGCCTCGAGCCGCTCGTCGGGCGGCAGGTCGAGGAGCTTCCCGAGGGTCGACTTCCGCGAGGTGCCCAGCAAGACCGGCCGTCCGAGCAGGTGGAGGGCCTCGAGCTCGCGGAGCAGGACGAGGTTGTGGGCCGGCGTCTTGCCGAACCCGAACCCCGGGTCGACCACGATGCGGTCCCAGGCGACGCCGACCCGGAGCGCCCGCTCGATCGCCCGGTCGAGATCGGCGACGACCTCGACGACGAGGTTTCGGTAGCGGGCCTCGGCCCGGTTGTGCATGAGCACGAGGGCGACCCCGCGCTCGGCGGCGACCCGCGCGAGGCGGTCGTCGTCGGCCACGCCCCAGACGTCGTTGACCAGGTCGGCGCCGGCGTCGATCGCCGCCTCGGCGACCGACGGCTTGGTCGTGTCGACGCTGATCGGCAGCGCCGGCAGCGCCGCCCGGACGGCCCGGATCGCCGGGACGACCCGCGCCGCCTCCACGGCCGCGTCGACGACGGCATGACCGGGCCGGCTCGACTCGCCGCCGAGGTCGACCAGGTCGGCCCCTTCGTCGGCCATCCGCCGGGCGAGGGCGGCGGCGGCGGAGGCCGTGGATCCAGCCGATCGGGCGGCCCCGTCGGCGAGCAGCCCGTCGCCCGAGAAGCTGTCCGGCGTCAGGTTGACGATTCCCATGACGTAGGTGCGGGCGCCCCAGTCGAACAGCGCCGGCCCGATCCAGATCGGCGCAGGCGGCCCCGGCAGGCCGCGATCGGACCCGGCCGGCAGCGCGAAGGACGGGGTCGCGGCCCCGCCGCCCACGTCGGGGCGACCGTCGACGACGCCGTCCGTGGCGGGGGCGGACCGATCGGCCGCTCCGCCGGGCTGCCCGGTCATCGGCGGGTCTCGAGCGGCGGCACCGGGACGGCCACGGGGTCCTCCTCCGGGTCGGCGAGATCGGGGTCGGCCACGAGCCGGCCACGGGCCGCGCCGACCAGATAGAGCGAGCCGGCCACCACGACCGGCCCGGGCGCCTCGTCGAGCGCCCGCACGAGCGCCGCCTCGACCGGCTCGACCGCGACCGGCCGGGTCGCCGGGGCGAGGACCGCCCAGCGGCCTGCGAGGGCCTCGGCCGGCATCGCCCGCGGGGCGTCGGGGCGGGTGCAGATGATACGCGCGCCGTCGAGCGAGCTGGCCTGGGCGAGGGCCGCGACGACCGCGTCGACGTCCTTGTCGCCCATCGCCCCGAACACGACCGTCCACGGCGCCGGGAGCCGCTCGGCCCCGCCGGTCACGAACGGCCGGAGGTCGTCGAGGGCAACGGCGAGCGCCGCGGCGCCGGCGGGGTTGTGGGCCCCGTCGAGGAGCACGTCGCGCGGCCCGCCCCGCCCGTCGCCCTCGACGAGCTCGAGGCGTCCCGGCCAGGTCGCCGCGGCATACCCGGCGCGACGGGCGGCCGCCGGGACCGCCGCGATCCCGGCCGCCTCGAGCGCGTCGAGGGTGGCGTCGGCGACGGCGGCGTTGACCGCCTGGTGGCGACCGCGCAGGCCGATCCGGGTCGGCCCGAGCCGGGGCAGGTCGACCGAGAGCCCGTCGCGATCCCAGCCGAGGACCGCGGGCGACGCCACCTCGGTCAGCGGCACGGCGAGCCGGCGCGCCCGGCGCCGGACGACGGCCAGCGCATCGCCGGTCGCGCCGGTGACCGCCCGGTCGCCGCGCTCGATGATCGCGGCCTTCTCCCGGGCGATCGCCCGGATCGTCGGGCCGAGCCGGTCGACGTGGTCGAGGTCGACGTTCGTGACGACCGCGACGCCGCCGTCCCAGGCGTGGGTCGCGTCGAGCCGGCCACCGAGCCCGACCTCGACGACGGCGAGGTCGAGCCGCGCCTCGGCGAAGGCGGAGAAGACGACCGCGGTGAGGAGCTCGAACTCGGTCGGCGGCCCGTGCCGCCGGGCGACCCGCTCGGCGACCGGCAGGACCGCGGCGACGTGCCGGGCAAAGGTCCCCGCATCGATCGGTCGGCCGTCGATCCGGATCCGCTCGCGGTACGACACGAGGTGCGGCTTGGGCGTGTCGCCGACCCGATGGCCGGCGACCCGGAGGGCGCTCGACGTCAGCGCGAGGACGCTGCCCTTGCCGTTCGTCCCGGCGATGAGCGCGCCGCGGATCCCGGCCTGCGGATCGCCCAGCGCATGGAGGAGGGCCCGGATCCGGCCGAGGCCGAGCCGGATCCCGAAGCGGCCGCGGGCGGCCAGCGCGTCGAGCGCCGCGGCGTAGGTGAGCGTGCGCTCGAACGGGGTGACGGCGTCGTCGGCGCGGTCGACCCAGCGTCCCGCGGTCACGGCGTCACTCGCGGGTGAGGTCGTCCTCGTAGAAGACGCACTGGTTGAACCTCGGCGTGAGGCAGACGTCGTTCACGTACCCCTGGTCGAGGTGGACGCCGCCACGCAGCTGGCAGCGCGATACGTTGCGGTCCTGCCGGATGAGGGCCTTGAGCAGGTGGGGCGCCTGGATCGGGATCGCCCCGCGGGCCCCGGTCATGAAGAAGTGCGGGCAGACGTTCCGGCGGAGGCTCGGCACGCCGAAGCCGGACCGCAGGGTCCCGGGGCCGGTCGGCCGGGTCGGCATGACCGCCTCGGGCGCCGCCGGCGGCGCGGTCATCACCCGGGCGATCGGCGCATGGCCGAAGCTCGGCGGGTTCGGGCCGCGCGGGCGCGGCCGGGCGCCGGTCTGGTCGGTCTTCGGGTCGCGGTCGTGCACGGCTCTCCCGGGATCCGGCGCGCACGGCTCGCGCGCTCACCGGCAGAGTACACCGCACCGGACCGCTCCGACCCGGGCGACCCGCCGAACCCGGTTCCCGGCCGGCACCGGCCGGCATCGGCCGTCCGTGCGACAATCCGGGTCCATGACGCAGCGGCGGCGCGCCCGCGACTCGATGGTCCGCCCCCGGCCCGCGTCGAACGGCCGGCCGGCCACTCCCAAGCCCGGGCCCCGCCCATCGACGACGCGCGCGACCGGCCGGATCGCGCCGCGCCGTGTCCCGCCCCCGCAGCAACGACTCCCGCTCCCCGCCCGCGGGCTGCTCGCGATCGGCGTGGTCGGGGTCGGGATCCTCGTCCTCGTGGTCGCCGCCGGGGCGCTCGGCACGGTCGGCGGCGCGGTCGCCGGCGCGGTCGGCGGCCTCGTCGACCGGGTGACGGCGACCCCGACCCCGTCACCGACGCCGGTCCTCGTCCTCGAGTCGCCGACGCTCACGGCCCCGAGCCAGCCGTACACCAACCAGCCGACGATCACCCTCGTCGGGGCCGTCCCGGCCGACGCGGTCGGCGAGCCCGACCGGACGATCCGCATCCGCGTCGCGACCGGCGGCGGCGAGCCGACCATCCTCAAGGAGATCGCCGCCCCCGCGACCGCGACGTTCACCATCCCCGAGGTCGCCCTCGTCGAGGGCGCCAACGACTTCACCGCCACGATCGTCGGGCCTGACGACGTCGAGAGCGAGCCATCGGCGATCGTGACCTACGTCCTCGACACCGAGGTCCCGGCGCTGACCCTGACCAGCCCGGCCGATGGCGACACCGTCAACCGCGAGACCGTCGAGATCGTCGGCCGGACCCAGGGCCTGAGCGAGGTCGTCGCCCGCAACGAGGCGAACGGCGCATCGGTCGCGGGGACCGCCGAGGGCGATGGCGCGTTCACCCTGCAGGTCCCCCTGGCGACCGGACCGAACGGGATCACGGTCACGGCGACCGACCCGGCGGGGAACCAGGGCACGGCCGTCCTCGCCATCCGCCGTGGCGCGGGCAAGCTCACCGCCGACATCGGGCTGTCCGACTACCGGATCGGGGTCAAGTCGCTGCCCGAGCCGCTCACGGTCCGCGTCGTCGTCACCGACCCGGACGGCCGGCCGCTCGCCGGCGCGACGGTCCTCTTCACCCTGACGATCCCCGGGGTCGCGCCGATCGTCCCGTCGCCGGTCGAGACGAACGCGGAGGGCGTGGCGACCTTCAAGACGACGGTGCCCGACGCCGCGACGCCCGGGACGGGTCCGGTCCAGGCGCGGGTCACCGCCGGCGACCTCGGCGAGGTCACCGCCCGCACGGTCATCACGATCGTCCCCTGACGCCGCGGGGGTGACAGGCCCCGGACGCGCAGCTACCATCCGCCCATGCCGATGTGGCGCTGCCCGCACTGCGGGGTCCCCCAGCCCGAGGTCGCTCGCTGCTGGGTCTGTCGGCGCTCGTCGACCTCCTGCGCGACGTGTCGGAGCTTCCGCACCTCCGTCGCGGCCAAGCTCGGCTACTGTGCGCTCGACCGGCGCCGGACGCCGCTCGACGGCGACGAGATCCGACCCTGCTGGGAGCCTGCCAAACCGACGGTGGCCGCGGTCGAGCCGGCCGTCGCCGGGACCGGCGGACCGCCCGCCGGCGTCTCTTCGGCGCCGACGATGGGAACGTCCGTTCTGAACCGGCGGGAGTTCGTGCCGATCGAGCGGGGCGCCCCGGCCGCCGGATCGGCGCCCGGCGTGGTCCCGCCGGCGGCGGCGACCGGGGCAGGTCCCGCGGGCCGGGGGCGGGCGCTCGCTGTCGTCGGGCCGGGCGCCGGCCCGCCCGCGACCGAGCCGCGCTGGTCGCTCTTCCCCGAGCTCGACCCCTAGGGGCCGCCGCGCCAGATCGCGCTACGGCGAGGGGCTCGGCGGCGGGCTCGGCGAGGGCGAGGGGCTCGGGGGCGGGCTCGGCGAGGGCGAGGGGCTCGGCGGCGGCGTCGGCGTCGGGGTGGGCGTCGGCGTCGGGGTCGGCGACGGGCTCGGCGACGGCGACGGCGATGGGCTCGGCGATGGGCTCGGCTCGGGGCCCTTCGAGACGACGTAGCTCACCACCGTCCCGGAGGCGACCTCGAGGCCGGCCCGCGGGTCGGTCGAGACGACCGCCCCGATCGGCACGACCGGATCGAAGGCCTCGGTCCGATCGCCGATGACGAAGCCGGCGGCGGTCAGCGTGTTCACCGCGGTCGTCTCGGGCTGGTTCTTGACGTCGGGGACCTCGACGAGCGCCCGGCCGGTCACGATCGTCAGGGCGATGTTCGTCCCCTCGTCGACCTCGGTCTCGGCGGCAGGGTCCTGGCTGAAGACCGTCCCCTCGGGCTTCTCGTCATCCTTGACGAAGGCGGCCTGGGTGACCGTCAGGCCCTGCGCCTCGGCGACCGTGCGGGCCTGCTCGACCGTCAGGCCGACGAGGTTCGGGACGACGACCCGGTCGGGCTCGGGCGAGCCATCGGGCGAGCCACCCCCGGTCAGGAGCTGGAAGGCGAGGAAGCCGACCAGGGCGAGGATGAGCAGGCCGAGGACGCCGGCGAGCCAGGTCCAGACGGACGGGCCGCTCGACGGCGGCGGCCCGTCGGCAGCCGGCGGTCGGCCGGTCGGCACCGGCTCGATGACCTCGATCCCGCCGCTCGCGTACGCGTCGGGCGGGTACGGCATCGCCGCGCGGGTGGGTGAGCCGACGGCGGAGACGGTGCCCGGGATCGTCGCGTCGAGGTCGGCCGGACCGCCGATCGCAGCGGCGGCACCGACGACCGCCGCCCCGGCGGCCGCGCCGGCGACGAACCCCCCGGCGCCGGCCGAGTCGTCCGCCGCGACCCCGGTGGCCCGGGCGCTCTCGTCGAGGAAGAGGTCGAGCGCATCGGCGAAGGCGCCGGCGCTCCCGAAGCGGGCGGCCGGGTCGACGGCCAACGCCTTGCGGTCGATCGCGTCGAGCGCGGGTGGGATCCCGGCGCGGACGTCGGAGGGGGCCGGGACCGGACCCGACAGCCTGGCGACGGCGATCGCCGCCGCGGTGTCGCCGCTGAACGGACGCAGGCCCGACAGGAGCTCGTACAGGACGACGCCGAGCGAGTAGATGTCCGACGCCGCGGTCGCCGTCTCGCCGCGGGCCTGCTCGGGGCTGAGGTAGTGGACCGAGCCGAGCGTCGTGCCGGGCAGGGTCAGCTGGGCCTCGGCGACCGCCCGGGCGATCCCGAAGTCGGCGACCTTGACGGTCCCGTCGCGGGCGAGGAGCAGGTTCCCGGTCTTGACGTCGCGGTGGACGATGCCGCGGTCGTGGGCCACCTGCAGGGCTCGCGCGGCCTCGGAGACGAGGCGGGCCGCCTGCCGCGGCGGGAGCGCGCCGTTCTCGCGGACGACCGTCGCGAGGTCCTGGCCGTCGACCAGCTCCATGACGATGTACGGGCCGGCGACGTCCTGGCCGTAGTCGTGGACCGCGACGACGTTCGGGTGGCTCAGCGAGGCGGCCGACTGGGCCTCCTGCCGGAACCGGGCGAGGAAGTCCGGGTCGCGGCCGTACTCGGGCCGGAGCAGCTTGACGGCGACGTCGCGCTCGAGCTGCAGGTCGCGCGCCCGCCAGATCGTCGCCATCCCGCCCTGGGCGATCAGCTCGACGAGCCGGTACCTGCCGCCCAGGATCTGCTCGGTCTCGGCCACGTGATCGCGCTCCTGTCTGCTTCCGGTCCCGGGTCGCGCCGGGCCGCCCAGCATCGTACCGTACCGGGCGTCTCGGGCCCGGTCGGCGGGCCGTCAGAGCTGCAGGTCGCGCAGGTAGGCCCGGAACTCGGTCGCGAGATCCGGTCGCTGGAGGGCGAGCTCGACGGACGCCTTGAGCCAGCCCATCGTCGTCCCGGCGTCGTGGCGGATCCCCTCGAACCGGTAAGCGTGGACGTGCTGGTCCTCGAGGAGCGACTCGATCGCGTCGGTCAGCTGGATCTCGCCGCCGGCGCCGCGCTGGGTCTGCTCGAGCTTGTCGAAGATCTTCGGCGTGAGGACGTAGCGACCCATGATCGCGAGGTTGGACGGGGCGACATCGGGCGCCGGCTTCTCGACGACCCGGTTTACCCGGACGAGCCGGTCGTCGTCGCGCGCCTCGACCTCGGGGTCGACGCCGATGACCCCGTAGCGGTTCGTCTCCGCGGCCGGGACCTCGGCGACGGCGACGACCGACGAGTGGGTCTGGTGGTAGGCGTGGATCAGCTGGCCGATGCAGGGTCGATCGCTGACGACGACGTCGTCCGAGAGCATCACCGCGAACGGCTCGTGGCCGATGAGCTCCTTCGCCATCAGGACCGCATGGCCGAGCCCGAGCTGCTCCTTCTGGCGGACGTAGGCGATCTGGGCGAGGTCGCTGATGTGCCGGATCCGGCGGAGCATCTCGACGTCGCCGCGCTCCTCGAGGAGGTGCTCGAGCTCGAAGTTGAGGTCGAAGTGATCCTCGATCGCCCGCTTCTGGCTCGAGGTCACGATGATGATCTGGTCGATCCCCGCGGCGACCGCCTCCTCGACGGCGTACTGGATGATCGGCTTGTCGACGAGGGGCAGCATCTCCTTCGGCTGCGCCTTGGTCGCGGGGAGGAACCGGGTGCCCCAGCCGGCGGCCGGGAGGATGGCCTTGCGGACGCGCATCGAGCCTCGCCTGCGGCGGATCGGGAAGGACCCGAGTATACCCGCGGCCCGCCCCGGACCCCCGTCGCGGGTGGGTCAGTCGGGCGGGACGAGCCTGTGTTCGACCGCCCAGAGGGCCGCCTGGGTCCGGCTCGTGAGGGCGAGCTTGCCGAGGATGTTGCTGACGTGGGTCCGTGCCGTCCGCTCGGTGATGCCGAGCCGCCAGGCGATCTCCTTGTTCGGGAGGCCCTTGCCGACGAGCCCGAGGACCTCGGTCTCGCGGTCGGTGAGCGGCTCGACGAGCTCGGGCTCGCGGCGCGTCCGGAGGCGTTGGGCGAGGAGACGCGCGACCGCCGGATCGAGATGGACCTCGCCGGCGTGGGCCGCCCGGATCGCGGCGACGACCTCGTCGGCGTCGGCGTCCTTGAGCAGGTAGCCGGTCGCGCCGGCCTCCAGCGCGGCCGTGACCTTGTCCTCCTCGATGAACGAGGTCAGGGCGACGATCTCGGTCTCCGCGCCGCTCGCCCGGATCGCCTCGATCGCGCCGATCCCGTCGAGCTCAGGCATGACGAGATCCATCAGGACGACGTCGGGGGCGAGCGCCTCGACCGCGGCGACCGCCTCGCGACCGTTCTCGGCCTCGCCGACGACCTCGAGGTCGTCGAGCAGCTCGAGGAAGCCGCGGAGGCCGCGCCGGACGACCGCGTGGTCGTCGACGATGAGGACGCGGATCCGCGTGGCGGAGGGCTGGTCGCTCACGCCATCGAGGATAGCGGTCGCGGGAAGCCCGGGCACGGCCGACCGCCGGGTCGGACCGCCGGCCGG
>CAZABC010000047.1:12322-15587 GCA_964483405.1 uncultured Anaerolineaceae bacterium
GCCGGGTCGGACCGCCGGCCGGCCGGACCGTCGGCGTCGCTAGACGAGGTCGATCGCCGGCGCGACCGGCTCGGTCTCCGGCTCGGAGACGAGCTGGAGCAGGAGGGCGGCGCCGAGGACGAGCGCGCCGCCGACGACCTGGACGGGGACGAGCGTCTCGGCCAGCAGGATCGCCGCGAGGGCGACCCCGACGACCGGCTCCCAGAGCATGAGGATCCCGGTCCGGGTGGCGCCGATCGAGCGGATCGCCGTCAGGAACAGCAGCGACGGCACGGCCGCCCCGAGGATCCCGGCGACCAGGATCGGCGGCCATGACGCGGTCGAGCGGAGCGGCTCGGCGAGCTCCGGCAGGAGCCCGGCGACGGCGGCCACCAGCAGACCGCCGGCGAACGAGCCGGCAAGGATGAGCATCGTCGCGGTCTCCGCGGCGACCGCGCTGTAGCCGTGGCGGCTGATCGTCATGAAGACGGTCTGGCTGGCGGCGGCCGCGAGGCCGAGGGCGACGCCGAGCGGATCGACCGCGACGTCCCCGCCGGGATCGAGGCTACCGACGAGGACGAGGACGACGCCGACGGTCGCGAGGGCGAGCGCGAGCGCCCGCGGCGCGGTCAGCCGCTCGTGCCCGAGGGCGACGCCGACCGCCGCGACCATCGCCGGGTACGTGTAGAAGAGCATCAGCGCCAGCGCGATCGTGATCCGCCCGAATGCGACGAAGATCGCCAGGTTGAGGGTGAACCCCATCACCACCGCGACCGCGAGCGAGGCGCGACCGCGGCCGTCGAGCGCGCCGACCGACCCGAGCGAGCGGCGCAGGCCGCCGGTCGCCCCGATGCCGGCGGCAAGGGCCAGCGCGCCGGTCCCGGCCCGCCAGGCGACGAAGGCGAGGGCCGCGACGCCGGCCGCCTCGGCCCATCGCGAGAGCGGGCCGAGCATCCCGAAGAGGGTCGCGGCCACCAGCGCCGCGACCGAGCCGAGGAGCAGCCGCCGGTCGGCGAGCATCGGTCGGGCCCCGGCCCCGTCAGGTGGGACGGGCCGGCGATCCGGCGACGGGCGTGCCGTTCTCGGCGATCGCCGCCGGGTGCTCGCGGCGGCCGGTCACGAACCGGATCCGGGTGAACGGGACGCGGATCTCGTGGAAGACCTCGATCGAGACCAGGAAGCCGGCGACGATCAGGCCGAGGGCGACGAGCTTCGAGAGCTCGAAGAGCTCGGTGTAGCCGAGCTTGATGAACGCGTCGACGCCGCTCGCGAGGAAGCCGCCGGCGGCGATGAGGAGGGTCGCCGGGACCCGGCTGTTGAGCCGACCACCGAACAGCGCCCGGACCGCGCCGGGCAGCGAGGCCACGAGGTTGACGACGATCGCGACCGGCGAGATGAGCAGGTTGAACAGGAACTCGTCGCCCGGCTGGGTCGGGTCGAGCGAGTAGGCGAGGACGCGCCGCTTCGGCATGAAGACATAGGCCGAGAAGAGGGCGCCGAAGGCGAGCGTCAGCCCGCCGGTGATGTTGAGGAACGGCGAGAGGAGCCGGATGGAGCCCGGGACGATCTCGAGGTCGGGCAGGCCGTTCGCGTCGAGCGTCACCGGTCCGAGGAGCGGGGTCGTCGCCATGAGCACGATCGACAGGACGGTCGCCCCGCCGACGGCGACCGCCGCGATCCGCGGCCAGCGCTCGTTCCCGAAGTACGTCTCTGCGGCGACGGCGATGGCGAGGACGGCCGCGGCGATGAAGTACAGGATCGGCAGCGACCCGACGCCCTCGAAGTCGTTCCGCCGCTGGTAGCCGATCGTCGCGGCGCCGGCGATCACGAGGGTGGCCGCGACCGTGTAGCCGAACCGCGTCCGGCCCAGGAGGAAGGCGGTGCCGAGGCCGAGCCAGGCCGCCGTCCACAGGGCGCCGGTGAGGTACCAGGCCCGGAAGACCGGCTCGCTCCAGCCGGCCGCGTAGCCGATCGCCGAGCAGGTCGAGGCGATCCCGTAGAAGAGCGCGCCGGCCGCCCAGATGAGCTGGTAGGCCCGCCGGCGCTCGAGCCACTGGTCGAGCAGCGCGAGCGTGAAGAGGAACGCGAGGAGCGCCGTCGCCCCCGTGATCAGGACGTCGATCGTCAAGGATGGTCACCCGCCGGCCGGTCGGCCGGCCTCGTCTCAGGCCGGGACGAACTCGTGATCGTCGCGGTGGATGCCGTCGCACAGCCCCCAGCGGACCGTGTCGGCCCCGGGGATCTGGACGGGTCGCATGATCTCGCGGACCTGGCCCCGCCGGCAGAAGAAGTAGCCCTTCTCGCGCATCCAGGCCCGGACGTGCTCCGGGTCGCGATGGAACTGGAAGGGACCTGGATTGATCGCCGGCCGGTCCGACCAGCTGGCCGGCGCCTCCGCGGCGACGATGTCGAGCAGGTTCAGGCGCCAGGGGGTCCCGTCCACGATCTCGCGACAGCCGTCACAGCGTCGGGCGACGTTGTCGTGGATCACGGTCGGGATCCGGATGCCTTGGATCTCCATCGGCTCGATGGTAGCAGGGGCCGCGGGCGCTCGCGTCGGTCGCGGCCCGTCGCGGGACCCCGCCCGCTCAGCGGAACGATCCCTCGGCGAGCACCACACCGGCCGCGTCGAGCGCCTGCCAGGTCTCGGGGACCGGGGCGGCCGGCAGGGGCATCACGACGAACCGCATCCCGCCGGGCGCCGGGACGATCCGGGCCGCCGCGACCGTCCCGTCGCCGAACGCGACCCGGACGCGCATCACCCGGCCGCCGACCGGGCCGTGGACGACGATGCCCCGCCCGCCGGTGTCGCGGACGAGGTCGGCCCCGCCCTCGTCGGGGCGGTTCGACGTGCATCCGGTCGACCCGGCGTCCGGGAGGTCGAGCGTGCTGCACCAGCTGTCGTTCGGGCCGACGGCGACCGCGAAGCGCCAGGCGCCCCATGGCTCGATGCCGGCCGCGATCGGGACCGCGTCGGCCTCGGACGCGTCGATCGTCGTCGTCGTCGACTCGACCCGCCCCAGGACGCAGCCGCCGAGACCGAGCCCGGCGGCCAGCGCGAGCGCGACGACCACGGCCGACCGAACGGGGCGGGAGGGCGGGCGGCCGGGCGAGGGACGGCGCCGGGTCATGGCCGGTCGAGGATACGCCATGCCCGAGCCGGGTCGGCGAGGACGGTCGGCCCGTAGCGCGGCGACGGCGGCGCCGCACGCACCAGCGACCTGACGCGGGTGGTGCCCCCAAGGGGATTCGAACCCCTGATCTCCACCTTGAAAGGGTGGCGTCC
>CAZABC010000048.1:0-15503 GCA_964483405.1 uncultured Anaerolineaceae bacterium
GACCGTCGGCGCCGGGGCGATCACGAGCATCATCGAGTAGGGCGGGATGGCGAAGGTCGAGAACCGTCCGGTCATCCAGCTCGCCTGCACCGAGTGCAAGCAGCGCAACTACACCACCCGCAAGAACAAGAAGAACGACCCGAACCGGCTGGAGTTCATGAAGTACTGCCCGCGCGAGCGCCGGCATACGCTCCACCGCGAGGCCAAGTAGCAGG
Organism: uncultured Anaerolineaceae bacterium; assembly: GCA_964483405.1. GTDB lineage: Bacteria > Chloroflexota > Limnocylindria > Limnocylindrales > CSP1-4 > CAZABC01. The sequence continues at coordinate 216 of CAZABC010000048.1, forward strand.
GAACACCACAGGGGTGTAGCTCAATTGGCAGAGCACCGGTCTCCAAAACCGGCGGTTGTAGGTTCGAGTCCTATCGCCCCTGCCACCTCCAGCCCGTAGCGAGTCGAAAGCACCACCCGTGATCAAACGAATCCGACGCTTCATCGACGAGGCGTGGTCCGAGCTCAAGAAGGTCTCCTGGCCGACGCGGGATCAGGTCCGCAACCTGACCGTGCTCGTCTTCGTCGTGAGCCTCGTCGTCGGCCTGTACATCAGTGCTCTCGACCTCGTGTTCACCGAGGCGATCAAGGCGATCGCCGGGGTCTTCGGATGACCGCCGAGACCCTCCCGGAGCAGCGCGAGAAGCGCTGGTACGTGATCCATACGTACTCGGGCTACGAGAACAAGGTCAAGGCGAACCTCGAGCACCGCATCGAGTCCATGGGCATGGAGGACCGGATCTTCCAGGTCCTGGTGCCGATGGAGGACGAGATCGAGATCCGCCAGGGCCAGCGCCACACGGTCCAGAAGAAGGTCTATCCGGGCTACGTGCTCGTCGAGATGATCCTCGACCCCGACTCGTGGTTCGTCGTCCGCAACACGCCGGGCGTCACGAGCTTCGTCGGCGGCGGGAACATCCCGGGCATGCGGTCCGAGCCGATCCCGCTCGACGAGACCGAGGTCAAGCAGATCCTCCGGCACATGGGCGTCGAGACGCCGAAGTTCCGGGTGGCATTCCAGAAGGGCCAGAGCGTCCGGGTCACCGACGGGCCGTTCGCCGAGTTCATCGGCACGGTCGACGAGGTGAACCCCGAGCGGAACAAGCTCAAGGTCCTCGTCAGCATCTTCGGCCGCGAGACGCCGGTCGAGCTCGACTTCCTGCAGGTCGAGAAGCTCTAAGGAAGGAACCGCGGTCCCGTGGCCAAGAAGATCCGTATCGTCCTGACGCTCCAGCTCCCGGCCGGCAAGGCCACGCCCGCGCCGCCGGTCGGCACCGCGCTCGGCCCGCACGGCATCAACATCGTCGAGTTCACCAAGACGTACAACGAGAAGACGGCCGACAAGGCGGGCCAGATCATCCCGGCCCAGATCACCATCTTCGAGGACCGCTCGTTCACCTTCGTCCTCAAGACGCCTCCCGCCGCGGACCTGCTCCGCAAGGCGGCCGGGCTGGACAAGGGCTCGTCGACCCCACGCCGGACGATCAGCGGCCGGGTGACGAAGGACCAGATCCGCGAGATCGCGACGATCAAGATGCCCGACCTCAACGCCGGCGACATCGACGCGGCCATGCGCCAGATCGAGGGCACGGCCCGGAGCATGGGGATCGAGATCGTCTAGCGCCACGGGCGCCGAACCCACTGGGACGCGACCGGACGGTCGGTCCCACGCCCACCCCGCGCCAGGGGGAGGCCGGAACGCCGGCCGACAGGAGGAACCAGCGACATGGCCCACGGCAAGAAGTACGACGAGGTCGCCAAGCTCGTCGACCGCACCCGGATCTACCTACCCGACGAGGCCGCCGAGCTCGCGAAGGAGACGACGACCGTCTCGTTCGACGCGACGATCGAGGCGCATCTTCGGCTCGGCGTCGACCCGCGCCACGCCGACCAGATGGTCCGCGGGACCGTCGTCCTGCCGCACGGCACGGGCAAGGTCGTCCGGGTCGCCGTCTTCGCCCAGGGCGAGAAGGCCCAGGAGGCGCTCCGAGCGGGTGCCGACGAGGTCGGCGCGGAGGATCTCGTCAAGAAGATCGAGGCGGGCTGGCTCGAGTTCGACGTCGCGCTCGCGACGCCGGACCTCATGGGCCAGGTCGGCCGGCTCGGCAAGATCCTCGGCCGGCGCGGCCTGATGCCGAACCCCAAGGCCGGGACGATCACCTTCGACCTCGAGCGGGCGATCCGCGAGGTCAAGGGCGGCCGGATCGAGTTCAAGGTCGACAAGGGCGCGATCATCCACGTGCCCGTCGGCAAGGCCAGCTTCGAGGCCGCGGCGCTGGTCGACAACCTGGCCGCCCTCGTCGACGCGGTCAACCGCGCCCGGCCGAGCGGCGCCAAGGGCCAGTACCTCAAGGGACTCACGATCGCCAGCACGATGGGCCCGGGCATCCGGGTCGACGTGCCGGCCGTCCTCGCCGCCGCCGCGGCCTGAACCACGCGGTAGCGGCCGGCGGGCGCGCTACCCGAACCAGAGAGACGACGGACCGCCAGAGACAGCCTGCGCCCGCGGACCGCGCCACCTCCGGCACCGCCGGAGGGTCACGGTCGGGGCTTGATCCGCCGGACCGGATCGGTCCGGGTCGCCGAGCGCGGCGATCCGGACCGGGGACGCCGGCGAGCACGCCGAGGCAGGTCAGCCAGCCCCACCTCCCGGTGGGCCTGCGCCCCTGCGGACGCTGGGATGCCGTCGCAGGGGCGTCGTGGCCTTCGGGTCACCCGAGCCCACCGCCGCGCGCCGGACGCGCGCCGAACGATGGAGGTCGCGCATGCCGACCGAGGCCAAGCGACGGACGGTCGCCGAGCTGCAGGACGAGCTCGCCCGCAGCCGGACGATGATCGTCTCCGAGTACCGAGGCCTCACGGTCAAGGAGATCGCGGAGATCCGCAAGGCGCTCCGCAAGCAGGACGTCTCGTACCGCGTCGTCAAGAACCGCCTGATGCGGATCGCGGCCGACGGGCCGGTCGGGGATGCCCTCCGGCCGCTCCTCACCGGACCGACCGCGATCGCCTTCGGGACCGACGAGGCGGGCACGGCCAAGGCCGTCCTCGACGCCGTGAAGCCGTACAAGATCGTCCGGGTCACCGGCGCGGTCCTCGGCGAGCGGGCGATCGACGCCGAGGCCGTCGGACGACTCGCTGCCCTGCCGGGCCGCGACGTCCTGCTCGCCCAGCTCGCCGGGGCGTTCGCCGCGCCGCTGGCGACGACCGTGGGCCTCATCGCCGCGCCGCTGCGCGACACGGCGGGCCTGTTCCAGGCGCTCCACGACCAGAAGGCGTCGGCCGCCTGACGGCGGACCCGACCGACGGATCCCCCGCCGGGCCCGCATGGGCCGGCGCCACGAGAGAGGAACCCAGATCCCATGGCCAACCTGACCACCGACCAGCTGCTCGAGGCCTTCGAGAGGATGACCGTCCTCGAGCTCGCCGACTTCAAGAAGGCGTTCGAGGACAAGTTCGGCGTCACGGCCGCCGCGCCCGTCGCCGTCGCCGCCGTCGCCGCCGCGCCGGCAGCGGGGGGCGCCGCCGAGGCCGCCGAGGAGCAGACCGAGTTCAGCGCCGTCCTCGCCGAGGTCGGCCCGAACAAGATCCCGGTCATCAAGGTCGTCCGCGAGCTGACCGGGCTCGGCCTCAAGGAGGCGAAGGACCTCGTCGACGCGGCCCCCAAGCCGGTCAAGGAGGGCGTCGCCAAGGACGAGGCCGAGAAGATCAAGGCCGCCCTCGAGGAGCAGGGCGCCAAGGTCGAGATCAAGTAGCGACCAGCGCCGGGACGCCGGGCCCCGGGCCCGGCGTCGGTCGACCCGCGGCGCCCCCGGGGCGGCGGCAGCTGCCGCCGCCCCATCGCCGTGTCATCCGGCCCATTTGACAGGCGGCCGCGGAGCGGTATCCTTTGAGGTTCTGTGAGCGCGGCTTTCCCCCGGTCCCTCCTCCGCCAAGGAGCGGTGCATGCTGTCTTCCGCTGAGTCGTCGCGTGTCGGTCGCGCCCCCGGGCGCAAGCGCTACGCTCGGATCCCCGAGGTCCTCCCGATCCCGAACCTGATCGAGCTGCAGCTCGAGTCGTTCCGGTGGTTCGTTGCCCGGGGTCTGCGCGAGCTGTTCGACGAGATCAGCCCGATCAAGGACTTCACCGGCAAGGTGATGGAGCTCCAGTTCCTCGACTACGAGTTCGGTCCGCCGAAGTACAGCGAGGAGGAGTGCCGGACCAAGGACCTGACGTTCAGCAAGCCGCTCTACGTCGAGGTCGAGCTCCTGATCAAGGAGACCGGCGAGATCCAGCGCCAGCGGGTCTACATGGGCGACTACCCGTGGATGACCGACCTCGGCACCTTCGTCATCAACGGGGCGGAGCGCGTCGTCGTCTCGCAGCTCGTCCGCTCGCCCGGCGTCTACTACAGCGCGCTCGAGGACCCGGCCTCCGGGCGGGTCCTCTTCTCGGCCAAGGTCATCCCGAACCGCGGCGCCTGGCTCGAGTTCGAGACGAATAACAAGGACCAGCTCTGGGTCAAGGTCGACCGGAAGCGCAAGATCCCGGCCTCGACGCTGCTCCGCGCCGTCGGCTACGAGTCGAACGACGAGATGGTCGCGACCTTCGCCCGGGTCGACGTCGACCCGGAGCATCCGTATCTCGCGGCGACGCTCGAGAAGGACGCGACCCGCACCCAGCAGGAAGCGCTCATCGAGGTCTACAAGAAGCTCCGGCCGGGCGACCCGCCGACCGGCGACAACGCCCGCCAGCTCGTCGAGAGCCTCTTCTTCAACTTCCGGCGCTACGACCTCGGCCGCGTCGGCCGCTACAAGTTCGACAAGAAGCTCGACGCCGCCGCCGACCGGATGGGCATCGAGCTGCCGCGCGACACCCGGACGATCACCCGCGAGGACATCGCCGCGATCGTCGGCCACCTGATCGAGTGCAACCGTGGCCTCCACACCGCCGATGACATCGACCACCTGGGGAACCGCCGGATCCGGGCCAACGGCGAGCTGATCCAGAACGCGTTCCGGATTGGCCTGCTCCGGATGGAGCGCGTCGTCCGCGAGCGGATGACGATCCAGGAGATCGACAAGGCGACCCCGAACGCGCTCATCAACATCCGCCCGGTCGTGGCGGCGATGAAGGAGTTCTTCGGCGGCAGCCAGCTCAGCCAGTTCATGGACCAGACCAACCCCCTGGCGGAGCTCACGAGCAAGCGCCGCCTCTCGGCCCTCGGGCCCGGCGGCCTGTCGCGCGAGCGGGCGGGCTTCGACGTCCGCGACGTCCACCACAGCCACTACGGCCGGATCTGCCCGATCGAGACGCCCGAGGGTCCGAACATCGGCCTGATCGGCTCGCTCGCGACCTACGGCCGGATCAACGAGTACGGCTTCATCGAGACGCCGTACCGGAAGGTGAAGCGGACGGTGGCCTGGGACGAGCCCGATCTCGGCCGCTGGCAGCTCGGCGCCGACCTGACGACCAAGTCGGGCTCGGTCGTCGGCAAGGCCGGCGACCCGATCGGCGCGGCGGCGGCCGCCGAGCTGAAGAAGCAGAAGGCGGGCGCGTTCCCGATCCGCCCGGTCGTCACCGACGAGATCGTCTACCTCGCCGCCGACGAGGAGGAGGAGCACGTCGTCGCCCAGGCGAACGCGCGGCTCGACGACGCCGGCCACTTCCTCGACGAGCGCGTCCCGTCGCGCTACCGGGACCAGTTCCCGGAGGCGCGACCCGGCTCGATCGAGTACATGGACGTGTCGCCGAAGCAGGTCGTGTCCGTCGCGACGGCGCTCATCCCGTTCCTCGAGCACGACGACGCCAACCGCGCCCTCATGGGCTCGAACATGCAGCGCCAGGCGGTGCCGCTCCTCGAGCCGGAGGCGCCGATCGTCGGGACCGGGGTCGAGGAGCGCGCCGCGCGCGACTCCGGCCAGGTCGTCCTCGCGACGCGGGCCGGGGTCGTCACCTCGGTCAGCGCCGATCGCGTCCAGATCGAGACCGACGCCGGCGAGCTGGACGAGTACCGGCTCCTCAAGTTCGTCCGCTCGAACCAGGGCACCTGCATCAACCAGCGGCCCATCGTCGACGTCGGCCAGCGGGTCGGCGAGTCCGAGACGATCGCCGACAGCAGCTCGACCGACAAGGGCGAGCTCGCCCTCGGCCGGAACGTCCTCGTGGCGTTCATGAGCTGGGAGGGCGGCAACTACGAGGACGCGATCGTCATCAGCGACCGCCTCGTCCGCGACGACCTCTTCACGAGCATCCACATCGAGAAGCACGAGATCGAGTCCCGCGACACGAAGCTCGGGCCCGAGGAGATCACCCGCGACATCCCCAACGTCGGCGAGGAGTCCCTCAAGGACCTCGACGAGGAGGGCGTCGTCTACATCGGCGCCGAGGTTCGCCCGGGCGACATCCTCGTCGGCAAGATCACGCCCAAGGGCGAGACCGAGCTGACGGCCGAGGAGCGCCTCCTTCGGGCGATCTTCGGCGAGAAGGCCCGCGAGGTGAAGGACTCGTCGCTCCGCCTGCCGCACGGCGAGCGGGGCAAGGTCGTCGACATCCGCGAGTTCCGACGCGAGTGGAACGACGACCTCCAGCCCGGCGTCAACCGGCTCGTCCGGGTCGCCGTCGCCCAGAAGCGGAAGGTCTCGGTCGGCGACAAGATGGCCGGCCGGCACGGCAACAAGGGCGTCATCGCCAAGATCCTGCCGGTCGAGGACATGCCGTTCCTGCCGGACGGCCGGCCCGTCGACATCATCCTCAACCCGCTCGGCGTGCCGAGCCGGATGAACATCGGCCAGATCCTCGAGACGCACCTCGGCTGGGCCCTCCACGCCAAGGGCGAGACGGCCGCGACCGCGGTCTTCGACGGCGCGACCGAGGAGCAGATCCGCGGCGAGCTCAGGGAAGCCGGCCTGCCCGAGGACGGCAAGATCGAGCTCCGCGACGGGCGGACCGGCGACGCGTTCGACCGGCCGATCACCGTCGGCTACATCTACATGCTCAAGCTCCACCACCTCGTCGAGGACAAGATCCACGCCCGCTCGACCGGCCCGTACAGCCTCATCACCCAGCAGCCGCTCGGTGGCAAGGCCCAGTTCGGCGGCCAGCGATTCGGCGAGATGGAGGTCTGGGCGCTCGAGGCGTACGGCGCCGCGAACATCCTCCAGGAGCTCCTCACCGTGAAGTCGGACGACGTCCTCGGACGGGTCCAGACGTACGAGGCGATCGTCAAGGGCGAGGAGATCCAGCCACCGCGGGTCCCCGAGTCCTTCAAGGTCCTCATCAAGGAGCTGCGCAGCCTCGGGCTCAACGCGGAGATCCTCGATCCGAACGACGAGGAGATCCCGCTGGCCGAGGACGACGCGGCCGGCTACCTGCTCCCCGATCTCGGCGGGATCAACCTCGCCGGCTTCGAGGACTGACGCCACCGACCAGTCACCCGCGGGGCCGGATCCCGGCCGGTCCGGCCCCGTTCGCACCCGTTCCGCATCGTGCCGTCGAGCCAGGCGACGGCGCCGAGGAGACCGATGCTCGAGGTCAACAACTTCAACGCGATCCGTATCTCGCTCGCCTCGCCGGACCAGATCCGCGAGTGGAGCAAGGGCGAGGTCACCAAGCCCGAGACGATCAACTACCGGACGCTCAAGCCGGAGAAGGATGGCCTGTTCGACGAGCGGATCTTCGGTCCGACGAAGGACTGGGAGTGCTACTGCGGCAAGTACAAGCGGATCCGCTACAAGGGCATCATCTGCGACAAGTGCGGCGTCGAGGTCACCCGCTCGAAGGTCCGCCGTGAGCGGATGGGCCACATCCAGCTGGCGAGCCCGGTCAGTCACATCTGGTACTTCAAGGGCACGCCGAGCCGGCTCGGGATCCTCCTCGACATCAGCCCCCGCAACCTCGAGCGGATCCTCTACTTCGCCCTCTACATCGTCACCCACGTCGACGACGACGCCCGTCGCCGGGCCCTGGCCCTGCTCGACGACGAGGCCGCCGGACGCGGAGGCGCGGCCGGCGAGGAGCTCGCCCGGCTCGAGGACGAGCTGCGGTCCGACCTGAACCGGCGCAAGGACGAGTCCGCCGCCGAGCTCGCGACGCTCAAGGCCGACCTGGAGGCCCAGCGGGCCGCCAAGCTCGAGGAGATCGCCGCGGCCGCCAAGGCGACCGAGGAGGCGATCGCCGCCCTGACCGGCCCCGCCGAGGCGACGATCGCCTTCGGCCCGACCGGCGAGGTCATCGTCGCCGAGGGCGGCAAGGCCGGCAAGGACGCGACGGCGAAGCTCCGCAAGGTCGTCAAGGCGGAATCCGAGCGGGTCAACGCCGAGCTCAAGCAGCGCGAGGCCGACGAGGCGCGCGCGGCCGAGGAGAGGCTCGCCGTCCTGCGGGCCGGCGTCGAGGAGACGCTCGCCCACGAGCGCGAGAGGCTCGCCGAGGCGGCCCAGAGCCGGAAGGACGAGATCCGTCGCCAGCGCGACGAGATCGAGGCCCTCAAGCCGATGATCCAGCTCACCGAGTCCGAGTTCCGGGCCCTCGACGAGAAGTACGGCTCGGGGGCCAAGTCGGGCCGGATCATGTGGGCTGGGATGGGCGCGGAGGCCGTCCGCGACATCATCACCCGGATGGACCTCGAGGCGCTCGGCCGGAGCCTCCACGTCGAGGTCCGGACGACGTCCGGCCAGCGGCGCAAGAAGGCGATCAAGCGGCTCCGCCTCATCGAGGCCTTCCGCCGCTCCGGCACCCGGCCCGAGTGGATGATCCTGTCGGTCCTGCCGGTGATCCCGCCCGACCTTCGGCCGATGGTCCAGCTCGACGGTGGCCGCTTCGCGACCTCCGACCTCAACGACCTCTACCGCCGGGTCATCAACCGGAACAACCGCCTCAAGCGGCTCCTCGAGCTCGGCGCGCCCGAGATCATCATCCGCAACGAGAAGCGGATGCTCCAGGAGGCCTGCGACGCGCTGATCGACAACGGCCGCCGCGGCCGGGCGATCGCCGGCACCGGCAACCACCGGCTCAAGAGCCTGAGCGACATGCTCAAGGGCAAGCAGGGCCGGTTCCGCCAGAACCTGCTCGGCAAGCGGGTCGACTACTCGGGCCGCTCGGTCATCGTCGTCGGGCCCGAGCTCAAGCTCAACCAGTGCGGCCTGCCCAAGAAGATGGCCCTCGAGCTGTTCAAGCCGTTCGTCATGCGGCAGCTCGTCGAGAAGGGCTTCGCCCACAACATCAAGAGCGCCAAGCGGATCGTCGAGCGCGTCCGGCCCGAGGTCTGGGACGTCCTCGAGGAGGTCATCACCGACCACCCGGTCCTGCTCAACCGCGCGCCGACGCTCCATCGTCTCGGCATCCAGGCGTTCATGCCGGTCCTCGTCGAGGGCTCGGCGATCCAGATCCACCCGCTCGTCTGCACGGCCTTCAACGCCGACTTCGACGGCGACCAGATGGCCGTCCACGTGCCGCTGTCCAGCGCCGCCCAGGAGGAGGCGCGGTCGATGATGCTGTCGACGGCCAACCTCCTCTCGCCGGCCGACGGCTCGCCGGTCGTCGCCCCGACGCAGGACATGGTCCTCGGCTGCTACTACCTGACGATGGCCCAGCAGGGCGGCGACGACACGGTCCGCCGCCGGTTCGTCGACGAGGCCGAGGCGACGCTCGCCTTCCAGCTCGGGACGGTCACCCTCCACGAGCCGGTCGAGGCCGAGGTCCGGACCTGGGACGCCGCGACCGAGTCGCTCGTCGCGGTCCGCCGGCGGACGACCGTCGGCCGGATCTTATTCAACCAGATCCTGCCCGAGTCGCTCCGGTACTCCGACGACGTCATGGACCGGGCGAAGCTCAAGCGGCTCGTCGACGAGTGCTATCGCCTCCTCGGCTCGCTCGAGACCGCCCACCTCGTCGACGGCATCAAGTCGATCGGCTTCGACTTCGCCACCCGCGGCGGGCTGACGATCGGCCTCTGGGACATCGTCGTCCCCGAGGACAAGGGCACCCGCCTCGCCGCCGCCGACGCCGCGATCGGCGAGATCGACAAGCAGTTCGCCCGCGGCCTCATCACCGAGGACGAGCGCTATGAGCAGGTCGTCGAGCTCTGGCAGCGGACGACCCGCGAGATCTCCGACTCGATGATGGCCTCGCTCCCGGACGACAACGCGATCCGGATGATGACCGAGTCGGGCGCCCGCGGGAACAAGGGCAACATCGGCCAGCTCGGCGCGATGCGCGGCCTGATGGCCGACCCGTCGGGCCGGATCATCGACGTCCCCGTCCGGAGCAGCTTCCGCGAAGGGATGACGGTCCTCGAGTACTTCATCTCGACCCACGGCGCCCGCAAGGGCCTCGCCGATACCGCCCTCCGGACGGCCGACTCGGGCTACCTGACCCGGCGGCTCGTCGACGTGGCCCAGGACGTCATCACCCGCGAGGACGACTGCGGCACCGAGGAGGGGAGCTGGATCACCCGGGCGGAGTCCGCCGACGAGGCCGGCGCGTTCGCCAAGCGCCTCACCGGCCGGTTCGCCGCCGCCGCGCTCGTCGACCCGGCGGCCAAGCCGCCCAAGAAGGGCGCCGACCCGGTCCTCATCGTCGACCGCAACCAGGAGATCACCGAGGACGTCGCCCGGGCGATCGACGCGGCGGGCTTCGACGAGGTCCTCGTCCGCTCACCGCTGACCTGCGAGGCCCGCCACGGCGTCTGTCGCCTCTGCTACGGCCGCAACCTTGCGACCGGGTCGCTCGTCGGCATCGGCGAGGCGGTCGGGATCATCGCCGCCCAGTCGATCGGCGAGCCCGGCACCCAGCTGACGATGCGGACCTTCCATACCGGCGGCGTCGCCGGGCTCGACATCACCGCCGGCCTGCCGCGCGTCGAGGAGCTCTTCGAGGCCCGGATCCCCAAGGGCAAGGCCGAGATCAGCCACATCGACGGCGTCGTCGAGATCCTCCGCTCGGAGACCGGGACCAAGGTCAAGGTCACCAGCCGGGAGCAGTACGACACGCCGCTCGCGCTGACCAAGGGTGCCGAGGTCCTCGTCGCGACGGGCGACCTCGTCGACGTCGGCAACGTCGTCGCCCGGGTCGAGGGCGGTCCCGACGTCACCGCGCCGGTGAAGGGCTTCGTCGCCACCGGCGATGCGGGGCTCGTCATCCGGGCCGAGGACGTCGTCGAGCGCGAGTACCTGATCCCGCACAACGCGAAGCTCCTCGTCGAGGACGGCCAGGAGATCCGCGCCGGCGACCCGATCACCGACGGCCCGATCAACCCGCAGGAGTACCTCGACACCCGGGGCCGGGACGCCGTCCAGCGCTATCTGGTCAAGGAGGTCCAGCGGGTATACCGGAGCCAGGGCGTCGCGATCAACGACAAGCACATCGAGATCATCGTCCGCCAGATGCTCCGCAAGGTCCGCATCGACCAGCCCGGCGACTCCGAGCTGCTGCCGACCGAGCTCATCGATCGGCTCGACTTCGAGGAGACGAACAACCGGGTCCTCGCCGAGGGCGGCGAGCCGGCCACCGCCCAGACCGTCCTCCTCGGGGTGACGAAGGCGTCGCTCAACACGTCGAGCTTCCTCGCCGCGGCGTCATTCCAGGAGACGACCCGGGTCCTGACCGAGGCGGCGATCAACGGCGCCAAGGACCACCTGATCGGCCTCAAGGAGAACGTCATCATCGGCAAGCTCATCCCGGCCGGGACGGGCGCGCCGCAGAACGTCGCCGCGGCCACCGAGCGTCGCCGCCGGGCCGCCATCGAGGCGCTCGCCGGCGAGGCGATCGAATCGGTCGGCGACGAGTACAACCCGTTCCTCGAGGAGGGCGCCGGGCGCTCGACCGACGAGGAGACCGCGGGTCTCGCGGCGAGCCTCCTGGCCGCCGCGGCCAGCGCCGAGGCCGAGGCCGGCGACGACCCGGCCGAGGCGTTCGGGTCCGACGCGGATGACGCCGACGAGCCCGAGTTCAACCCGTTCCTCGCCGAGGCCGAGGCGGTCGCCGCGGCCGGCCCCGACGAGGCCCCGGAGGACGCCGGGAGCTGATCCGCGGCGCCATCCGGACGGCCGTCGAGAACGCCCGCCGACCCCGCTCGCGGGGCCCCGGCGGGCGTTTGACACTCGTTCCGGGCCGCTGCTACACTCCGCCCTCGTGGCCTCGACGGGCCGCTTCGCGCGTGCGCGCCGCGAACCCGTCCTCGACCGGCCGACGACGGCCCGCCCGACCCGGCGGACCGCTCGATCCGGTGGCCCAGACCGAGACCTGAACCGACCGAAAGGAGCCACTTCGTCGTGCCGACGATCAGCCAGCTCGTGCGCAACGGGCGGAAGCCGAAGACCTCGAAGGTCAAGGCGCCGGCGATGCGCAAGAACTGGAACAGCCTGAAGCAGCGCCAGGTGCCGATCCCCGGCGCACCGCAGAAGCGGGGCGTCTGCCTCCAGGTACGCACGATGACCCCGAAGAAGCCGAACTCGGCGCTCCGGAAGATCGCCCGCGTCCGCCTGACGAACCAGATGGAGGTCACGGCCTACATCCCGGGCATCGGGCACAACCTCCAGGAGCACTCCGTCGTCCTCGTCCGGGGCGGCCGGGTGAAGGACCTCCCGTCGGTCAAGTACCACATCATCCGCGGCACCCTCGACGCCGCCGGCGTCCGCGATCGCAAGCAGGGCCGGAGCAAGTACGGCGCCAAGGCCACCCAGAAGCCGGGAGCCAGGTAGGCCATGCCCCGCCGACAGCGAATGCCCCGCAAGGCGAAGTACGAGACCGTCCCGGCCAATCGGATCGCGGCTCGGTTCACCGCCAAGCTCATGACCGACGGCAAGAAGCACCTCGCCGAGCGCATCCTCAACCAGGCGCTCGCCCGGGCCGAGGCGCAGGCCCATCGGCCCGGCCTCGAGGTCCTCGAGGCGGCGATGCGCAACGCCACCCCGATCATCGAGGTCAAGCCCCGGCGGGTCGGCGGCGCGACGTACCAGGTGCCCGTCGAGATCCGCGGTGACCGCCGCCTCTCGCTCGGCGTGCGCTGGCTCGTCCAGGCGGCCCGCAAGCGGAACGGCAAGAGCATGGGCGAGAAGCTCGCCTCCGAGTTCGTCGATGCGGCGAACGGTCTCGGCGCTGCCGTGAAGCGCCGCGAGGACACTCACAAGATGGCTGATGCCAACAAGGCCTTCAGCCACTTCAAGTGGTAGGCCGGGAGCTGCGCAGGTGAGTCGTCAGGTCCCGCTCGGGCGGACCCGCAACATCGGCATCATCGCCCACATCGACGCCGGGAAGACGACGGTCACCGAGCGGATCCTCTTCTACACGAAGAAGATCTACAAGCTCGGCGAGGTCCACGAAGGCGCGGCGACGATGGACTGGATGCCCCAGGAGCAGGAGCGCGGCATCACCATCACCGCCGCGGCGACGACCTGCGCCTGGAACGATCATCGCATCAACATCATCGATACGCCCGGGCACGTGGACTTCACGGTCGAGGTGGAGCGGAGCCTCCGCGTCCTCGACGGCGCGGTCGTCGTCTTCGATGGCGTGGCCGGCGTCGAGCCGCAGTCCGAGACCGTCTGGCGGCAGGCCGATCGCTACCAGGTCCCGCGATTCTGCTTCATCAACAAGCTCGACCGAACGGGCGCCGACTTCTGGCGGAACGTCGCGATGATCCGCGACCGGCTCGGCGTCCGGCCGGTGCCGCTCCAGATCCCGATCGGCATCGAGGACACCTTCCGCGGCGTGATCGACCTCGTCGAGATGAAGGCCATCGTCTACCGCGACGACCTCGGCTCGCAGATCGACGTCGTCGAGATCCCGGCCGAGCTCGCGGCCGAGGCGGCCAGGCACCGCGAGGCGATGGTCGAGGCCGTCGCCGAGGTCGACGACGGCCTGACCCACAAGTTCCTCGAGGGCGAGGAGCTGACGATCGAGGAGATCAAGCACGGCCTCCGGCTCGGGACGCTCCAGTACCGGATCGTCCCGGTCCTGTGCGGCTCGGCCCTCAAGAACAAGGGCATCCAGCCGATGCTCGACGCCGTCGTCGACTACCTGCCCTCGCCGCTCGACGTCCCGCCGGTCATCGGCGAGGACCCCAGGTCGCGGGGTGAGGTCCTCCGGACGGTCGACGACAGCGAGCCGTTCAGCGCCCTCGCCTTCAAGATCGCGGCCGATCCGTTCGTCGGCAAGCTCGCCTTCTTCCGGGTCTACTCGGGCACGCTCAAGTCCGGCTCCTACGTCCTCAACGCGACGAAGGGTCGCAAGGAGCGGATCGGGCGGATCCTCCAGATGCACGCCAACCACCGCGAGGAGATCGACCTCGTCTACGCCGGCGACATCGCGGCCGCCGTCGGGCTCAAGGAGACGACGACCGGCGACACGCTGGCCGACCCGGACCACCCGGTCATCCTCGAGTCGATGACCTTCCCGGAGCCGGTCATCGAGGTCGCAATCGAGCCGAAGACGAAGGCCGACCAGGACAAGATGGCGATCGCCCTGGCGCGGCTCGCCGAGGAGGACCCGACCTTCCGGGTCCACACCGACGAGGAGTCCGGCCAGACCCGGATCGCCGGGATGGGCGAGCTGCACCTCGACGTCCTGGTCGACCGGATGACCCGCGAGTTCAAGGTCGCGGCGAACATCGGCAAGCCGCAGGTCTCCTACCGCGAGACGGTCCGGCGCAAGGCCGACGGCAACGGCCGCTTCGTCCGCCAGACGGGCGGCAAGGGCCAGTACGGCCACGTCATCCTGACGCTGGAGCCCGGCGAGAAGGGCACCGGCTTCGAGTTCGTCGACAAGATCGTCGGCGGGATCATCCCGCGCGAGTACATGCGGGCGGTCGAGACCGGGATCCGCGAGGCCCTCGAGACCGGCATCTACGCCGGCTACCCGATGGTCGACGTCCGGACGACGGTCTACGACGGCTCGTACCACGAGGTCGACTCGTCGGAGATGTCGTTCAAGATCGCCGCGTCGATGGCGGTCAAGGACGCGGTGGCCAAGGCCGACCCGGCCGTCCTCGAGCCGATGATGCGGGTCGAGGTGACGATGCCCGAGGAGTTCATGGGCGACGTCATCGGCGACCTCAACAGCCGGCGCGGCCACATCGAGGGCATGGACTCCCGGGGCTCGACGCAGGTCGTCCGGTCGTTCGTCCCGCTCGCCGAGATGTTCGGCTACGCCACGGACCTGCGGTCGATGACCCAGGGCCGGGCCAGCTACTCGATGGAGCTTTCCCACTACGCAGAGGTCCCCGCGAGCATCGCGGCGGAGCTCGTCGCCAAGAGCAAGGTCTAGCGCCCGGTCCCGGACCGAGCGGAGGAGCAGGAGCGTCAGACGAGATGGCCAAGAAGAAGTTCGAGCGCACCAAGCCGCACGTCAACGTCGGCACGATCGGCCACATCGACCACGGCAAGACGAGCCTGACCGCGGCGATCACCAAGTACCTCGCTCTCAAGGGTGAGGCCGAGTACCGCGCCTTCGACTCGATCGACAACGCGCCCGAGGAGCGCGAGCGCGGGATCACCATCGCGATCGCCCACGTCGAGTACGAGACCGGGGCCCGCCACTACGCCCACGTCGATTGCCCCGGGCACGCCGACTACATCAAGAACATGATCACCGGCGCCGCCCAGATGGACGGGGCGA
>CAZABC010000049.1:0-1982 GCA_964483405.1 uncultured Anaerolineaceae bacterium
CGCCGGTGATCATGTTCTTGATGAAGTCGGCGTGGCCCGGGCAGTCGATGTGGGCGTAGTGGCGGGCGTCGGTCTGGTACTCGACATGGGCGATCGCGATCGTGATGCCGCGGGCCTTCTCCTCGGGCGCGTTGTCGATCGAATCGAAGGCCCGGTACTCGGCCTCGCCCTTGAGCGAGAGGTACTTGGTGATCGCCGCGGTGAGCGTCGTCTTGCCGTGGTCGATGTGGCCGATCGTGCCGACGTTGACGTGCGGCTTGGTGCGCTCGAACTTCTTCTTGGCCACGTGACGCCTTCTACTCCAACTGCTACGTCCGTCGTCTCCGGCTGCCCATCGGTCGGGGCACGCTGGCGCGACGATCGGTCGTTGTCTGGCCCGGCTCCCCTCGCCGGAAGGATGGAGCCCACAATCGGACTTGAACCGATGACCTCTTCCTTACCAAGGAAGTGCTCTGCCGGCTGAGCTATGTGGGCCCGGGACACTCGGTCGCGTGATCCGCGTCGGAGCGAGAGCTGCGGGCTACGGGCCGCTCGCGACGCCGGTCTGGCGATGGAGCCGACACCGGGAGTCGAACCCGGAACCTGCGGTTTACAAGACCGCCGCTCTTCCAGTTGAGCTATGTCGGCGCGCAGGGCCTCCCGCAGGCAGCCCGAAGACGCCCGGAGATGATAGGGCGCGCTCCCCTGCAGGGTCAAGCGAGCCCCCGCCGTCGGTCAGCCGGGCAGGAGCGGGTCCGCCCCGTCGGGCGGCTCCACGGCCGACGCCGGCGCCGTGGCCGTCGGGTCCGCCTCGTCCTCGTCCGCGGGCGCCTCGGTCGTCCGGCGGCGCGTCGAGCGTCGCCGAGGCGCTGGTGCGCTACCGTCGCCTGCCGCGGTCGCCACGGTCGCCGCTTCGGTGGGATCGTCGGCGGTCGGGGTCGTGGCGTCGGCCGACGCGGCGACCTCGGCATCGGCGGCCTCCCGGGCCGGCTTGGTCTCTGCCGCCGTGGCGACCGGGTCGTCGAGGTCGGCCGGGGTCGCCCCGATCGCGTCCGGCGGACCGTCGGGTCGGGTCTCGGCGCGGCGCGGCGCCAGCGCCACCGGTGCCGATCGGCCGTCTGGATGCCGCTGGCACAGTGCCTCGTAGAGGAGGACCGAGCCCGCGACGGCCGCGTTGAGCGACCCGACCCGGCCCCGCATCGGGATCCGGACGACGAGGTCGCAGCGGCGCCGGACGGCCGGTGCGAGGCCGCGGCCCTCGCTCCCGACGACGAGCGCGATCGGGCCGCGCAGGTCGGCCTGCCGCGCGGCGAGCGGCGCATCCGAGTCGGCGCCGACGATCCGGACGCCGCGGACGTGGAGGTCGGTCAGCGCGCCGGCCAGGTCATCCACCGGGGCGAGCGCGAGGTGCTCCACGGCGCCGGCGGAGGCCTTCACCGCGGCCGGCGTGAGCGGCGCCTGGCGGTGGGTCGGGAAGACGACACCGTGCGCGCCGGCCGCCTCGGCGCTTCGCAGGAGCGTGCCGACGTTCTGGGGATCCTCGAGCGAATCCATGACGAGGATGAGGGCAGGCTCGCTCGCGGCGACGGCGCGGGCGAGGATCTCGTCGACCGTCGCGTAGGCCCGCGGGCCGACGACGAGCGCGACGCCCTGGTGCCCGTCGAACCCGGCGAGCGCCGTCAGGCTGCCGCCCTCGACCTCGACGATCGGAATGCGGAGTCGTGTCGCGTGGAGCACGATCGCCTCGAGGGCGGCGCGACGGGCGGGCGTCACGAGCAGTCGGCGGGCCGCGCGGCCGGCGACGAGCGCCTCCTCGACGGGCCGGCGACCGGCGACGAGCTCCTCATCGGGCCCCAGCGCCTCGGGTTCGGCGAGCGCGACGGCCCAGCCGGGAGGTGGCCCGCCGCGCGGCGGGACGGGCGCCGGTCGTCCGGGACCATACGCCGGTCGGCCTCCGTAGGGCGGTCGTCCGGGACCGGATGGCGGACCGCCCGGTCCGGGGC
>CAZABC010000049.1:2082-10283 GCA_964483405.1 uncultured Anaerolineaceae bacterium
CGGCCTCCGTAGGGCGGTCGTCCGGGACCGGATGGCGGACCGCCCGGTCCGGGGCGCGGCACCGGTCGAGGGTACGGTCGGTATCCGGGACCCGGCCGCGGCTCGCGGGCGAACGGCGGCGGTCCGCCGGCCTGCGGCCGTCCATCGAACGCCGGTCCTCGTCCGGGGGGCGGGCCCGCCGGACGGGCGGCTGGACGACCCGGCGGCCCCGGGCGGTCGGTCCAGGAGCCCGGGGACCGGGGGCCACCGGGGCGCGGGCCCGCTGGTCGAGCGCTCGGCGGACGCGACGATGGGCGCTGACCCGGTGGTCCCGATCGGCCGGGTGGGCGCGGGCCGGCCGGGCGATCGCTCGCCGGATGCCGGCCCGACGGCGGGCCCGACCAGCGGTCCGGACTCGGGCCGGACGGTCGGGCTCCGTCGGCACGGGGACCGGGTGGACGGCCACCGGGCGGGCGGTGCGCCGGCGGGCGGCCACCGGGCGGCCCGGCGTCGCCGGACCGCGGCGCGCGCCGAGGCGGCTCGCTCCCCTTCTTCGGGCGCTTCGGCTTGTCAGCCACCGGGCGCGCCCTCGGCCCGTCGCCAGCGCTGGCCGTCCCGCGTGTCCTCGACCGCGATGCCGATCCCGGCCAGCGCGTCGCGCAGCCGATCCGACTCGGCCCAGTCGCGGGCCGCCCGGGCGGCGACGCGCGCGGCGAGCATCGCCTCGGCCTCCGGGTCGAGGGTCCCGTCCCGATCGGGTGCGACGGCGAGGACCGCGTCGAACCCGGCGAGCGCGGTGAGGGCGGTCCCGGCGTCGGCCGTCGACAGCCGCCGGGCGTCGATCCGGCGATTGAGGTCGCGGACCAAGTCGAAGACGACGGCGAGCGCGGCCGAGACGTTCAGGTCGTCGGCGAGCGCCGCGTCGAACGCCACGTCGGCGCCGGCGAGGACGCCCGGCAGCTCCGGGTCGTCCGGTGCGTCGGCCCGGTAGGCGCGCAGCGCGGCGTCGAGGGCGTCGAGGCGATCGATCGCGGCCGCGGCCGCCGCCAGGGACTCGTCGCCGAACTCGAGCGGCTTGCGGTAGTTGACCGCGATGAGCGCGTAGCGGAGCGCCCGCGGCGACAGGCCGCCCTCGAGCAGGTCGCCGACCCGCTCGATGTTGCCGATCGACTTGGCCATCTTCGTCCCGCCCATCTGGAGATGGGCGCAGTGCAGCCAGGTCCGGACGAACGGCTGGCCGGTGGCCGCCTCGCTCTGGGCGATCTCGTCCTCGTGGTGCGGGAAGACGAGGTCGACGCCGCCGGTGTGGATGTCGAACGAGGGTCCGAGGTGGGTCATGCTCATCGCGGAGCACTCGACGTGCCAGCCCGGCCGGCCCGGGCCGATGGCCGTCTCCCACGACGGCTCGCCCGGCTTGGGGGCCTTCCAGAGGGCGAAGTCACGGACGTCGTCCTTGCCGTACTCGTCGGCCTCGACCCGATCGCCGACCCGGAGCTGGTCGGGGTCGACCTTCGCGAGGCGGCCGTAGGCCGGCCACGACGCGATCCGGAAGAAGATCGAGCCGTCGCCGGTCCGGTAGGCGTGGCCGCGCTCGAGCAGGGTGGCGATGAGGTCGACGATCGGCTCGATGTGCTCGGTCGCCCGCGGCAGGACGTCGGGCGTCGTCATCCGGAGCGCCGCCGCGTCCTCGAGGAAGCGCGCCGTCCACCGCTCGGCGAGGTCGGTCGTGGCGATCCCCTCGGCGGCCGCGCCGCGGATGATCTTGTCGTCGATGTCGGTGATGTTCATCGCCCAGGTCACCCGGAGCCCTCGCCGGCGCAGCGTCCGGACGAGGACGTCGGCGAAGAGGAACGACCGGAAGTTGCCGACGTGGGCCGGGCCGTAGACCGTCGGGCCGCAGCTGTAGATCCGGACATGCCCGGGCTCGATCGGGTCGAGCGGTCGGACCGACCCGCTGAGGGTGTCGAGCAGCCGGATGGCCGTCGGGTCCGCCCCGGCGCCCGGTGTCGCGTCCGAGGGGCTCATCGCGGACCCACCGTCGCGATCGCAAGCGCCGACGCGCCGCGGCCGGCCCCCTCGTCGCCGGCCAGGTTGCCGGTCGAGGCCTTGACGTTGACCGCCGCGGGCGGGAGCCCGACGAGGCGGGCGATCGAGTCGCGCATCGCCTCGAGATGGCCGGCGAGCCGCGGGCGGGCGGCGACGATCGTCAGGTCGACCCCGACGACCCGCAGCCCGGCCGCCTCCAGCCGCCGGACGACCTCGCCGACGAGCTCGGCGCTGGCGATCCCGCGCGGCGTCGCCGGGCCGGCCGGGAAGAGCCGGCCGAGGTCGCCGAGGCCGGCCGCGCCGAGCAACGCGTCGGCGAGCGCGTGGAGGGCGACGTCGCCGTCGGAGTGCCCGTGGAGCCGCGGTGCCCCGGCGATCGCGACGCCGCCCAGGACGAGGGGCTCGCCGGGCCCGAACGGGTGGCTGTCGTGGCCGATGCCGGTCCGGGGCGCGACGGCGGGCAGCGGGCCTCCGAGCGCGGCCGCGACGCGGGCGAGGTCGGCAGGGAGCGTCACCTTGACGTTGGCAGGATCGCCGGGAACGACATGGACCGGGATGGTACAGGACTCGCAGAGGGCAGCCTCGTCGGTCCACTCCTCGGACCCGGCCGGGTCGCGGCGCGCGTGGGCGGCGCGGAGGACCGATCGGCGGAACGCCTGTGGCGTCTGGGCCGTGGCGAGCGGCGCGCGGTCGATGGTCTCGACGATCCGGTCGCCCTCGACGCGCTTCACCGTCTCGGCGACCGGCAGGACGGGGATCGCCGCGCCGTGCCGGGCGGCGGCCCGGGCGACCCGCTCGACGAGGCCGGCATCGACGACCGGTCGCGCCCCGTCGTGGATGAGGACGACCCGGTCGGCCGGGAGCCCGGCCGGGTCGATGGCCTCCGCCGCCGCGTCGAGGCGGTCCAGCTCGGCGAGGCCGGCGGCGACCGACCCCTGCCGGCGCGCGGCGCCCGCGACGACCGCGACGACCGCCGGCGGGAGCCAGACCGCCGTGCGGACCTCGTCGACCCGGTCGGGGGCAGTGACGACCACGATCCGATCGACCAGCGGGACCGCGGCGAGCCCGGCGAGGGCGTGGGCCAGCACCGGCCGGCCGGCGACCGGCGCGGCAAGCTTGTCGATGCCCGCCATCCGGCGGCTCGAACCGGCCGCGACGACGACCGCGTCGACCGCGAGCGGCGGGCCCGGGTCGACGGCGCTCACTCCGTCTTCGGCTGGGCGAAGATCATCCGGCCCGCGACGGTCTGGAGCACCCGGGTGACCCCCACGTCGAGGTCGCGGTCCATGAACCGCGACCCGCCCTCGACGACGACCATCGTCCCGTCGTCGAGGAAGCCGACCCCCTGGCCGGCTTCCTTGCCCTCCTGGATGACGCGGATGCGGAGCGACTCGCCCGGCAGGAGGGCGGGCTTCACGGCGTTCGCGAGCTGGTTGATGTTCATGACCCGGACGTCCTGGAGCTCGGCGACCCGGTTGAGGTTGAAGTCGTTGGTCAGGATCGTCCGGCTCCGGGTCCGGGCGAGCGCGACGAGCTTGGCGTCCACCTCGACGACGTCCGGGACGTCCTCGTCGATGACCTGGACCGGCGTCCGGGCGTCCTTCTGGAGCCGATTGAGGATCTCGAGGCCGCGGCGGCCCCGGGCCCGCCGGAGGGTGTCCGGCGAGTCGGCGATGTGCTGGATCTCGTCGAGGACGAAGCGCGGCACGACGAGCGTGCCGTAGATGAAGCCCGACTCGACGATGTCGGCGATGCGGCCGTCGATGATCGCGCTCGAGTCGACGACGATGAACGGCTCGCCGCGTCGCTCGGGAGCCTCGGCCACCGGTCGCCGGACGAGACCGACCGCCTCGGCGGCGACGACGAGGTCGTCGCGCTTCGCGACCGTCAGCCCGAGCATCCCGAGGCCGAGGGTGACCGTCACCGCCAGCGGCAGCCACGTCCCGAACGGCTCGTCGAGCTGGGCGAGCGGGATGCCCAGCAGGACGCCCATCAGCAGGCCGACGAGCAGCCCCCCGACCGCCGTCACGAACTCGGCCGTCGAGAGGGCCTGGACGGTCCGGATCAGCCACCGAGCCGGGACGATCGTGAGGTACGGGAGGATCGCGAAGCCGACGACGACCCAGGCGACCACCCAGACCGCGAGCAGGACGCCGGCGTAGAGCTGGCCGGTGAAGACGTTCGGCAGCGCGGTGGCGAGCGCCAGACCCACGATGCCGCCGAGCGCGGCGCCGAGGAGACGGATGTTGCGGGTCACGAGGTCCTCGTCGTCGGTCCGCGCCGGCCGGCGCGCGACCCCGGTGAGCCTAGCATCGGCGCGGGGGCGGCGCCACGCGGCTCGAGGACCGCCACCAGCGCTTCCCGCAGCGAGCCGACCGGCACGACCTCGATGCCCGCGGCGCTCGCGACCCGGCCACGGTGGTCGGCGCCGGGGACCACGGCCATGCCGAAGCCGAGCCGAGCCGCCTCGCGCAGCCGGCGCTCGAGGCCGGGCACGGTCCGCAGCTCGCCGAGCAGACCGACCTCGCCGACGGCGACCGTCCCGGTCGCGATCGGCCGGTCCCGGAGCGACGACGCGAGTGCGATCGCCAGCGGGAGGTCGAGCGCAGGGTCGTCGAGGGTGAGGCCCCCGGCCAGGTTCGTGTAGACGTCGTGGCTGCCGAGGCCCACCCCGGCCCGCCGACCGAGGACCGCGAGGAGGAGCGCCAGGCGGTTCGGATCGACGCCGCTCGCCCGCCGGGCCGGCGTCCCGTAGCCGGACGCGGCGACCAGCGCCTGGACCTCGACGAGCAGGGGCCGGGTGCCCTCGAGGGCGATGCCGACGACGCTCCCCGGCGCGGGGGCATCGTGCTCGGCGAGGAACGCCCGCGCCGGATCGGCCACGCCGGCAAGGCCGTCGCCCCCCATCTCGAAGACGCCGACCTCCTCGGTCGAGCCGAACCGGTTCTTGGCGGCCCGCAGCAGCCGGAGCGAGCCGTAGCGCTCGCCCTCGAGCGAGAGGACGACATCGACGACGTGCTCGAGCGTGCGCGGTCCGGCGAGCGACCCGTCCTTGGTCACATGGCCGACGAGGACGACCGGGATGCCCGTGTCCTTCGCCAGCCGACCGAGCCGGGCGGCGCACTCGCGGACCTGGCCGACGCTCCCGGGAGGCCCGTCGAGGTCGTCCGACCGCGCGGTCTGGATCGAGTCCACGACGACGAGCGCGGGGCGGAGCATGCGGACGAGCTCGACGATCCGATCGACGTCGGACTCGGCGACCAGCCGGATGGCCTCGACGGCCGGGCCGCCGAGCAGGCCGAGCCGCTCGGCCCGGAGATGGACCTGGCCGATCGACTCCTCGCCCGACGCGTAGAGGACCGGGTCGCCCGCGACGGCGACCCCGGCCGCGGCCTGGAGCAGGAGCGTCGACTTGCCGATCCCGGGCTCGCCACCGACGACGATGATCGACCCGGCGACGAGCCCCCCGCCCAGGACGCGGTCGAGCTCGTCGATGCCGACCGGCCGGCGCGGCGCGGCATCGCCCGCGATCGCGGCGAGCGACGTCGGGTCGGGGCCGGTCGTCGGGCCCGCTGCGGATGCCCGCCGGGTGGCCCCCTTCGGCGCCTCTCGGACGACGGTCTCGACGAGCGTGTTCCACTCGCCGCAGGCCGGGCACTGGCCGGCCCACCGGAGCGAGACGTCGCCGCACGTCTGGCAGACGTAGCGGCTCTGGGTCCGCGCCACGGGTCGCCGCCCTCCCGGCCGCGCGCCTAGCGCGCCCGGACGGGCGTCTTCTCGTCGGCGGCGTGGATGTCGAGGCCGGCCTCGGGGTCGCGGTCGACCACGATCGTCGTCCCCGGCTCGTACTTGCCGAGGAGGAGGTGCTCGGCCAGGACATCCTCGATCATGTTCTGGATGACCCGTCGCAGCGGCCGGGCCCCGTATGCGGGGTCGTAGCCGAGCTTGATGAGGTGGTCCTTCGCCTCCTGGCTGACCTCGAGCTGCATCTGCTGGGCGCGCAGCTGGTCGCGGACCCGGTTGAGCATCAGGTCGACGATCTCGCGGATCTCGTCCTGGGTCAGCGAGCGGAAGACGACGGTCGCGTCGATCCGGTTCAGGAACTCCGGGCGGAAGCTCTGCTTGAGCTCGGCCTGGACCTTCTCGCGCATCAGCTCGTAGCTCGACTGCTGGCGGTCCGCGTCGGTCTCGCCGACCGCCCGGAAGCCGAGCGCCGAGTTCGTCTGGAGCTGTCGTGCCCCGAGGTTGCTCGTCATGATGATGATCGTGTTCCGGAAGTCGACCCGGCGGCCCTTCGCGTCGGTCAGGTGCCCGTCCTCCAGGATCTGGAGGAGGATGTTGAAGACCTCCGGGTGGGCCTTCTCGACCTCGTCGAGGAGGACGACCGCGTAGCTCTTGCGGCGGACGGCCTCGGTCAGCTGGCCACCCTCGTCGAAGCCGACGTAGCCGGGCGGGGCGCCGACGAGCCGGCTGACGTTGTGGCGCTCCATGAACTCGCTCATGTCGACCTTGATGAGCGCGTCATCGCTGCCGAACATGAACTCGGCGAGGGCCTTGGCGAGCTCGGTCTTCCCGACGCCGGTCGGGCCGAGGAAGACGAACGAGCCGATCGGGCGCTTGGGGTCCTTGAGGCCGGCCCGGGCCCGCCGGACCGCCTTCGAGACGGTCTCGATCGCCTCCTGCTGGCCGATGATCCGCCGATGGAGGTCGTCCTCCATGTGGAGGAGCCGCTCGGACTCCTCCTCGGCGATGCGGGTCACCGGGATCCCGGTCCACATCGCGACGACCTGGGCGATCTCCTCGCCGTCGACGTCGGGGACCTCGCCGCCGAGCTGCGCCTGCCATTCGCCCCGGAGCGTGTCGGCCCGCTCCCGGGCCTCGGCCTCCTGCTCCCGGAGGGTCGCGGCGGTCTCGTACTCCTGGGCGTTGATCGCGGCGTCCTTCTCCTTCGTGATCCGGTCGAGCTCGCGCTGGGCCGTCCGCAGGTCGGGCGGCGCCGAGGAGTGGCGGAGCCGGACGCGCGACGCCGCCTCGTCGATGAGGTCGATCGCCTTGTCGGGCAGGTGCCGATCGGTGATGTAGCGGATCGAGAGGTCGGCGGCGGCGCGCACCGCCTCGTCGGTGATCCGGACCTTGTGGTGCTCCTCGTAGCGCTCACGGATGCCGGTGAGGATCTCGACCGTCTGCTCGAGGGTCGGCTCCTCGACGATGACCGGCTGGAACCGGCGCTCCAGGGCGGCGTCGCGCTCGATGTACTTGCGGAACTCGTCGAGCGTCGTCGCCCCGATGCACTGCAGCTCGCCCCGCGCGAGCGGCGGCTTGAGGATGTTCGCCGCGTCGATCGCGCCCTCGGCCGCGCCGGCGCCGACGAGGGTGTGGAGCTCGTCGATGAACAGGACGGCGTCGTTGGTGCTCCGCAGCTCCTCGATGATCTTCTTGAGCCGCTCCTCGAACTCGCCGCGGTACTTCGTCCCGGCGACGAGCGAGCCGATGTCGAGGGTGAGGACCCGCTTGTTCGCGAGCGTCTCCGGCACGTCGCCGGCGACGATCCGGTGGGCCAGCCCCTCGGCGATCGCGGTCTTGCCGACCCCGGGCTCGCCGATCAGCGCGGGGTTGTTCTTCGTCCGGCGCGACAGGATCTGGATGACCCGCTCGATCTCCTTCTCGCGGCCGATGACCGGGTCGAGCTTGCCGGCACGGGCGGCCTCGGTCAGGTTGATGCCGAGCTGGTCGACGGTCGGTGTCTTGCTCGAGCGCTTCGTCTCCTGGGCCGGCCCCGTCGACGTCGACTGCGAGAGGACCCGGATGACCTCGTGGCGGACCTTGTCGAGGTTGACACCGAGCGACTCGAGCACGCCGGCGGCGATGCCCTCCCCTTCCCGGACGAGGCCGAGGAGCAGGTGCTCGGTGCCGATGTAGTTGTGGCCGAGGCGGCGGGCCTCGTCGATCGCGAGCTCGATGACGCGCTTCGCGCGCGGGGTCAGCCCGACCTCGCCGACGACCGGCCGGTCGCCGCGCCCGATGATGAACTCGACGGCCGTGCGGACCTTCGGTAGCTCGACGTTCATGTTCTCAAGGACGCGGGCGGCGACGCCCTCGCCCTCCCGGACCAGGCCGAGGAGCAGGTGCTCGGTGCCGATGTAGTTGTGGTTGAACCGCTGCGCCTCGTCCTGGGC
>CAZABC010000049.1:10383-15176 GCA_964483405.1 uncultured Anaerolineaceae bacterium
CGGCGATCTCCTCGGCCTCGACGGCCGCCTCGACCGCCTCCTCGGCGGCAGCGTCGGCGGCCGCGGCCTCGGCGACGACCTCCTCGGCGACCTCGGGCGACTCGACGCCGGCCGCGACGGCCTCGACGACGGCCTCGGCCACGTCCTCCGCCTCCGCGGCGGCGACCACGGCCGACAGCGCGGCGTCGTCGGCGATCTCGGCCGCGACCTCGGCCTCGGCGGCGACCGCCTCGGCTTCTTCGGCGACCTCGACGGCGACGACGGCTTCCTCGACGGCTTCCTCGGCCGCCTCGGCTGCGATCCCGGCGACGACGTCGGCCACGACGGCTTCCTCGACCGCCTCGGCGGCGGCCTCCGGAGCGGCGTCCGAGCCCTCGGCCTCGGCGGCCGCGAGCTGCTGGCGGACCTGCGCGAACGCTGCCGCGAGCGTGTTGTCGATCCCGCCCTCGGGCTCCTGGACGGCGTCGGCCATCGAGTAGGTCCGCTCCCGGCGCTCGCGGCGGTCGCCGCGGTCGCCCCGCTCGGGTCGCGGTGCGCCGGGCTCCGGGGCCGGCCGGGCGGGTGCCTCCTCGGCCTGCTTGAGGCTCAGGCCGAGGCGATGCCGCTCGGAGTCGAGGCTGATGATCCGGAGCTTGAGCGTCTGGCCCTCGTGGACGACGTCGCCCGGGTGGGCGACTCGCTGGTGCGAGAGCTCGCTGATGTGGATCAGGCCCTCGAGCCCGTCGCGGACCCGGACGAAGGCGCCGAAGTTGACGAGCTTCGTCACCGTGCCGTCGATGATGTCGCCGACCTTGAAGTCCGCCACCGTGGAGTGCCACGGATCCGGCTGGAGGCGGCGGATCGACAGGCTGATCCGACCCCGCTCGTGGTTGATGTCGATGACCTCGGCCTCGACCTCGTCGCCGACCTTGTAGCCGGCCTCGGGGTTGTTGACCTTGTTCCAGGAGAGCTCGCTCTTGTGGACGAGGCCGTCGATCCCGCCGAGGTCGATGAAGACACCGAACGGGGCGATCGACCGGACGGAGCCGGTGACCTTCTGCCCGACCTGGAGGCTGCTGAAGAGCTCGTCGCGCTTCTCCCGCCGCTCCTCGTACAGGGCGACCTTCTCCGACAGGATGAGTCGGTTCGCCTTGCGGTTGACCTCGAGGATCTTGAGGCGGAGCTTCCGGCCGACGTACGGCTGGAGCTTCTCCGCGATCTCCTGGGCTGCGTCGCGCGGCTGGTCGTTCTGCGGGCGGCGCGGGAAGTCGACGATCTGGCTGATCGGGACGAAGCCACGGATGCCGCAGTCGACGATGAGGCCGCCCTTGTTGTGGTCGATGACCGGCGCCTCGATGATGACCCCGGCCTCGAACTGCTCCTGCATCGCGCGCCACTTGCGCTCGAGCCCGGCGCGGCGTAGCGAGAGGACGGCGTGGCCCTCCGGCGACTCCGGCTGCAGGACGTAGACGAGGACCGTGTCGCCGATGTTGAGCACGGGCTGCGACTCGGCGTTGCGGCCGTACAGCTCGCGGTTCGAAACGACGCCCTCGCTCTTCGCCCCGATGTCGACGAGGATCTCGTCCTTGTCGATCCGGACGACGGCGCCCTCGACGACATCACCGTGCTTGAAGCTCCGGATGTCGGCGTCCTGCTCCGCGAGGAGCTCGGCCATCGTCGTCGGCTCGGGACCGGCCGGCACGATGGGCAGCGGCTCGAACTCGGCCTCGATCTCGGGCTCGGCGGAGGGCGCCTCTGCCACCTCGGCGGCGAGCGTCTCGGCGGCGTCCTCGACGGCGACCGCCGCCACCTCGGCAGCGAGCGTCGCTTCGACGCCGGCGGCGTCGACCGACTCCGCCACCGCATCCGACGCGTCGGCCGCATCGGCGACCGCATCGTCGCCGGCGACGACCGGCTCGGGGGCGGCCGGCGCGGCGACCGCGTCCTCGACGGCCTCGGGCGCCTCGACGGTCTCGGCGGCCACGGCTTCGGCCGCCTGCTCGGCGACCTCGGGCGTCTCGGCGGTCTCGGCTTCGACGGCGACCTCGGCCGCGACGTCGATCGGGGTCTCGGCGGGCTCGTCGACGGCGACGGCCGTCTCGACGGTGCTCTCGGACGCCGGCGCGGTTCCGGAAGCGGTCGCCTCCGTCTCCGGCGTGGTCCCGCCCTGCTGCTCTTCGGTCAACGTAGTGGTTCTCCTGTCATCGATCTCCCCGGGAACGTCAACGGCCCGAGCCGAACGCCCGAGCCGTCAGTGGATGGCCGTGGGGAAGACCCGTGAGGGTGGACCGGCGCGGACCTCCTGATCGCTGGACAGCGTCGAGAACGTCGGCTGTTCGATTGTGGCGCCCCGAGGGCCGCGCGAGTCTAGCACGGTGGTCCTGCGTGGCACAATCGGCCGACCGTGCCCGAGCTGCCCGATCTGACCGTCGTCGCCGAGGCGTTCCATGCGGCCCTGGCCGGCCGGTCGATCGCCCGGGTCTCGGCCCCCGGGCCCCTCGCGGTCCGCGGCACGCCGGCCGAGCTCGAGGCCTTGGTCGGCCAGCGGGTGACGCGGATCGCCCGGCGTGGGAAGTTCCTCATCGTCGATCTCGACCGCGACCACGTCGTCGTCAACCCGATGCTCACCGGCCGGTTCCAGCTCGCCCGTCCCGGCGACCGCCTCCCCTCGAAGACGGCGGTCATCCTCGGCTTCGGTGCCAGGTCCGGCGGCCCATCGGACTCGGCCGCATGGACCGCCGGCGCGTCCTGGCTGGAGGACGACGCGGCCGAGGTCGAGGTCCGCTACCGCGACCCCTCCCAGATGGGCAAGGTCTACCTCCTGCCCGCCGGCGTGGAGCGGCCGGTCCCCGGGCTCGGTGACGGTGAGATCGGGCCGGATGCCGACGATGGCGCCTTGACCCCGGAGGTCTGGCGCGACCGGATCCGGCGGCATCCGGGCGAGTTGAAGAACCTCCTCCGCAACCAGGCGTTCGTCGCCGGGATCGGCAACGCGTACAGCGACGAGATCCTC
Organism: uncultured Anaerolineaceae bacterium; assembly: GCA_964483405.1. Lineage (GTDB taxonomy): Bacteria > Chloroflexota > Limnocylindria > Limnocylindrales > CSP1-4 > CAZABC01. The sequence goes on from CAZABC010000049.1 coordinate 13,376, forward strand.
CACGCGGCCCGCCTCGCGCCGTTCCGGCGGCGGTCGAGCCTAGCGCCCGACGAGATCGACGAGCTCTACCGAGCCACGCGGGCGACGCTGGCGAGGGCGATCGAGGTCTTGCGGGAGCGCGTCCCGCCGACCTTCGAGACCCAGGTCCGCGACTTCCTCGCCGTACACGGGAAGCGCGGCGAGCCGTGCCCGCGCTGCGGCGGCCGGATCAGCGAGGTCGCCCCCGGCGGGATCGCCACGGCATTCTGCCGGACCTGTCAGCGCTGAGCGCGGCGGCGTCGAGTCTCAGGGATTCGGCGACGGCGACGGCGCGGCCGATGGCGACGCGGCAGGCGACGGCGACGGAGATGGCGACGGAGATGGCGACGGAGATGGCGAGGCGACCGCGCTCGGGCGCGGCGAGGTCGGCGGTGTCGCCGACGGTTCGTCCGCGGACAGTCGAGCGAGGGCGAGGACGGCGAACGCCGCGACCATCAGGGTCGCCAGCGCGACCTGGGCCATCGACCGATCGACGCGCAGCCGCGACAGCCCCGGGCGACCGCGTTCGAGGACGACCGGCGTCGTCGACGGGACGGCCCAACGGATGGCCGCGCGCTCGACGTCGGCCCGGCGGTCGCCGGGGCGGGCAGGCTGCTCGGCGACACCCCCGACCAGCTCCTGTTGCGCGGCGCGGAAGGTGGCGCAGCCCTCGTGTGCCGCCACGAGGCACAGGCGTCGCTGCTTCTCCGGTGCGACCGGTGCCGGCGGCTCGACCGCGGCACAGCGGTGCTCGCGGGCGACCGACACCGAGCGCCACGCACCGCCGTCGGCCAGGAGATATGGGCACAGGCCACGGACGGCCTCGAGTGCGGGGTCGCCCGGGCGGCCGGCCGCGACCATCGTCGAGCCGACCTCGTGACCCGCGTCGTCGGGAGCGGGCGCCGGGGCGTCGTCGGTCGCCGTCGATCGGTCGGTCATGTGCCTTGGAGGATACCCGAGGGGGCACGGCCGGTCGGCCGGGCACGGCCGGTCGGCCGCGAGACTATCGGCCGGAAACGGAAAGATCCCGGCGACGACCTATTTTCCCGAAAGGCTGCCCTCTCAGTATCTTCGGCGCTGGAGAGCTTGACTTCCGTGTTCGGGATGGGAACGGGTATGGCCTCTCCGCTAGTGTCACCGGGATCTCCGTCTGATACGTGGACATCGGCAGCGCCGGCGCAAGGACATCCGTCCTGCGGGGCGCCGATCGAACCCTCGATCTCGAGGTTCGTGGTTCCCGGGAGTCGATCCCGGTCATAGCCGCTGACCCCTGGTCAGCTGCTGTAGAGGTCAAGCCCTCGACCATTAGTACGGCTCAGCTTCGCCCGTCGCCGGACGTCCACATGCCGCCTATCGAACAGGTGGTCTACCTGCGGTCTTACCCGGTTGACCCGGTGGGAAACCTCATCTCGCGGCGAGCTTCGCACTTAGATGCTTTCAGCGCTTATCCCGACCGAACATGGCTACCCAGCGATGCCCTTGGCAGGACAACTGGCACACCAGCGGTTCGTCCACTCCGGTCCTCTCGTACTAGGAGCAGCTCCGCTCAAGTTTCCTACGCCCACACTGGATAGAGACCGAACTGTCTCACGACGTTCTGAACCCAGCTCGCGTGCCGCTTTAATTGGCGAACAGCCAAACCCTTGGGACGTACTTCCGCCCCAGGATGCGACGAGCCGACATCGAGGTGCCAAACGGTGCCGTCGATGTGAACTCTTGGGCACCATCAGCCTGTTATCCCCGGGGTAGCTTTTATCCGTTGAGTGATACCCCTTCCACTCGG
>CAZABC010000050.1:0-13403 GCA_964483405.1 uncultured Anaerolineaceae bacterium
GCCCCGGACGTCCGGGGCGGCGACCTGCGCGGCCGCGGCCGTGACGTCGAGGTCCTCGACCCGTCCGACGAGCGTCCACAGGCCGGCAAGGACCGCCTCGTACTCGGGCGCCAGCGGACCGAGCAGGTCGAGCAGCGCGGAGGGGAACCGGTCGGGCGTGAAGCCGTCGACGACGACGATCCCCGCGACGTCGTCCCGGCCCGTCGCGAAGACCCTGGCGTAGACGTCGCCGAGGGAGTGGGCGACGAGGATGTACGGGCCGGGCTCCCCGGCGGCGGCGAGGAGCGCCCCGAGGTCCGCGGCCACGTCGGCCGCGTCGTGGGGGCCGCGGGCGGGGCTACGGCCGATGCCGGCCCGGTCGTAGGCGCACGTCCGGGTCTCGCCCGCGAGGACCGGCAGCACCGCGCCCCAGCCCTCGGCGCCCGTGCCCATCCCGCTCTCGAGGACGACCGTCGGGCTCCCGGCGCCGCGGCAGTCGAGATAGAGCGAGCGGCCGTCGGCGATGGCGACCGCGGCGCCCCGGGCCTCGTAGCCGAGCGGACCGAAGCGGCGTGCCCGCCAGAGCTCGACGCCGCCGGTCCGGGCCACGTCGACGACGACGGCGACGGCGAGCCCGAGCGCGATCGCGACGACGAGCCGGGGCAGCAGCCGCCGGAGCCGGGGATGACGGAAGGTGGCCATCGGCCCTACCGTACCGCCATGTGCCGAAGCATCAAGACACTCCGTCGTCCCGACCTGGCCCCGACGACCGGCGAGGTCGAGGCGGCCGCCCGCCAGTACGTCCGCAAGCTGAGCGGCTACCGGGTACCGTCGGCCCGCAACGCCGCCGCTTTCGACGCCGCCATCGCCGAGGTCGCCGCCGCGTCCGCGCGGCTGCTCGAGGCGATCGGGGCGCCGGTCGAGGAGGGACCCGACCGCTGGGTCCCGAGCTCGGGCCGAGCCGGGTGACCGCGGGACCGGCATCGCCCTGGCACGACCGGCCCGGCCGCGACCCGGCGGCGCGGCCCTGGTGGGTCCGCCCGGGGCTCGAGGCCGTCGACGGCCACCTCGTCGTCGCCGGCCGCGACGCCGGAGCGCTCGCTCGCGAGCACGGGACGCCGCTCTACGTCTACGACCTCGACCGGATCGCCGAGAACGCGATCCGCGTCCGGGACGCGCTCGCGACGACCGGGCTGCCGACCCGGCTCCGGTTCGCCCTCAAGGCGAACCCGGCACCCGAGTTCCTCGCCGTCCTCCGCGATCTTGGCGCGCCCGGCGACCCGGGCGCCGTCGGCATCGACGCCTGCTCGCCGGGCGAGGTCGTCCATGCCCTCCGGCATGGCTGGCGGGCCGACGAGATCAGCTACACCGGGACGAACGTCTCCGAGCGCGACCTCGACATCCTCCTCGCGTCCGGCGTCCACCTCAACCTCGATGCCATCAGCCAGCTGGAGCGGCTCGGCCGCCGCGCCCCCGGGCTCGCCGTGGGGATCCGGGTGGACCCGGGCGTGGGCGCGGGGTACCACGAGGGCCTGACCTACGCCGGCGACAAGCCGACGAAGTTCGGGATCGCCGAGGACCGCCTCGACGAGGCGGTCGCCGTCGCGGCCCGGCATCGCCTGTCGATCGACACCGTCCACGTCCACGCCGGCTCGGGCTGGCTCGGCGACGGTCTCGGGGCCTTCGAGGCGGCGCTCGTGCGGGTCGCCGCGATGGCCCGGCGGCTGGCCGATGCCGGATGCCCGATCGTCGAGGTGAACGTCGGCGGCGGGCTCGGCGTCCCCAACCGGGCCGACGAGCGGCCGGTCGATCTCGGCGCCTACGCCGCCGTCCTCGCCCGCCATCTCGGCCCGCTCGGGGTGGCGATCGCGGCCGAGCCCGGCGACTACGTCGCGAAGGACGCCGGGGTCATCCTCGGCGAGGTGGTCACGGTCGAGGATCGGGGGGCGGTCCGGTTCGTCGGCCTCGACCTCGGCTGGAACCTGACCTGCGCGTACTTCGCCTACCGGTACGCCCAGGAGATCGTCATCTGCGGGGCGGCCGATGCGCCGCGGACCGAGCTCGTCACCGTCGCCGGTCACATCAACGAGGCGGGCGACCTGTTCGCCGAGGACTACCCGCTGCCACCGGTCGCCGAGGGCGACCTCGTCGCGCTCCTCGGCACCGGCGGCTACGTCGAGGCGATGGCGATGACCCACTGCCTGCGGCCGATCGCGCCGGCGGTCTGGCTCCGTCGCGAGGGCCCGTGACGGGGACGCGCCTGCTCGGCCTCGCGATCGTCGCGGCCGCGCTGATCGTCGCGATCCTGCTCATGCGGGCGGTGCTCGATCGGGTCCCCGCCCCGGACCCGAGCCCGTCGGTCGCCGCCTCGGCGTCGCCGACGAGCCTCGTCGGGCCGTCGGCCACGCCGCCCTCGGCGCCCACGCCCTCCGCGACCCCGGCTTCGTCGCAGGGGGCGATCGCCACCTCGTCGCCGCCGGCCACGACCGACCCGCGGCTCGCCTACGCCGCGTTCGTCCTCCGCCTCGACGACACGCGTCGCGAGACGGCGCCGCTGCTCGACGATCTCCGCGACGCCGCCGAGGCGACCGACGAGGCGGGCGTGCGGGCGGCCGCCGAGTCGCTCGGCGCGATCGCGGAACGCGAACGCGAGTGGCTCGCCGCGAACCCCCCGGCCGCCTGCTACGCGGGCGCGCACGCCGAGGCGGACGACACCTATGCCGCCACCGCTGCGGCGGCCGAAGCGGCGATCGGCTGGGCCGACGCGACCGGTCTCGCCAAGCTCGGAGCCCTCGTCGATGCGCTCGGGGCGGTCGGGACCGCGACGGACGCGGTCGAGGCGCTGTCATCGACGCTCGCGCAGGTCGACTGCCGCTGAGCCGGCCGTGCCGGCCGAGGCCGTAGACTCGCCGACCATGGACCGCGACCCGTCGGCCGAACGCGTCCCGCCCGGCGCCCCGACCCGCCACGTCGGCCGCGCCCGGGTGCTCGTCGTCCACGGCGCCGACGCGGTCGAGCGCGACGACGTCCTCGTCGGGGAGGCGCCACTGGAGATCCGGGCGGCCGGTCCGGGCCAGGACCCGGTCGCGGTCGCCGTCACGATGCGGACCCCCGGGCGCGAGGCCGAGCTGGCCGTGGGGTTCCTCCGGACGGAGGGCCTCATCGCCGGGGTCGCCGACGTCCTGGGCGTCGAGGTCGCCGACCCGACGAGCTCGGCCCACCCCGACGACACGGCGATCGTCCGGCTGGCCCGGCCGTTCGACGCCTCGGTCGTCGCCGAGCGGCACTTCGTCGCGACCGCTTCGTGCGGCATCTGCGGCAAGGCGTCGATCGACGAGGTCGAGGTCCGCTGCGACCCGATCCCGGCCGGCCCGGTCGTCGCCGCGTCGACCATCCGGGCGCTCCCGGAGCGGATGCGGACGGCGCAGGCGGTCTTCGAGCGGACCGGCGGGCTCCACGCCGCCGCGCTCTTCACGCCGGACGGCGAGCTCGAGGTCCTGCGCGAGGACGTCGGCCGGCACAACGCGCTCGACAAGCTCGTCGGCGCCCGGCTCCTTGCCGGAGCCCTGCCGCTCCACGACCGCGTCCTGCTCGTCAGTGGCCGGGTCAGCTTCGAGATCGCCCAGAAGGCAGCGGTCGCGGGAGTCCCGGTCCTCTGCGCCATCTCGGCGCCCTCGGACCTCGCCGTCGAGGCCGCCGCTCGCCTCGGCGTCACCGTCGTCGGCTTCCTCCGCGGCGACGGCTTCAACGTCTACAGCCGGCCCGAGCGGATCGACCCGGCCCGCTGACCGGGTCAGCCGGGGATCACCGAGAAGCCCTCGTCGGCGAAGTCCCGATCGAAGGCGAAGGCACGGACGATGCCCTCGTCGCGCATGACCGCGAAGCTCACGTGGTCGACGAACGAGACGCGACGGCGGCCTGCGGCCACCCATGCGTCCCGTGCGACGATGTGCGTGTCGCGGTCGATCCAGCGGACGTCGATCGCCGGCAGCAAGGCGTCGATCAGCAGCCGGACGGCCGGCATCCCGGCACGGCGCTGGAGCAGGCTGATGGCCTCGACGACCACGTACTCGTGCGTCCGCAGCGATGCGTGTCGCTCGCCGCGGAGCGCTGCGAGCTCCTCCACGCTCGCGGCGTGTCGCTCGTCGGAGCCATCGATCAGGGCCACGAGGGCCGAGGTATCGACGAACACGGTCACCAGCGCCCGTCCTCGCCCAGGTACCTGTCGTGCTCCTCCGCGAGATCGGGCAGTCCGGACCGGACGGCCGTCGTGCGGGCCGCCTCGAGCGCCCGGTCCCAGAGCTCGTCGCGGGTGGGTGCTGCCGGGTAGGCCTTGTCGACCGCCTCGCGGATCAGGGCCGCCATCGACGTGCGCTGCTCGCGGGCGAGTCGCCGCAAGCGCGCGGCCTGCGCGGGCTCGAGCGAGATCTGGGTCCGTTCCACGGTCGGCATGATACAACCCGACCCATCGATGTGATGTAGATCGTCGCCGCCACGATACCAGCGACCGCTTCGCCGCCGTTAGTCGACCTCGCCCGGATCGCCCTCGACGAAGCCCCAGCCGAAGCGGCCCTTGACGCACAGGTGGCCGGCCGTGACCGAGTGGTCGAGCGGCGAGGTCACCCGGACGATCCGGTCGTCCTGGGTCCGGAGCGTCAGCGTGCAGCCGACGCCGCAGTACGGGCAGATCGTGTCGGTCTCGCGCTGGGCGGTCTCGTCCCAGGTCCCCTCGGCGCGCATGTCGTGCTCGCGCTTGAACATCAGGGCGCCGGTCGGGCAGACGCCGATGCAGTTGCCGCAGTAGACGCAGGCCGACTCGGGCAGCGGCACGTTCCACTCGGTCGAGATCCGGGCATCGAAGCCGCGTCCGGCGACCGCGATCGCGAACGTGTGCTGGGCCTCCTCGCCGCAGGCCTCGACGCACTTGTAGCAGAGGACGCACTTCGCGTAGTCGCGGACGTAGAGGTCGTTGTCGACCTTGACCGGCCCGGCGACCGTGGCCGCCACCGCCGGATCGGGGGCGTGGTGATGACCGGCCTCGAGGGCGTCGCGCTCGTCGGCGGCGTGGGGTGGCGCCGGCGGTCCGAAGCGCGCCGGGTCGGCGTCGTACCGCTCCATGACCGCCGCGAGCGCCCCGTCGGGGTCCGCCGGCCCGGCGATCGAGAGGTCGACCGAGGAGCCGAGCAGCTCGAGGACCAGCCGGCGGGCCGTCCGGACGCGGTCGGACCCCGTCAGGACCGCCATCCCGGCCTCGACCGGGCGCGAGCAGGCGGGCGCGAGGACCCGGGCGCCGGCGACCTCCACGACGCACAGCCGGCAGACGTTGACCGGGGCGAGGTTCTCGAGGAAGCACAGCGTCGGGATGTCGATGCCGAGCTCGCGGCAGGCGGCGAGGATCGTCGTGCCGGCGGGGACCGAGACCGTCACGCCGTCGATCGTCAGCTCGACGGCCGGTGGTGCCTCGGCCGGCGGGGCCTCCGGGATCGTCGGCGAGCGCGGAGCGGGGACGAACCAGATCGGGTCGGCGGTCACACCAGCCCCCGTGCCACGGCGGACTCGACGGCCGACGACGCCGTCTGGCCGAGGCCGCAGATCGAGGCGTCGCGCATCGCCCCGCCGAGCTCGCGGAGCAGCGTGAGCTCCTGGTCGCGCGAGCCGAGCGGCCGCCCGGCGGCGAGGCGGTGGAGCAGCTCCTCCTGGCGGACGGTGCCGACCCGGCAGGGGACGCACTGGCCGCACGACTCGTCGCGGAAGAAGCGGGCGATGCGGAGGATGATGTCGAGGGGGTCGACGGTCTCGTCGAAGACCATGACGACGCCCGACCCGAGGGCGGCGCCGATCGCCCGCGTGCCCTCGAACGTCAGCGGCACGTCGAGCTCGTCGGGGCCGACGAACGTCCCGGCGGCGCCGCCGAGGAGGACCGCCCGAATCGATCGGCCCGTCGGGACGCCGCCGGCGAGCGCGAGCAGCTCGCGGAGCGTCACGCCGAACGGCGCCTCGTAGACGCCCGGCCGGGCGACATGACCCGAGAGGCAGAAGAGCTTCGGCCCCGTCGAGCCCTCGGTCCCGATCGCCGCGTACGCCGCCCCGCCCTCGCGGAGGACGAGCGGCACGTTGACGAGCGTCTCGACGTTGTTGATGGCCGTCGGCTTGCCGAACAGGCCGTGGCTGACCGGGAACGGCGGCTTGTTCCGGGGCTCGCCGCGCTTGCCCTCGATCGACTCGAAGAGCGCCGTCTCCTCGCCGCAGATGTACGCCCCGGCGCCGCGCCGGATCTCGATGTCGAAGGCGAGATCGCCCCCGAGGATGTCCTCGCCGAGCAGCCCCGCCGCCCTGGCCGCGTCGATCGCGGCGGCCATCGTCGCCTCGGCGCCCGGGTACTCGCCGCGGACGTAGAGGTAGCCGCGCCGGGCGCCGGTCGCGAACGCCGCGATCGTCATCCCCTCGACGAGCGCGAACGGATCGCCCTCCATGAGGACCCGGTCCTTGAACGTGCCGGGCTCCGACTCGTCGGCGTTGCAGACGAGGTAGCGGGGCTCGGCCGGCTGGGCCGCGACGGCGTCCCACTTGCGCCCGGTCGGGAACGCCGCGCCACCGCGACCGACGAGCCGCGCCTCGGTCACCTCCGCCCGGGTACCGGCAGGGCCGAGCTCGAGCGCCCGGATGAGGCCCGCGTAGCCCCCGGATGCCCGGTACGCGCCGAGGTCGAGCGGGTCGTGGCGGCCGATCCGGGCCAGCAGCCGGAGCGACGGGTCGCCGCGCTGGGGGACGGCCTCGGCGGGGGAGGGATCGGGGCCGGCCATCCGGCCGGTGGGGCGGGTGCCAGCGATCGTCGGCGCCGGCGCGGCGGCGGCATCGAGCCGGGCCAGGATGCCGATCGCGTCGATCGGGCCGGCGACCGTCGTCATCGGGGTCTCGCCGGCGACGGTGATCAGGGCGGCCGGGGCGCGGTCGCAGAGCCCGAGGCACGGGCTGCGGAGCCAGCCGACGGCGCCGTCGCGGGCCGCCGAGCCCGCCGTGCCGAGCGACCGCTCGAGCGTGCGGCACGTCGTCTCCGCGCCGGCGACCCGGCAGGCGAGGTCGTCGCAGACGTGGGCGATGACCGGCGGTCGCGGGGCCGTCGCGAAGAGGGCGTAGAACGTCGCCACGCCGTAGGCCTCGGCCGGCGGGACGGCGAGTCGGCGGCAGACGTAGCCGAGGGCCGGCTGGCTGATCCAGCCGACGCGCGCCTGGAGGGCGTGGAGGGCCGGCAGCAGCAGGTCGCGGCGTGAGCGGGCCGCGTGCCCGCCGCGGGCGGCGCGTCCGTCGATCGCGACGTCACGGCGACCGCCCGACCAGCCCGAGGCGGGCGGACCGAGGACGGCATCGACGGCCGCCCGTTCGGCCGGGGACGCGAGCGGCCCGACGACGTGGAGGTCCACGGACGAGAGTGTAGCGGGCGGGGTCGGCGTCCTCAGCGCCTGACGCGCTGGACGTCGGGCAGGTGGGTCCCCTCAACTCCGGCGCGACCTGGTGGCCGCGCTCGAGGGGTATGGCGTCGGCCCGTGGCGAATCGTTCCGCGGGCATGCGCCGGACGGGCTGCCGCCGTCACGTGACGTGCCGCCCCCCGCGTGAGCATCAGCAGTCCGGGACGTTCACGGCGAGCCCGCCCTGGGCGGTCTCCTTGTAGTGCGACGCCATGTCGCGACCGGTCTGGAGCATCGTCGCGATCGCCTGGTCGAGGCTCACCCGGTGCGAGCCGTCGCCGCGGAGCGCCATCCGGGCGGAACTGATCGCCTTGACCGCGCCGAGCCCGTTCCGCTCGATGCACGGGATCTGGACGAGCCCGCCGACCGGGTCGCAGGTCATCCCGAGGTGGTGCTCGAGCGCGATCTCGGCCGCGTTCTCGACCTGCTCGTTCGAGCCGCCGAGCGCCGCGGCCAGACCCGCCGCCGCCATCGACGCGGCGACGCCGACCTCGCCCTGGCAGCCGACCTCGGCTCCCGAGATCGAGGCGTTCTCGCGGCACAGCAGGCCGATCGCGCCGGCGGCGAGGAAGAGCCGCCGGATGCCGGCCCGGTCCGCGCCGGGGACGTGGCGCTCGTAGTAGCGGGCGACGGCCGGCAGGAGACCGGCGGCGCCGTTCGTCGGGGCCGTGACGACCCGGCCGCCGGCGGCGTTCTCCTCGTTGACGGCCATCGCCCAGACCGTGGCCCGATCCATCACGTGGAGTGGATCGGCGGGTCGCGCCGCGCCGTCGCCGGGGCGCGCGCCGGTTCCGACCCCGTCCGCGGCGTCGAGGTCCGCTGCGCCGGTGCCGAGGTCCGCGCCCGCCTCGAGCGAGCGCCACAGCGCCGGTGCGCGACGGGGCACGCCGAGCCCCCCGGGAAGCATCCCCTCGGCCTTCAGCCCACGGTCGATGCAGGCCGACATGACCGACCAGACCCGGTCGATCCCCTCGCGGACGCCGGTCTCGCGGCGGTCCTCGTTGGCGAGGACGATCCCGTCGATCCGCAGGCCGTGCTCGCGCCCGATCCGGAGCAGGTCGTCGGCGGTCGCGAACGGGAACGGGACCGGCGGGCCGTGTTCGGCCCCGTCGCCGTCGCCGTGACCGCCGGTCGCCGCATCGACCCGCCGGCCGTCCTCGTCGAGCACGACCCCGCCGCCGACCGAGAAGTAGGTCCGCGCGGCGATGGGATCGCCATCGGGGCCCGACGCGGCCAGCCGGAGCGCGTTCGGGTGGCCGGGCAGCCAGACGTCGCCGCGGAAGCGGAGGTCGGTCGCCGGGTCGAAGGCGACGGGACGCCGCCCGAGCAGCTCGATCCGGCGGCCGGCGTGGACCGCGGCCACGACCCGCTCGACCGCCTCCGGCTCGACGCCATCGGGCGTCTCGCCGGCCAGCCCGAGCAGGACGGCCCGGTCGGTGCCGTGGCCTCGGCCGGTGAGTGCGAGCGAGCCGTACAGCTCGACCTCGACCCGGCCGACCTCCTCGAGGCGTCCGTCGGCGGCCAGCCCGGCGACGAACGCCCGGGCGGCGCGCATCGGACCGACCGTGTGCGACGACGACGGGCCGATGCCGATCCGGAAGAGCTCGAGGATGCTCGGGGTCACCGGCGTGCCCGTCTCGCCTGCGACGGGCCCAGCCGGCCGCGGCGAGGGCCGCGAACGGGCTCGCCCACCTGGCTCAGGTGCCGGGCGCTCGGTACGACGCCGTCCGACCGCGGGCATCGTCGATGTCGGCGGCGGTCATGAGGACCGTCGTGTGGATCGACACCGCGCCCGACAGCCCGACGGTCGCCGCCGCGGCCGCCGCGGCCGCGTTGTCGGGCAGCTCGGCGATGAGGATGAAGTCGTCGTCGCCGAAGGCCCAGTACGCGGATTCGACCCGGCCGCCGAGGCTCGCGCAGAGCGCTTCGACCGCCGCGAGCCGCTTGGGCCCCCCGTCCTTCATGACCCCCTCGAGCCCCTGCCGGGTGTAGGACGCGCGGAACAGGTAATGCGGCATGACCGCTCCTCCTTCCGAGTGACCCCGCCTGGGCGACCGGGTCGTCGGCGCATCGTCGCACCCGGCGACGCGGTGTCAAGCGGCCGCGCGCCGATCGACAGGGGCGGTCGCCCTAGATGACCCGCTCGAGCAGGCGCGTGACGACGAAGAGGCCGATCGGCAGGACGATCGCCGAGGCGACCGCCCCCGCCGTGCCGGCGCGCCAGGGCAGCGTCGGGAGCTTGTCGACGAGGTCGCGCTCCATGACGAGGACGCCGAGGGTGTCGTGCATCGTGGCCGCCGCGGCCATGTCCCCGCCGTCGACCGCCCGGTGGATCGCTTCGATCGTGGCCTCGATCCTGGCGCCGACCTCGCCCTGGAGCCGTCGCTTCTCGGCCGCGATCCGGCGCTGCATCCCGCGCAGCGGCACGGCGAAGACGGCCGCCGCGGCGACGATCCCGACGGCCATCCACGGAACGACGAAGACGAGCGCGGTGTCGTCGCCGGTCTGGCCCGCGGCGACGATCGACGGGACGATGAAGACGACGGCGATGACCATGGCGGTCCGCGAGGTGAGGACGCTGAAGGCATAGAGCGGTGCCGGCCGGAACAGGTCGACGCGGGTCGCCGAGGCGTGGATCCGCCCGACGGCCCGGAGCTGCCGGAGCGACTGGACCACCAGGACGAGGATGATCGAGCCGAAGAAGACCTCGCTCGCGTAGCGGAGGACCATCCCGACCGGGGAGACCCCGACGACCCCGGATGCCTCGGCGTCGACCAGGTAGTAGAGCGGCGTGATGAGCAGCGACAACGCGAGGATCGCCAGCGCGGGCCCGGCCGGGATGACCGTCAGCCCGTAGCGGATGCGGGCGGCCTCGTCGTCGGATGCGGTCAGCGCGGGCCGGAACGTGTCGAAGGCCGTGCCGGCGACATCCGACAGGTAGTGGACGAGCCACAGGGTGAGCGGGACGAAGACGCCCCAGAAGGCCTGGCCGGCGAGCACGATCGAGTCGTCTTGGCCGTCGAGGAGCGGCTCGACGAGCGATGCGGCGACCGCGATGGCCATCAGCCCGAGGTAGGCGAGCGCCGTCGGTCCCGGCAGGGCCTCGATGCCGACGATAAGCCGGTCGACCCAGCTCGGCGCGTACGGACGCGCGACCGCCGGCGCGGCCGGCTCGGCAGCCTCGGCCGGCCCGGCGCGCTCGGCCGACGCGGCCGGCGACCCGGACACGGACGCGATCGCGAGGTCGGACGCGGGGACGGCGTCGGTGGCCATGGCCGAGAGTCTACGGAGCCCGCGCAAGGTGCCGCGCCCGATGCGGCGAGGCTCGGCGGCCGTCAGGCGACCGAGGTCGCCAGCTTCTCGATCCGGATCGCGGCGGCCTTGAACTCGGCGGTGCCCGAGCGCGGGTCGGACGCGTCGATCGTCAGGAGGTTCGTCGCGACGTCGTCCTGGAAGTGGAGCGTCATGAAGGTCAGGCCCGGCCGCAACGACGGATCGACGTGGACCGGCACCTCCACCGCGCCCCGCCGGGACACCGCCCGCACGACCTCGCCCTCGGCCAGGCCGAGCCGCTCGGCATCCTCGGGGCTGACGTCGAGCGACTCGCCGCGCCGGAGCGGCGAGCGCAGCCCGCCGGACTGGACCCCCGTGTTGTACGAGTCGAGGCGCCGACCGGTCGTGAGCCGGATCGGGTAGTCGGCGTCGAGGGCGTCGACCGGCGGGTCGTGGTCGACGAGGCTGAACGGCGCCCGCGGGCCGACGACGGGGTCGGCCCACAGCCGCGAGTGGAGGAACAGCTCGCCCGGGTGGTCCTCGTCCCAGCACGGCCACTGGATCCCGTCAAGCGCCTCGAGCCGGGCGTAGCTCATCCCGGCGTGGATCGGCGAGAGCGAGCGGACCTCGTCCCAGACGCGTTCAGCGACCGGCTCGCCCCAGTCGGCGCCGAGCCGGCGCGCGAGGTCGAAGACGATCGCCAGGTCGTCGCGGGCCTCGCCGGGCGGCTCGACCGCCTTGCGGACCCGTTGGACCCGGCGCTCGGAGTTGGTGACCGTGCCCTCGGTCTCGGCGAAGCCGACCGCGGCCGGCAGGACGACGTCGGCGATCTCGGCGGTCTTCGTGCGGTGGATGTCCTGGACGACGAGGTGATCGAGGCCACGCAGGAGGCGCTCGGTCCGGTGCCGGTCGGCCTCCGACTGCATCGGATTCTCGCCGACGACGTACAGCGCGGACAGCTCGCCGCGGTCCATCGCGTCGAACATGCCGGTCAGGTGCCAGCCGCGCTTGGGCGGGACGGTCACGCCCCAGGCAGCGTCGAACTTCGCCCGGAGCGCGTCGTGCTCGACGTGCTGGAAACCCGGCAGCCGGTCGGGCAGGGCGCCCATGTCGCCACCGCCCTGGACGTTGTTCTGGCCGCGCAGCGGGTTCAGGCCGCTGCCGTACCGCCCGACGTGGCCGGTCAGCAGGGCGAGGTCGATGAGGGCCACGACGTTGTCGACCGCGTTGTGGTGCTCGGTGATCCCGAGGGTCCAGCAGAGCATCGCCCGGGGGGCGGTCGCATAGGCGTGGGCGAGCTCGCGGATCGCATCGGCCGGGACGCCGGTCTCGCGCTCGGCGCGCTCGAGCGTCCACGGCTCGACGTGCGCCCGGTAGGCCTCGAAGTCGCTCGTCGCCCGGTCGACGAACTCGCGGTTGACGAGGCCCGCGGCGATGATCTCGCGGCCGATCGCGTTGGCGAGGGCGATGTCGGAGCCGACGTCGAGCCCGAGCCACAGGTCGGCCCACTCGGCCGAGCTGGTCCGGCGCGGGTCGACGGCGATCAGGCGCGCCCCCTTCTTCACCGCCCGCAGGACATGGTGGAAGAAGATGGGGTGCGTCTCGCGCGCGTTGCTGCCCCACAGGATGACGAGGTCGGTGTCCTCGACCTCACGGTATGCGCTGGTCCCACCGCCAGCCCCGAAGACGGTCGCCAGACCGGCGACGGACGGGGCGTGTCAGGTGCGGTTGCAGCTGTCGATGTTGTTGCTGCCGATGACTGCCCGAGCGAGCTTCTGCGTCGCGAAGTTCAGCTCGTTCGTCGCCTTCGAGCAGCTGAAGAGCCCGAATGTCGTCGGCCCGTGCCGGTCGACCGCGGCCCGGAAGCCGGCGGCGGCCCGGTCGAGGGCCTCGTCCCAGCTCGCCCGGCGCAGGACGCCGGTCGCCCGGTCGCCGTCGCGGACGAGCGGGTACGTCAGTCGGGCGTATCCCTTGCCCATCGATGCCTCGCTGGCGGCGCCGTCGTCGGCGCCCGCGGTGGCGCCCGGCGCGCCACGAGCCCGAGTGTAGCGCCGGCGCGCCGCGGGCGACCCTGCGATCCGGACGAGCGGACCGTCTAGGGGACGGGCACCACGTTCATCGTCGAGAGGAAGGCCTCGAGCAGTCGCGTGGAGCCGCCGTAGGACGCGGTCCACGTGTCGGACTCGCCCCGCCACACGCTGATGATGGTCATCCGGTCGGACTCGTTGCCGCTGACGAAGAACGCCTGGACCTCGGTGTGGAACGGGACCAGGACGGCGCCGCGGCTGTGACCGCGGTCTACCCATGATGAGGGCTCGCCCGGCCGGAAACGTTCAGGACGGCCGGTCCGGGCCGCGCCCACAGCGTCCGCCGCCGGCCCCCGCCGGCCCCCGCCGGCCCCCGAGCCGCCTCCTCCGGCCCCCGCCGGCCCGCGAGCCGCCTCCGCCGGCCCCCGAGCCGCCTCCTCCGGCCCCGTCGGCTCGCCCCCGCCCCTTTTTGGGCCTCGCTTGCATCAGATGCAGATGTCCGACCGTCCACCCGCTCTGCGGCCGGCCATCCGACCGTCCCGAGCGTGGGATCTCGCACCGATGGCGACCCGGAACGGTCGGTCGGCCCGATTCGATGCGTCCACGTGCATGGACGGAGCACGATCGGCCGGTGGCGTGTCGCACTCCTGCGTCTGA
>CAZABC010000051.1:0-12803 GCA_964483405.1 uncultured Anaerolineaceae bacterium
CGGCCCGCGACGGCTGCGGCCCGGATCGCCCCGCGGTCCGGATCAGGCCCAGCGGAGCGCGGTCCTGGCCCGGCGGGCGCGCTCGACGGCCTCGGTCGGATCGCCACCGGTCGCGACGAGGTGGCCCATCTTGCGGCGCTCGAAGACCTCGCGCTTGCCGTACAGGTGGAGCCGGACCGCCGGGTCGGCGAGGGCCGCCTCGACGCCCTCGAGGCGCGCCGGTCGGCGCCTCCCCTCCCCGAGGACGTTGACGAGGCCGACCGGCGTGTGAAGCTCGGGCGAGCCGAGCGGCAGGCCGCAGATCGCGCGGACGTGTTGCTCGAACTGGCTCGTCCGGCAGCCCTCCACCGTCCAGTGACCGCTGTTGTGGACCCTCGGCGCGAGCTCGTTGACGGCCAGTCGCCCATCGGGCAGCAGGAACAACTCGACCGCCAGCGTCCCGACCACGTCGAGCCCGCGGGCGATCGAGGCGGCGATCTCGCGGGCATCGGACGCCACGACCGGATCGACCGGCGCCGGCGCGGTCGACTCGACGAGGACGCCGGCGTCGTGGACGTTGCGGGCGGCCGGGAATGCCCGGACGTGACCGGCGAGGTCGCGGACCGCGACGACCGAGAGCTCCGCGTCGAAGGCGATCTCGCGCTCCAGCAGGAGCGGACCCCGGTCGTCGGGCTCGCGCCCGAGCGCGACCAGCGCCCCGTCGACGGCGGCGGGATCGGCGATCCGGACCTGGCTTCGGCCGTCGTACCCACCGACCGGCACCTTGAGCCGGAGCGGGTAGCCGAGCGCCTCGGCGGCCTCCCGTATCAGGTCGGCGCCGCGGACCTCGCGTCCCGGCGCCGTCTGCTCGCCGAGGTCCCGCAGGAAGCGCCGCTCGGCGAGCCGGTCCTGGGTGACGCGCAGGGCGAGCGGGCCGGGCCGGACGGGGACGTCGGCGGCGCCGATCGCGTCGGCGAGGGCCGCGTCGACGTGCTCGAGCTCGTACGTCACCACGTCGCTGACCGCGGCGAGGACCCTGGCGGCCTCGACGTCGTCATAGCCGCCGACGACGACCCGGTCGGCGACCGCGGCGGCGGGACAGGCCGGATCGGGATCGAGGACCACGACCCCGTAGCCGAGCGCGCGAGCGGCGTAGCCGAGCATCCGCCCGAGCTGGCCCCCGCCGAGGATCCCGATCGTCGCGCCCGGCAGGACGACGCCGCCGTGGTCGGCGGGGGGTGGGCGGACCCCGATGTCGAGCAGCGCCTGCTCGACCCACTCCCCCTTCGAGAAGGCATACGCCTTGCTCGAGCCGCCGACCCGCTCGAGGACGCCCCGTTTGGCCGCGGCGTAGGCGGCGCGGAGGTCGGGGTCCCGGCGGAGGGCGTCGCGGAACCCGATGAGCTCCTCGAGCTCGCGCCGGGCCGGTGGCATGACGTGGACGTGGATCCGGAACCGACTCCCCTCATGGTCGATCGCGCCGAGGAGCATCGGCCGGGTCGGCGGCCAGGCGGCCGGTCCCGGCTGGTCGCCGAAGCCGAGGCGGTGGAGCGACGCGACGACGCCGGGGATGTCGTCGGGCGGCGCGACGATCCCGAGGTCGACGACGTTCTTGCCATCGAGTCCCGGGACGGCGCTGCTGCCGACGTGCTCGACCCGGAGGTCGGGGCGGACCGCGTGGACGATCCCGGTCACACGGGCGGCGACCGCCGGCGCGCGGGCATCCCAGGGCTCCACGGCCGCGTCGCGGCGCTCATACGGGAGGATCGGCGTGTCGGGCACGTCGAGGAGTGTAGGACCGCCGGGGTGGCCGTCGCGGACGACGTCGCCGCGCGCGGCCCGGGCGGCGCCGGCCGCCGACCCGAGCCGATGTCCATGACGCGCGGTTCGGGCCGGCCGGCTCTTGACCGCCGGACCGGGGCGGGCGCAGCTTCACGCGCGAGCACGAGCGATGGCCGGCCAGGACCGTACTCGATCCCGCAGCCGCCGGCGTCCCGGGGTGCTCGCGTGCTCGGGCGCGGCGCGTGCACTCGCGGCGATCGTCGGGACGACGCTCGTCCTCACCGGCTGCGGTGCCGCGACCCCGGCCCCTGCGATGACCGGCCCGTCCCCATCGCCGTCGCCATCCGTCGTGCCGTCGGCGTTCCCGTCGCCGGCCCTCGACCCGGCAGCGCTTGCCGACCCCGGCCCGTACGAGGTCGGCGACCGGGTCCTCGAGCTCGACGTGGCGGGCCGCGACCGGCCGCTGCGGATCAGGGTCTACTACCCGGCCGCCATCAAGCCGGGCGATCCGACCGAGGACGCCCCGGTCGACAGGGGCGGCGCCCCGTACCGCGTCGTGCTCGGCGACAGCGACCTCGCCCCGTCCCTCGCGGCGCACCTGGCGAGCCACGGGCTCGTCTATGTCGAAGGGATCGGCCAGCGCACCTGGGGTGGCAGCCACCCGACACCGTCGATGATCGACTACCCGCTCGACCTGATGGCGGCGCTCGACGGCCTGGCGGCGCTCGAGGACGATCAGCTCTCCGGGCTGCTCGACACCGATCGGGCCGGCGTGGTCGGCTACTCGTTCGGCTCGTGGACGGCGCTCATGCTCGCTGGCGCCCGGGTCGACCCGGCGCACATCGACGCCACGTGCGCGACGCGGCCGGAGGGCTGGGCGGACTTCTGGTGGGCCTACGTCTGCGGCTCGCCCGAGCGCTGGGACGCGTTCTTCAAGCGGGCCGCGGAGGTCGGCGTCGCGACCGACACGGGGTTGTGGGCGCCACTCGGCGACGGCCGGATCCAGGCGGTCGTGGCGATGATGCCGGAGGGCTACGATCTCACCGGCCCGAGCGGCCTCGCCTCCGTCACCGCGGATACCCTCTTCCTCGCCGCGAGCGGCGACATCGACAGCGACTACCGCTTCGCCGCGGTCCCGCTGTTCGAGCACTACCCGCCCGGTCGCGGAGCGCTCGTGACCTTCGTCGGCGCGGACCACATGCTGATCGGCACGGAGGACGGCGCCAGGCAGATCCGGCGGCTCGCGACGCTGTTCCTCGGGGCCCGCCTGCTCGGCGAACCGGCCGCCGACCTCGTCACCGAGGCCTGGGTCGAGGACGTCGCGCCGACCCTCGAGGCGCATCCCTCGTACGAGACGCTGACCTGGGGCGTCGTCGAGACGCCGTGACCCGCGGGTCCCGCTAGCATTCGGCCGTGGCCGACCGGATCCCCGTCCTCATCGACTGCGACACCGGCATCGACGACGCGCTCGCGCTGCTCTACGCGTGCGCCTCGCCGGAGGCCGAGCTCGTCGCCGTCACCTGCCTGTCGGGCAACGTCGAGGCCCGCCAGGTCGCTGCGAACACGCTGGCCGTCCTCGAGCTCGCCGGCCGGACGGACGTGGAGGTGGCCCTCGGTCGCGAGATCCCGCTCGTCCGCGACCTCGAGGTGACCCCCGAGACGCACGGCCCGCTCGGTCTCGGCTACGCCGAGCTGCCGCCCGCGGCGCGCCCGCTCAGCGACCGCTTCGGACCGGATGTGATCGTCGACGCCGCGCGGCGCCGGCCCGGCGAGATCACCCTCGTGACGCTCGGGCCGCTGACCAACCTCGCGGTCGCGCTCCTCCGCGAGCCAGCGCTGCCGTCGCTCCTCCGGCGCTGGGTCCTGATGGGCGGGAGCTACCGGAGCAATGGCAACACCGCCCCGACGACCGAGTGGAACATCCACTGCGATCCCGACGCGGCCCGCCTGTGCTTCGCCCGCTTCGGACGGGCGGCGGCCGAGCCGGGGACGCCGCGGCCGCTCGCGCTCGGACTCGATGTCACCGAGCGGGCCAAGGTCGTGCCCGACCACGTCGTCGCCCTCGCCCGGCGGGCCGGGAGTCGACCGGACCCGTCGCTCGACCCCGGCCACGACCCCGAGACCCGCTCGATCGCGACCCACCGGGTCGTCCGGTTCGTCGCCGACGCCCTGCGCTTCTACATGGAGTTCCACCGTCGCTACGACGGCTTCTACGGCGCCTTCGTCCATGACCCGCTCGCCGTCGCCGCGGCGCTCGACCCGGGCCTCGTCCGGACCGAGGCCGTCGCGGTCGACGTCGAGCTCGGCGGGACGCTGACGACCGGTGAGACGGTGGCCGACTGGCGCCGGACATGGGGCCGCCCGCCGAACGTCGACGTCGCCGTGGAGGCGGACGCGGCGGCCTTCCTCGGACGCTTCATCGAGCGCGTCGGCAGCCTCGCGGAGCGGGTCGGCCCGTAGCCCGCGCGCATCGGGCTGGTCGGCGGTCGGCGGACATGGCACCCTAGCCGCGAGAGGGAGCCGCCCGCGGTCGGCCGCCGGGCGAGGCGAAGGAGGTCCGGATGAGCTTCGAGTGGCTCACGGTGTGCGCGGAGGGTCAGACCGAGGGGTGCGTCTCGCCCGTCCAGCTCGCCTACCTGGGGATCCTGCTGCTGGGGGTCGTCATCCTCGCCTGGGCCACCTGGCGTGCGCGTGACCTGTCGACCTCGACGATCGCCCTCCTCCCGGTCGCGATCGCCATCAACATCGCCGTCGGTGCGATCGCCGTCGCCCTCCGGCTGCCGATCTACCTCGATTCGATCGGGACGGTCCTCGTCGGCGCGCTCGCCGGGCCGCTCGCCGGCGCCCTGACGGGGATCCTGTCGAACCTCCTCTGGGCGCTCCTGCCGATCCCCGGCGGCGGCAGCCCGATCATCGCCTTCTTCGCGCCGGTCGCCGGCGTCATCGGCCTGATGGCCGGGTTCTGGGGTGCCCGTGGCGTCTTCCGGCTGCGCGCCGACGACACCCGCGTCGGCGGCTTCCTCGCCCTCGCCGCCGGGGTCGCCGCCGCCGGGATCGCGATGCTCGTCGTCACCTACACGATCGGCTTCCCCGAGCTCTTCCCGGAGGACCCCGACCAGGCCGCGGCGAACCAGATGCAGTTCGTCCTCATCGGTCTCGTCATCGCCGCGATCGGCGTCGCGGTCGCCTGGCTCTCCGGCCGGACGGCGTTCGCGTTCCAGCCCGGCGACACCCGGATCCAGCCGTACCTGTCGGCGGCCACGGCGATCTCGGGGTTCGTCCTCGTCTTCGCGATCATCCGGCTGCTGTTCGCCCCCGGGGGCTACTTCTCGATCGTCGACGGTTCCGACCCCGAGTTCCTCGGCGGGGTCGACCTGAGCTTCCTCGCCCTCGACGACCCGCTCGGGCTCGTCGTCGCGGCGGTCCTCGGGCTCGTCGTCGGCTGGCTCGCCTGGACGTGGGCCCACCGCGGCGACAACGCCCGGCTCTTCCCGGTCTGGGTCGGCGGGTTGACGACGGGCCTCGTCGCGGCGGCGATCTCAGCCCCGATCGCGGCCGGCGTGTTCGGCGGCGTGACCGGCAGCGGGACCGACGCCCTCGTGGCGCTGTTCCGGTCGCTCGGCCTCAGCGTCTTCCAGTCGGCCTTCGCCCAGGGCCTCACGAGCGACCCGCTCGACAAGACGATCAGCTACACGATCGTCGCGGCGATCCTCCTGGCCCTCCCGCTGACGGTCCGGGCGATGTTCAGCCGCGGCGAGACGACGATCTCGGACTGACGGCCGGCGATGACCTCGCCGGCGAGCGGCTACTTCCGCCCGGGCGCCAGCTGGCTCCACCGGCGCGGGCCGACCACGAAGGCGCTCGGCCTGCTGTGGGCGATCGTCGCCGCCTTCGTCCTGCCGGCATGGGTCTGCGCGGTCCTCCTCGCGGCGCTCGCCGTCGTCGCGGCGACGAGCGGGCTGCTCCGGCCGCTCCTCGGGACGCTCCGGATCCCGGCGGTCCTCATCGCCTCGATCCTGCTCGTCAACGCGCTCTTCTTCCCGGGTGCTCGGGACGTCATCGCCCGGCTCGGACCGATCGCGCTCTCGTGGGACGGGATCGTCTTCGGCGTCGTCTCGGCGGCCCGGATCCTCGTCGCCTTCGTCGCCTCGATCCTGTTCCTCTTCTCGACGCTCGCCGACGACCTGCTCGAGGCGCTCGTCGCGCGGGGCGTCAGCCATCGGCTCGCCTTCGTCGTCCTGTCGGCCGTCCAGCTGGTCCCGCGGCTGCAGGACCGGGCGACCTCGATCCTCGACGCCCAGCAGGCGCGCGGGCTTTCGATCGCGGGATCGTTCCTCGCCCGGACGCGGGCCCTCGTGCCGCTCGTCGGGCCGATCCTGCTCGGATCGCTCATCGACGTCCGGGAGCGGACCTTCGCCCTCGAGGCGCGGGGCTTCGGGGCCGTCGCCGGCCGGACGGCCTACCGCGTCGTCGAGGACCCGCCGGTCGACCGCTGGCTCCGTCTCGGGATCCTCGCGGCGATCGTGGGGACGCTCGTCGTCGGCGTCACCGGGACGCTCGGGTGAGCGGCGGCCTCGAGCTCGCCGGGGTCGGCATCCGCTACCCGGGACGCCGCGAGCCGGCGCTCGCCGACATCGACGTCGCCGCCGGACCCGGCGAGGTCGTCGCCGTCGCGGGTCGGACCGGCGCCGGCAAGTCGACGCTCGCGCTCGTCGCCGCGGGGTTCATCCCGCGGGTCGTCCGGGCCGCCGTCAGCGGCGAGGCGCGCGTCGGCGGGTCGGCGACGACCGCCCTGACCCCGGCCGAGCTCGTCGGGCGGGTCGGGATCGTCTTCTCGACGCCGGCGAACCAGCTGTCGGCGTCGAAGCTGACGGTCCGCGAGGAGCTCGCCTTCGGCCTCGAGAACCTCGGCGTGCCGCGCGAGGAGATGGACGCCCGGATCGACGCGGTCCTCGAGCGGCTCGCGATCGCCCACCTCGCCGACCGCGATCCGTTCGCCCTGTCCGGCGGCGAGCAGCAGCGGGTCGCCGTCGCGAGCATCGTCGCGATGGGGACGGCCGCTCTGGTCCTCGACGAGCCGACCGCCCAGCTCGACCCGGCCGGTAAGCGCTCGGTCGCCGAGCTCCTCGGCGCCGAGGCCGGGGCGGGGCGGGCCGTCCTCGTCGCCGAGCACGACCCGATGGTCCTCGGCCGGGCGGACCGGTGTCTCGTCCTCGAGGGCGGACGGGCGGTGACGACCGACCTGCCCGGCCGGGCCCTCGGGTCGGCCGTCCTCGGGCCGCTCGGGCTGGCCGGACCGACGATCGTGCGGCTGGCCGAGGTCGGCGGCGTCGATCCGCGACGCGCCTTCGACCCGGCGACCGTGGCCGAGGCGCTCGACCGGCGCCTGGGCGCGATCTCGGGCGCGCCGCAGACCGCCGGACGGCCGCGGCTCGACTGGGCTCCGCGCCGGCCGCGCGACGGAGCCCGGCTCACCGTCGAGGGGCTCGTCCACCGCTACCCGGGCGGCGTCGAGGCGCTCCGTGGCATCGACCTCGCGATCGCGCCGGGCGAGACCGTGGCGATCGTGGGCCAGAACGGCTCCGGCAAGACGACGCTCATCAAGCACCTCGACGGGCTGCTCCGGCCGGGCGCCGGCCGGGTGCTCGTCGACGGCGTCGACATCGCCGACCGGGCGGTGAGCGAGACGGCCCGGACGGTCGGCCTCGTCTTCCAGGACCCCGACGACCAGCTCTTCGAGCGGTCGGTCGCCCGCGAGGTATCGTTCGGGCCGCGGAACCTCGGCATCGCCGACCGGGCCGAGGTCGCGGCGCTCGTCGGGGCAGCGCTCCGGCTCGTCGGGCTCGAGGGGGTCGCCGAGGCGAACCCGTACGATCTCGATCGCTCGACCCGGAAGCTCGTCGCCCTCGCCAGCGTCCTGGCGATGGAGCCCGCGGCCCTCGTCCTCGACGAGCCGACGAGCGGCCAGGACGGCCCGGGCGTCGCGCGGGTCGGGGCGATCGTCGACACCTACGCGGACGCCGGCCGGACCGTCGTCGCGATCACCCACGACATGGAGTTCGCCGCCCGCCACTTCCGCCGGGTCGTGGTCCTGCGGCGGGGCGAGGTCGTCGCCGACGGCGAGCCGGCGTCGGTGCTCGGAGCCGATCGCGCCGACCTCCTCGCCTCGACCGGGCTCGAGCCCCCTGTCGCCGCGGTCGTGGGCGGCCATCTCGGGCGTGGCGGCGTGCCGACCCCGGAGGCGCTCCTGGCCGCGCTCCGCGGCTGACCCGCGCTCCCGTCGACGACCGGGTCGCGACGGCGGCCCGGTCGCGACGGCCGGCCGGTTCGGTCCGGTCGGCCCCACCATCGGCCGGGCCGATGCGGCACGATAGCGGGGCCAAGGAGGTCCTTCCATGAAGATCCTGCTCGCGATCGACGGCTCCGCCGCCGCGATGCGGGCGCGCGATGTCGTCGACGGGATCGCGTGGCCCGAGGGGTCGGTCATCCGGGTCGTCGCCGCGCTCCGCCACCTGAACGACCGGGTCGCGCCGGGCCTGTCGACCGAGAGCGTCGACCAGCGGACGATCGAGACGTCCGACGCCCGGCGGCTCGACGACGCGCTCGAGAGCGCGGTCCGCGACCTCGGGCACTCCGGCCGGACGGTCGAGCGGCTCCTGCTCCGGGGTCGACCGGCGAGCGCGATCGTGGCCGAGGCCAAGGTCTTCGACGCCGACCTCATCGTCGTCGGCAACCGTGGCCATGGGACCTTCGAGACGACGCTCCTCGGGTCGGTCTCGGCCGAGGTCGTCGACCA
Source organism: uncultured Anaerolineaceae bacterium (assembly GCA_964483405.1). Taxonomy (GTDB): domain Bacteria; phylum Chloroflexota; class Limnocylindria; order Limnocylindrales; family CSP1-4; genus CAZABC01. The sequence goes on from CAZABC010000051.1 coordinate 8,558, forward strand.
CGCCCCATGCCCGGTCCTCGTCGTCCGGAACGAGCGGATCGACTCGATCCTGTTCGCGACCGACGGGTCCGCCGCGGCCGAGCATGCCGAGCACGTCCTGACCGACTGGCCGATCTTCGCCGGGCGACCCGTCGCCGCCGTCTGCGTCGCCGAGGTCGGGATGCCGTGGAGCACCGGGATGTCGCCCGGCATCTACGACCAGGTCCTCGAGTCGTACACGCTCGCCGTCGACGAGGCGCGCCGGCAGTGCCAGACCATCGCCGACGCGACGGTGACCAGGCTCCGCGATGCCGGCTACGCGGGCGGGGCCGTCGTCCGCGAGGGGTCGGCCGCCGAGGAGATCTGCGATGCCGCCCGCGAGCGAGCCGCCGACCTCGTGATCGTCGGGACGCGCGGGCACACCGGGCTGGTCCGGCTCGTCCTCGGCTCGGTCGCGCGGAACGTCCTCGTCCACGCGCCGTGCTCGGTGCTCGTCGTCCGCGAGAAGGCGCGGGTCGAGCCGGCGACGTAGCGGCGACCGGGCCTTAGCTGCCGCGGAGCTGCACCCGGAGCATCCAGCGGTGCTTCTCGACGCCGTGGGCGATCCCGATGAGCAGGTCCTGGCTGATCGGGTCGAGCTCGGCCAGGCCCTCGATCCGCTCGCGGAGCCGGTCGGCGATCGCGCCCATCCGCTCGGCGAACCGGACCACGACGTCTGAGTCGGCCTGCCACCCGGCGTCGAGCGGCTCGAGGAGGCTCGAGGCGACGATCGTGGCCGGACGGCCGTCCGGGGCGACGTCGATCGCGGCCATCCGCTCGGCGACGTCGTCGTACCAGGTCCGGGCATCGTCGACGATGGCGTCAAGGTGCTCGTGGAGCGGCTTGAACAGCGGTCCGGTCACCGTCCAGTGGGCCTGCTTGCCCTGGAGGCTGAGGTCGATGAGGTCGACCAGCGTCGCCTGGAGGATCCGACCGGTCGCAGTCGCAACTCCCGCGCTGGGGTTCTCGGTGATCGTGGTCATCGTGGACTCTCCTGTTCGTGTGGCATCGCGTCCGACGGTACCTGCTGAACCTCATTCGAGCGCCGACGGCGCCCGGGATGGACCCCGCCGGTCGGGCGCCGGTCCGGGCGGCGGCACGCGGGTCCCGCCACCGCGGTCGGCCGACGGCAGGTGCGGCGTCGACTCGAGGCCGGCGCGGAGCGTCGCCAGCACCGCCGTCGGCCCGGTCTGTGCGCCGGCGTCGGCCGCCGCCTCGAGCCGGACGGTCGCGCCGTCGAAGCGCCCCTCGATCGCTCCGCCGCCGACGAGCAGGAACGCGTTCGTCGCCTCGGCCTCGAAGTCGGCGCGATCGAGGTGGAGCCGCGGCTTGTCGCGGTACGGGGCGCCGGCGGTCGGACAGGCCGTCACGCAGTTGCCGCACTCGTTGCAGAGGTCGGCCAGGACGGCGACCTGGAACCGCTGGCGGACGCCGAGCGACGACGCCGGGCCGGCCGCGGTCGGGTCGACCTCGTAGGTCAGGAGCGCCATGTTCGGGCAGACGCCGACGCACAGGCTGCACAGGACGTCGCAGTCGAGACAGCGGCTCGCCTCACGGACCGCCGCATCGGTCGCGTAGCCGAGCGTCGTCTCGGCGAAGTCGCCGCGCTCCTCGAGCGGCCTCGAGGCGATCGGGACGCGGTACGCGCGCCGGGCGCGCCGGACGACGAGCGCCTGGGCCTCGGCACGGTCGACGGCGACGGAGGGGTGGACCGCGACCCCGTCGGGCGAGCCGGCCCCGCCAGCGGCGGCCGCGGCGGTCGCGCCGAGACCGAGCGACGTCGCGATGGCAGCCGCCGCGCGCTTGCCATCGGCCGCGGCCCGGACGATCGACGAGGGGCCGTGGGCGCCGACGTCGCCACCGGCGAAGACGCCCGGGATCGAGGTCGCAAGGGTCACCGGGTCCGTCGCGATGAAACCGTCCGGCGTGAGCGCCGGCGGAGCGTCGCCGAACAGGTCGAGGACGGCGTGCTGGCTGACCGCGACGACGAGCGTGTCGAGGGGGATCTCGAGCGTCGACCCGGGCACGTCGTGGGGGACCTTGCGGCCGGCGGCGTCGCGGTCGCCGCGGTACTCGGTCCGGACGCACGTCAGGCCCCGCAGCCGCCCGTCCTCGAGCTGCAGGGCGATCGGTCGGGCGAGCTCGACGATCGCGACGCCCTCCTCGCCGAGCGCGTGGATCTCCTCGGGATCTGCCGGCATCTGGTCGATCGTCCGGCGGTACACCAGCGTCACCGACGCGCCGAGGCGGCGCGCGGTGCGGGCGCAGTCCATCGCCGTGTCGCCCGCCCCGACGACGGCGACCCGCGGACCGATCGTCGCGGGCCGTCCCTCGCGGACGCCGCGCAGGAAGGCGATCCCGTCGAGGACGCCGGCGGCATCCTCGCCGGCCAGCCCGAGCGTCTTCGCCCGCTGCGCGCCGACGGCGACGAAGACCGCCGCGAACCCCTCGGCCCGCAGGTCGTCGAGGGTGACGTCGGTCCCGGCCCGCACGCCGTACCGGATCTCGACACCGAGACGCTCGACGGCGGCGAGGTCCTGCGCGATCCGCGCGGCCGGCAGGCGGTACTCGGGGATGGCCCCGCCCACCATCCCGCCCGGGTACGGCCGCGCCTCGAGGACCGTCACGCCGGTCCCGGCCCGGGCGAGCACCTCGGCGGCGGCGAGGCCGGCCGGTCCGGCACCGATGATCGCGACCCGGGACGCGGCCTCCGCGGCCGGGGTCGCCGGTCCGGCGGCCGGCGGCGTCGGGCCGACGGCTGCGCCGGCCTCGTGCTCCATGATGAACCGCTTGATGTGGCGGATCGCGAGCGGCTCGTCGAGGTGGGTCCGGACGCACGTCCGCTCGCAGAGGTGGTCGCAGACGCAGCCGAGGATCGCCGGCAGCGGGTTGTCGAGGCGAGTGATCCGGACGGCCTCGGCGAGGTCGCCGTCGCGCACCGCGCGCATGTAGCGCGGCACGGCCTGGTCGACCGGGCACTCGTCGAGGCACGGCGCCTCGATGCAGTCGAAGGGGTCGAGCCGGCGGGTCGTCTTCGAGCGGTCGGTCCGGTACGTGGCCCGCCGATAGCGCGGGTCGACGCGCACGCGCTCCGCGTAGCGACGGAGGTTGAGGCGCGCCGCGGTGGCGAGGGCGGCCGCGTCGCCCACGGCATCGGTGTCGCCGGGCCTGGCCGGCGGCCCGTCGAACCCGCCCGCCGCAGCGGTCCGACGGATGAGGTCGGCCGTGTCGGCCGCGCCGACGGCGTCGAGTGCCGCGTCGATCCGCTCGGGGTACTGGCGCAGCCGCAGGTAGCCGCCGGTCTTGAGCAGGTCGGAGCAGACGGTGACCGTCGGGATGCCGCCCGCGAGGAGGTCGGGCAGGTTGAACGCGTCCGCGCCCCCCGCGAACGAGAACGGGATCGACACGCCACCGGCCCCGCCGCCGTCCGCCGGGTCGCCGTCGCCGTCCGCCGGGCCGCCGTCGCCGTCCGCCGGGCCGCCTAGGCCCGCCGCCAGGTCGTCGGCGAGCATCGCCGCGAGGTTGACGGTCACCGGGTGGAGCGCCCGGCCCGAGAGGTACATCGTCGGGTCGCGGTCGAACACGCCGCGCCGGTTCTCGACCTCGAGCGTGTTGCCGAGCTTGAGGCCGAACCCGGTCCCGCGGGCCGCGGCGGCCTCGCGGAGCCGGCGGAACATGGGCAGCGCGTCCTCGTACCGGAGGTCGTGGTCGAACGCCGAGTCCGGGATCGCGACATCGACGAAGCCGAGCTCGTCGTTGACGATCGACCGGACCCGCCCGGCGCCGAGCAGCGTCGGATTGCACTTCACCTTCGTGTGCAGCCCGCGCTCTTCGATGAGGTAGCGCGAGATCCGCTCGATCTCGTCGGGCGGGCAGCCGTGCATCGTCGACAGCGTCACCGTGTCGGCGATCCGGGCCGGGACGTCGATCTCCCGGATGGCCGGGAACCGGCCCGCGACGACGTCGACGTGGCTGGCCAGCCAGGCCGAGGCGTCGGCCATCGCGTCGAGGTACCACTGGACGTTGGGCTGCAGGATCCCGGCGAGGTCGTAGCCGACGCTCATGTCGAACACGACGCCGGGCCGCTCGCCCGGGAAGCCGAGATGGCGATGGAGGGCGTGGACGAGGACCCACGCCCGGAGGTACTCGTCGAACGACTCGTGGACCCGCAGCTCCTGGCTCCACTCGACGTTGTAGCCCTCGTCGGTGACGTCGATGCAGGGCTTGT
>CAZABC010000052.1:0-12235 GCA_964483405.1 uncultured Anaerolineaceae bacterium
GCCCGAGCCCGAGTCCGAGCCCGTCGCCGTCGCCTGATCCGTCGCCGAGCCCGAGTCCGTCGCCGAGTCCATCGCCCAGCCCGAGTCCGTCGCCGAGCCCGAGCCCCAGCCCGAGTCCGAGTCCGAGCCCGAGCCCGAGCCCCAGCCCGAGTCCGAGCCCGAGCCCGAGTCCGAGCCCGTCGCCGTCGCCGAGCCCGAGCCCGAGCCCGGATGCTTCGGCCTCGCCCGAGCCGTCGCCCAGCCCCGACCCGGGACCGAGCGTCGCTCCATCGGCCGATCCGTCCGTCGCACCCAGCGCGAGCCCGGATGCTTCGGCCTCGCCCGAGCCGACCTCGTCGACCGGCCCGACGGCGACGGACACGCCGGAGCCGTCGCCCTCGCCCGACTACGGCGGTGGGGTCGACTCCTCGGGGGATGGCGGGGCGGAGATCCCGGACACCGCCACGGCGCACGACATCGCAACCCGCTCGCCGGGCGTCGCGAGCGCCCTGGCCCTCGCGTTCGCCGCGGTCGCCGGCTCCCTCCTCGCCTTCGCGGCCATCGGCCGCCGGAGCCGCCGCTCACCGCACTGAGGCGCCGTCGCCGGCGACCCGGAGGCCGGGTCACCCGGCGAGGACGGCAGAGACCCGCGGTCGCTCCGACGAGCGTGCTACGGTCCTCGGCGGGAGGCCCCTTGACCGACATCCCGCTCGCAACCGCCGATCCCGGCGCGCTCGACGCGGCCGACCCGCTCGCGCACTTCCGCGCCGGGTTCGTCGAGGGCGACCCCGGGCTCGTCTACCTGGACGGCAACTCGCTCGGGCGCCTCCCGCGCTCGACGGCCGAGCGGATCGCCGACGTCGTCCGCGACGAGTGGGGACGCGAGCTCATCCGTGGCTGGGACCACTGGATGGACCTCCCGCTCCGCGTCGGGGACCTGCTCGCGGCGACCGTCCTCGGCGCTCGGCCGGGCGAGGTCGTCGTCGCGGACTCGACGACCGTGAACCTCTACCGGCTCGCCGCCGCGGCGCTCGACGCGCGACCCGACCGGCGGGCGATCGTCGTCCCGACCGACGAGTTCCCCACCGATCGGTTCGTCCTCGAGGGGCTGGCGGCCGACCGCGGCCTCGAGCTCCGTCGTCTCGCCACCGACCCGGTCGAGGGGCCGAGCGTCGACGACGTCGAGGCGGTCCTCGGCCCCGACGTCGCGCTCGTCGTCCTCAGCCTCGTCGGCTACCGGTCGGCCGCGATCGCCGACCTCGCCGGGATCTCGGCCGCCGCCCGCGCGGCGGGCGCGCTCGTCCTGTGGGATCTCAGCCACGCTGTCGGGTCGATCCCGATCGACCTCACCGGCGGAGGCGCCGAGCTGGCGGTCGGCTGCACGTACAAGTACCTCAACGGCGGGCCTGGCGCCCCCGCCTTCCAGTACGTCCGGCGCGAGCTGCAGGCGTCGATCCGGACGCCGATCCGCGGCTGGATCGGCGCCCGCGACGTCTTCGCCATGGCCCCGAGCTGGGATCCCGGCCCGGGCATCCGCGGCACGCTGGCGGGCACGCCGAGCGTCATCGCCCTCGCGGCCGTCGAGGCCGGCGTTCGGCTCGTCGCCGATGCGGGGATCGGGCCGATCCGGGCGAAGGGCATCGCCCTGACCGGCTACGCCGTCGCGCTCCACGACGCCTGGCTTGCCCCGCTCGGCTGCCTGCTCGGCAGCCCGCGCGACCCGGCCCGGCGCGGCGCCCACGTCTCGATCCGGCACCCCGACGCGGAGCGGCTGACCGCCGCCCTGATCCGCAACGGCGTCATCCCCGACTTCCGCGGGCCCGACATCGTCCGGCTCGGGCTGTCGCCGCTGACGACGTCGTTCGGCGACGTCCACCGCGGGATGGCGGCGCTACGTGACCTGCTCGCCGGCTGAGGCGCGGCCGACGGCCGAGGTCAGGTCGCGAGGAACTCGACGCTGACCGGCTCGATGGCGTCGGCCGGGCGGAACCCGAAGACCTGGCCGTAGAACGAGAGCTCCGCCTCGAACGAGCGGATGATGTTGGCCGCCTGGCGGAACCCGTGATCCTCGCCCGCGAAGAGCAGGTACGCGTGCGGCAGCCGTCGCTCCCACAGCGCGTCGACGATCTGCTCCGCCTGGGCCGGCGGCACGATCCGGTCCTCGGCCCCCTGGAGGACGAGGACCGGGCACGAGATCCGATCCGGGTGGTTCAGCGGCGATCGCTCGCGGTACCGCTCCCGCGTCGCGGGGTACGGACCGACCAGCCGCTCGAGATAGCGCGACTCGAACTTGTGCGTCTGGGCGACGAACGTCTCGAGGTCGCCGATCCCGAAGTACGTCGTCCCCGCCCGGAAGGTGTCGCGGAAGGTCACGGCGCAGAGGGTCGTGTAGCCGGAGGCGCTCCCGCCGCGGATCGCCGTCCGATCCGGGTCGACGAGGCCCTGCTCGGCGAGCCAGCGGGCGCCGGCGACGCAGTCGTCGAGGTCGACGACGCCCCACTCGCCCTCCAGCCGCTTGCGGTATGCCGCGCCGTAGCCGGAGCTCCCGCCGTAGTCGACATCGAGGACGCCGTAGCCGCGCGACGTGAACAGCTGGATCGAGAGCTGGAGCGCCGTCGACGCCTGTGCGGTCGGCCCGCCGTGGCTGGTGACGATGAGCGGCGGCCGCTCGTCGTCGGGGCCGACGAACGCGCGGTTGTGGGGCGGGTACCAGACGCCGTGGGCCTCCTGCCCACCGGTCGTCGGGAAGGTGACCGGGCGCGGCCGGGACAGGTCGGCCGGGTCGGGCGCGTCGGCGATCGTCCGGCGGAGCTCCTCCCAGGCGCCCGACGCCGCATCGATCCGGACCAGCCGCGAGGGCTCGGTCGGCATCCCGACGATGGCGACGACCGTCGTCCCGGCGGCCGCGACGTAGTCGAACTCGGTGAACGGCAGGTCGAAGCGCGACACGGCGCCCACCGCGGGGCCGATCCGGTACAGGTCGGTGTGGCCCGCGCTCCGGCCCGAGGCGACGACGCTGCCGTCGCCGAGGAAGGCATGGTCGGTCAGGGCGAACACCCAATCGGGATAGGCGAACTCGGCCTCCATCGGCGCGAGCGGCTCGAGGCCGTCGTCGCCGACCCGGAACAGGTTCATCCAGCCACCGGGCTCGGCCACGACCTGGAGCCGGCCGTCGGGTGACCAGCGGGGCTGCGAGATCCAGTCGGCCGGACCGCCCGCGACGACGGCGCCGAGTCCGTCGGGCGCACCCGCCTCGTCGAGACGGGCGAGCCGGAGCGTCGTGCCGTCCCACGGCAGGTTCGGGTGGTCCCACTCGAGCCAGGCGAGGCGATCGCCGTCGGGCGACAGGCGCGGGGCGGCAAAGAAGTCGTGCCCGGCGACGAGGATCTCGACGGCGCCGTCGGCGAGCCCGATCGCGACGATCGCGTTCTCGGCCTCGCCATGCCGCTCGAGCGTCGGCGGCTCGTGATCCTCGCGGATGGCGATCAGCCGCCCACGCCCGCGGTCGAGCTCCAGATCGGCGAACCGCCAGGCGCGCTCCGGGGTGAGCGGCGCCCAGGCCGCGCCGCCATCGCGGCTGACGTGGAGCCGGCCGGTGGCGAAGTCCGAGACGACGAGCAGCGGCCCGGCGGCGAGGTACGCGCCGCCACCGTACTCGTGGACCCGGCTCCGGACGTTCATCCCCGGCGGTCCGACCTCGACCGGCGCCGACGCCCCCGGCGCGAGGCGCATCAGCGCCTGGCGGCCGCCCTCGCCGGGGCGACCCTCGAGCCAGTCGATCGTCCCGTCGGGCTCGATCCGCGACTCGGCGAGGCGGAGCGCGCCGGCCGTCAGGAGCCCGATCGGTAGCGGCGACGCCCAGGTCCCGTACGGCGCGACCGTCGGCGCGCTCACGTCCCGTGCCGCCACGAGGCGACGTAGTCGAGCTGCTCGGGCGTCATCGGCTCGAGCTCGATCCCGAGCGCCGCCAGCTTGAGTCGGGCGACCTCCCGGTCGATCGCCTCGGGGACGACGTAGACCATCGGCTCGAGCTCGGCGTGGTGCCGGGCGACATACTCGGCGGACAGCGCCTGGTTCGCGAAGCTCATGTCCATGACCGCGGCCGGGTGGCCCTCCGCCGCACCGAGGTTCACCAGCCGACCCTCGGCGATGAGGTTGATGGTCTTGCCGCCGATGTCGAACGCCTGGACGTCATCGCGGACCTGGGTCACGTGGCCCTCGGCCATCGCCCGCAGCGCCGCGAGGTCGAGCTCGGCGTCGAAGTGGCCGCTGTTGGCGAGGAGGACGCCCTCGCGCATCGCCTCGAAGTGCTCGCGGCGGAAGACGTTGATGTTCCCGGTCGCGGTCACGAAGAGCTCGCCCCAGCGGGCGGCGTCGGCGTGGGTCAGGATGTCGTGGCCATCCATCGACGCCTCGAGGGCCCGCACCGGATCGACCTCGACGACGGCGACGTGGGCGCCCATCCCGGCCATCCGCGAGGCGATCCCGCGGCCGACCCAGCCGTACCCGGCGACGACGACGTTCCGTCCCGCGAGCAGGATGTTCGTCGCCCGCAGGATCCCGTCGATCGTGCTCTGGCCGGTCCCGTAGCGATTGTCGAAGAGGTGCTTCGTCAGGGCCTCGTTCACGGCGATGACCGGGAAGCGGAGGGCGCCGTCGGCCGCCATCGCCCGGAGGCGGATGACCCCGGTCGTCGTCTCCTCGGTCCCCGCGAGGACCTCGCCGAGCTGCCCGGGTCGCTCGCTGTGGAGGAGCGAGACGAGGTCGCAGCCGTCGTCCATCGTCAGGTGGGGATGGACGTCGGCGACCGCCCCGAGGTGGGCGTAGTAGGTGTCGCGGTCCTCGCCCCGACGGGCATGGACGGGGATGCCGTACGCGGCGACGAGCGCCGCGGCGACGTCGTCCTGGGTCGACAGCGGGTTCGACGCCGCGAGGGTGACCTCGGCGCCACCGGCGGCGAGCGTCCGCATCAGGTTGGCGGTCTCGGTCGTCACGTGGAGGCAGGCGCCGACCCGCAGGCCGGCGAGGGGCTGCTCCCGCTCGAAGCGCTCGCGGATCGAGCGCAGGACGGGCATCTCGCGCTCGGCCCACTCGATCCGGCGGACGCCGTCGTCCGCGAGGCCGAGGTCGGTGACGTCGTGGGCTGGCAGGCGGCCTGGGTCTTGCATCAGCGTTGGGACTCCCGGGGCGTGAGGAAGAGACGGCGGAGCGGTGCGGCGAGGCCGGCGAGCGGCGAGCCGAGCCGATGGGCGAGGCGCTCCTCGAAGCGGACGTGGGACCGGAATCCGAGGCGCTCGTACGCCTGGATCGCCGGCGGGTTGTCGGCCCGGACGTTGAGCGCGACGTGCTCGCAGGTCCGGAGCAGCTCGGCGGTCACGGCGCTCGTCGTCGCCTTGGCGTAGCCGCGGCCCCGGTGATCGGGATGGGTCAGGACGTTGCCGACGACGCCCATGCCCGCCTCGCGCGAGATGACATGGGTGCCGGCGGCGGCGACGAGCCGGCCGTGGACCCGGATCCCGTAGTAGATCCCGTCGGCGATCGAGGCCGACGGGAGCCAGGCCGCGAAGCCGAGCCCGTAGAGCCGGTTGAGGTCGCCGATGTCGGCCGGGACGAGCCGGCGGACGTCGGCAGGGTACGGCCGGAACGACCCCCGGTCGACCCACATCCGGATCATCGTCGGTCCCGGGTCGACCATGTAGTGCTCGGCCACCGCCTCGACCGACGACGACAGGCAGGCTACGAACGCGGCCCGGGGCCGGATGACGTCGCGAAGGATCGCCGAGATGCCGTCGTTGCGGCCCATGACGAAGAGCGGCTGCGGCGTGAGCCCGCCGTACTCGAGGGCGACGGCGACCGGCGTGCCGCCCTCCATCGCCACGCCCCAGCGGGTCCTGCGGAACTCCTTCTCGTCGAGGTCGCAGATCGCGTAGGCGGCATACAGGCGGTCCTGCTCGAGGAACGCGCGGAGCATGACCCGGTCGCTCGTCCGGCGGGCGACGACGCGATCGCGCGAGGCGGCGAGGGTGACCATCAGCCGGCGGCCGTCTCGGCGGCCCGCTCCGCCGCCGGGTCCGCGGCGGCGGCCGCGGCCGCCGGGGACGGCGGGGCCTCGGCGACGGCGGGCTCGGGCGGCCGGACGGCACCGGGGCGCCGGACGGCGTAGCGCTCGAACGCCGCGGCGATCGCGGGACCGAACGGCGGCCGGAGGATCCCCTCGTCGGTCACGAAGGCCGTGACCAGCTCCGCCGGCGTGACGTCGAAAGCCGGGTTCCAGGCCACGGTCCCGGCGGGTGCGACGGCAGCGCCGCGGAACTTCGTCACCTCGTCGGGCGAGCGCTGCTCGATCGGGATCGCCGTGCCGTCGGCCAGCGACGGGTCGAACGAGGTCATCGGCGCGACCACGTAGAAGGGGACGCCGTGCCGGGCCGCGAGGACGGCGACCGGATACGTCCCGGTCTTGTTCGCGGTATCGCCGTTCGCGGCGACCCGATCGGCTCCGACGAGGACGACGTCCACCTTGCCGGCGGCGATCGCCGACGCGGCGGCCGAGTCCGCGATGAGGGTGTGCGGGACACCGGCCTGGGCGAGCTCCCAGGCGGTCAGCCTCGCACCCTGGAGGTACGGCCGAGTCTCGTCGACCCAGACCTGGAGCGACCGACCGGCGTGGTGGGCGGCGGCGATGACCCCGAGCGCCGTCCCGAACTGGCCGCAGGCGAGCGGCCCGGTGTTGCAGTGGGTGAGCACCCCGAGCGGCTCCTCGCCGCGATCGGGCAGGAGGTCGAGGCCGGCGGTCGCGAGGCGCCCGTGGTCCTCGGTCGCCTCGGCGACGATCGCCTCCGCCTCGGCCCACAGCGCGTCGGCGATCCGGTCGCCGTCGGGATCGAGCATCCCGACCCGCTGGTACGCCGCCAGCATCCGGTCGACCGCCCAGCCGAGGTTCACCGCGGTCGGCCGGGTCTTGCGAAGCCCGGTCGCCGCTCCGCGGAGCGTCGCCTGACGGGCGTACGGCTTGGAGGTCCGGAGCCGGTTGGCCGAGAGGGCGAGGCCGATCGCGGCGACCTGGCCGATCGCCGGCGCGCCCCGGACGACCATGTCGCGGATGGCGTACGAAACGTCCGCGGCCGAGCGGGCCTCGTACTCGACGAGCTCGGCCGGCAGGCGGCGCTGGTCGATCATGATGAGCCGGTCGCCGTCCCAGCGGAATGCGCTGCGGAACCCGGTCGGGGCGTCGGTCGGCATCGCGCCGGCCGCGATCCGGGCCGCGCCGCTCTCGGGATCGAGGATCGCGGCCGCCGCCTCGGCCGTGGTCCGCTGGATGGCCCCCGCTGCGCCCACGACCGTCGCCGCGGTGTTGATGATCTCGCCGGCGAACTGGCGGAAGAAGCGGCGTCGGCCGACGTCGGCGCCCCCGGACGGCCCATCCGCGGACGGGTCGGCCTCGTTGCGCGGGGACGCGTCCGACGCCACTGGTCGAGCGCCGCTAGTACGTGATGATGCTGCTGACCCGGTAACCGCCGAGGCGCTCGCGACCGGCCAGCGCGGCGAGCTCGACGAGGAAGGCCAGCCCGACGATCGTGCCCTGGAGCCGCTCGACGAGTTCGATCGTCCCCTTGACCGTGCCGCCCGTGGCAAGCAGGTCGTCGACGACGAGGACGCGCTGGCCGGGCTGGATCGCGTCGCGGTGGATCTCGAGCGTGTTCGAGCCGTACTCGAGGGCGTACTCGACCTGGAGGACCTCGGCCGGGAGCTTGCCGAGCTTGCGGACGGGCACGAGCCCGGCCCCCAGCCGGTAGGCCATCGGCGCGCTGAAGATGAACCCGCGGGACTCCATCCCGACGACGACGTCGATCCGCTCGTCGGCGAACGGCGCGAGCATCAGGTCGATCGCCTCCTTGAAGGCGGCCGCGTCCTTGAGGAGCGTCGTGATGTCGTAGAAGAGGATGCCCGGCTTGGGGAAGTCGGGGATCTCGCGGATCCTGGCTCGCAGGTCCTCGGCGGACATCGGTGCTGGGTCCTCCGGTCGGGTGATCGGGTCGACGGCGCCGGGCGGTCCGGGCCTGCGCGGCGCGGGCGATCCGCGGACGACAAGTCTACCGCAGCGGCCCGCCCGCACCGATGCTGCGAGCCATGACCGGAGCCGCTTCGTCCGGCCCGCTCGCTGATCGGCGCCCGGCCCCGATCAGCGAGCCGCCGTCGGGCGGTCCGACAGGCGGACGCTGGCGAGCCGTCCGGCGGCGGCGACGAGCATCGCCAGCACGTATGCGCCGACGATCCCGAGCGCGGCTCCCGACGCGTTCGGTGGCCCGCCGCCGCCCGCGACCCAGCGCTCGGCCGCCCCGACGATCGCGCCGGCGACCCCGGCCCCGAGGGTGAAGCCGAGGGTGTCCGACAGCTGGAGCGCCGACGTCGCGCTGCCCTGCTCGGCCGGTGGCGCGTCACGGAGGACCGCCAGCGAGAGCGGCGAGTAGGCGAGACCCATCCCGAGCCCCGCGACCCCCCAGCCGATCACCGCGAGCGGCCACGGGACCCCCGGCAGGACGACGACCAGGGTGATCGCCGTCCCCGCCAGGAGGACGAGGAAGCCGAGACCGACGAAGCGCCGGGTCGTCCAGCGGGTCGCCAGGCGAGCCTGGATCCACGAGCCGCTCGTCCAGGTGAGCGTGGCCGCGGTGTAGGCGAGCCCGCCGGTCCAGGCCTCGAGGCCGCGCGCCTCGACGAGCAGGTACGGGACGTACGCGTCCGCGGCGACGAAGGCGAACGTCAGCACGCCACGGAGCAGGATCGTGGCCGGCAGGCCCGGCGCCAGCCGGAGCGTCCCCGGCGGGCTGAGCGCGCGGAAGGCCGCGACGAGCACGACGAGCCCGAGGGCCGCGACCGCGAGCCCGCCGGCGACCGCGACGGCCTCGCCGGCACCCGCGGCCGTGAGCCCGGCGAGCGCCAGCGCCGCACCCGCTGCCACCGCGAGCGCGAGCGGGATCCGGCGAGCGGTCGAGCGGGCCGCCTCGGCCTCGGCCGGCGGCGCGTCCGGGACCGCCCGCATCGCATGGAGGGTGAGCAGCCCCGCCGCGGCGACGAACGGCAGCAGCCCGAGGAAGATCCAGCGCCAGTCGAGGACCTCAGCGACGACCGCCGCCACCGACGGCCCGATGATCCCCGGCACCACCCAGGCGGTCGAGAGGAGCGCGAACATCCGCGGCCGGACCGACTCGGGGAAGCTCCGGCCGATCGTCACGTACGCCGTCGGCGGCACCGCGCCCGCGCCGAGCCCCTGGAGGAAGCGGCCGAGGACGAGCACCGGCATCGTCGGGGCGAGGCCGCCGACCAGGAGGCCGAGCCCGAACAGGACGAGACCGACGGCGAGCGGGACCCGCGGGCTGCCGCGGTCGAGCCGACCGCCGGTGACCACGATCCCGATGAGCTGGCCGAGGAAGAACGCCGAGAAGGCCCAGCCGTAGAGCTCGATCCCGCCGAGGTCGGCGGCGACGAGCGGCATCACCGTCCCGACCGCGAGCGACTCGGACGCGACGAGCGTGATCGTCAGGATCAGCCCGACGACGAGCGACCGCCGACCCGGCGCGAAGAGGCCGTCGGTCATCGGCGGGGCCATGGGACCGGACCGGACAGGCTCACCCCCGCCTACGTCCCGGCGAGCCGCTCGACGACCGGGGCGAGGTCGTCGACCTCGCCGACCATGAACGAGCTGATCCCGAGCCGCTCGCGCAGGCCGCGGAGCTTCTCGACGAGCCCGTCGACCGATCCCAGGTAGACGTGTGGCGACGCCAGGAGCTCGTCGGCCGGGATCGCGTGTCCGGTCCGCGCCTCGAGCGTCGCGGCGAGGTCGGTCAGCTCCGACCGGGCCCGGTCGGTGATCCGGGCGAGGCCCATCGTCGGGTAGGCGTTGACCTCGAGCGAGGCGAACCGCTCGCCGGCGGCGGCCCGGACCCAGCCGAGCTTCTCCTCGGCCGCCGCGAGCGTCAGGCTGCGCGGATCGGCCCGGCTGCCCGACAGGATCCGCGGCGCGAGCCCGACGATGTCCGCCTCCCGGCCGGCGAGCTCGAGCGTCCGCCGTCCGCCGCCGCCGATGAGGAACGGCGGGTGCGGCCGCTGGACGGGCGCCGGCAGCCCGTCGTGGCCGTCGATCGTGTAGTGCGTGCCGGCGAACGAGAACGGCCGGCCGCCGAGACAGCCCTTGAGCACCGCGACCGCCTCGGCCAGCCGCGCCTGGCGGACCGGCGTCGGGTCGAACGGGAGCCCGATCGCCCGGTACTCGGGCTCGTTCCAGCCGGCGCCGATGGCGACGATCAGCCGCCCGCCGCTCAGGATGTCGAGGCTGGCGAGGTCCTGGGCGAGGACGGCCGGGTGTCGCAGGTCGTTGTTGAGGACGAAGGCGGCGATCCGCAGCCGGTCGGTCGCCGCGGCGATCGTGGCCATCGCCGGGACCGGCGCGAGCTGGTCGCCGAGGTGATCGGGGATGACGAGCGCGTCGAAGCCCATCGCCTCGGCGCGCCGGGCGAGGGCGGCGAGCGACCGCCCGTCGGCGACCGCTCGCGCGTCGGCAAGGAAGCGGAACGGGCGGCCCGTCGGTCGGGCGGCGGACGGGTGCGTGGTCATCGGGCGCTCGTCGGCTCGCTCAATCGAAGTCGAAGATGCCCCGCCCGGCCGAGAACTGGAGCACGAGCCGGCAGCGCTGGCAGATCATCAGGACGAGCTTGTGGCTCGTGATGCCCCAGCGCGAGTCCATCCGCCCCTGCTGGCGCTCGAACGCCGTCCCGCCGCAGAGCGGACACTTCAACAGCGGCTTGGCCCCCGCCTCCGCCTGCTCCCAGGTCCCCATGTCGGCGCTCCTTCGCTCATCGTCGTGCCCGGACGCGGTAGCGCCAGCCTACTCCGCGGACCGGTCATGGACAGGCCGCCGTCGACTCCGCCTCGGACAGGGGCGGCGGCGTCCCGACCGGCGTGTCCGACGTCACCGCGCCGGGCGCGACGACGATGAGCTGCCAGAGGACGGTGTCCCCCTGGTCGACCGCGCCGAGCGGGTGACAGGCCTCGTCGAGGACCTCGATCCGGCCGTGGCCGCCCGGCGGCAGGACGACCGTCGTCTGGGCCGGGACGACGTACGACCGGCGACGATCGTGGACCGTCGTCCGGACCACGACGGCCTCACCGGTCGTCACGGCGACCGCGACCCTGGCCGGCTCGCGAGGCGCGATCGCGAAGATGAGCCGGTCGAGGACGGCGTCGGTGAGGAGGACGACGAGCGCCGCGAGCGCGAACGTCACGACGACGACGCCGAGGGTGACGCCCGGGCGCCAGCGACCGCCGACGACCCACGGCGGGCGGTTCACGGGGCGCCGGTCGGGTCGCTGCCGAAGCCACCGGTATCGCCGGCGCCGCCGGCGCCGAGTCGGGCGACGACCGCCCGGGTCAGCGGCCAGCCCTTCGCCGGGTCGCGCGGCAGCCGGATCCGGACCTGGTTGCTCGCGAAGGCCACGTCGCCCGGGCGGACGCCCGGGAGCGGCGCCCCCGCGAGGAGCCGCATCGCCGTCGCCCGCGACAGGCCGGCGCCGAACCGGACGACGAGCTGGCCCTCCTCGCGCGAGATCGACGAGACGCCGACGGCCTCGGCGGCGAGCCGGAGCTCGGCGACCTCGACGAGCCGCAGGACCGGCTCGGGCATCGCGCCGAAGCGGTCGGTGACCTCCTGCCGGAACGCCGCGACGTCGCCGGCGGACCGCGCCCGGGCCAGCCGGCGGTAGAGCTCGAGCTTCTGGGCCTCGTCGGGCACGTAGTCGTCGGGCAGGTGCGCCTCGAGCGGCAGGTCGAGGACCGCCTGCGGTCGCTCGACGACCGGCGTTCGGCCCTCGAGCCCGGCCTTCTGCTCCTCGACCGCCTCGGCGAGCAGCCGCGAGTACAGGTCGAAGCCGACCGCCGCCATGTGGCCCGACTGCTCGCCGCCGAGGATCTCGCCTGCGCCGCGGATCTCGAGGTCGGCGAGGGCGATCTGGAAGCCGGCCCCGAGCTCGGATGCGTTGAAGATCGCCTGGAGCCGCTTCCGGGCCTCCTCGCTCATCCGCTCCCGGCGGCGATACAGCAGGTAGGCGTACGCCCGGCGGCTGCTCCGGCCGACGCGGCCGCGGAGCTGGTAGAGCTGGGCCAGCCCGAGCTGGTCGGCGCGGTCGATGACGATCGTGTTCGCGTTCGGGATGTCGAGGCCGGACTCGATGATCGTCGTGCAGACGAGGACGTCGGCCTCGCC
>CAZABC010000053.1:0-12233 GCA_964483405.1 uncultured Anaerolineaceae bacterium
GAGGCCGTCTTCGGCGGCGTCGTTTCCCGAGGGAGCGGGGGCGCAGGTGATACCTGAGGCGAGCTGGGCATCCGCCACGAGGACACGGTCGTCGTAACCGAGAACGGCTGCGAGAACCTCTGCCCCACGTGGTCGGGGACGCCCGAGGCGCCGGCGGTGGTGTGGGTCAGGGCTCGCTCAGGAGCGAGCCCTCGCATCCGCGAGTGCGAGTGAGATCCGCAACCCCGTCACTCGTCTGAAGTGCTTGACGTTCCCGGTCACGAGCTCGAGATCGTGGACGAGAGCGGTGGCCGCGATCTGTAGATCGGCGTCGGCCGGCGGCCGACCCGCCGATTCCAGGTGAGCCCGGACTTGCCCGTAGACGCGGGCCGCAGCCACGTCGTAGGAGAGCACGGTGACAGCCGGCAGGATCCTCTTCTCGACGTTCTCCAGGTGACGCGCGACGGCGGACGAGCGAAACGCTCCCTTGAACAGCTCACCCACCACCACCGCGCTCGTGAACTGCTCCTCTCGGGGAATGGCTGCGAGCCACTTCACGTAGCCGGCCGCCGGCCGCGGCTTGAGTAGCTCGGAGATGGCGTCCGTGTCGAACAGGAAAGCCATCGGCTCACCGACCGAGCCGGGGGACCCGACGTGCCTTCGATCGGGTCGACCCGGCGAGGAGCCGCACCAGCTCCTCCGACCCCCGCCACCCGCCCGCGAGGCCGGCCAGCCCGCCCGCGGGCCCTGTCGAGCGCAGCCGTTCGAGCTGCTGCAGGCGGTCCGCGCGCACGAGCGCGACGACCGCCTTGCCGTGGCGTGTGATCACGACCGGATCACCCGCCTCTGCCTTCCGCATGCACTCCGCGAACGCCGCCTTGGCCTTCGCCGCCGACACCGTGGTTGCCACTCGCCTGCCCTCCGAATAGGTCATCTTGACCATACTGGCTCGATGGCACGCCGTCAACCGCCAGGCCTTCTGCCCGGGAGGGCGCGCAGGTGATGCCAAGGGCGAGTTAGGCATCAGACACGAACACACCGTCGCGGTCACCGAGAACGGCTGCGAGAACCTCTCCCCCAGGTGGTGTGAGGGGGAGCTGCGGACCAGACGATCGAGACGGCCGGCGAGGGGATCGCCGCGGTGTCCTCACATGGGCGGGCTCGGCCCGGTCATGGCGGTGCGGCTCAGCAAATGCCAGAATCCTGTCCATGGCCGCCAGCCTGAGCGTCGCGGGAACGAGGGGATGATGCTTCGACTCAAGGCAACAGCTGTCGTGACAGCGCTGACGATCTTCGCCGCAGCGAGGGCTGGGGCCGGGACGCGGGCGCCGGGGGAAGGGAAGCCGGCGGCAATGATCCCCGCTGGCACCGGCATCTTCGAGGTGGACGCAACGACGTCGCCGCTGCCGGACCTGCTGGAAGAAGGCGAGCGGCAACGGCTGCAGGCGCTCTTCCAGGCCTCGCCCGGGCCGGCCTACAAGATCGACAGCCCCTTGAGCCCCGACGACCGCACGATCCTTGCAAGCCACAAGGGGGAGCGGTTCTTCCTCGATGTGCGAACGGGCCAGATGGTGCCGGTTGCAAAGCCGGAGAAGCCGGTATCCGTGTTCAGCCCGTTTGTATGGCTGGATGAGGACCGCGTCGGGTTCATCACGCTGCGCAAGGGTGATGACAAGGAGACGCGTGCGGTCGGCGCGAGCTTCGACCGGCGCACGGGCGAGACGATTCTTCCGGAGCCCAGGTTGGAGCTGGCGGCCTCCCGCCTGGGAGATCAGAAGGTGCTCGTCATGCTGTCGGAGGATGCCGGCAAGTTGCTGGTGGCCGATACCAGCAACGCAAAGCCGATGAAGATGCCAGGCGCCCCGCGGATGGGCGGCGCGAGCGGACGTGCGACCTATTCCGGCTTCGACCCGATTCCGGCTCTGGTCGCCATGGGCCTGACGGAAGGGACGAAGCTCTCGGTCGTGGATGTCCGCACCGGCGTTTCGCACGCGGTCTTCACCATCGGTCCAGACGTCAAGATCCTGGATGTGGCGTTCAGCCGGGATGGCAACTGGCTGAGCATCACCAGCGAATCGCTCGGTGATTCGATGCACCGGATGTTCGATGGCGCCAACCTGACCGAAGACGAGTACAAGGATTCCGTCGGCACACTGGCCCCGGCGGACAATGTCTTCTTCCAGTCGAACCAGGTCACGGTGTTCGACTTCGGCCGGGCAAAGCTGTCGACACTCCGGGCGGCCGATGGCGATGGGCTGGTCTACACCGGCACCCACTGGAGCCCGGACGGCCGGACCATGGTGGCCGAGATGGCCGGGCCCGGCCGGCTCGCCGGCAGACGATACCCGCAGTATCTGGGGGATTCCCGATCGGGCGGAGCGCTGGTCTTCTACGACACGCGGCTACGGGAAATCGACCGACTGGAACGGCCCGAAGTGGACAGCCCGATCAAGGATGCCCGCTTCATCTCGAACGAAGAGCTGATCATCCAGACCCGCTTCGGGACCAATGGCCATCCCTATCTCTACGACAGGACGACGCGCAGTCTCCGCAATCTCGCGGACCGGCCGGGCGCCTACTATGACGTGACGGCAACGCGCGGCACACGCGAGATCCTGTTCGTGTACGCTTCGTTCACCGATGCGCCGGAGTACGCGCGCGCCGGGCTGGACGGCACGGGCTTCACCAGGCTGACATCACTGAACCGTGTCGCCCAGGACGCAACGCAGACCCTGCAGCATCCGGTCTCCTTCACCCTGGGCAACGGCGAGCGGATCGACGGCGTGATGGTGCTGCCGGCCGGCGTGGGGTTCCCGCCCCGCAATCTCCCGATCGTCGTCTGGCAGCCCGGCGGCCCGTTCAATGCCGTGACCAACACCTGGGACGCGACGGTCGAGACGCCGGCCAGCCTGCTGCCGAACTTCGGCTTCGGCGTCCTGGTCACGCCGCTCTATGGCCGACACGGATTTGGCCATGCGCGGTTCCACGCGATCGCAGACAACGAGAACTTCGGCCGCGCGGACATCGATGCGCAGGCCGCGATCGCGGCCCAGCTGCGGGAGCGCGGATGGGCGGGCAAGATCGGGATCGTCGGCTGTTCCTATGGCGGCTACTTCGTGACGCAGAGCCTGGTGCGCCATTCGGACACATATGACGCCGGGCACAGCATGTGCTCCATCGTGGATTGGGTGACCGAGTGGACCCGGGGCGGAGGCCAGGGCGCGCCATGGCTCATCGGCAAGCCCATCTTCGATGACCCGCAGGCCTATATCGACGTGTCTCCCGCCTACAACGCGCGCAAGATCAGAACTCCGCTGCTCGCGTTCCACGGCACCGAGGATTTCGTGCCGCTCACGGCCATGGACAATCTGATGTACCAGGTCATTGCCGCGGGAACTCCGGCCAGGATGCTCCGCTTTCGTGGGGCCTCTCACGGATTCGCGAACACGTCTCCGGCAGAGCTGTCGCGGGCCTATGAGCTCTACGGCGCGCAGGAGCAGGTGCGTTGGTTCCGGACCTATCTCGGCCGCTGAGCCGCGAGGAACGCGCCCCGGGCGCCCTTACGGCTCGCGGCGCAGCAGGACGAGGGTGCGGTCGTCGCCGAAGGGGGTTCCGTCCGCGAACACCTCGACCGCGGTCTCGATGGCCACCGCGAGGGCGACGAGGGGCTCCTGAGAGTACTTCTGCACGACCGCCTGGAGGCGGTCGAGGCCGAACTCGTCCCCCTTCGGGTTCGCCGCCTCCGTGATGCCGTCCGTGTAGAGGCAGACGAGGTCACCGGGGAACAGCGTGACCTCCACGCGCTCGTACTCCACGACCGGGAAGAGGCCGAGGGGCAGGCCGTTCGCCTCCAGGCGCTGGACGGCGCCGTCGGCGCGGACGAGCAGCCCCGCGTTGTGCCCCGCGTTCGTGTAGGAGAGCCGTCCGGACCCGGGGTCGAGGGCGGCGATGAACGCGGTGACGTAGCGCTCGGGCGGGGTCTTCATGAACAGCCGCCTCGAGACCCGGGCGCAGATGAGGTCGGAGGTGTGGCCCACCTCGATCGGGCCCATGAGGAGCGCGTCGAACGAGGCGGCGAGGAGCGACGCCGCCATCCCCTTCCCGGAGACGTCGGCGATGACGATGACCTGCTCGTCGCCCTCGTCGCGCCCCTGGAACTCGTAGAAGTCGCCGGAGACGGCGCGCGAGGCGTCGTTCACGGCGAAGACCGAGTAGCCGGGGATCTCGGGGAGGTGCTCGGGGAGGAGGGCGAGCTGGATCTGGCGGGCGAGGGCCATCTCCTTCTCGAGCTCGCGGCGGCGCGCGCCCTCCTCGGCGAGGGCGAGGTTGCGGATGCGCAGGGCGGCCACCGAGCCGAGGGCGGTGAGCAGCTCGAGGTCCTGCTCGGCGAAGCGCCGGACGTGGATGCGCGA
The DNA here is from genome assembly GCA_964483405.1 of uncultured Anaerolineaceae bacterium. Taxonomy (GTDB): domain Bacteria; phylum Chloroflexota; class Limnocylindria; order Limnocylindrales; family CSP1-4; genus CAZABC01. The sequence goes on from CAZABC010000053.1 coordinate 4,392, forward strand.
GCTGAGCACGATCATGCCGTGGGTGCCCGAGGAGTCGATCAGGGGGGCGGCGATGAGGCTGCGGACCCCCGAGCTGAGGATGCTCTCCGCGGCGGCGAAGCGCGCGTCGGTCTGCGCGTCGAGGACGAGCGCGCCCTGGCCCTTCTCGGCCACCTCGCTCTCGAGGCTGCGCGAGAAGAAGAAGTCGCCCCGCGCGGAGGGCAGGCGCCGGCTGGCCGCCCGCTCGACGCCCCCGTAGGGCTTCTTGAGGTAGATGACCGCCTCCTCGGGGCCGAGGTGCGCGAAGATGCGGTCGAGGATCGACTCGAGGAGCTCCTCGAGCGAGAGCGACGCGGCGAGGGCGCGGTGGACGTCGTTGATGAGCTTGAGGCGTCCCGCCGACTCGCGCTCCGCCGCGGCGAGCAGCTCCGACGCGGAGCGCAGGACGATCGTGTCGGAGGAGCTCGTCTTGATGTCGCTCTCCGCCTTGGGCCGGGACGACGGGGCCCCCTCGCCCTCGACCGCGATCACGGTCTCCGAGAGCTTGACGAGGTCGCCGGGGCCGACCTTCGCCGGGGCGGCGAGGGGCCGGCCGTTGAGCAGGGTCGTGTTGCGCGAGCCGAGGTCCTCGACCATCCAGGCGTCGGCCTCGCGGTAGAAGCGCGCGTGCTGCCGGGACAGGAAGCGGTCGGACAGCACGAGGTCGGCCTTGGACGAGCGACCGACCACGACCGAGTCCGCGTCGCAGACGTGGTCGAAGGGCTCGCCGATCGGGGGCGTGACGCGGAGGCGAAGGGGGACGGGGCTCATTTCGGCGGGCGGGTCGATCGCGCGATCGTAGCACGGGCCGTCGCCGCTCGCGGGACTCCCCTCCATCCGTGGTAGTGTCGCGGCCCGAACGGAGGAACCGCCCTTGCCCCGCCCGAGCACCCTCGTCTCAGCCGTCGTCCTGGCGCTCGCCCTCGCCTCGAGCGCACCCGCGGAGGACCCCGCCTCGGCCTACCGCGAGACGGCCGGCCGCATTCTCGGCCGCGCCCTCGTGGACGAGGGGGCCTGGGTGAAGCTCGAGCACCTGACCACCCGCATCGGCCACCGCCTGAGCGGCTCGCCCGGCCTCGAGAAGGCCGTCGCCTGGGCGGAGGAGCGGATGCGGGCGGAAGGGCTCGAGGGCGTGCGGCTCCAGCCGGTCCGCGTGCCGCGGTGGGTGCGGGGCCGCGAGGGGGCGCGGGTCGTCGCGCCCGTCGAGCGGGAGCTGCCGATGCTCGGCCTGGGCATGAGCGTGGGCACCCCGAAGGAGGGGATCACCGCCCCGGTCGTCGTGGTCCGCAGCTTCGACGAGCTCAACGCCCTCGGGCGGGACAGGGTCGAGGGGAGGATCGTGGCGTTCGCCCCCGACTGGGAGGGGTACGGCCGCACCGTGCGCTACCGCAGCTCTGGGGCCTCGGCCGCCGCGCGCCTCGGGGCGGTCGCGGCCCTCGTGCGCTCGGCCACCGGCCGCTCGATCGCCTCCCCGCACACGGGCGCCCTCGACTACGAGGAGGGCGTGGCGAAGATCCCCGCCGCGGCGATCACGGTCGAGGACGCGGAGTGGCTCCGTCGGATGGCGGCCGCGGGGGAAACCGTCACCGTCTCGCTCCACATGGAGTCCCGGCTCGAGGGCGAGGCCGACTCGGCGAACGTGATCGCCGAGATCCGGGGCCGCGAGAAGCCGGACGAGGTCGTGCTGATCGGCGGCCACTACGACTCGTGGGACGTGGGCCAGGGCGCCCACGACGACGGCTGCGCCTGCATGGCCGCCTGGCAGGCGCTCACGATCGTGAAGGAGCTGGGCCTGCGGCCGCGGCGCACGCTGCGCGCGGTGCTGTTCACCAACGAGGAGAACGGCCTGCGGGGGGGCCGCGCCTACCGCGACGCCCTCGGCGCGGACGTGTCGAGCCACGTCGCCGCCATCGAGATGGACGGCGGCTGCGAGCGGCCGGTCGGCTTCGGCTTCAGCCTGGCGCGGCCGGGCACGCCCCCCCCGGCCTGGCGCGGGAGCGCCGAGCCACGGGAGGGCGAGGCCGCGCAGGCGCTCGCCACGCTGCGCCGGATCGCCACGCTCTTCGAAGGGATCGACGCCGCCACCGTGAAGTGGGGCGGCGGCGGCGCCGACATCAGCCCCCTGTCGCGCGAGGGCGTGCCCTCGTTCTCGCTCGACACGGTCGGCGAGCACTACTTCGACTGGCACCACACCCACGGGGACACGATCGACAAGGTCGAGAAGGGCGATCTCCGCCGGGCGACCGGCATGCTGGCGGTGATGGGCTACGTCCTGGCGGACCGGCCGGAGCGGCTGGTCCCTTGAGCCCTCGCCGGATATAGAATCACCACGGCACAAAGGAGGCGCTTCATGGCTTCGGATCGGAACGAGATGAGCCGGCGGCAGTTCACGGCGACCACCTCCCTCACGGCGGCGGCGGTGGTGGCCGGGGCCGCACAGAGGGTCCTCGGGGCGAACGATCGGATCGTGCTCGCCTCGATCGGCATCCGGGGCCAGGGCAACGCGCTCAAGCAGGGCTTCGCGAAGATCCCGGGGGTCGAGATCAAGACCCTGTGCGACGTCGACGAGAACCTCTTCGCGAAGCGCGCGAAAGACCCCGAGCTCGAGGGTCTTGCCACCTTCAAGCCGGGCTTCCAGAAGGACATGCGCCGGGTCTTCGAGGACAAGGACATCGACGGCGTCATCATCGCCACCCCGAACCACTGGCACGCCCTCGCGACGATCTGGGCGCTGCAGGCGGGCAAGCACGTCTACGTCGAGAAGCCCTCCTCGCACACGGTCTGGGAGGGCCGCAAGATGGTCGAGGCCGTCGAGCGCTACGGGAAGATCGTGCAGGTCGGCACGATGAACCGCAGCCGTCCCGCGGTGCGCCAGGCGATCCAGTTCCTCCACGACGGCGGGATCGGCAAGGTCTACATGGCCCGCGGCCTGTGCTTCAAGCCGCGGCCGGGCATCGGCACGTTCCCCGACGGCCCGATCACCGACGGCAAGCCGCACCGCCTCAACGTCGAGGGCGGACCCGTGCCCGAGGGCGTGTGGGACGCGGCCTACCTCGCGAAGGTCGACTACGACCTGTGGCTCGGGCCCGCGCCCTCGCGGCCCTTCAACCGCAACCACTTCCACTACAACTGGCACTGGCACTGGGCCTACGGCAACGGCGACACCGGCAACCAGGGCCCGCACCAGTTCGACATCGCCCGCTGGGGTCTCGACAAGAACGAGCACCCCGTCAAGATGTCGTCGACCGGCGGCTACTTCGGCCCCCCCGCGTCGCAGGAGACGCCCGACACGCACACCTCGCTCTTCGAGTACGCGGACGGGACGGTGTTCGAGTTCGCGACCCGCGGCCAGTTCACGAACGACGAGGGCACGCAGCGGATCGGCAACCTGTTCTACGGCACGAAGGGCTGGCTGTGGATCGACGGCGACGGCCGCAAGTGGCAGAGCTACTTCGGGCGCCGGAACGAGAAGGGCCCGGGCTCCGAGGCGCCGCCCGCGCAGGGCGGCTCCGACCCCAACGTGCTGACCAGCCAGGAGGGGCCGCACTACCGCAACTTCGTCGACGCCGTCCGCAAGAACGACCCGAAGGTGCTGACCTGCGGCGCCCTGGACGGCCACCTCTCCTCCGCCCTCGCCCACCTGGCCAACATCGCGTACCGGGTCGGGCGCTCGCTGAAGTTCGACGGGAAGACGGAGCGGTTCGTGGGCGACGCCGAGGCCGACAAGCTCCTCACCCGCGAGTACCGCGCCCCGTACGTCGTCCCGGACAAGGTGTAGGCCCGTGCCGGCCCTGACCGGCGCGAACCTCCTCGGCCCCCGCGACTCGCGCGCGGGGGCCGTTTCGTTTCACGCCGAGGACCCCGCCACCGGGCGCTCGCTCGAGCCTGCGTTCGCCGAGGCGACCACGGCCGAGGTGGACGCGGCGGCCCGGGCGGCCGAGGCCGCCTTCGAGCCGTTCGCCGCCCTCCCGCCCGGGCGCCGGGCCGCCTTCCTGCGCGCGATCGCCGAGCAGGTCCTCGCCCTGGGCGACGACCTGCTCGAGCGCACGCAGGCGGAGACGGCTCTCCCCCGCCCGCGGCTCGAGGGCGAGCGGGCGCGCACCGTGAACCAGGCGCGCCTGTTCGCCGACCTCGTCGAGGAGGGGTCGTGGGTGGACGCGCGGATCGACCGCGCCCGGCCCGACCGAAAGCCCGTCCCGAGGCCCGACCTGCGCCGGATGCTCGTCCCGCTCGGCCCGGTGGCCGTCTTCGGCGCCTCGAACTTCCCCCTCGCCTTCTCGGTCGCCGGCGGCGACACCGTCTCCGCCCTCGCCGCGGGCTGCCCGGTGGTGGTGAAGGCGCACCCCGCCCACCCCGGCACGTCGGAGCTCGTCGCGCGCGCCGTGCTCGCGGCGGCCGCGGGCATCGGGATGCCCGACGGCGTCTTCTCGATGGTCCACGGCGCCTCGCCCGCCGTCGGCCAGGCGCTCGTCGCCCACCCTGCCGTGCAGGCCGTCGGCTTCACCGGCTCGTTCCGCGCCGGCCGGGCGCTCCTCGACGCGGCGGCGCACCGCCCGCAGCCGATCCCCGTCTTCGCCGAGATGGGCTCGGCCAACCCGCTCTTCGTCCTGCCCGACGCGCTCGCCACGCGGGGCGAGGCGATCGCGGAGGCCCTCGCCGCCTCGGTGACCCTCGGCTGCGGGCAGTTCTGCACGAACCCCGGCCTGACGTTCGTCGCCCCGTCCCCGGCGGCCGACGCCTTCGTCGCGCGGCTGGGCGCGCTCCTCGCGCAGACCCCGGCGGGGACGATGGTCCACGCGGGGATCAAGGCCGCCTACGACGCGGAGCTCGCGGCCGTCGCCGCCATCCCCGGCGTCGCGCTCGCGGCGCGGGCCTCGGGCCGGGGAGAGAACCCCGAGACGGAGGCGCAGGCCGCGCTGCTCGTCACCGACGCGGCGGCCTTCGCCGTGAACGACCGCCTCGGCGAGGAGATCTACGGGCCGGTCACGCTCGCCGTCCGCTGCGGCTCGAGAGACGAGCTGCTCGCCGCCGCGCGGCGCCTCTCGGGCCACCTGACCGCGACCGTCCACGCCACGGAAGCGGACCTCGCCGCCTTCCCGGAGCTTCTCCCCCTGCTCGTCCGCAAGGCGGGGCGCATCGTGCTGAACGGCGTGCCGACGGGCGTGGAGGTCACCCACGCCATGCACCACGGCGGCCCGTGGCCGGCCACGACCGACCCTCGCGCGACCTCGGTCGGGACCGCCGCGATCCTGCGCTTCGCCCGCCCGGTCAGCTACCAGGACGTCCCCTCCACGCACCTGCCGGAGGAGCTGCAGGACGCGAACCCCCGCCGGATCTGGCGGCTGGTCGAGGGGCGGCCCACGAAAGACCCGCTGTGACCGCGTTCGACTGGCCCGAAGGGGTCGAGGTCGTGGACTCGCACACGGAGGGCGAGCCGACGCGGGTGGTGGTGAAGGGCTGGCCGTTGCCGGAAGGGCGGACGATGGCGGAGCGTCGGGCGTTCCTCCTCGCGCACCAGGACCGCCTGCGCCAGGCCGTCGTGTGCGAGCCCCGCGGGCACGACGCGGTCGTGGGCGCGCTGCTCACGCCACCGGTCGAGCCGGGATCCCTCGCCGGGGTCGTCTTCTTCAACAACGCGGGCGGGCTCGGCATGTGCGGTCACGGCCTCATCGGGGTGGTGCGGACGCTCGAGCACCTGGGCCGGCTCGCGCCGGGTGGCGTCCTCATCGACACGCCGGTCGGGACGGTGGGCGCCGAGCTCGAGGCGGACGGCGCGGTCACGATCGCGAACGTGCCGGCCGAGTGCCACGCGCGCGACGTCGCGATCGACGTGCCGGGCCTCGGCCCCGTCTCGGGCGACGTCGCGTGGGGCGGGAACTGGTTCTTCCTGACCGACTCGCCGGGGATCCCCCTCGACCTCGCCCACGCTCGGGCGCTGACGGAGGCGAGCGTGCGCATCCTCGAGGCCCTGCGGGAGACGGGCATCTGCGGGCGCGACGGCGCCGTGATCGACCACGTCGAGCTGTTCGGTCCGCCGCGGCGACAGGACGCCGACTCGCGCAACTTCGTCCTGTGCCCCGGCCTCGCCTTCGACCGCTCGCCGTGCGGGACCGGCACGTCGGCGAAGATGGCCGTCCTCGCCGCCCGGGGGAGGCTGCGGCCGGGCCAGCGCTGGCGCCAGGAGAGCGTCACGGGCTCGCTGTTCGAGGGCTGGCTCGAGGAGCGCGCGGGCGTCCTCGTCCCCCACGTGCGGGGCCGCGCGTTCGTCACCGCGCGCGCGACGCTCCTCTTCGACCCGCGCGACCCCTTCCGCGAGGGCCTGACGGGCGCTCGATGAGCCCCGCCTCCGCGATCGTGGTCGGCGCCGGCGTCGTCGGCGCGGCCTGCGCGGAGGCGCTCGCGGAGGCGGGCCTCGCGGTGAGCGTCGTCGAGCCCTCGTTCCCCGGCGCCGGCGCGACCGGCGCGGCGATGGGGCACGTCGTGGTCATGGACGACAGCGAGGCGCAGTTCGCGCTCACCTCGCTCTCGCGGCGGCTCTGGAAGGAGAGAACGCTCCCCGCGGACCTGGAGGACGATCCGTGCGGCACGCTGTGGGTCGCGGCCGACGAGGAGGAGATGGCGCACGTGCGGCGCAAGGCCGCCTTCTACGCCGCGCGCGGGGAGACGGCCGCGGTCCTCGACCGGGCGGATCTGCGGGAGTGCGAGCCCGCCCTGCGGCCCGGGCTCGCCGGCGCCCTCCTCGTGCCGGGCGACCGGGTCCTCTACCCGCCGGCGGCGGCGCGTCTCCTCCTCGAGCGGGCGCGCGGGCTCGGCGCCGCGGTCCGCACCGGGGAAACGGTCGACGCGGTGGCGCGCGGCCGCGCCCGCTGCGCGGGCCGCTGGCAGGAGGCCGACCTCGTGGTCGTCGCCGCCGGTGCCGACTCCCCCCGCCTCGTCCCCGGCCTGCCGGTCGTCCCCCGCAAGGGCCACCTCGTCATCACCGACCGCTACCCCGGCTTTCTCCGCCACCAGGTCGTCGAGCTCGGCTACCTCAGGAGCGCGCACACGCTCACCGCCGAGTCGGTCGCGTTCAACGTCCAGCCCCGCCGGAGCGGGCAGCTCCTCGTCGGCTCCTCGCGGGAGCTCGTGGGATTCGACACGTCGATCAACCGCCCGCTGTGCGCGCGGATGCTGCGCCGGGCGCAGGAGTTCCTCCCGGGCCTCGCGCGGCTGCGCGCGCTGCGGACGTGGACGGGCTTTCGCCCCGCGACCCCCGACAAGCTGCCGCTCGTGGGCGAGTGGGAGCCGGGGCTCTGGGTGGCGACGGGCCACGAGGGCCTCGGCGTCACGACCGCGCCCGGCACCGCGCGGCTCCTCGCCGACCTCGTCCTCGGCCGCACGCCCCCGATCGACCCCGCGCCGTTTCACCCGCGCCGCCCGGTGGCCGCCGGTGGCTGAGCGCGCCCGCTTCACGATCGACGGCCGGCCGGCGGAGGCCGAGGCGGGAGAGAGCCTGCTCGCCGCCCTCTGGAACGCCGGGCAGCTCGCCCTGCGGACGTCCGCGCGGGGCGAGCCGCGCGGACCGCTGTGCGGGATGGGCGCCTGCTTCGAGTGCCGCGTGAGCGTCGACGGCGAGCCCCATCGCCGCGCCTGCCTCGAGCCGGTGCGCGACGGCATGGCCGTGGCCACGCTCGGGCGGGCGGGCGAGGCCGCCGCACAGGCCTCCGTCGCCGAGCGGGCGAGAGACACGGTGCGCGGATCGGGCTCCGAGGCGACCGTCCTCGCGGCGGGCGTCGTCGTCGTCGGGGCGGGACCGGCGGGGATCGCGGCGGCGGCGCACGCGGC
>CAZABC010000054.1:0-11667 GCA_964483405.1 uncultured Anaerolineaceae bacterium
AGTTCGAGCGGGCGGCGGCGCTGCGCGACGAGATCCAGCAGATCCGCCTGCGGGTCCTCGAGCAGGACCAGTCGCTCATCGTCGGCCGGGCGGCGGAGCGCGCGGCGGCGGAGCGGGCGGCGACGCGACCGACGGACCGGGCCTCGCGGACGGCGGGCCACGAAGCCGGGCCGGGCCCCGCCCTCGAGGTCACCGCGGTCGAGGTGCTGCCGGCCGGGGAGGCCGGTCCGGGCGCCGACGGCGGGGCGGCCGTCGCGGGCGAGGAGGGCCCCGGCCCGGTGTCCGACTGGCTGCCGGGCATCCGCGACGAGCACGAGGAGGAGGGCGGCTGGCAGGCCCGCTGGCTCGACCGGCCGACCTGGGACCGGACGGTGACCCCGAACGTCCGCAGGCGGACCGGCGGGCGGCCGGGCCGCAAGGGGCGCCCGCGGGGCTACTGACAGGTGGTGCGCGCCGGCCGGAGCCGCGGCATCATCGGCGCATGCGCTACGCCATCGACATCGCCCCGCTCGGCGACGAGCTGGCCGACCCGGCCACGATCATCCGGATGGCCCGGGCGGCCGAGGCCAGCGGCTGGGACGGCCTGAGCATCTGGGACTCGACCGGCGTCTCGATGGGGACGGCGGCCCCGGATCCGTTCGTCGCCCTGGCCGGGGTGGCCGGGGCGACGGAGCGGCTCGCGCTCATCCTCTCGGTCGTCGCCCTGCCGCGCCGCCGGCCGCAGCTCATCGCCCAGTCGGCGGCGACGCTCGACCGCCTGTGCGGCGGCCGGTTCGTGCTCGGCGTCGGCGCCGGCGGCGATCCGGGCGACTTCACGGCGTTCGGCGAGTCGTTCGAGCGGGGTCAGCGACTGGCGGCCATGGACGAGTCGCTCGGACTGGTCGACGCGCTCCTCCGCGGCGAGACCGTCAGCCACGACGGGCCCGTCTACCAGTTCGATGGCGCGGCGATCGGTCCGCGCCCGGTCCAGCGGCCGCGACCGCCGATCTGGTTCGGCGGGATGCGACCGGCGGCGCTCCGGCGGGCGGCCCGCCTCGACGGCTGGATCGCGATCGCGGTGACCGAGGACGGCTCGGCGATCGCGCTCGAGCCCGCCGGCCTGGCGGCGATGGTCGCCGACGTCCGCGCCGAACGGGAACGGCTCGGCCTGGCCGCCGAGCCGTTCGAGGTCGCGCTGTTCGCCTGGTCGGACGCCGGAGCGGCGGGCGCCGAGGTCGTCGCCGGCTACGAGCGCGCCGGGGCGACCTGGTGGCTCGAGAGCCTGTCCGGGATGCGCGGCCCGCTCGACGAGCTGCTGGCCCGGATCGAGGCGGGACCGCCGCGCCCGGCCTGACCGCATTTCGAACACCTGTACGAAACCGCCCGACGGCGTAGAATGCACCGGTGCCCCAGGATCGGATCGTCGTGCGCGGAGCGCGCGAGCACAACCTCAAGGACGTCACGGTCGCGTTCCCGCGCGACCGGCTCGTCGTCATCACCGGACTGTCGGGCTCGGGCAAGAGCTCGCTCGCCTTCGACACGATCTACGCCGAGGGCCAGCGGCGCTACGTCGAGAGCCTCTCCGCCTACGCCCGCCAGTTCCTGGGCCAGATGGAGAAGCCCGACGTCGACCAGATCGACGGCCTGAGCCCGGCCATCTCGATCGACCAGAAGGGCGCCAGCCGGAACCCGCGATCGACCGTCGGGACGGTCACCGAGATCTACGACCACCTCCGGCTCCTGTTCGCCCGGGTCGGCCACCCGCACTGTCCCGACGGCCACGAGATCGCCCGCCAGACCGTCCAGCAGATCGTCGACCAGGTCCTCGCCCTGCCGGAGGGGACCCGGCTGCTCGTCCTCGGTCCGCTCGTCAAGGACCGCAAGACCGAGGGCGACCGGGTCTTCGAGGCGGCCCGCAAGCAGGGCTTCGTCCGGGTCCGCGTCGACGGCGTCCAGTACGACCTCGCCGAGGCCCCGACGCTCGACAAGTACAAGCGGCACACGATCGAGGTCGTCGTCGACCGCTTCGTCGTCCGCCACGCCGAGGCCCCCGACGGCGCCGAGCGGGCACCCGACGGCCGGCCGATCGACCCGGCGACCGGCGTCGTCACCCCGGACCCCGACGCGGCCCGTCTCGCCGACTCGATCGAGACGGCGCTGCGGCTCGGCGAGGGGATCGTCATCGTCGCCCCGGCGCCGCGGGAGGGCGAGGCGCCGAGCTTCGAGGAGCGCCGCTACAGCGAGCGCTTCACCTGCCCCTACGACGGCTTCACGATGGACGAGCTCGAGCCTCGGAGCTTCTCGTTCAACTCGCCGCACGGCGCCTGTCCGACCTGCACCGGGCTCGGGACGCGGCTCGAGATCGACCCGGACCTCGTCGTCCCGGACCGCTCGAAGAGCCTCGCCCAGGGCGCCCTGGCGCCGTGGGCGAAGATGCCGACCGACGCGTCGTGGCGGCTCAAGATCCTCGAGGCGATCTGCGCCGCCCACGGGTGGGACTTCCGGGCGCCGTTCCGCGAGCTCCCGCCGGACGCCGTGACCTACCTCCTTCACGCCCAGAAGGACGAGCGGGTCATGGTCTCGTACCGCCACGAGCGCGGCGAGAACACCTACATGGCGACGTTCGAGGGTCTGGTCACGAACCTCGAGCGGCGCTACCGCGAGACCGACTCCGAGTACATCAAGGCCGAGCTCGAGAAGTACATGGTCGGCCGGCCCTGCCCGGCCTGCGGCGGCCGGCGGCTCCGGCCGGAGACGCTCGCGGTGACCGTCGACGGGCGGACGATCTGGGACGTCTCGACGATGTCGGTCACCGACGCGCTCGACTGGATCACCGGTCTGCCCGACCGCCTGACCGAGCGCGAGCGGACGATCGCCTACCAGGTCCGCAAGGAGATCGTCGCCCGGCTCGGGTTCCTCGTCGACGTCGGCCTCGACTACCTGACGATCGACCGGGCGAGCGTGACCCTGTCGGGCGGCGAGGCCCAGCGGATCCGGCTGGCGACCCAGATCGGGACGTCGCTCATGGGCGTCCTGTACATCCTCGACGAGCCGTCGATCGGACTCCACCAGCGCGACAACGCGAAGCTGATCGCGACGCTGACCCGGCTCCGCGACCTCGGTAACACCGTCCTCGTCGTCGAGCACGACGAGGAGACGATCCGGACGGCCGACTGGGTCGTCGACATCGGCCCCGGCGCCGGCGAGCACGGCGGCGAGATCATCGCCAACGGGCCGCTCGAGGCGACGCTGGCCGAGCCGCGCTCGATCACCGGGGCCTACCTGCGGGGCGAGCGGATGGTCGAGATCCCGGCCCGGCGGCGCCCCGGCAGCGGCCGGGCGCTCGTCGTCCGCGGCGCTCGCGAGCACAATCTCAAGGGCATCGACGTCGCCGTGCCCCTCGGCTCGTTCGTGGCGATCACGGGCGTCTCGGGCTCGGGCAAGAGCACCCTCGTCACCGAGGTCCTCTACCGGGCCCTCGCCCGCGAGCTCCACGGGGCCCGCGACGTGCCCGGCCGCCACGACGCGCTCGAGGGCGTCGAGCACATCGACAAGATCATCGAGATCGACCAGAGCCCGATCGGCCGGACGCCCCGCTCGAATCCGGCGACCTACACCGGCCTCTTCGGCCCGATCCGCGAGCTCTTCGCCGGCGTGCCGGAGGCGCGCGTCCGCGGCTACGGCCCGGGCCGCTTCAGCTTCAACGTCAAGGGCGGCCGCTGCGAGCAGTGCAAGGGCGACGGGATCATCAAGATCGAGATGCAGTTCCTGCCCGACGTCTACGTCCCGTGCGAGGTCTGCAAGGGCGCCCGCTACAACCGCGAGGCGCTCGAGATCCACTACCGGGGCCGCTCGATCGCCGACGTCCTCGAGATGACCGTCGAGGAGGCGCTCGAGGTCTTCTCGGCCGTCCCGGTCGTGGCGAACAAGCTCCGGACGCTCAACGACGTCGGGCTCGGCTACATCCACCTCGGCCAGCCGGCGACGACGCTGTCGGGCGGCGAGGCGCAGCGGGTCAAGCTCGCGACCGAGCTGAGCCGACGGGCGACCGGCCGGACGCTGTACGTCCTCGACGAGCCGACGACCGGGCTCCACTTCGCCGACGTCGACAAGCTCCTCCAGGTCCTCCACCGGCTCGTCGACGCGGGCAACACCGTCCTCGTCATCGAGCACAACCTCGACGTCATCAAGACGGCCGACTGGATCATCGACCTCGGCCCCGGCGGCGGCCATCGTGGCGGTGAGGTCGTGGCCGCCGGGACGCCCGAGTCGGTCGCGGCGACGGCGGGTTCGGCGACCGGCGAGTATCTCGACCGGGTCCTGCGGGGCGAGCCGCTCGTTCCCCTGTCGGACGTGTCGTTCGCGGAGGCGGCCGGCCGGGCCCGGCCGCGAGGGGGCGACGGCCACGGTGGGCCGGCCGCGGTCGCGCCGGCGGTGGACGCGCCCGTCCGGGCCGTGAAGCGCGCCCGGGCGACGGCCGATCGGTAGGGGAGGGACGCGATGACGAGCGACGCGCGAACGAGCGACGGCGGCCCCGCCCCGGGGCGGCCGGTGGACGAGGGAGACCGGACGGATGCCTGAGATCGAGTTCGCGTTCCTCGCCGACGCGGCGCAGACGCGCCCAGGCGAGAAGTTCCACGTCATCGGCGGCGGCATCGCCCGGATCGGCGGGCGGACGTTCCCGCTTCGCCAGCCGCACATCTGCCTCGTCGTCGGCCTCACCGTCGCCTCGACCGAGCTCGACCGCGAGCACGAGCTGCGGATCGTCCTGCTCGACCCGGACGGGCGGGAGCTCAGCGGGGCGACCGGCTCGCTCGTCGCCCACGGGCACGCGGACGGCCGCGACGAGCTGATCACGTTCTCGATCGACCTGTGGAACGTGACGTTCCCGGCACCCGGCGACCACTCGGTCCGGATCCTCGTCAACGGCTCGGAGCGCAAGCGGCTGCCGCTGCTGCTCGTCGGGGCGCCGGAGGCGCGACCGGCGCCGGGGCGACGACTCGACGCCTGACCGCCGGATGCCCGATCCACGCGTCCCGTCGTCGCGCGGCGGCCCGGTCGAGCGCCGCACCGCCCGCCACGAGTCGCCGGCCGTCGACGAGGCCGCGCTCGCCGCGGCGCGGGCCGCGGACCGGCTCCTCGCCGCCGCCAGCGAGCGCGACGCGACCCGCTGGATCGCCTTCCTGGGGCCGCTGCCCGACCGGCTCCGGGACGACCCGCCGGCCGACCTGCGCCGCGTCGCGATGCGGGCCCGGGCGGCCTACGGGCCGAAGGACTCCGTCCGCGATGCCCTGCCGGCCGACGTGACCGAGCCGTTCCTCGACGCGATCGACCGACTGCTGCGGGTCCTCAATAGAGAAAGGGGATGAGCCGCCGGGTCCGCGCCGCATAGGCCGGATACTCCGGGTAGTGGGCGACGAGCCACGCCTCCTCCCGGCGCGACTTCAGGCTGAAGAAGCCGAGGAGCACACCGGCCATGGCGAGCGCCGCCGGCGACGCCGTCAGCAGCCCGTAGCCGGCGGCGGCGACGACCAGGCCGCCGTAGATCGGGTGGCGGGCCAGGCGGTAGGCCCCGCGGTCGACGAGCCGGCCGCCGGCCCGTGGGTGGGGCAGGGGCGTCAGGTTCTCGCGGAGGTCGACGAGCCCCCGGACCGCGAGCCAGCCACCGGCGCCGATCAACCCGATCCCGGCGACCGCCATCGCGGCCGCGAGCGGCCCCGTCCAGGCCGGCCCGAGCGTGCCGGCCCACGCCGTCATCACGAAGAGGATCACCTGGATGGCGACCCAGCCCTCGCCGCGCGGGCCGAGGGAGGGGAGCTGACGCTGCATCGGCGCATCCTACCGGGCGACCGGCCCGAGCTCGTCCGGGTCGAACGCCTCGGCGAGGAAGGGCGAGGGGCGAGCCGGATCGTACGAGAGGGTCAGGGAGCGGCGTGCCCGCGTCCAGGCGACGTAGGCGAGCCGGCGCTCCTCCTCGAGCGCCCGCCCGGGATCGGGCGCATCGGCGAGCGTCCTGGCGCTCGGGAACCGGTCGGCGTCCATCGCCACGGCGACGTGGTCGAACTCGAGGCCCTTGGTCGCGTGGGCGGTCGAGAGCGTCAGCGAGGCATCCTCGCGGCGGAGCGACGCCAGCCGGCGCCGGGCGTCCCCGACCGCGGCCGCGAAGGTCGCGAGGTCGCGGTACGGGGCCGCCCAGCCGAGGACCGCGGCCGCGACGTCGCCCGGCGACGCGTCGTCGTCGGCCGCGGCGGTGGGGCCGAAGGCGCCGGTCGGGTCGCCGGCGCCGGTCGGCGTGACGGGCCTCACGGGCTCCTCCGGCGGCGCGTCGGGTGGCAGCGCCGCCGCGGCCATCGCGAGCCGCACGAGCAGCGGTCGCGCCGGGTCGGTCGTCGCGGCCGCGGCGAGCAGCCGGTCGACCGCCGGGCTCTCGAGCGCGAGCGCCAGCCGCGGTGCCCGGAACGGCCGATCGGCCGCCAGCGCGGCGACGACCGCCGGCAGGAGCTCGCGGTTCGTCCGGGTGAGGATCGCCGCGGTCGATCCGTCCGGTGCGACCCCCGCGCTCCAGCTCGCGAGGATCCGCCCCCAGCGGGCGGCGTCATCACCGCCATCCGGCGCGAGGACGAGCCGGCCGACCGACCGGGACCCCGCCCGGATCCGCTTGGCGAAGCGCTCGCGGTTGCGCTCGATCAGGCGGACCGCCCGCACGACGACCGGTCCCGGGCAGCGATGGTTCGTCTCGAGGTCGACCCGGCGCAGCCCCGGCAGCTCGGCCGCCAGCCCGAGGACCCGTCGGACATCGGCCAGGCGCCAGGCGTAGATGCACTGGTCGTCGTCGCCCACGAGGAAGATCCGGTTCGCCGGCGCGGCGAGGCGGAGCGCCAGGCGGAGCTGCATCCGGTCGACGTCCTGGACCTCGTCCACGAGGAGCTGGCCACACCGGCGCCGCCAGTGCTCGAGCAGGACCGGGTCCGCCTCCAGCGACCGGACCGCGCGCCGGACGAGGTCGTCGAAGTCGAGGCTGCCCGTCGTCGCGAGCGCCCGCTCGTAGTCGACGTAGGCCCGGGCGAGCGGTCCGGCCTCGGGGTCCGCCGCGATGGCCGTCGGGTCCACGTCGAGATCGAGCTTCAGCCGGGAGATCGCCGTGTCGAGCTCGCGGCGCTCGGCCGGTGTGGCCCCCGGGCGGATGCGCCGCAGCACCGCCTCGCGGTCGACGAGGGGCTCGACCGGCACGCCGGCGTCGCCGAGGATCTCCCGGCCGAGGGCGTGGAACGTCCGGACCCGCACGGCGTCCGGGGCGACCCCGAGCGCCTCCAGGGCCGCCGCGAGGCGGGTCGCGAGCTCCTCGGCCGCGCGGCGGTTGAAGGTGATCGCGGCGATCGTCGCCGGATCGACGCCGCCGTCGACGAGCCAGGCTGCCCGGGCGACCAGGGTCGTCGTCTTGCCGCTCCCGGCCGGGGCGACGCAGAGGACCGGCCCGGCCGGGGCCGTGGCAGCCGCCCGCTGGTCCGGCGCCAGGCGGGCCAGCCGCTCGAGGACGGCCGGATGGGTCGCGTCGCGCATCCCGCCAGCGTGGTGGCCGTCGCTTACTTGGCCCTCACGTTGCCCGCGCGCACCGGCTTCTGGTGGCCCCGGGTCGGCGCCGGCGAGCGACCGGATGCGCTCCCGGCGATCGGACGCTAGGCTAGGGTCCGGGTCGGTCCGGTGGGGTGTCCGGGCCGCGCGTCGCTCCGACAGCAGGGAGGATCACCATCGTGCGTTCCATCTTCGGGGTCCGGGCAACGCGGGCGGTGGTGCTCGCGGTCGCCGCGGGGCTCCTCGTGCCGGCGATGTCGTTCGCCGCGCCGACCGGGACGGTCGACGTCCAGCTCCTGGCCATCAACGACTTCCACGGCAACCTCGAGCCCGGGAGCCTCAACACCAGCGGCACGCCGTCGGGCGGGGTCGAGTACCTCGCCACCCACGTCCGCGAGCGCGAGGCGACCAACCCGAACACCGTCGTCGTCTCGGCCGGCGACCTGATCGGGGCGAGCCCGCTCCTGTCGGCGCTCTTCCACGACGAGCCTACGATCGAGGCGATGAACCTCATCGGGCTCGACTTCAACGCCGTCGGCAACCACGAGTTCGACGAGGGCGTGGCCGAGCTCATCCGGATGCAGGAGGGCGGCTGCCACCCGGTCGACGGCTGCGGCGACGGGACGGACTTCGCCGGCGCCGACTTCCGCTTCCTCGCGGCGAACGTCCGCTGGGCGAGCAACGGCAAGACGATCTTCCCGGCCTACAAGATCCGCGCCTTCGCCGGCGTCAAGGTCGCCTTCGTCGGCGTCGTCACCGAGACGACCCCGACGATCGTCACCCCGTCCGGCGTCGCCGGCGTCGAGTTCGTCGACGAGGCCGACGCGGTCAACGAGCTCATCCCCAAGCTCCGCCAGCAGGGCGTCGAGACGGTCGTCGTGCTCATCCACGAGGGCGGCTTCGCCTCCGGCGGCATCAACGGCTGCACGGGCGCCTCGGGCCAGATCGTCGACATCGTCACCCGGATGAGCGACGAGGTCGACATGGTCGTGAGCGGCCACACCCACGCCGCCTACAACTGCGTCATCGACGGGACCCCGGTCTCGAGCGCGAGCTCGTTCGGGCGGGTCCTGACCGACATCGACATGACCCTCGACCGGTCGACCCGCGAGCCGGTCAGCATCAGCGTCAACAACCACGTCGTCACCCGTGGCGTGACGCCGGCCGCCGACGAGACGGCCCTCCTCGACCACTACCGGCCGTTCTACGCGCCGCTGGCCAACCGGGTCATCGGCAGTGTCACGGCCGATATCACCCGGACCCCGAACGCCGCGGGCGAATCGGCCCTCGGCGACCTCATCGCCGACGGCCAGTTCGAGGCCACGGCCCCGACCGACTTCGGTGGTGCCGTCGTCGCGTTCATGAACCCGGGTGGCATCCGGGCCGACCTGACCTACGCCCAGATCTCGGGCGGTGAGGCGGCCGGCGAGGTCACCTACGCCGAGGCCTTCACCGTCCAGCCGTTCGGCAACAGCCTCGTCACGATGACCCTGAGCGGGGCCCAGATCGATACCCTGCTCGAGCAGCAGTTCGTCGGCTGCGGCCAGACGTCGAACCGGATCCTCCAGGTCTCCGCCGGCTTCTCCTATACCTGGAGCGCGAGCGGCGGGGCCTGCGCCAAGGTCGACGCCTCGACCATCAAGATCGGCGGCGTCACGGTCGATCCGGCGGCCTCCTATCGGATCACCGTCAACAGCTTCCTCGCCGACGGCGGCGACAACTTCGTCGTCCTGCGCCAGGGCACCGACCGACTCGGCGGCGCCGTCGACCTCGACGCACTCGAGGCCTGGTTCGTGACCCATGGTGCGGCGTCGCCGACGCCGCTCGACCGGATCACGGTCGTGCCGTGATCCGCGCCTAGCGCGACCGGATCGAACGGCCGGCCCCGGCGACGGGGCCGGCCGTTCCACGTCCGTGCCCGGCCGGTCTCGGCCGCGTCGTGGTGACCGGGCGCACCGGCGGGTCGCCGTCGTGGCGGTCGCCCGGCCGCAACGGTCCGTTCGGCAGGCGTCCACGACACCCGCCGGGCGCTACCTTCCGGTCGGAGGTTTCCCGTGCGGCCGACCCGAGGGTGCTGGCCGCCTGCGTCCCCGACGTGTGCCCTCGTCGTGGAGGCGCCTCGCATGAGACGTACGCGCTCGCTCATCCTCCTCGCGACCGTGGCGATCCTCGCCTCGGTCACGGCCGCCCCGGTGGGCGCCGCACCGCCGGCCCCGGTGTCGTTCACGATCCTGCACACGAACGACTTCCACGGCAATCTCGAGGCCTCGGGCAGCAACCCGGGGGCCGCCCGGGTCGCCCAGAAGATCGTCGACGTGCGCACGGCCGTCGGGGATGCGAATCTCCTGGTCCTCGACGCCGGCGACACGATGCAGGGCAGCCTGCTGTCGAACCTGCAGAAGGGCCTGCCCACCTACGACTACTACCGGACCATCGGCTACGACGCCGCGACCTTCGGCAACCACGAGTTCGACTGGGGCCAGACGACCCTCGGCGATCGCATCGCCCAGGCCGAGGCGCCGGCCACGGCCGACGAGTCGCCCGTCCGGATGATCGTGGCCAACATCACCAAGAAGGACGCCGGCGGGACGTGCACCTGGGAGCCGTTCAACGCCAACGTCGCGCCGTACGAGACGTTCACCGTCGGCACCGCGCCGAACCAGGTCACGGTCGGTGTCATCGGCGTCGGATCGGTCGAGACGCCGTACATCACGATCGCCGAGGCGACCGCCGGGCTCTGCTTCCGCGATCCGGCCGAGTCGATCCTCCACTACTACGACGCCCTTGACGCCGCCTCCGACGTCATCGTCGTCCTGAGCCACAACGGGCTCAACGACGGCGGCTACGGCTACGGCATCACGGTCTACGGCGACCGGACCCTCGCGACGAAGCTGAACACCGCCGGCAAGCCGGCCGACCTCATCATCGGCGGCCATAGCCACACCGACATGGCGGCGGCCGAGAAGGTCGGCAACACGCTGGTCGCCCAGGCCCACTACGCCGGCCGGAAGGTCGGACGGGCCGACATCACCGTCGGCACCGACGGCAGCGTGTCGATGACCTGGTCGAAGATCGTCGTCGGGACCGGCGACCCGGAGTACCCGCCGATCAAGGCCCTGGTGACGTCGTACACCTCGGACCCGGCCTACCAGGCGCTCATCAACCAGCCGGTCGGCTACACCCAGGTCGACCTGCTGCGGAACTACAACGGCGACAACATGATGGGCGACTTCGTCGACGACGCGATCTACGGAGCGCTCAATGCCGACGGCGATGCCGCCAACGACGTCGACATGTTCTTCAACAATCCCGGCGGCATCCGCATCGACTGGTGCGACAAGGAAGACCCGCTGGACCCGGGTACGTGGATCTGGTCGAGCACCGCAAGCGACTGCCAGGCCGAGGGCCTCTGGGCCCACGACCCGATGCTGCTGACCTACGGGCAGATGTATCAGATCCTGCCCTTCGGGAACGCGACCGCGGTCGGCACGATGACCGGCGCGCAGATCCACGACCTGCTCCAGCAGTCGGCGACCCTGTTCAAGGGGGCCCTCCAGCCGTCCGGCATCCGCTACCGGTTCTTCCGCTACGCCACCGGCGGCGCCACGTACGCCTGGGGCGCCTACGACATCGAGGTCTACGACAAGGCCAGCGCGACCTGGCTGCCGCTCGACCTCGGGAAGACGTACAAGGTCGGGACGAACGAGTTCCTCGCGCCGGCCGGCCAGGACGGATTCACGCCGTTCAAGTACATGACCGGCATCACCTACTGGGGCGACATGCTCGACGCGGTCAACGCGTACGTGTCCGCCACGTACACGCTGGCCGACCCATACCGGGGCCCCGACGGCGACGGCACGCTCGACGGCCGGATCACCCGGAACGGCGACGGCGACGACGTCTACGAGAGCGGCGAGGTCGTCCCGCTCACCGTCCTCCACCACAACGACTCGCACGGCCGGCTCCTCCGGTCCGGGACGACCGCGGGCTACAGCCAGCTCGTGACGCTCATCAGGCAGGAGCGCGCGCTGAACCCGGATCGGACGCTCCTCGTCAGCGCCGGCGACAACATCCAGGGCGACTCGATGATGTACTACTTCAAGTCGGCCGGCCTGG
>CAZABC010000055.1:0-11344 GCA_964483405.1 uncultured Anaerolineaceae bacterium
GCATCCCCTGCCGCTCGACCGCGTCGAGGCTCATCCGCAGGGCCGCCGTCTTCTGCTCGGCGACCTCGCGGACGTAGGCCGCCTCCTCGTCGGGCGTCATCGGCCGGCCGCGGACCGTCGTCTTCGGCTTGCCGACCATCAGCCAGGCGAGGTGGTAGCGATCCATCGTGCCCCACGCCTCGGCGAGGAGCTCGTCGGAGAGGTGGAGCCAGGTCCGGAGGGCATCCATCGAGGGCCGGGCGGCGAGGCGGTCGCCCTCCGCGACGAGCCGCCGCGTCCGTTCGATGAGCTCGTCGCGGGTCACCGGGCGGCTCCGGAGCGGTCGTCCCGCCCGTCGCCCGCCAGCGACACGGCGTCGACCCAGGCCTCGCGGGCGGCCCGGATGGCGAGCGCCTGCGGCCCCGGCCGACCCGAGCCGATCGGCCGGCCGTCGAGCTCGACGAGCGGGACGACGCCCGCGACCGAGGACGAGAGGAACGCCTCGTCGGCGGCGACGAGCGCGTCGGGCGTGAGGTCGCGCTCGACCGGCTCGAGCCCGAGCGCCCGGACCTCCGGCGCCCCGAGGAGCCACGTCCGGGTCGTCCCGGCGAGGATCGCCGCACCGGTCGTCGGGGTCATGAGCGCGTCACCGACGATCGCGAAGACGTTGGCGCTCGTCGCCTCGCTGACGCGTCCGTCGATCGTCAGGAAGAGCGCGTCGTCGACCCTCGCCCGCTCCGCCTCGAGCTTGGCGTACACGTAGTCGGACCGCGAGGTCGTCTTGATGCCCGCCAGCGGCGAGCCCGGGTCGCGCCGGACCGCGGAGGTGATCGCCCGGATGCCGGCCTCGAGCGCCGACGCCGGTGGCGGCGCATAGGCCCACGCCTGGATCGCGATCGTCGGATCGGCGGCGTCCCAGCCCGGCGGCAGCGTCCCGCGCCGGTCGAGCGACCCGCGGCTGACGGTGATCCGGACGGCGGCATCGCCCGGCGCGAGACGGTCGTCGCCGGGCCCGGACAGCCCCTCGGCGTCGAGCAGCTCGTGCACGGCGGCCTCGAGGACGGCCGCGTCGGGCAGCCGGATGGCCATCGCCGCCGAGCCCTCGTGGAGCCGCTCGAGGTGCTCCGTCCACTCGACGAGCACGCCGCGGCGGGCGCGGAGCGTCTCGAACAGCCCGTCGCCGAGCTGGAAGCCCCGGTCGGTCAGGTGGAGCGCGGGGGCGCCGGCCGGCACGAGCCGGCCGTCGAGCCACCAGTGGACGGGTGGGCGGTCGATCACGAGCGTGCGGGGCGGGAGTCCGGCATCATGGGGACTCCGATGGTATCCCAGCCGCCCGCCGACCACGCCCCGCCGGCCCGACCCCGCCTCGACCGGGAGCGGCTCGAGCGGGCCTTCGCCGTCCTCGCGGCACAGGTCGGCTCGGGTGACCTGCCGGCCGCCGTCATCGCGGTCGCCGGCGCGGACGGCCCGACGCAGGTCCGGGCGTTCGGCGAGGAGCCCGGCGGACGGGTCGGCGTCCACGATCGCTTCCTCGTCGCATCGGTCACCAAGCCGATCGTCGCCGTCGCCGCG
The DNA here is from genome assembly GCA_964483405.1 of uncultured Anaerolineaceae bacterium. GTDB lineage: Bacteria > Chloroflexota > Limnocylindria > Limnocylindrales > CSP1-4 > CAZABC01. The sequence continues at coordinate 1,552 of CAZABC010000055.1, forward strand.
CTGCAGCAGGTCGACGCCGGTCGGCTGACCCTCGCCGAGCCGATCCGCCGGCTCCTCCCGGAGTTCGCGCCGACGCCGCCGGAGCCCGGTCGCCCCGACGGGAGTCGGGTCTCGCTGTGGCACCTGCTGACGCACACCGCCGGGCTCGAGGATCTCGACTGGGTGGGGCTCGGCCTCGAGCCGCCGACCGCCGACGACCTCCTCGCGAGCATCTGCGAGCGACCGCTGTGGGCCGTGCCGGGGACGTCGTACCGCTACTGCTCCGACGCCTTCTACCTCATCGGCGAGCTCGTCCGGCGGGTCGCCGGCGCCTCGACGTTCGCCGCGGCGCTGTGGGACGGCGTGCTCGAGCCACTCGGGATGTCGGCGACCGGGTTCGACCGCGATCGCGACGGCCACCGCTCCGTCGGCGCTCACGTCGCCGGGTTCGACGATGTCACCGCGGACCGCTTCGCCGAGTGGATCTCGTCCGTCGAGCACCCCGGCGGCGGGCTCTGGACGACCGCGGCCGACCTCGTCGCCTTCGGCCGGATGATCCTCGGGCGAGGGACGGCGAGCGGCGTCCGGATCCTCTCCCCGGCGATGGTCGAGCTGATGGGCCGCGAGCACACCGCCGGGATCCACGAGCCCGGCGACCCGCCCCGCCGCCCGACATACGGGCTCGGCTGGGGCAAGCCCGGCCTCGACGGCCGGATGCCGGGCTCGCCGGCGACGATCGACCACCGCGGCTCGAGCGGCTCGCGACTCTGGATCGACCCGGACGCCGGGCTGGTGATCGCCCTGCTGGCCAACCGCTGGGGCTCCGAGGACCGCCTGTCCGACGCAGTCGTGTCGGCCGTCTACGGCGCCCTGGAGCGCTGAGGCCGGGGCGCTACCCGACCTCCCGCCCGCCGATCGCGCCGAGCGGGCCGGCCGCCTTCGCGACGGTCTCCGCCCACTCCGCGTCGGGGTCGCTCCGCCAGGTGATGCCGCCGCCGACGTGGAGCGTCAGGCGCCGCCCGTCGGCGACGAAGGTCCGGATGACGATGCTCGTCCGCATCGCCCCGTCCGGCCCGATCCAGCCGAGGGCACCGGTGTACGGCCCGCGCCGGACCGGCTCGAGGTCCTCGAGGATCTCGATCGCCCGGAGCTTCGGCGCGCCGGTGATCGAGCCGCCCGGGAAGCTCGCCGCGAGGAGGTCGAACGCGTCCCGCCCGGGGGCCAGCCGGCCGGTGACCGTCGAGACCATGTGCTGGACGGCCGCCGTCCGTTCGAGGCGACACAGCCGGGGGACACGGACGGTGCCCGGGACGCAGACCCGGCCGAGGTCGTTCCGGAGGACATCGACGATCATGACGTTCTCGGCCCGATCCTTGGCCGAGCCGAGCAGCTCCGCGGCCAGCGCCCGGTCCTCGACCCGCGTCCGGCCACGCGGCCGGGTGCCCTTGATCGGATCGGTGGTCACCACCCCGTCCGGGTCGACGGCCAGGAACGGCTCGGGGGACGCCGACAGGATCGCCCGCGGGGCGCCGGTCGTCGGGCTCGGCCCGATGTCGAGATAGGCCGCGACGCGGGCCGGGTCGCCGGTCCGCAGGCGTCGGTAGACCGGCCACGGGTCGCCGCTGAACGGCGCCGCCAGGCGGCGGGTCAGGTTCGCCTGGTAGATCTCGCCGGCGGCGATCGCCGCCCGGACCGCTTCGACGCCGGACCGGTACGCCGCCCGGTCGAGCGACGACGTGAAGGCCAGCCCGGTCGGCGGGGCGTCGGGCGCGTCGCGGTCGCGACGCGCGGGCGCGGGCACCGGACCGACGAGGGCGGCCTCGACCCGGTCGCGGAGCGTGTCGAGACGCCGCGACAGCGCGGCGCCGTCGCCGTCGAGCGCCCGGCCGCCGAGCCACGCCCGTCCGGTCCGTCGGTCGAGCGCCGCGACGACATCGTGGAGGGCGAGCCGAAGGATCGGCAGCCCCGCGTCGTCGGCGACCCGCAGCGGCAACCGCTCGAAGGCGCCACCGAGGTCGTAGCCGAGGTAGCCGACGAGCCCGCCGAGGAACGGCGGCGGGGCGTCGCCCTCCGGGATGCCGGACGCCAGCCGGGCGAGCGTCCGGCGAGCCTCCGCGAACGGGTCCGAGCCACCCGATGGCGCGTCGAGGACGGCGACCGGGTCGGCCGCCACGAAGGTCCAGCGGTCGCGGCGACCGGGCCGCGCGGTCTCGAGCAGGGCGAGCCCGGGGCGGTCGCGGAGCGCCTCGGCGACGTCGAGCCCGGCCAAGCCGTCGAGGGCCGGCCACCGCTCGAGGCGGACCGGCGGCGGCGCCGAGCCGCCCGGGCCGGTCCCCGGTGCGGGACGGGCCGGCACGAGGGCGGACATGGCGGGCATTATCGACGCACCGACGAGCCGGGGCAGGAGGGTCAGCGCCCGGCCGCACGCGACCCGGAACGGAGCACCATGCGGGCAATCGACCTCGGCATCCGGATCGGCACGCTCGAGCCGGGCCCCAACGACGCGATCACCGACGTCGCCGGCGTCCGGGTCGGCCACGCGACGATCGTCCGGGGCGACGGCCCGCTCGTCGTCGGCGAGGGACCGGTCCGGACCGGCGTGACGATCGTCGTCCCGCACGACGGCGACGTCTGGACCCAGCCGGTCTTCGCCGGATGCCATCGGCTCAACGGCAACGGCGAGCTGACCGGGCTCGAGTGGATCCGCGAGGCCGGGATGCTCAACGGCCCGATCGGCCTGACGAACACCCACAGCGTCGGCATCGTCCGCGACACGATCATCGAGTCGGCGGTCGCGGCCCACGGCAGCGGCCCGCTGTGGTCGCTGCCGGTCGTCGGCGAGACCTTCGACGGCGGGCTGAACGACATCGACGGCTTCCACGTCCGGCCCGAGCACGTCCGGGCAGCGATCGCGGCGGCCGCCGCCGGACGCGTGGCCGAGGGCGGCGTCGGTGGCGGGACGGGGATGCTCTGCCACGAGTTCAAGGGCGGGATCGGCACCGCCTCGCGCCGGGCCCCCGGCGACGGCGGCTGGACCGTCGGCGTGCTGGTCCAGGCCAACTATGGCGCGCGACGCCTCCTGCGCATCGACGGCGTCCCGGTCGGCCGCGAGATCCCGACGACCGAGGTCGCGAGCGCCTGGGAGCAGGAGCGGGCGATCCGGGAGCGGCGCGGCGCCACGGCCGCGCCCGACCGGACCCGGGTCGGCCCCGGCGGCGGCTCGATCATCGTGATCGTCGCCACCGACGCCCCGCTCCTGCCGCATCAGCTGGCCCGCGTCGCCCAGCGCCCGACGCTCGCCCTCGGCCGAATGGGCAGCATCGCGTCGACCGGCTCGGGCGACCTCTTCCTCGCGTTCGCGACCGCGAACCGCCTCGCGACCGCGGTCGAGGAGCTGCCGCCGGGCGAGCGCCCACCCTCGGTCCGCCGGGTCGCGATGGTCGAAGACTTCGCGATCGACCCGCTCTTCGAGGCGACGGTCGAGGCGACCGAGGCGGCGATCGTCAACGCGCTCGTCGCCGCGGAGGCCATGACCGGCCGTGACGGGATCGTCGCCCACCCGCTGCCGCACGACCGCCTCGTCGAGGTGATGACCCGCTACGGCCGCGGCCCGGCCAGCTGAGGTCGGCCCGGGACCGGCGGTCGTCTTGTTCCGAGCGGTCGGGCGGAGGCGCCGGGGACGCGACGCCCCCGCCCGTCGAAGACCCGGGCCGGCGGCACGGGTCCCGTATGGTGGGCCGTCAGCCGGCGGCCTGGCCCTTCTCGATCGGGACGCCGACCATGCTCCCCCACTCGGTCCAGCTCCCGTCGTAGTTGCGGACGCGCGGGTAGCCGAGCAACTCGTGGAGGACGAACCAGCTGTGGCTGCTCCGCTCGCCGATGCGGCAGTACGCGACGACGTCCTTGTCGGGCGTGACCCCGCTCCCGGTGTACAGCGCCCGGAGCGCGTCGGGCGACTTGAAGCGGCCGTCCTCGGCGACGGCCTGGGCCCACGGGATGCTCGCGGCGCCCGGGATGTGGCCGCCGCGCTGGGCCGTCTCGGTCATCCCCGGCGGGGCGATGAGCTCGCCGCTGAACTCTGCCGGGCTGCGGACGTCGACGAGGACGAGGCCCGGGTCGCCGAGCCGGGGCAGGATGTCATCGCGGAACGCGCGGAGGCCGAAGTCGGCCTCGGGCAGCGTCACGCTCGTCGGAGCGTGGTCGGGCACGTCGGTGGTGACCGGCAGGCCGTTGTCGAGCCAGTACCGCCGGCCGCCATCGAGGATGCTGACCCGCGCCCAGCCGTGGAGCTTGAGCTGCCAGTAGGCCCAGGCCGCGAACCAGTTGCTGTTGTCGCCGTAGAGCACCACGTGGGTGTCGGACCCGATGCCCGACCGGCGGAGGAGCGCCTCGAGATCCGCCCGGGTGGCGATGTCGCGGCGGATCCCGTCGGACAGCTGGCTCGTCCAGTCCCAGCCGACGGCGCCGGGGATGTGGCTCTGGTCGTAGGCCGTCGTGTCGACGTCGACCTCGACGAACCGGACGCCGGGGTCGTCGAGGTGGGCGCGCGCCCAGTCGGCGTCGACGAGGGCGCCGGGCGCTTCGCGGGGATCGGTCATCGGGTGCCTCCTTGGGACGAAGGGGGAGCGGCCGGCGGTATCCGCCGCCGGTCGGTCAGCCGCCGGCCACGCGATCGCGCCGACTGAACTCGGCCAGGCGCTCGCGGCACTCCGCGGCCGCACGCTGTGCCTGCCGGACGATCCAGGGATCGACCCGGCTGCTGTCCTCGATCGTGACCGTCGGGCCGGTCCGATCATCCTCGAGGACGATCCCGTCGCGGTTCCGGTAGTCGGCCATCCAGTCGGCCTGCAGCTGGACGAGGACGTCGATCACGACCGGCTCCGGGAACAGCCAGTCGAGGTAGGTGGCGTCGAGCCGGGCCGCCACGTCGGCGATCCGGATCGGCACGCCTCGCTCGAGCCGGGCGACGAGGTCGAGGACCCGGAGCGTGGAGAACGGGTCACCGCTCTCCGCGACGGTCGGTGGCGCGATCGCCGGATCGGGCAGCCCGGCCGGCGCGGGGCGGAGCCGAAGGCCCAGCGGGGAGCGGCCGGTCACGTCGTCGGTCACCTCGTCGGCATCTCCAGGACCGATACCCGACTAGTCCTGTCGGACTTATCGGCGGGAGGATAGCACGACCGGCGCGAAGGGGCGCCCGGAGCCGGGTCCAAGGGCCGTCGCGGGCGATCCAGGGGCGCGACCGGTGAACGCGCGGCGGGACGAGCGCCGGCGGGACGGGCTACGGGAGGAGCTGGCGAAGCGCGAAGGCGACGTTCGCCGGCCGCTCGGCGAGCCGACGCATGTACCACGGGTACCAGAACTCGCCGTAGGCGATCAGGTCGCGGACCCGGTAGCCCTCGCGGGCCAGCCGCCGCTGCTCGCCGTCGCGGATGCCGTAGAGCATCTGGACCTCGAACGCGCTCTTCGGCAGCCCGAGCGCCTTCGCGTGCGCGGCGACCTGCTCGATGAGCCGGACGTCGTGGGTCCCGAGGCCGAGCCGGACCCGTCGCCCGGCTCGGATCGCCTCGAGCATCGACACGCACACGCCGAGGTAGCTCGCGTCGATCGCCCGGCGGTCGCGGTAGACGATGCGCTCGGGCTCCGCGTACGCGCCCTTCACCATCCGGATGGACGGCTCGAGCGGGATGAGTCGCTGGACGTCGTCGGCGGTCCGCTTCAGGTAGGCCTGGAGGCAGATCCCGACGTTCGGGTGGGCCCGCTTCAGGCGCTCGTACAGGACGATCGTCCGCTCGACGTACGCGCTCGACTCCATGTCGATCCAGAGCTCGCCACCGAGGGTCGCCGCCTTCGTCGCGAGCGCGGCGAGGTGCTCGAATGCGAGGTCCTCGTCGATGTCGAGCCCGAGCTGCGTCGGCTTGACCGAGATCTCGCCGTCGATCCCGCGGTCGCGGATGTCCTCGAGGAGCCTGTCGTAGTGGGCGGCGACCTCGTCCGCGCCGCCCCGGTCGGTCAGGTTCTCGCCGAGGCGGGTGAAGAGCGTCCCGATCCCGAGGGCCTCGAACCGCTCCGCCGCGGCCAGGGCATCCTCGGCGCGCTCGCCCGGCATGAAACGCCGGACCGCGCGCCGGGCGAAGCGCAGTCGCGGGATGCGTTCCCGGAGCCAGGGGTTGCCGGCCATCCACAGGAGGATCGTTCGCATGTGATCGAATCTAGCCGAGCAGCGCACGGCCGGCGGGCCGACGGCGCGGCCCGCCGTCTCAGCCCCGACCGCGCCCGACCGATCGGACGACCCGCCCGACGAGATGCGCGAGCCCGGCCCGGTCGGCCCGGAGCGCCCCGAGCCGCCGTCGCCAGCGGGTCCCGTAGAGCACCCGGAGCGCGCCGCGGAAGCCCTCGCCTAGGCGGGCGTCGTACGGGTGCCACCAGGCCGGCCGGTACCAGCCGGGGGCGATCCCCAGCGACTTCGGCCGGGTGACCTCGAGCAGCCCATAGCGCGACCGGCCGACGCCGAAGCCGGATGCCTTCCGGCCGGTCCAGCCGACCTGGCTGATCCCGTACGTCGAGAGGTGGTCGTTGACGAGGACCGACCCGACGTCGAGCCGCTCGGCGATAGAGATCGCCCGTCGCTCGTCGCGGCTCCAGACCGACGCCGAGAGCCCGAAGGCCGAGTCGTTCGCGAGCCGAACGACGTCGGCCTCGTCGTCGAACGCCTCGATGACCACGACCGGCCCGAAGAGCTCCTCGACCCACAGCCGGGCGTCGTGCGGGACGTCGGCGAGGACCGTCGCCGGGAGGTGGCCGACGGCGTCCGGCGCCGCGTCGGGCAGGCGACCGGCATGCGGCCCGCCGGCGACCAGCCGGGCGCCGCGGGCGAGCGCGTCGGCGACGAGCTCGACGACGAGGTCGCGGCTGTCGGCGTTGGTCATCGCCCCGAGCTGGGTCGCCGGGTCGAGCGGGTCGCCGGGGACGAGCGCCCGGGCGCGCTCGCCGAGTCGTCGCTCGAGGTCCGCGGCGATCCGGCGGTCGGCGTAGATCCGCTTGATCGAGCCGCACGTCTGGCCGGCATGCCCGAACCCGGCCCAGGCGGCGCCGGCAGCCGCCCGCTCGAGGTCCGCGTCAACGAGGACGATCATCGCGTCCTTGCCGCCGAGCTCGAGCACGACCGGCGTCGGGAAGTCGGGTGCGGCCGCGGCGAGGGCCATGACTCGCCGGCCGACCGGCTCGGAGCCCGTGAAGAAGACCTTCGCGATGCCGCGGGCGGTCACCAGCGCCTCGCCGACGGGGGCGCCGCCGTGGACGATGCCGACGACGTCCTCGGGCACGCCGGCGTCGACGAGGAGGTCCCGGAACGCCTTGCCGAGGAGCGGGGTGTGGGAGCTCGGCTTGTAGACGATGGCGTTCCCGGCGGCGAGCCCGAAGAGGACCGGGCCGCTGGCGACCGCGAACGGGTAGTTCCACGGCGCGATGACCGCGAGGACCCCGTACGGGTCGTGCTGGATCCGGTGTCGCCGCCCGAGGAGCATCAGCCACTGCGGCGTGCCCGGGTCAACGGGGCGGAGGTGGCGCTCGGCGTGGTCCTCGAGCCATCGGCAGGTGTCGAGGACGACCGCGAGCTCCATCGGCACGGCCTCGACGATCGTCTTGCCGGTCTCGATCGCGGCAAGACGGGCGAGGTCGTCGATCCGCTCGACGCCGAGCTCGCGGACCCGCCGGATCACCCGGAGACGCTCCCGCATCGGCCGGCCGGCCCAGGCCGGCCACGCGGCAACGGCCCGGTCGACGGTGGCCTGCACGGCCGCGGCGTCGGCCGCCGGCACCTGGTCGACCACCCGGCCGAACGCCTTGTCGCGGCTCGTGACGACCCCGGGACTCGGGAGGGTCGTGGACATGGGTCGAAAGCCTACATCGTGGTGACTTCTTCACCGACCGGCCACGGTGGCTGAACGCGCGTGCGTCAACATGAAAGGCACCATGGAACCGAACGCCCAGCCCGCCCTGCCCATCGCGTCCCCGATCGAGCCCGCGACACTCGCCCCCGAGGCGTCCCCGTCACCGTTGCCGGCGTCGCCCGCGCCGCGCCGGCGCCGCGGCCGCATCGTCCGTCGTCTCGCAGCCGGCACCCTCGTCGTCGCCCTCGCCGCCGGCGTCTTCGGTGCGGGGGTCGCCGTCGACCGGACCGGCCTGCTCGGGGGTCCGGCCGCCGAGGTCGTCGTCGAGGACGCGGAGGACTTCGCCCTCGTCCGCGAAGCCTGGGACCTCCTCCACGAGCGGTACGTCGGCGCGGCCGACCTGGAGTCCCGCGACCTCGCCCACTCGGCCATCGAGGGCCTGACCGAGGCGATCGACGACCCGGGCCACAGCGGCTTCATGACCCCCGAGGAGCGTGAGCGGCAGCACGAGTCGCTGTCGGGCTCGTTCGTCGGGGTCGGCATCCAGGTCGACCCGCGGACCGACGGCGTGACGATCGTCGGCGTGATGCGCGACAGTCCTGCCGAGGCCGCCGGCCTCCGTCGGGGCGACCGGATCGTCGCCGTCGACGGCACCCCGATCGCGGCCGACGCGATCGACCGGGTCGTCGAACTCGTCCGCGGCGAGGCCGGGACGAGCGTCACGCTCACCCTCGCCCGGGCCGGCGCGTCCGCCCCGCTCGACGTCACGATGGAGCGGGCCGAGATCCAGCTGCCGGCCGTGACCTGGGCGCCGGTGCCGGGGACCTCGGTGGCGATGCTCCGGCTCGAGCAGTTCTCGTCCGGGTCGGCGGCCCAGCTGACGGCTGCGCTCGACGAGATCCTCGCGACCGGGCCGAGCGGCATCGTCCTCGACCTCCGCGGCAACCCCGGCGGCTACGTCAACGAGGCCGTGACGATCGCCAGCCAGTTCCTGACCGAGGGCGACGTCCACCTCTCGCGGGACGCGAAGGGCGTCATCACCCCGACCCCCGTGGCGCCGGACGGCGTCGCCACCGAGGTGCCCCTCGTCGTGCTCGTGGACGAGGGCTCGGCGAGCTCGGCCGAGATCGTCACCGGCGCGCTGCAGGACGCGGGCCGGGCCCCGATCGTCGGTCGCCGGACGTTCGGCACCGGGACGGTCGTCTCGGAGACGCCGCTCTCGGACGGCTCCGCGCTCCGCATCGGTGTGATCGAGTGGCTGACCCCGCAGGGTCGCTCGATCTGGCGCGAGGGCATCGCGCCGGACCACTCGGTCACGCTCCCGGCCGACGTCGCGCCGCTCGTCCCCGAGGACCTCGACGGGATGGGGCCGCACGCCCTCGCCCGGAGCGGCGACGCGCAGCTCCTCCGGGCGCTCGAGCTGCTCGAGGCGGACCTGCCGGAGCCGCGAAGCTAGCCGACGCCGATGCCGGCCCTCGGGCCGGCATCGGCGGCTACAGGAGCTCGTGGTTGGCGGTGGCGGTCGGCTGACCCTCGGCCGGACGGGGCTCCTCGCCCGGGCCGTACTCGGGCGCGGGGCTGCCGGTGTCGCCGTCGCCGCCCCCGAGGACCGGCAGCGGCGCGCCGGCTCGGCCCTCGATCGCGCCGACGCCGTACGGGACCCACTTCGAGGGGTCCTGGAGGCGGTGCTGCTCGACGTTGCCGCGGGCGTGGGTCTCGACGAAGCCGGCCGGCTCGATCCACATCTTCTTGCCGTCGAGGAGGCCGGTGATGCCCTCCTGGCCCGGCTCGGGCCGCGGGTTCCGGCACCACGAGCAGGTCGCGCTGTCGTGCGCCTGGTAGTCGGTCGGCTCCTCGTAGGTCGTGATGTAGCCCTCGTAGTTGCGGAGCACGACCTTGTGGTCCGAGTAGCTGATGAGGTAGTT
>CAZABC010000056.1:0-3971 GCA_964483405.1 uncultured Anaerolineaceae bacterium
GAGCATCCGGACCCGCTCGGCGCGGGTCAGGGCGAGGCCCTCCTCGTCGATGACCCGGCCGAAGATCTCCTCGATCTGGCGGCGGACCTCGACCTGGTTCGAGAGGTCGAGCTTCGGGTCGAGATCCTGGATGACCCGCGACTGGATCCGGAACTTGACGTCGCGGAACGACTCGCGCACCGGCGCCTGGGTCATCAGTCGCGGGGCTGCGGGCGCGGGCGCGCCGGGCGGGCCGGCCGGCGGACCACCGGGGGCGGCCGGGACCGGCGCCTGGCCCGGAGCCGGCGCCTGACCGGGTGCGGCCCCCGGCCGCGCGCTCTCGATGCGCTTCAGGAGGGACATCGCCACCACCCCTTCCGACCCCGCGGGCCCTGATCGATCATCGCCATGCGAACAACGACTTCTTGGCCGGTGCCTTGCGGTCGCCCGCCGGCCCGACCTGCTCGCGCGCCCCGGCGACCGCCGCGGCGAGCTTCATGATGTCCTGGGAGACCTGGGCCTCCTTGTTGGCGAGCACGAACGGCACGCCACGGTTGAGGGCGTAGACCACGCTCCGACCGTCGCTGACGATCTGATGGTCCACCTTGCGGCCGATCGAGTGCTCGACGTCCGCGACGCGGATCCCGAGCGCCGAGTCGGCGCGGTTGAGGACGAGCTTGACCTTCTCCCGCTCGTAGCCGAGCTGCTCGGCGACCTCGAGGAAGAGGCGGATGTTCTTGATGCTCGTGATCTCGAGCGACAGGACCGTCAGGACGAGGTCGGCCACGTCGAGGACGGCGAGCGTCGGGTCGTTGAACGCCGCGGGCAGGTCGACGATCACGAGGTCGTGGTGCAGCCGGAGCGCCTCGAGCACCCGGCGCAGGCCCTGCGCGTGGACGAGCTCGGCCATCTCCGGCGAGGGCGGCGCCAGGAGGACCCGGATGCCGGTCGAGTGGTTGATGACGAAGGTGTCGAGCGACTCCAGCTCGGCGCCCGCCTCCAGCTCCGGCATCAGGTCGGAGATCGACTTGTTCTTCGGGTTCAGGTTGAGCAGGACGCCGATGTCGCCGAACTGGAGCGACGCGTCGACGAGGCAGACCCGCTGACCGTACGCCTGGTGGGCCGCGACCGCGAGGTTGACCGCGATCGTCGTCCGGCCGACGCCGCCCTTCGGGCTGAAGAGGGCGACGATGACGCCCGGCTCGCCGGGCTCGCCGGCCCCGCCTCCACCCGCGCCGCCGGCCGTCCCGGCCGCCGCGGTGACGGCCGTCAGCCGCGACTGCTTGTCGCGCTCGCGCTCGGCGACCTGGCGGATCGACGCGGTGAGCTCGTCGGAGCTGAACGGCTTGACGAGGAACTCGCGCGCTCCCGCCAGCATCGAGCGGCGGAGGTAGTCGGCCTCGCCCTGGACGGACATCATGATCACGGCCGCGGTCGGCACCCGGGCCGAGAGGAGCTCGGTCGTCGCGATCCCGTCCATGTCCGGCATGTTGATGTCCATCAGGACGATCGCCGGGTCGACGGTCGCGGCAAGCTCGAGCGCCTCGGCGCCGGACGCGGCGGCCCCGACCACCTCGATGTCGCCCTCGAACCCGAGGAGCTTGGTGAGGTGATCGCGGGTCTCGGGGATGTCGTCCACGATGAGGACGCGGATCCGGTCGGTCATCGCTGCGGTCGTTCCGTCGGTTCCCTTGGTCGCGGTGGTGGTCATCGGTCGGTCGCTGTCACGGTCCCGCCGGGGAGGGTCGGCCGGGCGCCGGGTCCGGGGGACCGGGCGCCCGCCTCGCCGCGCGCCCGGGGTCCGGGCGGTGCGTCGGCCCAGGCCGGCGCTACGGGTTCGCCTCTTCGGGGAGCACGGTCTCGATGAGCTCGGGCACGAGGACGCCGTACTCGTCGACGAGGGTCTTGAGGATGATGCCGGTCGTCACGTCGGGGATCGGCTCGACGAGCTGGCCCGGGTTCGCCGGGTCCTCGAAGTCCTTCAGCGAGCGCAGGACGAGGCTGATGCTGCCCTGGAGCTGGGCGAACTTCATGACCTCGGCCTGCTGGGCCGTCACCGCGAGGATGACGATCTCCTGCTGGCCGGTCAGGTTCACCTCGCCCTCGGCCGGCGGCGCCTCCCCGCCTTCCTCCGCCGGCGGCGGCGGGAGCAGGACGCCGAGCGCCTGCATCCCCTGGAGGAGGAGCTTGACCGACGTGCCGTTCACGCCCGCGACCGGGGTGATGCTGTCGTCGTTGGGGTTGATCGTCACGACCGGGAACTGCTCGGCGCCGAAGCCGACGACGGCGTCGACGAAGTCGCCGGCCTTGATCAGCGTGCCGACGCCGGTCACCTGGTCGACCTGGACGGAGATCGCGCGCTTGGTCGGCGGGACGACGATGTTCGTCACGCCGGTCCCGGAGATGAAGTCCTCCTCGGTCAGCTGCTGACCGGCGACGATGTCCTGGCGGGCGATCTTGCCGACGACGAGCGTCGTGCTGTTGAAGGCGTCGTCAGCCCGCTCGTCCTCGGGGATGTCCTTCTGCTCGATCATGTCGGCGGTCACCTGGACGCCGAGCGGGATGTCCTTCAGCGCGAAGACCGTCGGCAGGTCGCGCCGCGTCCCGCCGTCGCCCGTCCCGTCGCCCGATTCGCCCTGGAGCAACAGGAACACGCCGACGAACGCGACGACGGCCAGGAACAGGCCGATGAGGATGATCAGGCGGTTGGATCGCTTCAAGGTTCGTCTCCCCGGTTGACGCTGTGACAGCGGGCACCACTCTACCACCGGCCCCCCGAGCCGCACCTATACCAAAGGGCTAGGACCCTCGGAGGTTTTGGTAGGTCGGCCCGCACGCCGCAAGGTGCGATGCAAGGTGGATGGAGGATGGGTCGGGGTGCGGGGCGGCCGCCCGACGGGGGGTCGCCGGGCGGCCGCCGGCGCGTTCGGACCCGCCCCGAGTCGGGTGTCCGACGCGCCTGCTCGAGAACGGCCGAGGGCCGGCGGGCCGCAGGGTCCCAGCGCGCCGCGCCGGTGAGGTCCGGGCGCTGCGCCCCCGCTGCGCCGACGGCGCAGCGGGGCCCGATCGACCGGCTCGACCGCGATCAGGTCAAGTCGCCGATCGACTGACCGATACCGCTGAGCGCCGAGCTGATGGCGCCGCCGAGGAACGCCAGGACGATGATCGATGCGATGGCGATGATCGAGAGGATGAGTGCATATTCCGCGAGGCCCTGGCCCTCGTCGCCGGGCTCGTCCGTCGATCGGACGAACGCCGTCAGCAACGCCGTGATGTGGTACAGCCATACCGACATCCGCTTTCACCTCCTTCCGGCCGAGCGTCCGCCCGGTGCGGGCGTGACGTGCCGCGGGGAAGGGGAAGATGCCGATGCCGAGCCCCCGCGGCAGGCGCGTCCACGGTAGGGACGCCGGCGGGTCGATGTCAAGGCATCGCTGGATCGCGGTGGTGCCCGGGCGCCACGACGGCCGCGCGATCCGCGACGACCCGGAGGCGAGCTGCCCACCGGAATCGAAGACCCCCGGGGCCAGGAGGCCCCGGGGGTCCGTCGTTGTCGTGCGGCACCCGGCCGTCGAGGCCAGGGCGCCTGCCGGCGCTAGACCGACGTGCCGACGTTGCTCAGGATGCCGCTGATCTGGCTGCCCAGGAAGAGCAGGGCCACGATCGCGACGATCGCGATGAGGGCGAGGATCAGGGCGTACTCGGCCAGACCCTGGCCTTCCTCGTCGGAATGGAAGAGCGAGATGAGAGCATCAAGGATCGCCATGGCTGTGAATCACCTCCTTCCCGCATGACGTACCCGGGCGTTCATGACGCCCGGGCCGGACCCGGACAGTACGAGCGTCGCCATCGCATGTCAAGGGAGGCGGGCGGCGTCCGGTGCGTCCGGGCGCCGGTCGGCCCGCAGGCGCTCCAGCTGCCGCCTACCCCCCGCCCCGAATCGAAGACCCCCGGGGCCAGGAGGCCCCGGGGGTCCGTCGTTGTCGTGCGGC
>CAZABC010000056.1:4071-10871 GCA_964483405.1 uncultured Anaerolineaceae bacterium
ATCAGGGCGTACTCGGCCAGACCCTGGCCTTCCTCGTCCTGGCGGAGCGAGGCGAGGAACGCGGTGATGAGCGCCATGCGGCGACCTCCCTGGATGAGTGCCACCCCCGAACGATGATGAGGGCACCGCGAAGGCTAGCCCGTGGTGCAGTCGTCGGGGAATGGCCAAATGGTACCGGGCGTCGACGCGCGCGCACCACGCGGTCAGCCGCCGGAGGCGTCGACGAGCTCGCCGATCCAGCGGACGACGTCGGCGACCTGCTCGCCGAACAGGACGAGGAGGACGATCGCCAGCGCGGCCGACAGGCCGAGGATGAGCCCGAACTCGACGATCCCCTGGCCGGCCGCCCCGGAGCGCACGGCGGTCGCGATCGTCAGCCCGGGTCGCTGCCCGGTGCCACGAGCCGGAGCCGGGCGCCCTCGTCGAGGAGCTCCGCGCCGACTCCGAGCGTCGCCGCTCGGGCGGCGAGGTCGCGCCAGGTCGCCGCCGGCAGGCTGACGATCTCGGGCGGGGCGGGCATCGCCGCCCGGCGGCGGTCCTCGATCATCGCCGCCAGGGCAGGCGGCACGTCGGCCGCCGGCGGATCGGGGATGGGCTCGGCGTCGGCCGGGGGCGGGATCGGGTCGCGCTCGGCGGTGACCTCGACGGTGACGCCGTCGTCCCAGGACATCCGGACCGCGGCCCGCGCCGGCTCGCGCTCGAGGTAGACGAGGAGCGCCTCGTCGACGATCCGGAAGATGCCGCTCTCGAGGTCGACCGGGAGCCGCCGCTCGTGGCCGGTCGACTCGAACTCGACCGGGACGCCGGCCCGCCGGCCGCGCTCGCGGGCGACCCGCCGGAGCGTCGGCGTCAGCCCGAGGTCGTCGAGGACCATCGGCCGCACGTCGAAGATGAACGACTTCGTGGCGTCGAGCGTCTGCTGGACCATCTCGACGAGGAGCCGCAGCTCGCCCCGCGCCATCGCCTCGTCCTTGCCGAGGAGCCGGTCGACGATCTGGGCCTGGAGGACGATGTTCGTCAGGCTCTGGGCCGGCCCGTCGTGCATCGCCCGGGCGATCTCGCGCCGGAGGTCCTCCTGGGCCGCCAGGACGACCCGTGACGGGGCGGCATCCTCGCCGGCGCCCTCCACCCCGCCCTCCGCCGCATCGCCGCCTGGCGGCAGGGAGCGGGCGAACCCGTCGAGCGCGGCCGCGTAGCCGGCGAGGCTCTCGCGGTAGCGGCTGAGCGTGCGCTGCTTGCCCGTCAGGACGTCGACCTGCGTCTCCATGACCGCGGCCCGCTTGGCGAGCATCGCGAGCTGGGTCGACATCTCGACGAGCTGGGCCGGCTCGGTGCGCCCGGCCGCCGCGGCCAGCTTCTCGGCCGCCTGGGCCCGGCGCGTCTCGTGGCGGGTCGCCTCGGTCCGGGCCTGGGCGATGAGCAGGTCGATCTCGGCCAGCTCCTGGTCGAGCGCGGCGAGCTCGGCCTCCGCCCGCCGGACGACCGCGGGCAGCGTCGGCGGGGCGTCCCCGCCGGCGGGCGTGGACGCCGGGCTGCCGGACGTCGTGGAACGGGTCACCGGGTCGGTCGCTCAGTCCTCGGGCATCTTGATCCAGCCCTGGCGCATCGCGTACACGACGGCCTGGGTCCGGTCGTTGACGGCGAGCTTGCGGAGGATCGAGCTCATGTGGTTCTTGACCGTCTGCTCGCTGATCGACAGTTCGTAGGCGACCTGCTTGTTCGTCATGCCCTGGGCGATGTTGTCGAGGATCTCGATCTCGCGGGGGGAGAGCGGGGCGAAGATCGGCGTCTCGGGCTGGCCGTAGACGGCGAGGTCGCGGAACTCCTTGAGGACGCGGCTGGCGACGGCCGGACGGGCGAAGACCTTGTCGTTGATGAGGTACTCGCCCTGGTTCACCCGGCGGATGATCGTGACGAGGTCGTCGGGGCCGATGTCCTTGAGGATGAACGCCGCGGCTCCGGAGCGGATCGCGTCGAACAGGGCGTCCTCGTCCTCCTCGGCGGCGAGGACGACGATCCCGCAGGACGGCAGCTCGCGCTTGATCCGCTGGGTCGTCTCGAGACCGCCCGGGGACGGGAGCGAGAGGTCCATGAGGACGATCTCGGGGGTCAGCTCGGCGGCCAGGTCGGTCGCGGTCCGGCTGTCGCCCGCCTCGCCGACGACGACGAAGTCGGGCTCGCGCTCGAGGATGTTGCGCATGCCGACGCGGAAGAGCGGCTTCGAGTCGACGAGCAGGATCTTCGTGACCTCGCTCGGCGACCGGCGGTCCGGACCGCCGCGGCGGCGGTCGGGGCCGGGGTACTTCTGGTCCGTCATCGCTCGTTCTCTCCTCCCACGGGGATGGCCAGCCGGACGACCGTGCCACCGTCCGGACGCGATCGTACTTCCAAGTGTGCGCCGACCAGCTCGGCGCGCTCGCGCATGAACCGCAGCCCGAAGCTGCGGCGACCGTGCTCGGCGACGGCCGATGGGTCGAAGCCGCGACCATCATCGCGGACCTCGAGGACCCAGGCACCATCGTCGAGCCGCGTCTCGACGCTCGCGGTCGAGGCACCGGCGTGCTTGCGGACGTTCTGGAGCGCCTCCTGGGCGACCCGGAGGGCGACGACGCGGGCCGTCTCGTCGAGCCCGTCGACCGGCGCCTCGAGCGAGACCGCGATCGGCAGCCCGCTCGCGCCCGCGATCCCCTCCGCGGCGTCGCGGATGGCGTCGTCGAGCCCGCGCTGGTCGAGGAGCGGCGGCCGGAGCTGGCTGATGAACGTCCGGATGTCGCCGAGCTGGCGGCGGAGCAGCTCGCGCAGGAAGCGCAGCTCGGTCCCGGCCAGCCGGCCGTCCCGCTCGAGGACCCGCTCCATGTACTCGACCTGGAAGATCGCGTTGGTCAGCGTCTGGGCCGGCCCGTCGTGGATCTCCTGGGCGAGCCGCGACCGCTCGGCCTCCTGGGCCTCGACGACGAGCATCCGCGGGTCGCCGGTCCGGTCCGGGTCGGTCGGGTCGCCGAGCAGGCTTGCGTCGCCCCGTTCGAGGAAGAGCCAGGTCCGCTCGAGGACCTGCTGGACGAGCTCGAGCTTGGCGAGCTCCTGCTGGTGGGTGCCGAGGCGGGCGACGACGGCCTCGTCGGCCTCGGGCCGGAGCGTCGCCCGGCGGTCGTGCCAGCGGCCGAGCTCCTCGAGGTAGGCCGCGCGGTAGCGGTCGCGGACGACCCGCAGCCCGTTCGCGGCCGTGCCGAGGGCGGCCTTCGCGTCGGCGTGGAGCGCGTCGAACCGGGCGTCGTCCTGGTCGGTACCGGGAGCGTCCATCCGGTCGGGAGTATACGGGTCGGTCATGGGCAGACGATCCGCCAGGCCCGGGCGTCGGCGACGGCCGCCGCGTCGTCGGGATCGGCCGGCGCGGGCAGATCGACCTCCTCGAAGCAGGCCGCGCCCTCGCCGCCCCCATCGACCGCGTCGAACCAGACCTCGTGGAGCCCGCCGAAGGTGAGGACGACGGTCGTGCCCGGGAACGCCCTCACGAGCGAGAGCACGTCCGGTGGGGTCTCGTCGGGCAGGGCGAGGGTCGGGATCCCCTCGGCCTCGGCGAGCCAGATCGGGTAGTCGGCGATGACCGGGCCGTCGCCGAGCGGGAGGCCGGCGGCCGCCATGACCCCGCCGATCGCCGCGTACCGGCGGGCCGTCTCGGTCGACTGCGACCCGAACGCCGGGAGCAGCACGAACGAGAACAGCAGCGACGCGGTCACCGTGAGGGTCGCCCCGAGCCAGGCCACCGGCCGGGTCCAGCCGCGCTTCGTGCCGACCCAGGCGATGCCGCGGTCCAGGGCGAGGAGCGCCGACACGATGAGCAGGACGTGGATCGCCCCGGCCGCGTGGAGGAAGGTCCCCCAGGTCGTCGAGACCGGGAAGACGAGGCTCGTCACGAGGAAGGTCACGACCGAGAAGACGAGGAGCGGCCGGACCGCCCCGACGCGGGCCAGCCAGGGCAGCCCGAGCAACCCCAGGATCGACACCGGGACGCCGAGGAAGACGAGCACGTTGAGCAGGTTGTGGAGGATCCCGACCAGCCGTGCCTCGAGGATCGCCGCCCACCCCTGGGCGAGGTATCGCTCGAGCGTCGGCGGGTCGGCCCAGGCGAAGATGTCGGTACCGCGGATCGAGAGGGCGTTGGACAGGGCCTGGCCGGGCAGGAAGCTGCCGAAGGCGATCTCGTTGCGGATCGCCCACGGCGCGTAGCAGGCGATCGCGACGACGGCAGCCGTGCCGACGAGCCGGCTCCGCGCGCCGCGGCCCAGACCCGGACGGCCGTCGCCGGAGCCGCCGTCGACGGACCCACCGGGCGCGACCGCGACGAGCCCGGCCCAGGTCAGGGCCAGCCAGATCGCCTCGTTGCGGGTCAGCGCCGCGACCCCGAGGCACAGCCCGATGCCGATCGTCCGTGGGTCGAGCCAGCGGGCGCCGCGCGGGTCGCGCAGGACCCGGGTCATCAGCAGGGTGGCCGCCAGGACGGCCGCCGCGAACGGCATCGTCGAGTCGGGCACCGCGCTGTAGAGCAGGGCCGGCAGGCTGACCGCGGTCGTGAGGCCGGTGCCGATCGCGAGGACGCGCGCGCGGCCGCCGGTCAGCCCGACCTCGACCGCGACGTCGGCGGCCAGCCGCCATGCCAGGACGCAGACGAGGATCCCGAGCGGCACGTAGATCCGCTGCGCGGCCATGTGGGCGGTCCCGAGGTCCGCATCGGCGGCCCCGAGGAGCCAGACCGGGATCGCCCCGAGGAATGTCGGCAGGGGCAGCCAGATCTCGAACGCCGGTCGCGGGAACGCGAGCGGCGGGGTCGCATAGCTCCAGATCGCGTCCGAGACGAGGCCCTCGCCGCCGACGAGCGCCTGGGCCACCCCGACGTAGTAGGCGGTGTCCTCGGGCACGGGGTAGACGACCGGCCCCGCCGCGGCGATCCGGGCGACGAGCGCGACGAGCGCGACGAGCCCGACCGACAGCCAGGCCTCGCGGGCGCTCACGGCACGCCCCCGGCGGTGCGCTCGCTCCGGACGGCGGTCTCGCTCGCGCAGCGGGTGTCGGCCGGGTCGAAGCAGACCGGGTAGAGCCCCGCCATCGTCCGGCCGTCATCGTCGAGCTTCGTCCAGACCGCCGGCCCGACCCAGTCCGGCCGGTCGTCGTCGTCGAGGATCGGGGCGAAGGCCGGGACGGCGTCGCGGCGGTCGAGGGCGAGCCAGCGGATGTCGTAGGCGCGGGCGACCTCCTCGTTGACCTCGATCGGGTCGTTCACGGTGACGACCCCGCCGAGTCCGGTCCAGTACCTGAACCCGCCGGCGTCGATCGACATCAGGCGGTCGGTTGGCGCGGCCTCCGCGGCGACCAGGGCCTCGGCGACGTCGAGGTGCGTCTGGCGCTTCGCGTCCCAGCTGGCGTGGACGCTGAGCGTGCCCGGGATGGCCATCGCCGCGACGAAGGCGACCGTGCCCCAGACGAAGACCCGCCCGGCCCGCTCCGCGTCCCACGACGGCCGGCGGCGGGCGACCGCATCGACCGTCGCCCGGACGCCCTCGAGCCCGAGGATCGCGGTGTACGGGACGAGGGCGCAGGCCGAGTGGATGAACGTCCCGCCCGGCACGTGGACGGCGAAGACGAGGAAGTTGGCGGCGAAGAGGAGGACCGTGTAGGCGTAGAAGGGCATCAGGTCGCCGTCCCGCCGACGGCGCCACGCGCCATAGATCGCGAAGGGGGCGAGGACGATCGAGCAGCCGAGGATGAGGTAGATCCGGAGCGCCTCGACGAGCCCGGTCACCCGCGAGGCGACGAACGGCCCGAGCCCCTGCCCGAAGAGCCACTCGAGCGTCGCCGGGGTGGTGATGCTGTTCCACTCGGCGAACTCGCGGATGTTGAGGACCTTGCCGGTCGCGGTCGACGGCGAGAACGACCCGAAGACGAGGTACTGGCGGGCCCACCACGGCGCCATCACCAGGAGGAACAGGGCGACACACCCGATGGCCGCCGAGAGCGGGATCCGGGCCGGCCTGGCGCCCTTCGACCGCCAGGCGAGGACCCGGTCGCCGAGCCAGACGAGCCCGAGGCCGACGAGGACGAGGACGCCGTCGGTCCGGGCCAGCGTCGCCAGCCCGGCGAGAAGCCCCGCGAGCATGAACAGGCGCGGCTCGCCGCGAAGCCCCCGCGCCCCGAACCAGAGCGCGGCGGCCACGAGCGGCTGGTAGATGCCGAAGTTGTCCGGCTGCGACATGAACGGCGCGAGCAGACCCGGGATCGCGGCGATGACCCCGGCCCCGAGGGCGATGTCGCGCGACGCCCCGAGGTCCCGGGCGATCGCCCAGGTCAGCGGCGCGACGAGCGCCCCGATGAGGACGAACGAGGCGAGCTGGCCGATCGCGCCGGTCCCGAAGAGGACCATGAACGGCGCCGTCAGCATCGACGACAGCGGCATCCAGTGGGCGTTCGAGGGGATCGGCAGGACCGGGTCGGCCGGCAGCACCCCGCCGACCTCGACGAAGACCCAGATGAAGTCGATCCACAGCCCGCGACCCTCGGCCAGCGAGCGGGCGACCTCGACGTAGTAGTACGAGTCGGGATACGCCGGGTCGGGGAAGTGGGCGGCCATGAGGACCCGGGCCACGAGGGCGAGCAGGTAGAGGGCGATCGGGACTCTCACGGCCGGTGCAGCGTAGCACCGGGTCCGCCCCGGACCGACCGGTACCATCGGGCTACCGGCGGGCATCCGTCGAGGTCCTGCGGTCCGGTTGTCGGGAGCCGTCGCACGGGGGAGACTGCCCGCGATG
>CAZABC010000057.1:0-2588 GCA_964483405.1 uncultured Anaerolineaceae bacterium
GAGCTGGCGGCCCTGACGGACATCCCCGTCCGGACCATCCGCTACTACATCGCCCAGGGCCTGCTCCCGTCACCAGGTCGGGAAGGCCCTTCGACGCGATACGACGAGGCGTTCCTCGCCCGGCTCCAGCTCATCAACCAGCTGCGGGCGGCCCACCTGCCGCTCGCCGAGATCCGCAAGCGGCTCGCCACGCTGACCGACGACGAGGCGATGGCGCTGGTCGCGGTGCCGGCGCCCGAACCGCCCGAGAGCGCGATCGACTACGTCCGGGCGCTTCTCGAGCCGAGGTCCCCCGTCGGGCCGACGTCACCGGTGCAGCCATCGGCGTCGCCCGCGCCGCCGATGCTCCTCAAGCGGGCGGCGATGGAGCCGACGGCCACGTTCGAGCCGGCCGTGCCGGCCGGACCCGCCGCTCCGGACGCGGCGGCTCTACCGGCCACCGACCGCAAGCCACCCACCAGCGAGCGCTCCCAGTGGGAGCGGATCGTCATCGAGCCGGACGTCGAGCTGCACGTCCGCCGACCGCTCAGTCGCCACCAGAACCGGCGGGTCGAGCGCCTCCTGGCGTTCATCCGCGAGCTGTACGAGGGGGAGTAGACCCATGACCCGCACGACCGAACCGCGCCGCCCCGACGACGCGACCGACCGCAACGCCACCCCCACCACCGTCCCCACCGGCCGCCCCGCGACCGACCCCGGCACGCTCGAGGTCCGGGTCGACCGGACGCTCGTGCGGGCGACCCACCACTCGGCGCGCTACGTCGTCGCCGACCTCGTCGCGCCACCGGCACCGCCGGCGACCGACGGCCACGAGCGGCCCGCGGCGAACCTCGCCCTCGTCCTCGACCGCTCCGGCTCGATGTCGGGCCACAAGATCCGGCTCGCGCGCGAGGCGGTCCGCCAGGCGATCGAGCGGCTCGGACCGCGCGACCGCTTCAGCCTCGTCGTCTACGACCACGAGGTCGACGTCGTCATGCCGTCGAGCCTCGCGACCGGCGAAGCCCGCCAGACCGCGATCGACCGCCTCGCCCGGATCGATGCCCGGGCGAACACCGACCTCGGCTCGGGCTGGCTGCGCGGCGCCGAGCAGGTCGCCTCGTTCCTCGCCGTCGAGGGCGTGAACCGTGTCCTGCTCCTCACCGATGGGCTCGCCAACGTCGGGATCACCGATCCCGAGGAGCTCATCCGCCATGCCGGCGAGCTCCGGGCGCGGGGCGTCTCGACGTCGACCTTCGGCATCGGCGAGGACTTCAATGAGTCGCTGCTCCAGGGGATGGCCGCGGCCGGCGGCGGCACGTTCCGCTACATCGAGCGGCCGGAGCAGATCCCCGACCACCTCGCCGGCGAGGTCGGCGAAGCGCTCGAGGTGACCGCCCGCGACGTCGCGCTCGAGGTCGCCGTCCCGCTCGGCATCCAGGTCGAGACCGTCACCCCGCGGCCGCTCGAGATCCGGCCCGGCCGGGTCCTCGTCCGGCTCGGCGACCTCGTCGCTGACCAGGTCGTCCGCGTCGTCCTCCAGCTCCGCTTCCCGCTCGGCGAGCGCGACCGCGAGGTCGGGGCGATCGTCGGGGTCGTCGACCGCGACGGCTCGTTCGGCGCCGGGACCCGGGCGCTCGTGTGGCGCTATGCCGACGACGTCACGAACGACGGCCAGTCGCGCGATCGCGAGGTCGATCGGGTGGTCGCCGGCGTCTTCGCCCAGCGGGCACGCCAGACGGCCGTCGAGCTCAACCGGGAGGGCCGGTACGAGGAGGCCCGGGCCGCCCTTCTCGGCGTCGCGCGGCGGATCCGCGACTACGCGGGGCACGACACCGAGCTGCGCGAGCTCGTCCACCAGCTCGAGCGCGAGGCCGACGAGATGTCGATCTTCCGGACCGAGCACGACCGCAAGGTGCGGCACGCGCAGGCCTCGTACGCGCTGAACATGCGGATGCCGTCCGGCGCGGCGATGCGCCACGATCCGTCGAGGAAGCGGTAGATGGCCGCCGAGGCCACGCCCGGGTCCGGAGGTGCGCCCGGGTCCGAGCCCGAGGGCACGCCCTGGTACCTCGAGCGGCTCGTCCCGGTCCGGCCCGGGCTCTGGCAGTCGCGCGCCCCGACGCCGGGCCGCGACGGGACGTACCTCGAGAACCCCGGCGTCCGGTACGACCTCATCGTCTCGCTGACGAGCTGGGGCTCCGACTCGCCCCACCGGGCTCTCCGCCAGGGCGGTCGCTTCGTCTGGGTGCCGATGGTGGACGGCCCCGAGGTGCCGGCGACCGAGATCCGGCTCCTCGCGGTCGAGATCGCCGCGGCCGTCCGGGACGGTGCGGAGGTGCTCGTCCACTGCGACGCCGGGCTCAACCGGTCCGGCGTCGTCGTCGGGCGCACGCTCCTCGAGCTGGGCGTCCCGGTCGACGAGGCGATCGCGGCGATTCGCAAGGCCCGCGGGCGCGACGCGCTGTGCAATCACTCGTTCGTCCGCTGGCTCGAGGCGGAGGCCGACGCCGGGGTCGTGCCCGACGCCGGGGTCGCGCCCGACTAACCCGACACAGCGCCGCCCAGCCCGGGCTCCCCGCCGCCGGGCCCCCGCCCCGGGCCCCCGCCCC
>CAZABC010000057.1:2688-10364 GCA_964483405.1 uncultured Anaerolineaceae bacterium
CCCTGGTCACCTCTGGGAGCCTCATCCCGCTCGCTGCATACGATGCACGGAGCCGGATGGGCCCGGCGACCAGGGGCGGAGACGGCTTGCGACACCCGAGCTGACACATGGGAGCGCGATGATCGCGCCGCTTCCGGCACGCGACACCACCGCGACGAGGGATCCGCCGATGGCCATCTGGGACGAGAACCCGTTCGACCTCGATTCGCCGCAGGAGGTGGTCCTCGCGGCGGGTTCGGGCATCCTCGACGACGAGCTCGAGTGCGCGACGTGCGGCCGGGTGCTCGGCCAGGACCCGGAAGACGAGCCCGACGGCGACGCCGGCGAGCCGATCTGCGGCGAGTGCAACCGGGCCCGCAACTTCGACGTCCTGGTGGCGCACGACCCCTGGTACGACGAGCGCGACGGTTGACGCCGGGCTCGGGCGCCTCCCGGCCGCGCGACCCCGGTCGCTCGGCTAGGCTGAGCGCGTGACGAACCCGACACCCGGCGCCACCCAGGGCGACATCCTCGTCCGCAAGCGCGGGCCGCACATCCTCATCCGCGCGATCTGGTGGTTCTTCGTCGGGTGGTGGGCGTCGGGCATCGCGGTGACCGTCGCCTGGATCGCGCTCATCACGATCATCGGCATCCCGCTCGGCATCTGGATCATCAACCGTCTGCCGACGATCCTGACCCTGCGGCCGCGGACGGTCACCTGGGCCCTCGGGCAGGACGCCGAGGGCCGGACCGTCGTCGACGAGCGTGGTCGCCCGCAGATCCGCTGGTGGCTCCGCGGCATCTGGTTCGTGCTCGTCGGGTGGTGGGCGTCGGCGCTGTGGATGGGCCTCGCCTGGCTCATCCAGCTCACGGTCATCGGGCTGCCGCTCGCGCTGCTGATGTTCAACCGCACGCCGTTCGTGGCGTCGCTGTACCGGTACTAAGGCGGGGGGTCGGCGGCGGCCGGGCCGGCGGGGTCGCGCGGCGGCGCCTGCGGCCGCGGCAGGCCTAGCGCCTGCGTCCTGGGTCCGGCAACCCGCGCCCCGCGGCGCCTGTGGCCCCACAGTCTGCGAATTCGAACATCTGGCTCCGAAGCACGGTCGATTCGCGCGCCAGGGGGCGACTTCGGTATGGGTCGTGGTCTGCGAGGCCACGAACCGACCGTTTCGACCCCTTCGGCGGGGTCGCGCGGCGGAACCCGCCCGGACTTGTCGGAAGACGCAGACTCCCAGGCCACACGCGCCGCGCTCTGGGCCGCCGTTCCTACGCGACCGCCTCGTCGAGCGCCGCTGTCAGCGACAGTGCTGGATCCGGGCCGTGGCACGCTCGTTCGTGGCGTCGATCCGTCGTTCTCGGCACCCGGCCACGCTCGCTGACCCCCGAACCCAGCATCTACGGTGCTGAACCCGGCCGCGTACCGGCCCCGCCCCGCCACCACGCGCATTCGGGACGTTCGCACCGGCGACGACGGGCCGTCCGGGACGCCGGGCTGGCCGGGCACCACCCGATACTCCGCCCATGGACGTGGGGGGCGCACGTGCCGGAAGGGGAACGGGATGACCCGCGGCGAGGCGGCTGAGCGGCGCGTCCTCGACCGTCTCCGGGCGGCGGTGCCGGCCGAGTACCGCCTCTACCCGAACGTCGAATGGGTCGGGTCGTCGCGCGAGGGCGGGCCGGCGTACGACGGCGAGGCCGACCTCGTCATCGCCCACATCGACAGGGGCATCCTCGTCGTCGAGGTCAAGTCGGGCGAGCCGCGCAAGGACGCCCGCGGCCGCTGGTGGATCGGCGACCACGAGCTGCCGCGCTCACCGTTCGTCCAGGCCGAGGACAGCAAGCACGCGCTCGTGCGCAAGCTGACGGCCCTGCCCGACTGGCCGCCGCGCGAACCCCCATTCGCCGGCCACGCCGTCGCCCTGCCCGATGCCGATCTCGCGAGCCTCCCGCGCGGCCACGCCCTGCTCGGGCCCGAGGCGCCGCCCGAGCTCGTCATCGACGCGACCGCGCTCGAAACCCCCGAGTCGGCCCGGGCGGCGGTCGACCGGGCATATCGCTTCTGGCTCGGCGACCGGACCCGCGGCTTCTCGCCCGGCCCGGTCGGGATGCGGCTCATCGAGGAGCTCCTCGCATCCGAGCACGAGCTCCACCGACTCGTCCGGGGACGGATCGCGGACGACCGACCTGCGCTCCTCGAGGCGACCCGCGACCAGGAGCGGATCCTCAACCAGAACCGCGGCCGGCGGCGGCTCGAGATCGTCGGACCGGCCGGCAGCGGCAAGTCGATGATCGCCGCGGCGAAGGCCCGACGCCTCGCCCGGGAGGGCTTCCGGACGCTGCTCGTCTGCTTCAACCAGCGACTCGCGACCGACCTCCGCCACGATCTCGGAGACGCCGTACCCGGCGGCCCGGCGCCACTCGTCGGCGACGCCGGCGCCCCGCGCCGACTCCCGGCCGGCAGCGACCCGATCGGCGGCCCGCTCGTCGTCACGACCTTCCACCGGCTGTGCGAGCTCGCCGGCAGCGCGGCCGGCACCCTGCCGGAGCGCCCCGAGCCGCTCATCCCGCACAGCTGGTGGACCGAGACGCTCCCGGGTGCGCTCGAGGCGGCCATCGCGGCCGG
The DNA here is from genome assembly GCA_964483405.1 of uncultured Anaerolineaceae bacterium. Lineage (GTDB taxonomy): Bacteria > Chloroflexota > Limnocylindria > Limnocylindrales > CSP1-4 > CAZABC01. The sequence goes on from CAZABC010000057.1 coordinate 5,288, forward strand.
CCGGTTCGAGCCGTTCCACGCGGTCGTCGTCGACGAGGGCCAGGACTTCGAGCGGTCGTGGCTGGACGCGCTCATCCGGCTCGTTGCATCGCCGGCCGACGATGTCCTGTGGATCTTCCACGACCCGGGCCAGGCGGTCATCCGCGACGACGTCGTCGGCGAGCTTGGGCTCGACCGGGTCGAGCTGTATGAGAACCTCCGCAACCCGGGCTCGATCGCCGCGCTCTCGAGCCGCTTCTATCGCGGCCCCGAAGCCGTCGTCGGGCTGCGCGACGAGGGCCCGGCCGGCGCCGCGGCCTTCGGCACCGCGGCCCTCGGCGCCGACGGAGCCCCGCACGGGCGGCCGCCGGCACGCCACCGGATCGTTGAGGCCGAGCCCGGCGACGCCACCCTCGAGGCGCTCCGCCGCGAGCTCCACCGGCTGATCCACGACGAGCGGGTCGCGCCCTTCCGGATCGCCGTCCTCGCCGGCACGACCGCGACCGACAGCGCCGTCTGGAAGCAGCGGCGGTTCGGGAACGCGGTCCTCGTCAACTCGGCGATCGACGACGACGGCCGCTCGCTCGGCCTCCCGCCCGAGGCCGTCCCCGACGAGCCCGACGAGGTCCTCTTCGAGACGATCCGCCGCTTCAAGGGCCTCGAGCGCGACGTCGTGATCCTCGTCGAGCTCTCGCCCGAGGCCCACCGCCTCGACGAGCTCCTCTACACCGGCCTGACCCGCGCCACGACCTGGCTGACCGTCATCGCCCCGCCGGCGCTCGCGGCGCGGCTCCGGGATCCCCGCGGGTGAGGAGCGCCTACTCCGGGGACTCGACGAGTGCCGCCGGGTCGGCGGTGACGGAGCCCGCCTCCTCGAACACCGCTCGACGGGTGCGCCGCGTCGTCCGCGCCTTGCCGGGATCCCAGTCGAAGCCCACACCGCCGACGCTACCGGCGGCCGCTCACCCCGCGGTCACCCGGCACTCACCCGCGACGTACCGGTGCGTCCCGGCACCGGGCGTGCCACCGGAGGTGTCACGGCCGTCGTCCACGATCGTCCTGCCCCGGGCGGTGTCGGGGGGCGCCGCCGGGGCGCCGATGCGGGCGAGGAGGACGACGTCCGCGGCGTGGAGGACGCCATGACGGTGCCGATGGAGGACGCGTGACGACCGCGTCGCACCCCGCCGAGCCCGCCGACGCCGCCGTCCCGCTGACGCCCGAGCAGCAGGCGATCGTCGAGCACGGTGAGGGACCGCTCGTCGTCATCGCCGCCGCGGGGACGGGCAAGACGCGGGTCATCGTCGAGCGCGTCCGCTGGCTGCTCGAGACGCAGGGTGCCAGGGCCGAGCCCGGCGCCGCCGTGCCTTCGGGCGCCGAGTCTGCCGCGGAGCCCGACGCCCCCGCCGCGCCCCCCGACCCCCTCCTCCCCGAGCAGATCCTCGTCCTGACCTACAACGTCGCCGCCGCCCGCGAGCTGCGCGAGCGCATCGAGGCAGCCGTCGGACCCGCCACGGCCGGTCGCCTGACCGTGACCAACTTCCACAGCTTCTGCCAGCGGGTCCTGACCGAGGCCTCGGCGGAGGCCGACCTCCCGCCGCGCCCCGACGTCCTCGACGGCATCGGCCAGGTCCTCCTCCTGCGCGACATCCGGCCCGGCCTGCCGCTCGTCTACCACTCGGGGCGGAGCAACCCGAACTGGTGGCTCGGCGCGTTCGTCGCGTTCATCAGCCGGGCCAAGGACGAGCTCGTGACGCCGGCCGACTTCGCCGCGTACTCCGCCCGTGAGCGCGAGGCCTTCGAGGCGCGCTTCGGTCCGATCGAGCCCGTCTTCGAGCGCCTCCGCGGCATGGGCGTCCTCGACCCGATCAAGCCGGTCCGGGGCGACTACGCGAAGCTCCGCCAGGCCGAGCGGGCCGCCGAGCGCGACCCCGGGCTGCCGGCTCCGGGCATCGAGGCGATCGAGAAGATCGCCGAGCGCGAGGCCCGCCGGACGATGGGCGGGACCGGCCGAGCCGAGAGCCGGAACCACTTCGACGCCGACGAGTGGCCCCGCGTCGTCGAGCTCGCCCACACCTACGAGGTCGACGGCGCCGCGCTCGAGGTCCTCCGCCTCGAGGAGCTCGCCCTGGTCTACCGGGCCTACGAGGAGGAGCGCGAGCGACGCGGCGTCCTTGACTTCGGCGAGCAGATCGTCGCGGTGACCCGCCTCTTCGCCCGCCGGCCCAACGTCCTCCGGCGCTGGCAGCGCCAGTACCGGCACGTCCTCGTCGACGAGTTCCAGGACGCGAACATCGCCCAGATCGAGCTCGTGGAGCACCTCGGTCGGACGCCCGACCGACCCGACAACGTCGTCGTGGTCGGCGACGACGACCAGTCGATCTACCGCTTCCGCGGGGCCAGCTTCGCTGCGTTCAGCGAGTTCGATGCCCGGTTCAGCCGGCCGCCGCTCCACGAGCCCGACGGCCCCGAGCCCGGCCCGCCGCCGCGCGCCCGGATCGAGGACAACTTCCGCTCGACCGCCCACATCCTCACGGCCGCCAACCACCTCATCGAGCGCAACGACCTCCGATTCGACCCCGACAAGCGCCTCCGCCCGACGATGGAGGCGGGGCTCCGGGTCGAGCTCGTCACCTGCGCCGGCGCCGACGACGAGGCCGCCGCGATCGTCGAGCGGATCCTCGAGCTCGCCGGCTGGGACCTCGGCTCGACCGAGCCGCCCGAGATCGCGTGGCGGAGCTTCGCCGTCCTCTACCGCAAGCACCGCCACCGCGAGGCGATCGTCACCCGACTCCGCGACGCGGGCATCCCGTACACCGTCTCGGGCGGGCTGAGCCTGTTCGAGACGCCCGAGATCCGCGACCTCGAGCAGACGCTCCGCGCCATCGCCGACCCGATGCAGGCCATCGCCCTCGTCCGGATGCTGACCGCCGGGCCGTGGCGGCTCGACGCGCTCGAGCTGCTCGACCTGACCCGGATGGCGACCCGCCGCGAGCGGCCGCTCATCGACGTCATCCGCGAGGTCGTCGGGACCGGCGAGATCGAGGTCGAGATCCAGCGGGCCGGAGCCGGCGCGACCGGGGCGACCGACGGGGCAGCTGCGAACGGGGCGAACGGCGCCGATGGGGCGAATGGCGCCGATGGGGCGAACGGCGCCGAGCCGCACGGCGACGACGGCCACGGCGGCGGGACGAGCCTCCAGCGGCCGCCGCTCGACCTGGTCGCCGCGCTGGGACAGTTCGGCGAAGGCACCGGGGGCGCCGGCATCGAGGCCGGGGATGCCGAGGCCGCCGAGGCCGCCGAGGCCGCCGGGACCGCGGCGCCGCCCGTCGCCCCGACGTCGCGACCCACCGCCACCGCGACCCTCGCGCCCGCGACTCGCGCCCGCCTCCGCCGCGCGCTCGAGACCCTCGACGAGCTCAACGCCCTGACCTGGCGTGAGGGCCCCTTCACGATCCTCGAGCGCCTCGTCGAGCGGACCGGCGTCGTCTACGACCTCATCGCTACCGACAGCCTCGAGGCCAAGCGCCAGGTCGCCAACATCGCGAGCCTGTTGCGGTTCGCCCAGGAGTGGCAGGCCGAGCACCCCCGCGGGCACCTCGCGGGGTTCGTCGATTACCTCGATGCGTACCAGGCCGCCGGCGGCGAGCTGCCGACCGCGGTCGAACCGGTCGAGGACGTGGACGGCGTCCGGCTGATGACCCTCTACCAGGCCAAGGGCCGCGAGTTCCCGTACGTCTTCGTCCCGCAGCTCTGCCGCGACGAGTGGCCGGCGCGCGACTGGGGTTTCGGGCTCTTCCCGGCCGACCTCCTGCGCGAGGCCGTTCCCGGCGGCGACGTCCACACCGAGGAGGAGCGCCGGCTCCTGTACGTCGCGATGACCCGGGCGCAGCTCGGGCTGATGCTGACGACGCACGGCGGGGACGGCGAGAAGGAGCCGTCGCCGTTCGTGCTCGAGCTGCGCGACGGGGCGGGGGAGGAGCTGGCCGAGGCCGACCGGCTGGCGCGGGTCGCGGCGCTGGCGGAGGCCGAGGCCCAGGCCGAGACGGAGGCCGCGCCCGCACATCGCACCCCGCGCCCGCTCACGCGTCGCGAGCGCCGCCTCGCGCTCCGCACCCGCGCCATCGAGCTCCTCGACCAGCTCGAGGGCATCCGGCCCGACGATCCCGAGGCGCCCGCCGCCCGCGAGGCCCTCGCCGCCGAGCTCGCCGCCATCGCCGCCCGGGCCGTCGAGGACGCCGACGCCGCTCGCACCGCCGGGCTCGACCCGCTCACCCTCCGCGTCGTCGCGACCGACGGCGGGGCCGGCGCGAACCTCCTCCGGGTCGCCGGGCTCCCGCGCCGGTTCAGCTACTCGCAGCTCCACGTCTACGAGCGCTGCCCGCTCCAGTACGCCTTCATGTACCTATACCGGATCCCGACCGGGCGGGTCGTCGCCGCGCTGACGTTCGGGAGCGTCGCTCACGAGGCCTTCGAGCGGTTCACCCGCGAGCGCCGCGAGCGCGAGGCCCGGGGCGACCCGTCACCGACCCGCGAGGACCTCGGCCGCTTCTTCGCCGAGGCCTGGGGCACGGCCGAGTTCCCAGACCGGACGAGCGAGGAGACCTACCGCAGCCGCGTCTCGACGCTCCTCGACACCTTCTGGTCGGGCGAGGTCGTGCGGCCCGGCGACGTCGTCGGCGAGGAGGTCGACTTCGAGCTCCGGCTCGACCCGGGCGACGGCTCGCCGGCCGTCCTGATCGGCGGCCAGATCGACCGCATCGACCGACTCCCCGAGGGCGGCATAGAGGTCGTCGACTACAAGACCGGCCGGATGACCAGCCAGAAGGACGTCGCCGAGAACCTCCAGCTCAGCATCTACGCCCTCGCCTGCCGCGACGCGCTCGACCTCGGTGCACCGGAGCGGGTGACCCTCTACTTCACCGAGACCGGGGCACGGATGTCCACGACGCGCTCGGATGAGCAGCTCGAGGCCGCCCGGCTCGACATCCTCGAGCGGGTCTCGCGGATCCGCGCGGGCGACTTCGCGGCGACGCCGTCAGCCGACACGTGCCGCTGGTGCGACTACGCGGCGATGTGCCCGGAGCGGGTACGGTGATGG
>CAZABC010000058.1:0-9094 GCA_964483405.1 uncultured Anaerolineaceae bacterium
CCGCTACGAGAGCGACGGGCCCCGCCTCCAGCACCGGGCCGCGGACGCCGCGCTCCCGGCCGCGTTCCGGGCGCGCGCCGGTTACACCCCGGCGCTCGCCCGACCGTTCGTTACCCCCGGCCGCCGACCGGGATCGCCGGGCAGACGAACTGCATCACCGGCTCGGACCCGACCGTGAGCATCCCGGCCGCCGCGTACGCGTCGATCTGCTCGTCGCTGACGAGCTGCACCGGCGCGACGTGCCAGGTCACCGGGAGCACCATCCACCGACCGCCGTTGTAGTCGCCGCTGCGGGGGCCGGCGTCGGAGACCGGGACGAGACCGTCGCCGAGCAGGTAGATCGTGTCGAACGAGTGGGCGGGGGCCCCGGTGCCGCTCAGGTCGGTCGGCGTGCCGATCGTCCGGAACCGGACCCCATCGACGTAGAAGGCGAGCGATGGCGGCCCGCCGGCCGCGGCCGGCCCGGCGATGCCGAGGAGCAGGACCCCGGCGGCGAGGAGCGAGACGAGACGACGCATGTCGGGACCTCCGTGCGGCCCATCGACGGGCCGGCCGACCGGCCCATGTGGACCGGGTCGCAACGCATGGTCGGCACCGTCGATGACGGGCCGACGGCGGGACGGTGACCGGACCGTGTCGTTCCGATGACGTCCCGGCCGGTCCGCTGGGTCGCTCGGCCCTGCCGCTCGCGGCCCGGTACGCGCCACCCTTGCCGGGGCGGACTCCGATGGCCGCCGGATCCCGAGGTGCGCAGAACGATGCGGGCGCTCGTCGTCTACGAGTCGATGTACGGCAACACGCGCGAGATCGCCGAGGCGATCGCGACCGGGCTCGCCGAGGCGATGACGGTCGAGGTCGTCGAGGTCGGCGTTGCCCCGCCGTCGATCGGCCCCGAGGTCGACCTGCTCGTCGTCGGCGGACCGACCCACGCGCACGGGATGAGCAAGCCCGACTCGCGACGGACCGCGGCCAGGAACGCGAGCCGGGGGCTCGCCTCGAACGGGATCGGGATCCGGGAGTGGCTCGACGGGCTCCGACCCGGCACGATCCGGGCCGCCGCGGCGTTCGACACGCGGATCAAGGGCCCCGGCCTGCTCTGGGGCTCGGCCGCCCGGGGCGCCCACGGCGCGCTCCACCGGCTCGGTGCACGGGCGGCCGCCGGCCCCGAGAGCTTCCTCGTGGATGGGCCGACCGGCCCGACCTACGACCGCCTGCTCGACGGGGAGGTCGAGCGGGCCCGGACCTGGGGCCGTGAGCTCGGCGGGCGCGTCGCCGCCCCGGCCGCGGCTACGGCAGCCGGCTGACCTCCCAGACCTGGTCGAGGACGTACGCCCCGTCCTGGAGCGGGTCCGTCAGGTTCGGCTGGGCCCAATCGACGACGACGTACGGGTGGAGCCGGACCCGGACGAGCCGCTCGCCGACGAACGCGAGCTCGGGGATGACCCCCTCCATCGTCTGGCGGCTCCAGTGCTGGTGGAACAGGAAGTTGCCCATGCTCGAGATCGTGAAGCGGTGGCCGGTGTCGCCGCCGCGTTCCATCTGGGTCGCGCTCGCCCAGTGGGTCCCCTGGCCGATGATGACGTCGGCCCCGAGGTCGTAGAGATACGGCATCTGCTTGAGCTGGGCCTTCGTGAACGCAGCGTGGTACTCGGGGAAGCCCCACTGGGGCATGACGATGACGATGTCGGCCGCCGCGGTCGCGGCGGCCAGCGCCGCCTCGACGTTCGCGGGCGTGTACGAGAAGACGCCGGCGCTCGTGGCGGTCGCGGCGCGTGACACGCCGGTCGCGTCGAACCCGACGACCGCGAACGTGACGCCGCGGACCTCGATGACGGCCGGGGCGATCGCCTCGGCGAGGTCGCGTCCCGCGCCGACGGTCCGGACGCCGGCCTCGGCGAAGTAGTCGAGCGTCTGGATCACGCCGGACCGGCCCTGGTCGCCGATGTGGTTCGAGCCGAGCGTCGCGACGTCGACGCCGTGGCGGGCGAGGAGCCCCGCGACCCGCGGGTCGATCGAGAAGTTCGTCCCCTCGTTGTGCTGCCGGAACCCCTTCACCATCGGGCACTCGAAGTCGTTGAGGGTCAGGTCCGCCTCGGTCAGCAGCGCCTTGACCGCGCCGGCGTTGCCGGTCCGCTTCGGCTTCACGACCGGCCAGCCGCGCCCGTCGGGCCCGGAGAACCGGGTGTCCATGTAGACGCCCGTGTAGCGGGCGGTGCCGCCGGCGAGCGTCCAGTCCCAGCCCTTGCCGCGGACGACGGCCTGGAGGCTGACGCCGCGGTCCGGGCAGGTGCCGCCGGTCGCGACGACCGTCCGGACGTCGTCCGGCTCGTAGGCGGTCCAGGCGGCGGGGTATGCCGGAGCGAGGCCGGTGACGGGATAGGGAAGCGCACGGGCGGCGGCAGCCCCGAAGAGGTCGGCGCCGTCGACCGCGAGGGCCTTCACGATCGGTTCCACGAGCCCGACCGGCAGGAGGCCGAGACCGCCCTCCGTCGATCGCACCTCGGCGGCGACCGCCTCCGGCACCACGCACCCGTCGCCGCCTTCTGGCCCGATCGCCACCGCCGCGCCGGCGATCTCGAGGCGCTCGAGCCCGCACGGGACGATCACCGAGCCGGTCTCGATCGCGGCCCTGAGCTCGTCGGCGGCGACCGTCACGCGCTTGTCGGTCAGGTCGACGACGATCGCCAGCGGGAACGGCTCGGGTGGCGGCGACGGGCTCGGCGAGGGCGAGGGTACGGGCGTCGGAGTGGGCGACGGGATGGCCGTCGCGGTCGGTGATGCGATCGCCGCGTCGGTCGGCGACGCGGTCGGGGCAGGGTCGCTCGCGAAGCAGCCGGAGAGCGCGACGGCGGTGACGACCGCGGCCACGACGAGCCGCGCTGATCGGCGGTGCATCGCTCGATGCTACCGCCGATCGGGCCCGGGACGTGGCGGGCCCGCCGGCCGCGCACCGCCCTCGAGGTCCCGGGCGGCCGCGCGGCACGTAACCGTTCTGCAAGGTCCCTCCTCGTACGGTCGTCCTCGCGCGGCCGCCGACCGCGACCCGAACGACGACCCGAAGGACGACCGATGCCCGTACGACCGATCCGCACGACGACCCTCCTGCTGGCCACCCTCACGCTCGTGGCCGGCTGCAGCACCGCCGGCGCCGACCCCGGCGCCTCCGCCGCGACGGGCGCGACCGGCTCGCCGACCGACGCCGGGATGACCGGCTCGACCACGACCGCAGCAGTCCTGGCGGCAAGCCACGACGACGAGGCCGACTACACCTGGGACCCGGCCTCGGAGGTCGCCGTCACGCTGGCCGATGGCGCGAGCAGCGGCGGCTCCGGCGTCTCGGTCGACGCCGACGTCGTGACGATCGGCGCCGCCGGGACGTACCGGATCGGCGGCTCGCTCACCGATGGCAGCCTCGTCGTGGACGTCGCCACCGGCGGGGTCGTCCGGCTGGTCCTCGACGGCGCCGACATCGCGAGCGCCACCAGCGCCGCCCTCGCGGTCGTCGCTGCCGAGAAGGTCGTCGTCATCCTCGCCGACGGCTCCGAGAACGTCCTCGCCGACGCGGCGACGCACGCCGCCACCGACGCTGCCGAGGAACCGCTGGCGGCGCTCGCGAGCACGGCTGACCTGACGATCGCCGGCGACGGCTCGCTCGTCGTCGATGGCCGGGCGAACGACGGGATCTCGGGCAAGGACGGCCTGATCGTCGCTGGCGGCGACGTCACCGTCAGCGCGGTCGATGACGGCATCCGTGGCAAGGACTACCTCATCGTCACCGGGGGCACCCTCTCGGTGACGGCCGGGGGCGACGCGCTCAGGGCCGACAATCCCGAGGACGCCACGCTCGGCTACGTCACCATCGCCGGCGGGACGCTCGACCTCACCGCCGGCACCGACGCGGTCGACGCGACGACGACCGCGTCGGTCGCGTCCGGCTCCCTCGTCATCGACGCCGGCGACGACGCGATCCACGCCGAGGTCCGGGTCGAGGTGAACGGCGGCACGATCGACGTCGAGCGCTCGTACGAAGGGCTCGAGGCGACCCAGATCGTCGTGACCGGCGGTACGATCGACATCGTCGCGGACGACGACGGGCTCAACGTCGCCGGCGGCAATGACGGCTCGGCGCTCCAGGGCGGCGACTTCACCGCCCCGGGCGGTGGCCCGCGCGGCGGCGGCGGCATGGGCCCCGGCGGCGAGACGGCCGTCGACGGCTGGTTCGTCGAAGTCAGCGGCGGGACGATCACCATCGACGCCGGCGGCGACGGGTTCGATTCCAATGGCTCGGCGACCGTCACCGGCGGCATGATCGTCGTCAGCGGCCCGACGAGCAACGGCAACGGCGCGATCGACGTCAACGGCGAGTTCCTCATCTCGGACGCGGTGCTCGTCGCCGCCGGCAGCGCCGGGATGGCCGAGACGCCGAGCGCCTCCGCTGCCCAGGCGACGCTCGCGCTCACCTTCGACTCGTCGATCGCGGCGGGCACGGTCGTCCGCATCGAGGCGCCCGATGGCACCGCGATCGCGACCTTCGTCGGCGCCAAGCCCTTCCAGTCGCTGGTCGTCAGCTCGCCGGCCATCGAGCCCGGGACCGCCTACGAGGTCCTCGTCGGCGGCACCGCCACCGGCGAAGACATCGGCGGGCTCTACCTCGACCCGGCCTACACGCCGGGGACCTCGGTCGGCACCGTGTCGGCCATCACCCGATAGGGGCGAGACCGATGAACCTCCCGCTGATGTTCCTCTTCGACGTCATCGCCATCGGCGTCATGACGTTCGGGCTCTACTTCCCGCGCCACCGGCGGCGCGACATGGTCGTCGCCTACCTCGGCGTGAACATCGGGCTGCTCGCGATCACCAGCTCGCTGACCGCCGACGGGATGACCCTCGCCCTCGGCTTCGGGCTCTTCGCGGTCCTCTCGATCATCCGGCTCCGGTCGGCCGAGCTCGACCAGCCCGAGATCGCCTACTACTTCGCCGCCCTCGCGACGGGGCTCATCGGTGGGCTCGTGGTGACCCCGGTCTGGCTCGCGCCGGCGCTGATGGCCGCCATCCTCGTCGCGCTGCTCATCGGCGATCACCCGCGGCTCCTCCCGCGCTACCGGGTCAGCACGCTCACCCTCGACGGCGCCTTCCTCGACGAGCGCGAGCTCGTCGTCCGGCTCGAGGACCTGCTTGGCGCCCGGGTCCACCGGATCAAGGTCCGGCGGGTCGATCTCGTCGAGGCGACGACGACCGTCGAGGTCCGCTACGAGCTCCGGCCGGCGACGACGCCCGCCGTCGTGCCGGCCCTGGCAGACCTCGGGCCGCACGGTCCCGAGGCTGCGGTCGTGGTCCGCTCATGAGCGCCGTCGACCCCATCGCCGAGCGTCTCGAGGTCATCGTCCCGGTCGGCCTGGCCGAGCTCGACGCCACGGCCGCCTTGCTCACCCGCCGCGACCGCAAGTACCTCGTCCCCGAGGCGGTCGCGGCGGAGCTCGTCGAGCGGCTCTCGGGCTCGGCCCGGGTCCTCGAGATCGACGGCCGCCGGACCTTCCGCTACGAGTCGGTCTACTTCGATACCCCCGACGCCGCTGCGTACCTCCTCGCGGCCCGCCGCCGGCCGCGGCGGTTCAAGGTCCGGACGCGCTCGTACCTCGACGCCGGTCGCTGCCTCCTCGAGGTCAAGACCCGCGACCCGCGAGGCCGGACGGTCAAGGAGCGGGCCGAGCACCCGCTCGACATCCGATCCCGCCTCGAGCCGGTCGATCTCGCGTTCGTCGGCGCCTGCCCGCTCATCGGCGAGCGGAGTCGCGAGCTCGAGCCGGCCCTGACGACCGCCTTCCGCCGCTCGACCATCCTCCTCGAGGGCAGCGCGGCGCGGCTGACGATCGACACCGAGCTCGTCGCCCGCACCCCCGACGGGCGATCGGTCTCGCTCGACGGCATGGCGATCGTCGAGACGAAGGCCGCCGGGCCGCCGTCGGACGCCGACCGACAGCTCTGGTCGCTCGGTCTGCGACCGACGAGGGTCTCGAAGTTCGGCACCAGCCTCGCCGCGCTTCGGCCGGAGCTGCCGGCGAACAAGTGGACGCGGGCGCTTCGCGCGCCGTGGGTCGTCCGGGATCAGCTGACCGCGGCGATCGCCTGACAGACCGGCCCGATGTTCGCCCGGGTCAGCCCGGCGACGTTGACCCGGCCGGCGCCGACGACGTAGACGGCGTGCTCCTCCTTGAGCCGGCGGACCTGCTCGGGGGCGAGACCGAGAAGCGAGAACATCCCGCGCTGACGGAGGAGGCCGGTGTGGTCGCCGGGGACGCCGGCCGCGGCGAGCCCGGCGACGAACGCCCGCCGGTTGCCGTTGATCCGGTCGCGCATCATCGTGACCTCGTCCTCCCAGCGCGCCCGCAGCTCCGGGTCGCCGAGGATGGTCGCGACGATCTCGCCGCCGTGGGCCGGCGGGTTCGAGTAGTTCGAGCGGACCGCGAGCTTGGCGTGGGTCAGCAGCGTCGAGGCCTCGCGCGCGTCCGCGCCGACGAGCGACAGGGCCCCGACCCGCTCGTCGTAGAGGGCGACGTTCTTCGAGAAGCTCGACGCGACGAGCAGCTCGCGGCCGGGTCGGACGAGCTCGAGCAGGCCGGCGGCGTCCTCGCGGAGCCCGTCGCCGAAGCCCTGGTAGGCGAAGTCGACGAGCGGCAGCAGCCCGCGCTCGTCGATCACGTCGCCGATCGCCCGCCACTGGTCGGCCGTCGGGTCGATGCCGGTCGGGTTGTGGCAGCAGGCGTGGACGACGACGACGTCGCCCGGCGCCGCGGCCCGGAGCCCGTCGAGCATCGCCGGGAGGTCGAGGGTCCGGGTCGCCGGGTCGAGGTACGGGTAGGTCCGCGTCCGCAGGCCGGCCGCGGTGAAGACCTGGGGATGGTTCGGCCACGTGGGCGAGCTCAGCCAGACGGTCGCCTCGGGTCGGATCGAGCGGACGAGGTCGGCCGCGACCCGGAGCGCGCCGGTCCCACCCGGCGCATGGAGCGTCTCGACCCGGCCCTCCGCGAGCGCCGTGTGGACGGCGCCGAAGAGGAGCTCGCGGACCGCCCGGGTGTACGCCGGATCGCCGGCGATCGGCTTGTAGAGCTTGGTCGTCTGGGCGGCGAGGATCCGCGCCTCGGCCTCGGCCACCGTCCCGAGGACCGGCGTGATCCCGGTCTCGTCGACGTAGACGCCCGAGGCGAGGCTGACCTTGCCGGGCCGGGGGTCGGCCTGGAACTCCTCGAACAGGCCGAGGATGGCGTCGGGCGGGAGCGGCTCCAGGTGGCCGAACAGCGAGGCCATCGCTCAGGCGCGCTCCCGCGCGTCGACGCTGAAGTCGATGAAGGCGCGCAGCAGCGTCGCCGTCTCGCCCCAGCCCTCGAGCGCCTCGGCGTAGGCGTCGAGCCCGCCGGGCTCGTCGATCGGGAACGGGCCGTCCTCGATCTTGACCCGGCTGCCCATGCCGGCCGGCGCGACGTCGACGGTGACGGTCGTCACGAGCGCGTCGTCCTTGCCCCACGGCCAGCGGAAGACGAAGCGGTGGTTCGGCTCGGTGCTGACGACGTCCCACCAGATCCGCTGGTCGTGCCAGACGAGGGTCGAGCGGGAGCCGGGGGCGAGCGAGCCCTCGATCCGCTGCGGGAACCAGCGGGCGAGCTCCTCGGGGTCGGACCAGGCCCGGAAGACCCGCTCCGGCGTGGCGTCCAGTCGGCGCCGGACGCGGACCCAGCGCTCGTTCTCCTTGGGGCTCACAGTCCCAGCCCTCCGCGGACGCCCTTGAGGCCTTCGACGACGTTCATGACGTGCTCCTCGAACGGGATGCCGAGCTCCTCGGCGCCGCGGACGACCTGCGAGCGGTCGACCTGGCGGGCGAAGCCCTTGTCGCGCAGCTTCTTCTCGACCGAGCGGACGTCGACCTCGTCGAGGCTCCGGTTCGGCCGGACGAGGGCGACGGCGATGACGAACCCGCTCATCTCGTCGCAAGCGTAGACCGTCTTCGCGAGAAGGCTCGTCCGCGGGACGCCGGTGTGGTCGCCGTGCCCCAGGACCGCCTCGACCACGACCTCCGGGTAGCCGAGCCGGCGGAGCTCCTCCGCGCCGCGGACCGGGTGCGTCTCGGGATGGCGCTCGTAGTCGAAGTCGTGGAGCAGCCCGGCGACCCGCCAGGTGTCAAGCTCGGGCTCGACGATCCCGAAGCGATGCTCGCCGTACCAGGCGACGGCGGCCTCGACGGCCAGGCCGTGCTTGACCATCCGGTCGGTCGTCGTCCACTCGGTAAGGAGCGCCCAGGCGTCGGCGCGGGTCGGGGTCGGCATCGTGCCACGAGGGTACGGCATCGGGAACCCACGCCGGCGTCCCGGCGTCGGTAGGCCGATGCGAACCCCGATCGCCGCCCTGCTCGTCCTCGTCGTCCTCGCCGTCCTCGTCGCCGCGTGCTCGAGCGGTGCGACCCCCGGTCCGTCCGGGTCGCCGGGCGCCTCGCCCGGGACCTCGCCGGGCGCGTCGGCGCCGACCGGCCCGATCGACAACGCCGAGGCGGCCGTCGCCGCCGTCCTCGCCACCGACCCACGGTTCGCCGGCATCGGCCCGCTCGACCCCGACCTGATCGGGCAGAGCGCCTGGTACACCGTCGAGCCGACGTCGGACGGCTGGACCGTGGTCGTCCGGATCGGCTGGGGCGACTGCCCGGCCGGCTGCATCGACGAGCACACCTGGACCTACGCGGTGTCGACCGCCGGCGAGGTCACGCTCATGGCCGAGGTCGGCCCCGAGGTCCCGCCCGAGGGCGCCCCGGAGTCGTAGGCTTCCGCCGCGCCCCCCCGCGCTCCATCCGCGTCGCTGCATGACATGCACAGAGCCGGATGCCGATCCGGGGGCCCCGGCCCGACCGCCCCCTGCGCTCCATCCGCGTCGCTGCATGACATGCACAGAGCCGGATGCCGATCCGTGGGGCCCGGGCGGGGTCCGGGTCAGACGCCGGGGCCGGGTCCCACGCTGGGGCCGGGTCCCACGCTGGGGCCGGGTCCCGCCGCGGGTCCGGGCCCGCTCACGGGGGCCTGTGGCAGACTGGCGGCATGGGTCGCACCCTCGC
>CAZABC010000059.1:0-8756 GCA_964483405.1 uncultured Anaerolineaceae bacterium
ACGATCTCGTCATCGAGGTCGCGATCATCCGGCCGGGCCCGATCCAGGGCAACGCGGTCCACCCGTACCTGCGCCGTCGCCAGGGCCTCGAGCCGGTCGCCTACCTCCACCCGTCGCTCGAGCCGGTCCTCCGCGAGACCCTCGGGGTCATCCTCTACCAGGAGCAGGTCATGCGGATCGCCATCGACGTCGCGGGGTTCAGCCCGGCCGACTCGGACGGGTTCCGGCGGGCGATGGGCACCTGGCGCTCGAACCGGGAGATGGAGAAGCTGCACGCCCGGTTCGTCGGCGGCTGCATCGAGCGGCAGGGGATGCCGGTCGAGGACGCGGAGGAGCTCTTCCGCCAGGTCGCGGCGTTCGCCTCGTTCGGGTTCGCCAAGAGCCACGCGGCCGCGTTCGCCAGGACGGCGTACGAGTCGGCGTTCCTCAAGCTGTTCTACCCGGCGCAGCTCCTCGCCGCGCTCGTCAACGCCCAGCCGATGGGCTTCTACCCGGTCGAGGTGCTCGCCAACGACGCGAAGCGCCACGGGGTCGCCGTGCTCCCGCTCGACATCAACGTCTCGGGCTACCGGACGACGACCGAGTGGGTCGGCCGGCCCGGCTGGGCGCTCGCGGGCAGGGCCGGCGACGACGGCAGCCACGACGGCGACCCGGGTGAGCCGATCCCCGACGATGCCGGGATCGCGACCCGCCCACGACCGGTCCGCTCGGCCGCCTGCGTCAACCCGACGGCCGAGGCCCGCGGGCGCTGGGCCGCCGAGAGCGCCGTCGGCTGGGGCGTCCGGCTCGGCCTCGGGCTGGTGAAGGGGATCGGCGAGGAGCATGCCGAGCGGCTCGACGACGAGCTCGCCCGGGGTCCGTACGCCGATCTCGCCGACGTGGTCGAGCGGACCGGGCTCGGCGAGGAGGTCGTCGAGCGGCTCATCCGGGCCGGCGCGCTCGACTCGCTCGGGCGCCCGCGGCGCGAGCTCCTCTGGCAGCTCCGCGAGGTGGCGGGGGCGAGCCGGGGCAGGCTGGACGGCCGCCGGCTGCGGACCGCCGAGCGGGCCTCGAAGCGGGCGGCGGGCCGGCCGATGGACCTCCGGCTGCCACCGACCGACGCCCCACCGCTGCCGCCGGTCGGGGAGGCGGAGCGGCTCGGCGATGCGTACGCCGTCATCGGGCTCGACGCTCGCGACCAGGTCATCGGCCTGTTCCGACCGGCGCTCGATCGGCTCGGGGCGATCGCGGCGGCGGACCTCGCGGCCCGGCGACCGGGTCCGGTCCGGCTCGGCGGGCTGGTGGTGACCCGGCAGCACCCGATGACGGCGAAGGGGACGGTCTTCCTCGCCCTCGAGGACGAGACCGGGATGGTGAACGTCACCCTCTGGCCGGACGCCTGGGCTCGCCTCCGCGGCATCGTCAGGCGGAACGCGCTCCTGCTCGTCGACGGGACGCTCCAGCAGGAGGGCGGGGTCGTCAACGTCGTCGCCCGCGACGTCCGGCCGCTCCCCGAGGCGACGGCCGAGGTCGGCGGACCGGCGAGGCCGCCGGCCGGGGTCCGGTCGCTCGGCTACGCGGGGATGCGGCGGACGGGCTGAGCGCGACGAGCGACGCCGGACGGCCCCGCGACGCCGATCAGGTCGGGGGTCGTTCGGCCCGAGCTTCCGACTCGACCCCCGATGGTGGATGCGCCGCGGGGCACGTCCACCCGTTCCTTCGCCGGCGGACCGTCGGCGGATGGCGGCTCGGTACGGTCAGCCCGCGGGCGCCGGCCCGATCCGGCGAGGGCCTAGCGCCGGCCGGAGGGCTTCGACGTGCGGCGCGGCGGGTTCGGGCTCGCGCTCCGCAGGAAGCGCCGGTAGAAGCCGGCGAAGGCCCCCACGGCGAGGCCGAGCGTCGGCGAGACGGCGAACGAGAAGATGATCGCGTCGCGCGCCTGTTCCGGGGTGACGCCGCCCGCCGTCGTGCCGGCCGCCGTCGAGTCGGGGTAGAGCAGGGCGACCACGGCGAAGACGATCGAGCAGGCGAGGCCGACGAGGCCGCCGACGAGCCACGACGCCCGCGGGGCGAGGAGGCCGCCAAGGAACGACGACGCCAGCGGCGGCGGGACGACGAGGGCCTGGAAGGCCAGCACGGCGAGGATGTTCGACGTGTCCCCGAGGTAGTAGAAGAGCCCGCCGGCCGCGATCGCGAGCCCGACCGGGACGATCAGCGCCTTGGACCGGAGGGCGATGTCGGGCAGCGCCCGGAGGTCGCCCCGGACGTCGGCCGGCTGGATCGCGGCCCGCATCGAGGAGAAGACGCCGGGGCGTGCCGGCGGAGCCGAGCTCGAGGGACCCGACCGGGTGTTCGGGGCCGAGGACCGGGTCGGGCGGGCGGCCGCCGGGATGTCCTTCTCGAGCTCCTCGGTCGCGACGGCCTGGCGGTACCGGCGACGAGCATCGGCGCGGTCGGTGCGCTTGGCGCGGGCCACGGCGGGCCTCCTTGGTCGTGGTCGGCCGCGGCCCGGGGTCGGTCGGGTGGTCGACGGCGCCGAATCGTAGTCGAACTGCGACCCACCCATCGGTCGAGCCCGGATACGTGGCAGTGAAGCGGCAGCTGGTACAACGTCGACGGTCCGCCACGCGCATCGTCCGACCCGCCGGTCGCCCGCCGGGAGGTCGCTCATGGATCGTGCCCGGCGGGCCGGGTGGGTCACCCTGGCCGTCTTCGTCCTGTTCGCCATCGCCGTCGCCTCGGCGCCGGGGGCACCGCCCCGGACGCTCGGCGCGATCGACCGCGTCGCGATCGTCGGCTGGCCGCCGTCGAGCGGCCTGCTCGTCGGGGAGGTCGTCACCGGCGGCGCGTCCGCCTCGGACGAGTGGGTCGAGCTGGCGAACGGCGGCCCGATCGCGGCCGACCTCACGGGGCTCGAGCTCGTCTACGTCACCGCGTCCGGCGGGACCGTGACCCGCAAGGCGACCTGGTCGACGTCGACCCTCGTGCCCCCCGGTGGCCGGTACCTGCTGGCCAACGCCGCCGGGATCCATGCCGGCGCCGCGGACGCGACCTACTCGACCGGGTTCGCCGCGACCGGTGGGGCGCTCGTCCTCCGGCCGGTCGGCGGCACGCCGATCGATGCGGTCGGGTGGGGCGACGCGACGAACGCCTTCGTCGAGGGCGTCGCTGCCCCGCCGCCGCCGGCCGGGTCGAGCATCGAGCGCCGACTGGCCGACGCCGGATGGCCGCCGGTCGATACGAACGACAACGCCGCCGACTTCGCGGTCCTCGCCGCGCCGGTGCCGCAGGGCCTCGCCACCGGACCATGGCCGTCGCCGAGTCCGGTCCCGAGCCCGAGCCCGGAGCCGTCGGCGACGCCCGAGCCATCGACGACGCCGGAGCCCTCGCCGGACCCGAGCCCGGCGCCGAGTGCCGAGCCCTCGCCCTCGCCCGATCCCACGTCGTCCCCGACGGCGGCGCCCAGCCCGTCTCCGTCGCCGAGCCCGTCCCCGTCGCCGAGCCCATCGCCCAGCCCGTCGCCCAGCCCGTCCCCGTCGCCGAGCCCGTCGGTCACCCCGCAGCCGGCGACGTCGATCGTCGTCGTCCGGGCGCTCGCCGACGGGGCGAGCGCGACCGTCGAGGGCGTCCTGACGACCGACCTCGGCGCGATCGACGCCGGCCGCGGCGGGTTCGTCCAGGACGGTACCGGCGGGATCGCCATCTACCTCGACTCGGTCCCCGTGGCGGCCGTCCCGGCCGGCTCGCTCGTCCGGCTGGCCGGTGAGGTCGACACCCGCTATGGGCTGCGGACGCTCCGGCTCGACCCGACGGCCCTGGCCGTCCTCGGCACGTCCCTGCTCCCGGCGCCGGTGGCGCGATCGACCGGCGGCGTCGGCGAGACCGACGAGGGTCTCCGTGTCTCCGTCGAAGGCATCGTCGTCGAGGCTCCGTCGTCGCTCGCCGACGGGATCGGCCTCGCTGTCGACGACGGCTCGGGTCCCGTCCGGGTCGTCGTCGGGCCGTCGGCCGCGGAGGGCCTGGGGTTCGCCCGCGGCGACCGGGTCGTGGCGACGGGACCGCTCGGCCAGCGCGACAGCACCGGCACGGGGCTCGAGGGCTACCGGGTCCATGCGACGCTCGCCGGCGAGGCCGTCGTCCGGCCCGCCGTCGATCCGAGCCCGAGCCCGAGCCCGGATCCCTCGCCGAGCGCGGGTCCGACGCCCAGCCCGACGCCCAGCCCGACGTCGAGCGCGGGTCCGACGCCCAGCCCATCGCCCGAGCCGAGCCCCGAGCCCTCGCCCTCGCCGGACCCGACGATCTCGATCGCGGAGGCGCGGCTCGCCCCGCTCGGATCGACGGTCCGCGTCTCCGGCGTCGTGACGGCCGAACCCGGCCGGCTCGGCAAGCCGCCGCTCATCCCGATCGAGGACGGCACCGCCGCGATCGTCGTCCATCTCCCGGAGGACGCGCCGGTGCCCGCCCGCGGCGATCGGATCGTCGTGACCGGGACGCTCGCGGCGCCGTACGGCCAGCTGGAGATCCGGCCCGCGGCGGCGACGATCGCCATCGTCGAGCCGGACACGGAGCCGGAGCCGCTCGCGATCGCCGGCGCCGACCTCGGCGAGGCGCTCGAAGCGCGGGTCGTCGCGCTCTCGATCGAGGTGACGGCGGCCCCGCGGCGAGCCACGAGCGGCGACCTGACCGTCGACGGCGTCGACCCGGCCGGCGACCCGGTCCGACTCATGGTCGACGGCTCCGTCGGGCTCGACCGGTCGTCGATCGAGCGCGGCGGGCGGTACCGGATCGTCGGGATCGTCGGCCAGCGATCGTCGCGCACCGGGACCCTCGACGGATACCGCGTCTGGCTGCGGGACGCCGCCGACCTCGATCCGATCGCCGACCCGGGGGCGTCGCCATCGCCGAGTCCCTCGCCCACGCCGGGCCCATCGGCGTCGCCCTCCGCGTCGCCGTCGGCGTCGCCGGCCGACACCCCGGCGGTCCTGCCCATCGGCGGCGCGCTCGCGATCGCCGACCGCCCGGTCGCGGTCGAGGGCGTCGTCACCGTGGATCCGGCGCTGCTCGACACGTCCGGCCGGCGGGTCGTCGTCCAGGACCCGACCGGCGCGGTCGAGGTCCTCCTGCCCGCGCCTGCCGCGATCCGCGTCGGCGACCGTCTCCGCGTCAGCGGCGTCGTCGGGACGGCCTACGGGGCACCGCGGCTCCGCGCCACGTCCGCCATCGTGGTCGGCCGCACGGCCGTGCCGCGGCCGGCGGTCATCACCGGGCCACCGCCGGCCTCGCTCGAGTGGCGCCTCGTCGTCGTCCGGGGGGTCGTGGCCGACGTGCAGAAGCTCGGCGACCGCTGGCGAGCGGAGCTCGGGTCGGCGAGCGGTAGCCTGCCGATCGCCGGGCTCGCAGGCGCCGCGATCGATGCGGGTCGCCTCCCGGAGGGCGCGACCGTCGAGGTGACCGGCATCGTCCGGCGCCCCTACCCGACCGCGACCGACCGTCGGCTCGCCGTCCTCCCGCGCTCGAGTGCGGACGTGCGGGTCCTGGCGCTCGCCGCTGGCTCGGGCGGGACGGGCGGCGGAGGGGCCGGCAGCGGGAGTGGCGGCAGCGGCCCGAGCGGCGGCGCGGGCGTGGTCGGCACCGCCGGCGGGGCGACGGGGACGTCGGAAGGCGCCGCCGGCGGTCCCCCGGAGGTCGATCTCGGAGCCCTCGCCGAGCATCGCGGCGCGCTGGTCCGGGTCGGCGGCGTCATCGTCGAGCCGACCGCGGACGGCGCGCTCGTCGACGACGGCACGGCGGTCGCGCGGCTCGTCCTGCGCGGCCCGGCGCTCGATCGGCTCGCCGACCTGCGGAGCGGCGATGCGATCGCCGCGGTCGGGCGGGTCGAGGCGGCGCCGGACGGCGACCGGGTCGTCGTCGACGACCCGGCGGGGATCGTCCTGGCCGGGATCGGGGCGACCGGACCCGGCGATGGGGGCGCCTCGCCGTCGCCGCCGCCGAACCGGAGCGACGAGCCGGACGACGCCGTCATCGGTGCGCCGACCGGGGCCGGGATCCCGGGCGGCGGAGCCAGGCTCGGAGCGGCGGCGGGCGAAGCGCCGTCGGGCGCCGCGGGAGCGGCCGGCATCGGCGTCCTCGCGGCGCTCGCGCTCGCCGTCGGAGGCGTCGCGGTCGGGGCCCGGCGGCTCCTCGAGCGGCGTCGCCTCGCGGCCCGCATCGCCGCCCGATTGGCCGCCTTCGGGCCCGCGGCGGGGGCGAGCACATCGGAAGCGAGTTGACGCTCGTTCGAACGGGGACCTATGCTCGCCCGAGTTTCGCGCCAGCGAAGCGTCGAGTGAGTGAGGGGATCGGTCTTGCCGAGCGCGGATCACCGCGTCGCGCTCCCTACCGGAGAACGGCAGTACCACATCGGCCTTGGTCCCGGGGACCTGGCCGAGTACATCCTCCTCCCCGGCGACCCCGACCGAACGGCTCGCATCGCCACGCGGCTCGACTCCATCGAGCTCGAGTACCGGCATCGCGAGTTCGCCTCGGTCACCGGGACCTACCGCGGGCAGCGGGTCTCGATCGTCTCGACCGGGATCGGGACGGACAACGTCGAGATCGTCGTGGCCGAGGTGCTGGCGATCACGGAACGACCGGCCTTCATCCGGGTCGGATCCTGCGGCGCGCTCCAGCCGGAGATCGAGCTCGGCGACCTGGTCATCTCGACCGGGGCCGTCCGGCTCGAGACGACGACGAGCTGGTACGTCCACGAGGGGTATCCGGCGGTCGCCCACCACGAGGCGGTCCTGGCGCTCGTCGAGGCGGCCGGACGGCTCGGGCACCGGGCGCACCTGGGGATCACGGCGACGGCTCCGGGATTCTTCGGTCCGCAAGGGCGGCCGATCCCGCAGCTGCCGATCCGGTTCCCGGACCTGGCGGAGGAGATGGCGCGCCAGCGTGTCCTCAACTTCGAGATGGAGGCATCGGCGGTCCTCACCCTCGCGGCGCTCGGCGGCAGTCGGGCAGGTGTCGTCTGCGCGGTCTACGCGCAGCGGAGCCGCGGGGTCTTCATCGAGGGCCAGGCCATGGACCGCGCCGAGGCGGCCTGCGTCGAAACGGGGCTCGAAGGCCTCCGGATCCTCGCCGACCTGGACCGGCAGTCGGTGGCCGCTGGGAGCGAGCGCTGGCGCCCGTCTCTCTGGAAGGATCTCGCGTAGCCCGCGGACGCCGGGCGCCCGCCCGGTGCCGCACCCGGATGGCAGAGGAGGAACAGGGATGGCCGAGGCCTACTGCGTCAAGGACAAGAAGAAGGTCGAAGTCCAGAACGCGCAGAAGATCACGATGAAGAACGGCAAGCCGGCGCTCCAGGGCACCTGCCCGGTCTGCGGCGGCAAGGTCTTCCGGATCGGCGGCTGACCGTCCGAGATCGAGTCTCGACCGACCCCCGCCCGGTCCGCCGGGCGGGGGTCGTTGTGTGTCCGGCGATCCGCCGCTCGCCCCCGGGACCCTCGACGGCCATCCGGCCCCCCGCTCGCCCGCGGCGCGGGACACACGGCCCCGACGGGTCGCCCGGCCTTCGTGTCCCATGGCCCGACCGGGTGACCGGGGGGCCTTCGGTATACTCGGGTCGGTCCCCATCCTCACAACGAGGTATCGCCGTGACGTCCCGACCGACGGCCGCCCAGCGCGGGGCGACAGCCGTTCCCGGTCGTCCCACGACGTCGCGTGCCCGGCTTCCCGGTCTCGTCGCGCGCGGGTCCGCCCGCCGCCGACCGGGGGGCTGAGCCCCGCCCGAGACCGATCGACCACAGGAGGTCCGCACATGGCAGTCCGCGTCGGCATCAACGGGTTCGGCCGCATCGGCCGGCAGTCGCTCAAGGCGCTGATCGAGCGCGCGCCGGACGTCGAGGTCGTCGCCGTCAACGACCTCGTCCCGACCGAGATGAACGCGCTCCTCTTCAAGCACGACTCGACGTACGGCGCCTACCCCGGCACGGTCGAGCACACCGGCGACTCGATCGTCGTCGACGGCCGGTCCATCGCCTGCCTCCAGGTCGCCGACCCGGCCCAGCTGCCGTGGCGCGACCTCGGTGTCGACATCGTCATCGAGTCGACCGGGCGCTTCACCCAGGCCGAGAAGGCCCGGGCCCACCTCGACGCGGGCGCCAGGAAGGTCCTCATCAGCGCTCCCGCGAAGGGCGAGGACGTGACGATCGTCCTCGGCGTCAACGACGCGGCCTACGACCCGGCGACCCACCACATCATCAGCAACGCGAGCTGCACCACGAACTGCCTGGCGCCCGCGGCGAAGGTCGTCCACGACCTGCTCGGCATCGAGCGCGGCCTGATGAACACGATCCACAGCTACACCAACGACCAGCGGATCCTCGACGTCGCCCACAAGGACCCGCGCCGGGCCCGGGCCGCCGGCCTCAACATCATCCCGACGACGACCGGCGCCGCGAAGGCGCTCGCGCTCGTCATCCCCGACCTCAAGGGCCGCTTCGACGGCTTCAGCCTGCGCGTGCCGACCCCGACGGTCAGCGTCGTCGACTTCACCGCCGACGTCCGCCGCGAGACGACCGTCGAGGAGCTCAACGCGGCCTTCCGCGCCGCCGCCGAGGGTCCGATGAAGGGCATCCTCGGCGTCTCGGACGAGCCGCTCGTCTCGTCGGACTTCCGCGGCGACGCCCGGTCGTCGATCATCGACGCCGCCTCGACCATGGTCATCGGCGGCTCGATGGTCAAGGTCATCGCCTGGTACGACAACGAGTGGGGCTACAGCTGCCGCGTCGCGGACC
>CAZABC010000060.1:0-4218 GCA_964483405.1 uncultured Anaerolineaceae bacterium
ATGGCGCGCCCGACAGGATTCGAACCTGCGACCTTCGGCTCCGGAGGCCGACGCTCTATCCACTGAGCTACAGGCGCGCGGCCTGCGGATGATACCCCGCCGCGCCCGGTTCGGCCGCCTGTGCTCGGCCGGACGCTCGACCGAAGCGGAGGCCGCCGCAGGCCGATCAGGCTGCGACGCCCCGCTCAGGCCGGTGCCGGCTCCGGTCCGCCCGCCTCGGTCGAGCCCTCCGCCCCCTCCGGCGCCCGGCCGACGGCGCGCGCGGGGATCCCGCCGCTGAAGAAGAAGGCGAGGCCGACGAGGACCGCCAGGACCGCCAGCGCGGCGCGAAGCGCGTCGATCCGGGCCTGGGCGTTGTCGTCCAGGATCGCCTCGGTCGTCGCTTCGTCCACGCCGGCGTCCGTGAGTGCCTCCTCGAGCTGGGCGTCCGAGAGGAACGGGATGCCGCCGGCGAGCTCGGTCGAGGCCTGATCCACCACCTCGGGCGGGACGCGCGGATCCTCCGCGATGTACGTCAGGAACGAGGCCGTCAGGGCCCCGATGAGGACGCTGCCCGCCAGCGCCGTCCCGATCGAGGCGCCGAGGTTCGACATCGTGTTCTGGACGCCGCCGACCTCGGGGCTCCGCTCGTCGGGCAGGGCCGAGACGGTGACCGCGCCAAGCTGCGACGCGAGCGCGCCGATGCCGGCACCGGCGATGAGGAGCGGGACGGTGGTGATCTCCGGGCCGGCCCCGAGCTCGAGCGCCGCGATGAGCGAGACGATGCCGGCGAGGAGCCCGAAGAGCCCGATGCGGACCACCCGCCGCGGCGAGGCGTTCGGACGGAAGCGCGGCACGCCGATGGCGAAGGCGAGCAGCGAGATCGAGATCGGCATCAGCTGGAGACCGGTCGCGATCGCGGTCAGCCCGAGGGCGACCGACAGGAAGAGCGGGACGATGAAGAACAGGCCGGCCTGGGCGAGGTACTGGAAGAAGAACATGACCAGGCCCGCCCGGAGCTGGTCGACCTTCAGGAGGCCGGGCTGGACGAGCGGCTCGCGGCCGGCCCGGACCACCCGCTGCTCCCACAGCGCGAACAGCCCGATCGTGCCGATGCCGGCCCCGAGGAGCCAGATGGTCGGCGAGAGGCCGAGGATCGACGGTCCGCCCTCGGTCGGCAGGATCCAGCCCCAGGTGCCCGACTGGAGGATCCCGAAGACGAACATCGCGAGGCCGGCCGCGGAGAGCACCGCGCCCGGGACGTCGAGCGTGGCGTCCTTGTCGGGCGGCGTGTCGGCCATCCGCCGGGTGAGGGCGAGGATGCCGACGACGAGGATGACCTCGCCGAGGAACACGTAGCGCCACGAGAAGTAGGTCGTCGCGATCCCGCCGATGAGCGGGCCGACCGCGACCGCGATCGCCGCAGCGGCGGCGATGAGCCCGTAGGCCCGGGTGCGGCCGGCCGGCTCGACGTTGGAGGCGACGAGGGCGACGATCGCCGGCAGGATGAGCGCGCCGCCGATGCCCTCGAGGAGCGACCAGCCGACGAGGAGCATCGGCAGGCTCTGCGAGAGGGCCGTGGTCAGCGACCCGGCGCCGTAGATGACGCAGCCGATCGCGAAGGCCCGCTTCCGGCCGATGATCGACCCGATCTTGCCGCCGGTGATCGTCAGCGACGCCATGACGAGCATGTACAGGGTGATCGCGGTCTGGATCCCGGTGACGGTCGTCCCGACGTCCTCGGCGACGGTCGCGATCGACACGTTCATGACCGAGCTGTCGAGGATCATCAGGAACTGGGCGACGGCGAGCGTCAGGAGGACGATGCTCCCGCCGACCGCGGCCGCGCGTGCCGGCGTCGCGCCGTTCGTCATCGATCCTCCCTCAGCCTGCGTGGAGCGCCTATCTTAGGATCCGGCGCCGGCCGATGCCGGCCCCTACTCGCTCGCGGCGGGGTCGGCGACCTGGCCGAGGAAGAGGATCGTCCCGGTCGGGACGTCCCGGATGGCGAACAGGAACGGCCGGTCGACGCGAAGGGTGACCCGCTCGGCCGGCTGGCTCGTCGCCCGCATCACGACCGCCGTCGCGGCCGCGGCCTCGGTGCCCTTCTCGTCGACGTCCACGTTCGCCTGGTGGACGACCGCCGAGATGAAGAGCCGCTCCGCCGCCGTCATGCCCGAGAAGTCGGCCCGCTCGGGGTCGAACGCCGTCGGCATCCCCAGCGCGGCGAGCGTCTGCGCGAGATCGGTCTTCGTCTCGATCCCGAACCTCGGCATCGACAGATCGACCATCGCGGGCTCGAGGGCGTCGGTGACCGCGGCGAACGCCGCGGCGTCGAGGTCGTCGACGAATGCCGCCAGGTCGTCGGGGACGAGGATCGTCATCGCCAGCTGGCCGCCGACGTACGGCAGCTCGACGGCCCGCCAGCCGTCACCGGCGGCATACGCGTACTCGGCGCTCGTGGCCATCGTCGGCACGTCGATCGTCGAGCCGTCGGGCCGGGTGAACGGCGCCGGCCTCGTCGAGGTCTCGGGGAACGGCTGCTGCCAGGCGGCCTTCAGGTAGATGGCGTTGACGAGGACGAGCCGGGTGAGCGCGTCGACGTCGCCCGGGGACAGCAGCTCGGGGATGCGCCGCTCCGTCCGATCGTCGACCCAGGCATTGATGAGCGCGCGGGCAGCCTGGGGGTCGGCCGCGTAGTCCACGAGGCGGAGACCGGCGCCGAAGCGCGCCCCGAGCGCCTCGAGGTAGGCCGGCTCGAGCGGGAAGCCGCGCTGCCCGAACGGGGCGTTGGCGATCCGCAGCGTCACCTCCATCGGCTCGCCCATCGCGTCCTCGAACGTGCCGGTCCGGCTCGCGAGCGCCTGGTCGAGGGCGCTGATCCAGGCCGCGTGCTCCGCGGAGCCGAGCGCCCGCAGGACGTCGTCGATCTCGGCCGCCGTCTCGCCGCGCGCCCCGGCGCGGGCCATCGCGACGGCGATCGCGATGCTGGCCGGCGAGACGACGACGTTGCCGTCGTCGGCGGCGAGGAGCCGATAGAGGTCGAGCCCGAAGGCGGCGATCGCCGCCCCCGCCGACGCGGCGTCCCCGGCGTCCCCGCCGATCCGGGGGACCTCGACGACGGCGAGCTCGATCCCGTCGAGCGAGTCGGGAGCGGAGCTCGGTGACGCGGTCGGGCCGCACGCGACGATCGCGAGCGCCATGCAGAGGAGGCCGGCGAGTGCGCGCTTCATGCCCCATGGACGCTGCCGCTGGCGAGCGGTTGCATGCCGGGCGGCCCGGGATCGTGGCGGAAAAGGAGCGGAGCGGCTCCCGAAGGAGCCGCTCCGTTGCTGTCCCGGTGAAGTGCGTCCGCCGCTAGGACGGGCCTTCTGCCATCGCGCCAAGGTCATCTATCACGTCGGCTGCACCGACTACCCTTACCCTACCTACCCATGGCCTTGGAGCTGGGGCAGCGTGCGGTGGACGTCCGAGGACGCCCAACCGCGATAGTCTACGCCGGGGTGGGCCATTCCGCCAAGGGGGCCGCGGCATCGGAATGGTTCAGATTCCTTAACAATCCGGTGCAACGGGCGGTCGGTCAGCGCTCGGCGACCGTCACCGTCGTCATCGAGACCGGCGTCACCGGCCGGTCGCCGGGGCCGATCGGGTCGGCCGCGATCGCGTCGACGACGTCCATCCCCTTCATGACCTGGCCGAAGATCGTGTAGTTCTTCGGCAGCCGGGCCGACAGGTCGGCGAGACAGATGAAGAACTGGCTGCCGTTCGTGTTCGGGCCGGCGTTCGCCATCGCCAAAGCGCCCCGCCGGTAGTCGCCGGGGAACGGCTCGTCCTCGAACTGGTAGCCGGGACCGCCGCGGCCGGTGCCGGTCGGGTCACCGCCCTGGATGACGAAGCCGGGCACGACGCGGTGGAAGACCACCCCGTCGTAGAAGCCCTTCTGGGCGAGGTCGAGGAAGTTATTCGCCGCCTTCGGGGCGCCGGTCGTGTCGATCTCGACCTCGATGTCGCCCTTCGTCGTGGCGATCGTCGCGCGGGCCATGGGTCGCTCCTTCGCTCGTCGTGCGCTGGCTACGGGGTGGTGACCGTGACGGTGTCCATCGCGACCGGCTCGAGGGCCGCGTTGCCGGTCGCCTGGCCGCTGTTGGGCATCGCGGCGATGGCGTCGACGACCTCCATCCCCGATGTCACGGTGCCGAAGATGGCGTAGGTGTTGACGGGCTCGAGGTACTGGCGGGC
>CAZABC010000060.1:4318-6734 GCA_964483405.1 uncultured Anaerolineaceae bacterium
TAGAAGCCGCACTCGGCGAGCGCGACGAAGTTGCCGGCCGCGATCGGCGACAGGTCGCCCTCGACCCGGATGACGAACGTCCCCTTCGCGGTCTCGATCGTCACGTCCCGGATCTCGCCCGCGGCAAGCGCCTCGGGCTGGCTCGTCGGGCAGCCGGCGACGATCGGTGTCGGCGACGGGTGGGGGCTCGGGGTCGGCGTCGGGCTCGGCGTCGGCGTGGGTGGCGGGATCGTCGGCAGGCCGCCCGCGGAGGTGCAGGCGGCGAGCGCGAGCGCGACGGCGACGAGCGGGGCGAGGCGCGACGCCCGGCGTGGCCAGCGGGTCGCGGGGGCGGATGTCATGCGGCAGCCTCCAGGACGGCGGGGAGGTCGAGCGCCCCGGACAGGAGCGGCTCGCCGAGGATGATGCCCGTCACGCCGGCATCGCGCAGGCGGGCGACACCGGCGAGGTCGGCGACCCCCCCGGCGACGAGGAGGTCGGCGTCGACGTCGCGGACGAGGACGCGCAGCCGGTCGAGGTCCGGCTCGGCCCCTCCGTGCGACAGGACGAAGCGGCGGACCCCCGCGCCGACGAGCTCGTCGATGAGCGAGTCGAGCGTCGGCGGGACCGGCCGGCGCCACGGGAAGGCCGCCAGTCGCTCGGGCCGTGGGTCGAGCCCGACGGCGAGCCAGTCGCCGGCGACGGCGAGGCACTCGCGCAGCCGGCCCGGGTCGTCGGCGAGGACGACCGAGACGACCGCCCGGGTCGCCCCGGCGGCGAAGGCGAGGCGGATGGCGTCGGGGTCCTCGAGGCCGCCGGCGACCTGGAGCGGGACGGCGACCCGGGCGGCGATCCGCCCGACGACCTCGAGGGCACGGGGCGTCCCGGCCCTGGCCCCGTCGAAGTCGACGACGTGGAGCATCGGCGCCCCGAGCTCGACGAACCGGGCCGCGATCGCCTCGGGTCGGTCGGTCGGCGCCCCGACCCCGGCGGCGGCGCCGGGCCAGTAGACGAGCCGCGACCGGCCGTCCTGCACGTCGATCGCCGGGACGACGAGCATCAGCGGTCCCGGCCCGCCGTCGCGGGGCGTGGCAGGCGGACGGGGCT
This sequence comes from uncultured Anaerolineaceae bacterium, assembly GCA_964483405.1. Taxonomy (GTDB): domain Bacteria; phylum Chloroflexota; class Limnocylindria; order Limnocylindrales; family CSP1-4; genus CAZABC01. The sequence continues at coordinate 5,405 of CAZABC010000060.1, forward strand.
GGCGACGGTCACGGCGACGCGATCCTGGCCGGAACGCGCGGGTCAGGCGGGCGTCGGGGCCGCGGCTCGCGGCGCGGTCTCGGCGAGCGCGGCCGCGGTGGCGGCGATGACGGTCTCGATGTCGGCCGCGCCGACACCGAAGTGGGTCACGGCACGGACCTGACCGTGGGGATAATCCACCATCAGGACGCCCCGCGCACGGAGCGCCTCGAGGAAGGCGGCCCGGTCACGCTCCACCCGGAAGACGACGAAGTTCGTCCGGACCCGGCCCGGGTCGAGCCGGCCGGGGGAGGGCTGGGCGATGTCGCCCGGGGAGACGATGCCGGGCAGGTCGGCCAGACCCTCGGCGAGCCGGCGGGCGTTGGCGTGGTCCTCGGCGAGCCGCTCGATCATCCCCGCCGGGCCGGCGCGGAGGGCCACCAGTCCGGCCGCAGCCAGGATCCCGACCTGCCGCATCCCGCCGCCGACGAGCTTGCGCGCCCGCCGGGCCCGCCAGATGACGTCGCGGTCGCCGACGACGACCGAGCCGACGGGGCAGGCGAGCCCCTTCGACAGGCAGAAGGTCACCGAGTCGGCCGGCGCGGCGAGGGCGGCCGGGGCGACGCCGAGGGCGACGGCGGCGTTGAAGAAGCGGGCGCCGTCGACATGGAGCGGGACCCCCCGCTCGTGGGCGACGGCGGCGACGGCTGCCGTGTAGGCCGGGTCGAGCGGCTGGCCCATCGAGTGGGCGTGGGTGTTCTCGATCGAGACCAGCCCGGTGATCGGCTGGTGCTCGTCGGACGCGTCACGGAAGGCGGCGGCGATCTCGGCCGGATCCAGTGTGCCGTCCGGGCGCTCGGCGATGGCCGCGACGCTCGTCCCGACGATGACCGCATGGCCTGCGGCCTCGTCCATGACGACGTGGGTCTGGCGGCCGAGGACCTGCTCCTGGCCGCGCCCGAGGTGGGCCAGCTGGGCGACGAGGTTGCCCATCGTGCCCGACGCGACGAACAGGGCGGCCTCCTTGCCGAGCAGATCCGCCGCCCGCTCCTCGAGCGCGATGACGGTCGGATCGTCGCGGAAGACGTCGTCGCCGACCTCGGCCTCGGCCATGGCCCGGCGCATCTCGGGCGTCGGCTTGGTGACGGTGTCGGAGCGGAGGTCGATCGGCATCGTCGGCGAGGATACCGCGGGCCGGGTCCCGGCGCCTCCGGAGACCCGGCCGCGAATGACGGCCCCAGCGCCCTCTGCTATGCTTCGCCGCCGGCCGTGGACCCGTGGTGTAGCGGCCCAACATGCCAGCCTGTCACGCTGGAGATCGCCGGTTCGAATCCGGTCGGGTCCGCCATCG
>CAZABC010000061.1:0-5766 GCA_964483405.1 uncultured Anaerolineaceae bacterium
CCATGTCCTCTCTCAGGACATCGTGGACACCTGTCTCACGACACCGCGGAGCGGGCGAGCAGGACGTAGAGCCAACTCCGAGAGATCCCATGCAGCCGGGCGATCTCCGTCGGGCTGCGGCCCTCGAGCACCACCGCCTCGACCACGAACCGCGCCAGGCCCATCGCGACACCCTCCTCCGAAGGTGTCCACTATGTCCCGAGACATCCGTCCACGATGTCGTGAACTCAGACACTCTCGCCCCGACCAGACTGACCTTCTTTCACGCGGACGACACCGGCCCCGAAGGCCGCGTCCCAGCCTCGGGCTCTCGCGTGAGCGGTCAGCGCGAACGTGAAGTCGTTCGCTCCCAGGACGTCGATCCGCTCCAATAGCGCCTCTGCGATCGCGTGCCGCCGGGCGTCCGACGTCTTGGCCCACAGCTCCGGCAACGACTCGAGGTAGGCGCCCGCTTCGGCGGCCGTCGCGATCCGTGACGGTCGGACCACCGCTGCTGCCGCCTCGGCGTCGAGGCGCGCCATCGTCGCCTCGAGCCCACCGAGGTCGCGGTCGCGCGTACCGCAGGGCCTCGATTGGCCTCGGCACGCCCGGAGGTGTCCTCATCGAGCGTGGCTGGCACTCGCGGTCGGAGCCAGCTTCGGGATGACGTGGCAGATGCCTGATGGGTCGCAGTCGCGCGGCTTGAGGCGTGCCGCCCGCTCCAGGAGCAGGGTCAGTTCCCGCTCCAAGAGCTGGAGCTCGGCGATCCGGTCGCGAACCTCGGCATGCCGCCGGTCGATGAGCTCGGTGACCACCCCGCAGGGTGCCGCGCCAGCGTCGCGGACGCCGAGCACCTGGCGGACCTCGGCGAGGGTGAGACCGACCGCCTGCGCGGACCGGATGAAGGTGAGGCGGTCAAGGGTGTCGTCGCCATACGACCGATAGCCGGATGCCATTCGCTCCGGCGGCGGGAGCAGCCCGAGGTGCTCGTAGTAACGAACCGCGGACGGAGCGATGCCGCTCTGACGGGCGAGTTGTCCGATGCGCATGACTGGAATGATAGCCCCCTTGACATTGAAGGATACTTGAAGGTCTAGGCTCTCGGCGACATGAGAGACAGCCTGCTCGTTCTCGGCACGGCTGCGGTCGCGGTCGTGTGCTGCTTGGGGATCTCGCTCCTCGCCGCGGCGGGCGGGGCCGCCGTGCTTGGCCTCGCCGGGCTCGCGCTGCCGGCGGCGGCGCTGCTCGGGATCGGCGGCTGGGTCGCCTGGTACCTGATCCGTCACAGATAGGAGTGATCTCGCCATGACCAACCAGCAACCCATCGTCTACATCGATCTCGGCGTCGGAGGGATGACCTGCGACGACTGCGTCGTTCACGTCACCGAGGCCCTCGAGTCCGTGCCCGGCGTCGAGGCGGCGACCGTGGACCTCGCGACGCGCAGCGCCGTCGTGACCGCGCGGCCGGATGTCGAGGCGGCGGCACTGGCGACGGCCGTCCGGGCCACGGGCCAGTACAACGCCTTCGAGCGCCGGCGCCGGGGGCAGCCTGGTGAGTGACCAGTTCGACTTCCTGATCCTGGGCTCGGGGTCGACGGCCTTCGCGGCGGCGATCCGGGCGGCCGAACTCGGCGCACGGGTGGCCATGGTCGAGCGCCGGACGCTCGGCGGGACCTGCGCCAACCGCGGCTGCCTCCCGTCGAAGAACCTGATCGAGGCCGCCCGCATCGTCCACGAGGCGTCTCACCCGCGATACGCGGGGCTGACGCCCGCGGCGATCGGCGTGGACTTCGGGGCGCTCGTCGCCCAGAAGGACGACGTCGTCCGCGAGTACCGCGCGAAGAAGTACGCGAGCGTCGCTGACGACCTCACCGACCTCGAGCTACTCGAGGGCGACGCCGCCTTCGTCGATCCCCACACGGTCGCGATCGGCGACCGGAGCGTGTCGGGCGACCGGATCCTGGTCGCCACCGGCAGCCGCCCGACGATCCCCGCGATCCCGGGGCTCGCGGACGTGCCGTATCTCACGAGCGACCTGCTCGACGCCGACGAAGTCGGCCGCCTGACCGAGCTACCCGCGTCACTGGTCGTCCTCGGCGGCGGCTACATCGCGGTCGAGCTCGCCCAGATGTTCAGCCGCCTGGGCAGCCAGGTCACGATCGTGGCTCGCTCGGAACTCCTGCGTGGCTACGAGCCCGAGCTCGGCCGGACACTGACGGAGGTCTTTGCCGCCGAGGGGATCGAGATCCTCGCCGGCTCGCGCGTCGACCACGTCCGCGGCGATTCGAGCGGTGTGGAGCTTGCGATCGAGCAGGCCGGGGCTGGGCGCCTCATCCGGGCCGATCGGCTCCTCATCGCGACGGGTCGAACGCCGAACACGGACACGCTCGGCCTCGAGCGAGCCGGCATCGCCGTCGACGCCGACGGGTTCATCACGGTCAACGCGCAGCTGCACACCTCCCAGGACCACGTCTGGGCGGCGGGCGACGTCATCGGCCGCCAGCATCGCTCACAGCTGGCGACGCCGGTCGGCGCTCGCCAGGGCCGGATCGTCGCCGACAACGCCTTCGCGGACGTCGGCAGGGCGTTCGATGGAACGGTCATCCCGCGCGCCATCTTCACCGACCCGCCGATCGCGGTGGTGGGCGAGACCGAGGCCGAGGTCCGTGCCCGCCACTATCCCGCGGTCGCCGCGACGACGCCGCTCATGTACGTCCCACGCGCCGGTGCCGTCCACAGGACGACCGGTCTCGTGAAGTTCATCTCATCGACGATCGACGAGCGCGTGCTGGGCGTCCACGTCATCGGCGAGTCAGCGGCCGAGATCATCCACGAGGCAGCGATGGCCATGAAGTTCAGGGCCACCCTGCCCGACTTCGTGGACCTGATCCACGTCTACCCGACGATGAGCGAGGCCCTCAAGATCGGCGCCCAGGCCTTCAGCCGGGACGTGACCAAGCTGTCCTGCTGCGCGGAGTGACCCTCTCCTCGACGACGGCGTTCGCGAGATCCTGCGCCTCGGCGAGGCGATGGTCAGGGAAAACGGGACGTGCCTCGCCTCGTGTCTCGTGCTCGCGCTCAGCTCGAGTCTATCGCCGAGCTTGACATCTATACTCAGGTACAGGGTTACCGTCGACTCGGAGGACATCGAGATCGGTGTCCACGAGTTGGAGCATGTGATGACCGTCCTGTCGCGCGGCGGTGACCGACTGCGGATCCGCATGCGCCGCGATGGCGACACCGAGCTCGAGGCCAAGGCCAGCGCCTGGGCGATCGAGGAGAAGGGCTGCTGCGCCTTCCTCGGCTTCGAGATCGAGTCGGAGCCTGACCGCGTGACGATGTACATCATCGCGCCCGATGGCGCCGGTGCCACCCTTGGCGGCATCGAGTGGATCGCCCGCACTGCGGGTCGCCCAGCCGTCGCGCACGTTCTCCCACAGCGCGAAGCCATACGGGCGGACGACGATGCAGCCCCGGACGGGCGCATAGGACACGAGCTCGGCGTCGCGGACGACGTCGAGGTACCACTGGCCGAAGTCGGCCGACCGGGATGCGCGGGAAGGGTTGGACGCAGGCGCGGGCATCGGGAGAGCTCCTCGAGTCTGGGCGATCGTGGCCAGCGGCTCTAGCCGTGTCGGCGGTGCCGACCCTGTCCGGCTAGAGCCCGATCGGGAGTCGGAGGAGTCTCGGGCGGCGCATCGTCGCGAGATCGTAGCGCATCCGGATCGCCTTTCCCACCTCCGGCTCTTCGTCACTGACTCCCCGGTTGTCATCGAGAGTCGAGATTGAGCGACGTCCTTGGTCGAGGGGATGCGACTCGCTCGCTCGGGCGAGGTCGTCCGGCTCAGGCAGCCGCGGAGCCAGGCTCCACACGAGCTGCGCCGTCGTCGCCGCCCCCCTTAGACCGCGCGTTCGTCAGGTGGTGCTTCACGGTCGAGTGCGACCGGCCGAGCCGGTGGGCAGCCGCTTTCTCCGAGCCGGCGACGAGGACCGCTGCCACCACCCGACCTCACGGTCGGTCGCTCGCTCGGCGGCGTGACGGGGCGGCGCGTCATGCGCTGCGAGCCAGTCGAAGGGCCTAGGGTGGTTCGGCCAGACGCATCGTGATCGGAAGGTCGGTGGTTGCGGGACTATGCCTCTCGCCCCGGCCATCACCAGCAGATGCGCGCGAGAACGCCTCCACGAGGCCCGCGGCGATCGCTGACGGCGTCGGCTCGATCCGCATCCGATGTCGCCAACCGGATCTCGCTCGGCTGGCTGGGGGTCGGCCTGCCCGGAGGCGGGCGCCCCGGTCACACATGAGCGGGTACAGTCTGTTGCGCCCGCCAGCCCTTGACTGGCAGTGGTCGCCGACCCGAGAGTCGTTCCGACGTTCGGCGAGGGGTGAGCTGGTTGCGTGATCTCCGGGTCGTCGCGACGGCAGGATTGGTCCTCGCACTCGTTGTCACGGGCTGCGGGCCCCGCGGGGAGTCCGTCACGCTCCTGACGGCCGTGCCGGCCCTGGCGGGAGGCGATCAAGGCGCCTGGGACGGCGCGTGCTTCACGATCTGGGTCCCAGGGACGTTCGTCACGCACCCCGAATGGGGCACCGCGGTCGTCACCGACGGCGGGCCGGGAGTCGGGCCGTCGACCACGAGCATCGTCGCGTCGCCCCCGGGCTTCACGGACTGCGGGTCGGATCGGCGGTGGAGGTCCACGACGGCAACGGGAACCTCGTCGCTGTCACCGACCGCCGCTACGACAGACTGCCCGGCGGCTTCGCTGAGGTCGGCGGTGTCCAAACGTTCTGGTCCTGCGACACGCCCTCCTGAACCAGGGATCCGTGTCCGTCGAGCGCCAGCGCCCGCACCGCGACGAGCGGACCCACCGCGAGCGCCGTCTGGCGCAACCTAGGCGCGCGGCCGCGGACACCAGCTGCGCAGTCGTCGTCGCCCTCGACCTGGATCTCGCATCCTGGTGACGTTCACCGTCCCGCCGAGGGCGATGAGGACCCGTCGTACCGCCGTAGACCGAGTCGCATCACTGACCAGACACCCACCTGCCCGAAGGAGCGACAACATGAGCGCCGACCTTTCCCGCGACGCCCTGCCCATCGCCGACCGGCCCGCGGCCCCGTCCACGGCACTCGACGCCAAGGACCCCGGCGTCGCCTTTCCCCCGATCGAGCCCCTGCGGCCACCGGCCGGGGCGCCAAATGTCCTCATCGTCCTCCTCGACGACGTCGGCTTCGGCGCCGCGGGCACCTTCGGCGGCCCGGTCGCAACGCCGACCGCCGATCGGCTCGCCGCAGGCGGCCTCCGCTACAACCGCTTCCACACGACGTCGCTCTGCGCCCCCACCCGGTCAGCGATGCTGACCGGCCGCAACCACCACGCCGTGGGCATGGGCGCCGTGCCGGAGGTCGCGACCTCGGCGCCGGGCTACAGCTCGATCCGGCCCAAGGCGGCGGCCCCGATCGCCGAGGTCCTGCGCCTCAACGGGTACAGCACGGCGCAGTTCGGCAAGTGCCACGAGGTCCCGGTCTGGGAGACGAGCCCGATCGGCCCGTTCGACGCCTGGCCGACCGGTGGCGGCGGGTTCGAGCATTTCTACGGCTTCATCGGTGGCGAGGCGAACCAGTACTACCCGGCGCTCTACAGCGGGACGACGCCCGTCGAGCCGTCCATCGGCCCGGAGGACGGCTACCACCTGACCGAGGACCTGACGGACCACGCGATCGCCTGGATCCGGCAGGCGCACTCGCTCGCGCCCGACAAGCCGTTCTTCGCCTACTTCGCCCCCGGCGCC
>CAZABC010000062.1:0-3512 GCA_964483405.1 uncultured Anaerolineaceae bacterium
CCGGCGGGGCGCGGCAGCCGGCGGGGCGCGGCAGCCGGCGGGGCGCGGCAAGGGCCGGGAACCATCGCGGTGTGCCCGCTCGGCACATCCACCTACGTGCATACTCGAGCCGATGAGCCTCGTCCAGGTCACCGACCTCGCCGCCCGCCTCGACGACCCCGACCTGCGGGTCTGCGACGTCCGCTGGTTCCTCGGCCGCCCGAGCGACGGCCGACGTGCCTACGAGACCGGCCACATCCCCGGGGCCGGCTTCCTCGACGTCGACGACGACCTCGCCGCGCCGCCGGGGCCGGGCCGCCACCCGCTCCCTCGCCCGGCATCGTTCCTCGCGACGCTCGCCGCGCGAGGCATCGGCGCCCGACACCGGATCGTCGCCTACGACGACTCGAACGGCTCGATCGCCGTCCGGCTGTGGTGGATGCTCGGAGCGCTCGGGCATCGGCGGGTCGAGCTGCTCGACGGCGGGTTCGCGGCCTGGACGGCGGCCGGCCTGCCGGTCTCGACGGCCACGCCGACCTGGCCGCCGGTCGATCCCGTCGACGCGATCGCGTTGCCGCCCGACGTCGCCGCCGACGGGCCCTGGCCGGGCGCGATCGAACGGGACGAGCTTCGCGCCCGCCTCGGCGAGGTCGCCCTGCTCGACGTCCGCGCTCCCGAGCGATACCGCGGCGAGACCGAGCCGATCGATCCGGTCGCCGGCCACATCCCGACCGCGATCAGCGCCCCGATCGCCGGCAACGTCGGACCCGACGGCCGGTTCCTCGATCCGGCGGCGCTCGCCAAGCGGTACCGGGAGCTGCTCGGCGGGGCGGCGGGCGTCGCCTCGCGACCGGTCGTCGTCCAGTGCGGCAGCGGGGTCAACGCCTGCCACGCCGCCTTCGCGATGCGCCTCGCCGGGCTCCCCGACCCGCTCCTGTACGCCGGTTCGTACAGCGACTGGACACGGGCCGGGCTGCCGGTCGTCACGGGGCCGGAGCCGGGCGGACCCGAGGCCGCGCGGAGCTGACCGCCGGCGTCCCGGCTCAGGCCGGGCGGGCGGTCCGCCGGCCGAGGCGCGCCACGAACGGGCGCTGGACGACCGCGGCGATCGCGGCCGCGCCGATCGCGAAGACGAGATCCGACACGATCGCGACCTGGAATCCGTACAGCTCGATCTCGGGGCCGAACGACCAGCCGAGCCGGTGACCGACGAGGTACAGCGTGCCGAAGGCCGCGGCGGTCGGCAGGAGGATCGCCACCGGCACGTAGCGGAGCGGGATGCGCGGACCGACGAGATGCGCGACGACCGCCCCGACGAGGAGCGACAGGACGGCGAAGGTCGCGACGAGCGCGTAGGCCTCGGCGGGCATCGCCGCCGAGTCTAGCCGAGGACGTCAGCCGAGGACGATCCAGGCGACCTTGACCTGGGCCGCCGCCGGCTCGGTCAGGTGGATGGTGAACCTGTTGTCCCCGGTCAGGAGCGCGACGCGCTCGACGGTGACCCCAGCCCCGGCGCTGCCCTGGAGGGTCGCGACGACCGCGGCGGTCGAGACGAGGTCGATCGCCAGCGGGACGTCGACGCTCTTCGCCCCCTTGGCGATCGTCGCCACCCCGGCGCAGTGGTCGAGCTTCACCCGCCCGAACGCCCGGATCGCGTAGCCGGCATACGGCTCGCCGGTGGGCTTCGAGGTCGCGAAGTAGCCGGCAGTCCCACTCGTCGCGTAGCCGCGGACGCCCTGTCCGGTGGTGGCCTGGCCGTACGTCCCCTGCCCCGTCGTCGCCAGACCGTGGACGCCCCGGCCGGCCACCGCCCGCCCCTGGACGCCCCGTCCGCCGGTGTCGACCGGCGCGTAACCGTAGACGCCGACATTGACCGGGACGGTCACGCCGTCGATCGGGACGTGGGAGGCGCCGACGACGCCGGCGTTCGGGCTCGCCCCGAAGACGCCGACCGATCCGCCCTCGCCGAGGACGCCGACGGCCGCCTCCGACATCCCGCTGACGCCCGAGCCCGATGTGCTCTCGCCTCGGACCCCGGAGCTCGAGTCGCTCTCGCCGTGGACGCCCGACCCGGTCTGGCTCGTCCCATGCGCGCCCGGACCGGAGGTGCTCGACCCCGTGACGCCGGGCCCGGACAAGCTCTTGCCCTCGACGCCGGGCCCCGAGCCACTGTCGCCGCTGACCCCGGGCTGCGTCCCGCCGACGTCGAATGCGGTGCCAGCCAGACACCGCCCGACGACGCCGACGGCGTCGTTCATGCCGTGCCCGAGGACCGCGACCCCGAAGTCCCCGGTCCGCTCGCAGTTCGCGATGAGGCCGGCTCGCGGGCTCATCGCATGGATCGCCGTCTCGGTACCCGAGGCCGAGAGCCCGATGCCGTCCTCGGACTCGGCGCTGACGCCGACGCCGTGGATCGCCTTGCCGGTCACGGCCGTGCCGGAGACGTGGGCGAGCCCGAAGACGCCGATGCCGGTCCCGCTCTCGCCGACCACGCCGAAGCCGGCGCCGGGCACCGCGGTCCCGGCCTCGCCCTGGATGCTCGAGCCGTGGACGCCCTCGCCGTCGTGATAGCCGGTCCCGGACAGCGCGACCGTCGGCCCGCTCTCGCCGCGGGCGTCGACGTGGATGCCCGCATCGCCGCTCGCCCGGATCGCGTGGCCGCCGACCGTCGTGACGTTGATGCCGCCGGTCTGGCCCTCGACGTTCAGGCCGCGCTCGCCGGAGCCGCGGATGAAGGCGCCGTGGCCCTGCGCGCTCTCGGCGTACAGGCCGTAGCCGGTTCCCATCGCGCTGCCGCGGAGGGCCTTGCCGTCGCGGGTCTCCGCGACCACCGCGTCGCCGTCGCCCCAGCCCCCACCACCGCCGGGCGCCCAGCTCGCGGCATGGAGACCGGTCGCACCCTCGTTGCCGTTGGCGATGATCGCTCGCGGCCAGCCGCCGGTCGTTCCCTCGGTCGTGGCGGAGATGCCGTACGCCTCGCCCATCGCGCTCAGGCCGAACTGCGCACCTTCGACGGCCAGCGCCGTTGCCGCCGAGCTCTCGAGGGTCGTCGTCGCGTCAGCCAGGTTGTACTGGCCCTGGATGACCGGGTCGCCGGTGTCGGCGCGGACGCCCAGTGGACGCGCCGCGGATCCGGCGGCGAGGGCCGCAGCACCGGCAGCGGCCGCGAGCAGGGCGCGGCGCGAACGGATCGGAGCGTCGGCTTCGGGACGGGCGGCCATGGGGCACCTCCGGGCGGCGGAGCGGGAACGCTCGCTGCGCACGGGTGCGGGTCGGGCTCGCCAGTGACTCGCCGCGGCTCGGGCGGCCGCCGTGTGGGCCGCGGGTCAGCGTCTCCCGCGCTCGGTGCCCCGAGGTTCGCCCCACGCGAGGCCAGCCGCCAGTGCCGATGGTCCCCAGCGCGCAGTCACGACGGCGACGCGGACCGAGCGTGGGCGTGGCGTGGCGCCCGGCCTGCGCCGGGCCAGCGCGCCATGTCGGCGCCGGGCCAGCGCGCCATGTCGGGGCCGGGCCAGCGCGCCATGTCGGGGCCG
>CAZABC010000062.1:3612-5477 GCA_964483405.1 uncultured Anaerolineaceae bacterium
GCCGGGCCAGCGCGCCATGTCGGGGCCGGGCCAGCGCGCCATGTCGGGGCCGCATCGAGCAGCACCCGCGCGAGGAGCGGGCATCCCGCTCATGCACCCACTGACATGGGGATCGCCGCCCGCGGCCTCAAGGTCCACGCCGATGTCTCCGACGACATGGCTCGGACAGACCCGGCCGTCCCGCGGGCGCTTCGATGCCGCTCCTGCATGGCGAACGGCGATGGCCCGGGCGGCTCGACTCGCGGCAGTTCCGCGCGCTGGATCGCCCCTCCAGCGCGGGCTCAGCTCGACCCGCACGGGATCGGCTCGGGCGGCGGGATCGGCTCGACCCGAGACCCCGTGTCCCCCGCTAAGGGTCAGATGATGCCGCTCGCCCAGGATGGCGGGATGCCAGGACGACTGGGGCCCGTCAGGGTCGGACGCGAGCGCGGGCGGCGACTGTCCGAGGAGCTGCGACGCGAGCTCCGCGACGCCCGGGTCGATCGCGGCCTGAGCCAGGCGCGGGTCGGCGCGGCGATCGGGTGGGACCAGTCACGGGTGAGCCGGTTCGAGGCTGGCAGGCTTCGCGTCGACATCGAGCAGGCCGCAGTGCTCTGCGCGGTGGTCGGCCTCGAGCTCAGCCTTCGCGCGTATCCCGCCGGGCCCCCGATCCGCGACGCCGCGCACCTCGCCCTGCTCGGCCGGCTTCGTGCCACCTGCGATCCCCGGCTCGTCTGGCGGACCGAGGTTCCGCTACCCGGCGCGGGGGACCCACGGGCATGGGATGCGATGATCGGGTCGGCACCCGGATCGACGCCGCGCTGGTGGATCCCGGTCGAGGCCGAGACGCGGCCGCGCGACGTGCAGGCACTCCTCCGCCGGCTCGCGCTGAAGGCGCGTGATGGCAGGACGGAGGCGGTGATCCTGGTCCTGGCGCGAACGTCCGGGAACCGCGACGTCGCGCGCAGGCTGAACGCGCTCGACCCGGGCCGGTTCCCGGTACCGCCTCGCCATGCGCTCGCGGCCCTGGCGGCCGGCGGGCATCCCGGGGGCAGCACCTTGATCCTCCTCTGAGGTCCGGCGCGACCACCCGGAATCCATGCGTCCGGGACATGGAAGCGCCCCGGCGGTGGCACGACGGCCTCGATCATGCCGAAAGGGACATGGGATCGTGCGGTGGAAGCCCGAACCCGCCCGACCTGGCCTGACGCCGAGCACGCGACCCACCACCTCGGTCGGCCCCACGAGCCGATGCATGCACCACGCGCATGGCGCCAGCCGGGGAGCGTCGGCCGCCAGCCGGGGAGCGTCGGCCGCCAGCCGGGGAGCGTCGGCCGCCAGCCGGGCGTCGGCCGCCAGCCGGGCGTCGGCCGCCCGTGGGGCCCGGCCCGACGCCCGCGAATGGAGACCGGGCCGGCCATCGGCCGGCCCGGTCCCCCTTGAATGGGTGACTACTTGCCCTGTTCCGACATCTGCTTCTCGACCTCGCGCGCGACGCGACGATCGCGGGCGCGCCGGGCGAGCCACCAGCCGACGAGGATCGGCCAGATGAGCGACCCGACGGCGCCGACGAGCGCGGCGACGGCATAGGCCGGGATCGGATCCATGAAGTCAGTGGCATCCCAGATGACCAGGAAGCCGAACGTGACGAGACCGCCGATCGTGACGGCGATCAGGTTCCGGATCATGGGCTGGACTCCTCCGCAGATGGCTGGGCCGGGACAAGGTACTGCCGGTGGCTCAGCCCTCGCGGGCCTCCTCGACAGCGTCGGCCACGTCGGCGGCGACCTTCTGGGCCGCATCGCCGGCCGCCTCGCGCGCCTCGTCGACCGTCGCGGCGGCCTCCTCGGCCGTGGCCGCGGCCCTCTTGGTCGCCTCGTCGACCG
>CAZABC010000063.1:0-4728 GCA_964483405.1 uncultured Anaerolineaceae bacterium
ATGGTGAGCCCGGTGGGGGTCGAACCCACGACACGAGGATTAAAAGTCCCCTGCTCTACCGCTGAGCTACGGGCCCGCCGACAGGGTACCCGGAGCCGGCGATGGGCGGATGAGGGCGTCCACCGTAGAATCGGGTCGTGAGCCGCTTCTACACGATCGATGCCGCGAACGAGCGCCTGCCGGACGTGCGGGCCGTCCTCGAGCGCCTGCGCGACGAGCGGCGCGCCCTGGTGGAGCTGCGCGACGAGGCGGCGACGCGGGTCGAGGCCCTCCGAGGTGCGGGCGTCGCCGGTCGGGCGGCGGAGACCGAGCCCGATGCCGCCGACCTCGAGCGCTGGTTCCGCGAGGACCCGGACCTCCGCGCCATCCGGCTCCGGATGCAGGGCCTCGTCGACCAGATGCAGGCCGCGGTGACCGAGCTCGTCGACTGGGACGTGACGCTGCGCGACATCGAGACCGGGCTCGTCGACTTCCCGGCCCTCGCGAGCGGTCGCCAGATCTGGCTCTGCTGGCGGCTCGGCGAGGGGTCGATCGAGTGGTGGCACGAGCTCGACGAGGGGTTCGCGGGGCGCGAGCGCCTCACGGACCTCACCTGAGGGCGGGCCTGGCGATGTTCGGCTTCGGCCGACCCTCGGTCCCGACGGCCTCACCGCAGGAGGCGAGCGCCCGGCTGACGGGGGGAGCTCCGGGCTCGGGCCTGATGATCGACGTGCGCGAGGCCGATGAGTTCGCCCGGGCGCGGGTGCCCGGGTCGATCCTCCTGCCGCTCGGTCAGCTCGCCCGGCGGGCGAACGAGCTGCCGGCCGACCGGCCGCTGTTCGTCGTCTGCCAGTCGGGCAGCCGCTCGGGCCTCGCGGTCCAGATGCTGCTGCGGGCGGGCTTCACCGAGGTCACCAACGTCGCCGGCGGCATCGTCGGCTGGTGGCAGGCCGGGCTGCCGATCGAGACGGGGCCGCTCGCCCCTGGCGAGGGCGAGCTCAGCCGCTGACGGTCAGCGCCAGCGGCGGACGAACCGGCCGAGCAGACCCTTCGCCTTGTCGCGGTTGGCGAAGCCCCAGCCGATCCCGATCAGCAGGACGAAGTTGAGGGTCCCGGCGCCGGCGGCGTTGAGGTAGCCGAGCTGCTGGCCGATCTCGCCCTCGATCTTGAGGGCCGGGATCGTCGCCCCGAGCAGGCCGAGCTGGAAGAACGGCGCCTTCGGCGCGAGGTCGGCCCGGACCGACGACGCGAGGACGCCGCCATCGGTCTCGCCGCCGACGAGGAAGACCCACGAGCCGGAGACCAGCGCCGCGGCCCCCTGGAGGCCCTGCTCGGGCAGGTCGGACTGGGCGAGCGTCTTCCACTCGGGGATGTCGCCCTCGGCCGACGGCGTCGCCCAGTAGAGCTCGCCCTTCGTCGCGCTGCCGTCGGTCCCGCCGACGAGATAGATGGCGCCGTTCGCCGTCCACGAGCTCGCGTTCGTCCGCGGGGCCGGCAGGTCCGCCTCGGGGTTGAGGTCCCAGCGGACGATCGTCGAGACCGGGTCTGGCGTGCCCGGCGCGGCCTCGGGGTCTGGCTCGGGCAGCTCGAGGAGGCCGCGAGTGACGCTCGCGGTCGGACCGTTGGCGTCGCGGCCCCCGTAGACCCACAGGTAGTCGCCGACGAGGGCGGCCCCGGCGTCGGCCCGCGGCCCCGGGAGCGGCTGGTTGGGCACCCACTTCGTGAGCTTGCCGGTGTTCGGGTCGAGGCTCGACTTCCAGACGGTCGCGGTCGGCCCGCTCGGGCCGTCGCCACCGACGAGCAGTAGGCCGTCCGGCGCGGCGACCACCGAGGCGCCGGCTCGAGCCTCGGGCAGGGTGAGGGCCTCGACCGGGGCCCAGTCGCCGAGCGCGCCGGTCTCAGGATCGGGGGTCAGCGCCCAGACGGTGTCGACGGGCGTCGTACCCTCGCGACCGCCGATGAGGTAGATCGAGCCGCCCGAGAAGATGACGGCCGCATCGGCGCGCGGCGCCGGGAGCCGGGGGCCCGGGGTCCACTTGTCGAAGGTCGAGCCATCGACGATCGTGCTGACGAAGACCTCATCGGTCGTCGGGTCGCCGCCGACGAACAGGAGCGTCGTCCCGATCTGGGCGAGGGCGCCGTTCGTCCGTGGCGCCGGGAGATCGATCTCGGTCGGGTTGAGCTGCCACGGCAGGACGGCGCCGACCGGCACCGGGCACGGCAGATCCTCGTTCTCGGCCGGGCAGAGGTTGATCGGGGTGACGTAGCTCGCCGGCGGCTGCATCGGGTTGAGCCCGAGGTCGATCGTCGGGAAGACCGTGAAGTAGTAGGCCCGATCGGGGATGTAGCCGAGCAGCATGATGATGATGACGAGCCAGACCGCGGCCTTGACCAGGGCCCACGTCCATCCATCGGCGTCGAGCAGCCCGAAGAGGACTCGCTTCCGCGTCGTGCCTGCGCCGAGCGCCTGCTGGGCCATGTCCCTCCATCCCTTCCCGAGGCCGTCCGCGACGGCTCGGGCCTACTTGACGGTCAGCGTGCCGACCATGTTCGGGTGGACCGTGCAGATGAACTGGTAGGTGCCCGCCGGCAGCGGGTCGACCCGGTAGGTCCGCGAGTCGACGCCGTTGAAGATCTCGCCGAGGAACACCGTCTTGCCGCTGGCGTCGCGGATCTCGACGTTGTGCGGGACGCCGGCGTCGTTGTTCTGGAAGGCGATCTGGAACGCCTCGTCGGCGGGCGCCTCGAGGGTCGTCTTGTCGAACTGGATGTTCTGGGCCGAGATCTCGAGGACGGTCCCGGTCGGCGCCTCCGAGGCCGACGGGCTGCCCGACGGCGACGGCGAGGCGGTCCCGCCGCCCGACGCGAACTCGTCCTGCCAGCAGTCCGGGTACGGCGTCGCGCCCGGCTCGGGCTCCCACTCGGGATCGACCCAGCCGGTGAAGGTCTTCTCCTCACCGGTCGCCGGGTCGATCTCGGGCTCCCAGAGCTCCGGGTCGCGGATGACGAACTCCTCGTCGCTCGGCGCCCGGAGGAAGCGGATGAGATCCTCGATCTGCTTGTAGTTGAGCGGCCCGGGCGGCGTCCCGCGGTCGGACCAGACCGGCATGATGCTGTTCGCGGTGCCGCAGGCGAACCGGCCGCCGACGGTCAGGATGCTGTTGAGGTACTGCGGGTTGAGGTGCTGGAACAGCTTGTCCTGGCGGTTGAGGACCGGGCCGATCCCGCCCTCGCCGTTCACGCCGTGGCAGTTCGCGCAGTTCGCCTGGTAGATGTTGTAGCCACGCTCGATCGAGGTGACCTGCTGAGCCGCCGACTCCGAGGCCAGCCGACTCTCGGTGACCCCGAGGGGGGCGAGCTCGTAGAAGTAGTAGCCGATCGTGAAGAGGGCGACGACGACGACCGCGAGGAAGCCGGCGAAGCGGGCGTCGGCCGAGGCGCGGACGATCCGGCCCGAGCGCTCCGGCGTGAGGTCGGAGCGGTGGATGGACGGCGGCGCCGACAGCCGGGCGGGCGCGGGCGGCCCCGGCTCGGGGCGTGGCGCCGGCAGGCGCTCCTCGGGCTCGCGTCCGGGCTGGTCGGTCATCGATCTCCTCGGTCGGGGATGGTCCGGTCGGCTGTCAGATGCAGCCGGTCGGCGACTTCGGCGGGATGAGGCCCGGCTGGCCGAGCGCGACCGGGAGCGGGCCGAGGGTGATCTTCGAGGTGATGATCGTCAGCTCGCCGGAGCCGTCGACCTCGACGGCGAAGCGATCCATGCCGCGCGGCGCCGGTCCGTACTGCGCCCCGTCGGCCTTGGTGCCGAGGCGGTCGTAGCGCGAGCCGTGGCAGGGACACTCCAGCCAGAAGTTCTTCTGGCAAGGGTTCGGCTTGCAGCCGAGGTGGGGGCAGCGCTGGTACATCGCCCGGACGTTGAGGGCCGTGCCGTCACCGGTCGCGTCGGTGCCCGGCAGGAACTCCTGGACGGCCGGGTCGATGAGGGCCACGAACGCGCGGGCGTCGGCGAAGTAGGCCGGGAACCCCTCGGCGATCGGGAGGGCAGCGTTGAGCGCCTTGACGGTGTCGAGCGACCCGATCTTGATGTCGGCCCCGAAGCCCGACGACAGGCTCGGCCAGATGAAGCCGATCGTCCCGGCGGCGACCTCGGTCAGCCACAGGAGCATCCCGCCGGCGATCGAGCCGCGGAGGACCTGCCGCCGCGAGAGACCCTGGACCTGCGCCTTGCGCTGGGCCTTGAGGACCTCGGTCGTGAGGGCCTGCGGCTTCGAGGCGGGTTCGACGTGGTAGTTGCTCATCGGTCGGGGACGCTCACAGGGCGAAGTGGAAGCCGGCCGTCGTCACGTACGGGATCGCGAAGGCATAGCCGGGGCCGCGGAAGAAGATGCCGACGAAGGTCAGCAGGAGACCCAGGATGCAGAACATCGTGAACAGCACGACGGCGGTCTTGCGGTCGCTCGGCCGGGTGGCGAGGACGTTGCCCCGGTCGACGTACGGGATGAGCGCCGCCCCGACGAGGACGAAGGTCGGGATCATCACGCCCGCGACCGTCGGGTGGAAGTAGGCGAGCAGCTCCTGGAGGCCGAGGAAGTACCACGGCGCCTTGGCGACCGCCGGGGTGACGTTGCCGTTGGCGAGCTCTTCGAGCGGCGCGTTGATGATCAGGCCCATGACGAGCAGGAAGACGCTCATGAGGCCGGCCGCCAGGAACTCGATCGTCAGCAGGTGCGGCCAGGTCATGACCGTGTCGTC
>CAZABC010000064.1:0-4476 GCA_964483405.1 uncultured Anaerolineaceae bacterium
GTCACGCTCCGGTGTAGTGCAGCCCGAGGTAGTAGCGGACCAGGTGCGGGCCGCAGAAGAGTAGGCCGGTGTGGACGCCCTCGTACTCGCCGCGGGCGCGGCAGAACGAGCAGCGCTTCACCGGCGCCGCTCCTGCCAGTCCGCCCACATCCACAGCCCGAGGCCGAACAGGACGATCGCCACCAGCACTTGTGCCACGGGCTCGTTCATTCACCATCCCTCGGCCTTCCGGTCGCTGACGTGGATCGGGGCGCTGAACGTGACAGGTCGCTCGGGGGTGACGACCCAGAAGGCCTGCTGCGGCTCCTCGTGGCCGAAGTTAGAGATGAAGCTGTATTCGTCCGTGCCCTTCAGGCAGCCGCTGACGATGACGCCCGGCAGGGTGAGGTACTGGTGGAAGTGGCCCATCACCATCACGTCGTACGGTCGGCCGGCCTGCTGCGCGCGGCGGGTTTTGCGATGACTGCCCAGCATGAGCGGGGCGAGCGCTCCGCTGATGCCGCTGCCGCCCCGGAACTGGTCGCCGTGGGTGAGCAGGAAGCGGTGGCCGTAGACCGGCACCAGCGTGTCGGCGCTATCGGGAACCTGCCAGGTGATGCGCCTGTCGGCCGCGAGGCTGCGCTGGATGACCCGCCACAGCAGCCACTCGATGTTGTCCTGCGCCCGGCGCTTGGCCCGCGGCTTGCGGGTGCGCCGGCCGTGATTGCCGTAGGTGACCGCGACGTGGACCGAGCCGTAGTGGTCGGCGATGGTGAGGATGATCGCCTCGAGCGGGTCGAGCCAGCGGATGACGCTGGCATAGGTGGTCTCGGCGTTCGTCTCGAGCAGCTCGTCGTGGATGTCGCCGCTGAAGATGTCGCCGCCGACGAAGAGCACCGCGCCATCGAAGGCGATGCCGTTCACGAAGTCGCGGCCCATCCGGACCGCCTTCTCGGCGAAGGTCCGTAGGCGACGGGAAGCGATCGCGTCGTCATACGCGTTGAGCCCGTCGACCTCCAGCGGGTTTACTACTTCGCCGAGATGGGTGTCGGTCAGGACGAACGCGGCGATGCCGTGGTGGCCCTTCGGGCTGCGGGGCGGGACCAGCCAGCGTGGCGGGGTGAGCTTCTGGCCGGCGATGGCGGTCACGAGGTCGAGGCGGCGGCGCAGCTCGGCCAGCTCGGCGTCGCGGGCCCGGAGCTTCGCGTCATAGTCGCGGACCAGTCGCCGGATGTCGTCGGAGCCGGCGAGGTCGGTCAGGATGTCCGACATCGCACGCAGGCCCCGCGACGGTGATTGCCGATGGTCTGCCCGCTGATCGTGAAGCCGCGGGCCGTGAACCATTCGGCGACCTGGCGCTGGGAGTAGCGGGTCTCGTCGCGGACCCGGAGCCACTGTTCGTAGAGGTCAGGACGTTCCGCCTGCATGACCGTCAGGCGACAGGGGAAGCCGACGAGGCGCCTGTCGTCGAGGTCCGCGAGGATGTCGAGGGCCGTCCCGGCGGCCTCCGGCATCAGACCGGCGTGACCTTCTGGCGGGCGATGAGCCCGAGGATGGCGGCGCTCACGGCGAGGATGGCCCCCACCTGCTCGCCCGACAGCCCGAGGCCGAAGGACGTGGCGAGGGCGAGGACAGCCTGGACCACCGCGAGGACCATGACCGGCTCGCCGTTCACGCGTTCCACGAGCCCGTTCCAGAGGTCGAGCATGGATGCCTCCCTACTTCTCGGGGATGTCGTCGACCGCGTCCTGCGCGGCCACGAGCGCGTCGTTCCAGCCGTCCGCGTAGGCGCCGGTCGGGTCGAGCGGCTTGCGGGCGATGTAGTCGTGGAGCTGGTCGTCGACCACCGGGTCGCCGCCGGGGACCAGCGGCACGAGGTCGGAGCGGAGAAGCCAGCCGGGGTCGCCGCCGTACTCGGTCAGGCGCCAGACATTGCCGTCGTCGGTGTGGGCCTCGGCGATGGTGCGGACTACCTGGCCCGCCTCCACATAGCCGATGATGACCCCCGCCCCGCGGTCGGGCGTCGAGCGGACGGGGCGGCGGGTCGCCCCGGCCGGCACCCAGTCCTCGCCCTTGATGCGCGAGAGGTTCACGTCCGTCACGACCTCCTCGAAGTAGGCGCGGAAGGCGTCGCGCTTGTCACGGCCCTCGCTGTCGCGCCAGTACGAGATATGAGTATGGGTCTTATGGCTGGCGTCCCCGTAGCCGACGATGAGCCGGTCGGGGTCGAGAGCGCTCCAGCCGACGACGACGGAGCGGATGGGGTCGAAGAAGATGATGTCGCGGATGTCGCGCGTATCGGCCGTGCCGGACATGGCGCGCCGGGCCAGCCACGCGCTGAAGTCCCACAGCCCCGCCAGCTGGTCGTCGAGCTTCCCGAGGTCGATGGCGCTGGCGGCATCGGTGAGCCCCGCCTTGTCGCGAGGCTGCTGGACAGAGTAGTCGGCGGCGCCGAGGCCGGGCTGGCAGATGTTCTTGGGCCGGCAGGCGCAGTCGCCGAAGATGCGGTCCCGCCCGAGGTGGTAGCCCTTGCAGTGTGTCTTCGTCGAGCCGACGATCCCGGCGACGACGCCGCCCTGGCCGCGCCAGTACGCCCCGAGGTCGAGCAGGCTCTGGGGTGCGTAGGTCATCCCGCCTCCTGGGCCTCGCCGTCGGGGCCGTTGTACCAGCAGTCAAGCCCCCACGCGTCGGTGTAGCGCGCCGGGCCGTCGGGCCCACCGTGCTGCCAGCACTGCTCGGCCGGCAGCGGCACCTGCCATTCGCAGCCGCTCATCGAGCAGCGGCGCCAGGCGTCGAGGGTATGGGGCAGCAGGACGCGCCGGGACGCCGCGGCGCCGTCGGTCTCGCCGCCGCTCACGAGCGGAACAGCAGCTCGAACAGCGCGAGACTCCCGGTGATCGCCCCGATGAGCGACGACCCGAGGACCCAGCGGAGGAGCTTCATCTGGGCGGTCCATTCGCGCACCGTGTCCTCGAGGATGCGGACCCGGTAGGCGAGCCGCTGCGACTCGATGGCGCTGTGGACCTCGGTATGCGCGGCCATGAAGGTATCCAGCTTCGTTGAGACAGCGTGGAGTTCCGAGCGGATGGCCTGAAGCTCATCCATCGTGGCGGTCAATCGTCGAACCTTGCCTCTCGCTCGCCAAGGACGACGCGCGTCTTGACCGGGATGTCCCCGAGGTTGATGAGCAGCGGAGCCCGTCGCATGGCCCGGTAGTCGTGGAGCAGTGCCTTCGCCGGTCCGGTGTCGATGAAGCGGATGGGGTGGCTGGGCGGGTTCACCCGGATCGCGGCCATCGGCACACTCCTGCGGGAATATGGGCGCCCGCCGGACGGGGGAGGAACCGACCGGCGGGCGCCGAGAAAGCCCGGGGCGTCGGCCCCGGCGGGGAATGGTCTGGTGGACCGGGTGGGAGTCGAACCCACGTCGTCGCAGCACCCAGGGGTCAGGGGTGCGTGCGACCGCGCCCGACCGGCCCGTGAAGAGGGGATGCAGCGGCTAGCGTCCACGCGGCCATCGCAGCGGGGCTTGCGCCCTTGCGTCCGGGGCCTGTACCGCCAAGCCGGCCCGGTGGCTATGCCGATGCACGCGGTCATGCCGCGCCCTACCTAGTATGCCCTGTCCGTCAAGCCGTCTGCAATGCCTCTGCGTCGAGCTGCGCGTCGCTCTTGGCGCGTCGTGGGGTGGGGGCCGGGACGATGACCGCGTAGCGAGCCCGCAGGCGCCGGGTCGCCATGACCACCAGCGCCTGGTAGGCGTCCCACGACAGACCGAGATGGAGGGCGGCGGCCGGGCCGTCGAGGGCGTGGGCCAGCAGCGCCCGGAGGATGCCAGCCGGGGCCGGCTGGCGCTCGGGCCACGGGTTCGGGTTCCGCCGCAGCGACTCCAGGGCGGCTCGCATCGGGCGGCGGTAGTGCCACTCGGTCGCGTCGTACACGCCCGTCCCGGAGCAGGCCGTGCAGGCCCACGGGTCGGCCCCGCGGTCGAGCTGCGGGTGGTAGCAGGATCGGGTGACGGTGACGGGCGATGCGTCGAACGGTTCGGCGGCGAGCCAGGCGAGGAAGCGGGCGGACAGGCGCGGGGCGCCGTCGTCGCCGATGCTCCGGTCGTGCAGCCGCAGTGGGGCAGCCTCGTCGTCGAGGTGGGCGGACAGCCACTCCAGCGCGGCGACGTAGCTCACAGGCCGTACCTCCGGACTGAGTGGGGGACCCAACGGCTCCGGGCCGCTCACTTCGACTCCTCCAAGATGGCGAGGACGGCGGCGCGGAAGCCGCAATAGCCGTCGATGTGGTCGTGGCTCTTACCGGCCGCATCCCCCTCCCAGCCGTCCCCGATGACGATGGACCACACCCTCTCCGCTGCCTCGGTCAGCGCGGCTGCGCGGGCTTCGGCCTCGATGGCGGCGATGACACGCTCATAGGCTTGACGGTCGATGCTGACTTCGCCATCCAGCCCTAACGGGGCGATGTCGTCAAGCAGCCGCTTGCCTGCTTCGGT
>CAZABC010000065.1:0-4013 GCA_964483405.1 uncultured Anaerolineaceae bacterium
GCGGCCCAGCCCCAGCGGGTCGGCGCGAGCCGGAGGGCGAGTAGCCCGCCGGCGACGACGAGGACGCCCCACAGCAGCGGGCTGATCCCGTACGGCGACAGGTTGTTGACCTCGCCGACCTGGTCGAGACCGAGCGTCGTGAGGAACTCGACGGTCGCGGCCGGCTCGAGGACGACCTGGAACGCGGCGAGGCCGGCCATCCAGGCGGCGAAGCCAAGGAGCGCGCGCCGATCGCGTCGGCCGACCCACCAGACCGCGGCGAGGGCGGGCAGGACCTTGACGTTGGCCGCGAGAGCCACGCCCCAGGGCGTCGCGAACGCCATCAGCCAGGTCACCTGGACCTGGGCCTGGCCGACGGCGAGCGCCCAGCCGATCGGCAGGCCGAGGATCCCGACGGCCGCCCAGACCTCGAAGCGCCGGATCCCGAGGGTCCACAGCGTCGCCGCGAAGGCCGCCACGCCGAACAGGCCCCAGCCGACGGCGGCCACCTCGTAGGGCAGGAAGGCGGCGACCGGCCGGAAGAGGATCGCGAGCAGCGGCGGGTAGCGGTAGAAGGCGGCCTCGTCCACGCCGGCCGGCTGATCGTAGAGCGGCAGCCCGGCGTTGAGCCGAGCGCCGGCGTCGTAGTAGGCCCGGACGTCGGCGAGGGGGTCCTCGACCAGGTGGGTCGTCAGCGCCCAGGCGCCGGCCATCGCCCCGACGACCGCCAGGGCGAACAGGACGAGCCGCAGGGGCCGCGTGGGCACCGCCGCCGGGACCGCTGATCCACTCACGCGCCGGATGCTACGACGGCCACCGACACCCCGAAGGCCAGCGACCATTGCGTGCCGCGATCGACCTGTCGTAGAGTCGCCCGACTCCGCGGAGGGAGGCGTGGGCTCGATCACGGCGACGGCATCGGCCCCGGTCGGGGCCATTCGGGAGGCGCTTCGTCCCGGGTCGCCCCCCAACCGCCTGCTGCGCCTGGCGCTCGCGGTGCCCGTCGTGCTGCTGACCCTCTACATGGCGACGATCCTCGCCGAGATCGAGGATCTGGGGAACGACTTCGCCATCCCGCTCGCGGCCGCGGACCGCTGGCTCGCCGGCGAGCGGGTCTACGACCCGGCGGCATTCGGGCGCATCACCGGCCCGGACATGCCCTACCTCTACCCGCCGATGGTGCTGCCCCCGTTCGCCCTGCTCTCGGTCCTGCCGCGCGAGGTCGTCCTCTGGCTCGGCCGGGTGATCGGCCTCGTCTCGGCGCTGTTCGTCTGCCACCGCCTCCGTGTCCCCGCGTGGTGGTGGCCGTTCATCCTCCTGGCCCGGCCGTTCTCCGAGGCGATCCTCGCGGCGAACGTCCAGGTCGTCCTGGCCGCGCTGTTCGTCGCCCTCTTCTTCCGGCGCGGCGAGGGCCGGGCCGACGCTGCGCCGATCCATTCGGACCCGGCCGACCCGTCCCGGCCGGCCGTCCCGATCGGCCTCCTCGCGATCGCCGTCCCGGCGATCAAGCCGACCCAGGTCCAGGGGTTCGCCTACGTGGCCTTCCGGCGACCGGCCGCCGCGCTGGCCGGCCTGGCCGCGGTGGCGGCGTACGCGGTGGCGACGCTGCCGCTGACCGGCATCGACCTGTGGTTCGAGTGGTTCGCCTACCTCGGCCTTGCCCGCGCGAACGGCGGGCCGGCCGGGCTGGCCCCCGTCACCTATGTCGGGCCGGCGGTCGCCCTGGCGCTCACGGCCGCGAGCATCCTCGCGGTCGCGTTCGTGCCCCGTCGCGAAGCCGGCACCTGGGTCGGCGTGCTGTCGGTGGTCGGCGCCCTCTCGCTCCACGCCCACGGGTTCCTGTACCTCTTCCCGGCCTGGCTCCTCATCCGTCGCGAGGTCGCCCTCGTCGCGGCGTGGTTCGCGGCGAGCCTGTGGGACCGCGGCGTCTGGACGGCGGCGCTCATCGTCATCGTCGCCTTCGTCCTGTCGCATCGCTGGCCGGCGCTCCGCGAGCCGGTCGCCGCCCGCCCCGGCACCGGGACCATGGGGCCATCACCGGCCGAGGTCGCCGCGGGGTAGAGTCCGCGGCGATGAGCGCCTCGTCGCCTTCGTCCACGGCCCTCGCCCGGGTCCTCACCGTCGGCACCCCGTCGAACCGCCTGCTCCGGTTCGCCCTCCTCGTCGTCGGGATCGTGCCGACCCTCTACGCGTTCCAGCTGCTGTTCTTCAACCACCCGTTCGGGGTGGACCTCGAGATCCCGCTCCGGGCGGCCGAGCGCTGGGTCGAGGGCGGCGTCGTCTACGATCCGGCGAGCTTCGAGGTCACCGGCGGCGCCGAGCTGCCGTACCTGTACCCGCCGTTCCTCCTGCCGTTCCTCGTCCCGCTCCTGTCCCTGCCGCGGGAGCTCGTCCTGTGGGCCTGGGTCATCGCCTGCCTGGCGGCGTCGGTCTGGGCCCTCCGGCGGATGCGCTCGCCGTGGCTGGCGGTCCCGCTCTTCCTCATCTGGCCGCCGTTCTCGGAGGGCTGGCTCGGCGGCAACGTCCAGGTCGTCCTGTTCGCCCTGTTCGTGTCGCTGTTCGTCCGGCCCGACCCCCTGGCCGCGCCGTTCCGCTGGCTCGACCGCGACCCGGCCGAGCCCGAGGAGCCGGCCCTCCGCCGCGGCCTGGCGGCGACGGTCATCGCCGCCTTCAAGGTCAGCCAGCTCCACCCCTGGCTCTACCTGCTGCGGCACCGGCCCTCGTCGGCGATCCTCGGGGCGCTCGCGTTCGGGGCGGTCGTCCTGCTGACCGTCCCGCTGACCGGGATCGACCTCTGGTTCGACTGGCTCGACCAGGTCCGGCGCGCCTCGGACACCGCCTGGGCGATCGGCGGCCTCGGGTTGGGGCGGTACCTGGGGCCGGCGATCGGGACCGCGGTCGCGGTCGTCTGCATCGTGGCGGTGCTGTTCGTGCCGCGACGCGACGCGGGGGCCTGGGTCGGCGTGCTCAGCGTCGTCGGCGGCCTGTCGCTCCGGACCTACGGGCTGCTCTTCCTGCTGCCGGCCGGGTTCCGGATCCGGCGCGA
This sequence comes from uncultured Anaerolineaceae bacterium, assembly GCA_964483405.1. Lineage (GTDB taxonomy): Bacteria > Chloroflexota > Limnocylindria > Limnocylindrales > CSP1-4 > CAZABC01. The sequence continues at coordinate 3,026 of CAZABC010000065.1, forward strand.
GCTCGGGCTCGTGGCGTTCGCCCTGATCGGCACGTTCACCGAGCTCGGGATGTGGTCCGGGATCGTCGTGGTCTTCGTCGCCTGGGTCCTGGCAGTGCGGGTCCCGGCGCTGCTGGAGCCGGAGGGCGTGCCGGCCGCGGCCGACCCGACTCAGCCGTAGCCGAGCGTCGTCCGGTCGTCGGTGAGGGCTCGGCGGCGCTGGGCGATCGGCCAGAGCGCGGCCAGGACGGCCAGCGACGACGGCCACAGGACCGGCACGGCGATCGTCGCCGCCACCGGCACCGTCCAGGCCCGGTCGGTCCGGGCACCCCAGGCGACGACGAGGAGCGCCGCCGGCAGCCGCAGCCACAGCGGGATGGCGATCTCCGGCTGGCCGGTCGGCGTGCCGGTCGCCGTGGCGAGGAGCGAGTCCTGCACCCACGAGACCCACAGCTCAGGCTCGAGGACGATCGACACGCCCGCGATGACCCCGGTCACCCCGAGCGCGATCGCCAGCCGCCGCCACTCGCCCCGGAAGGCGAACCAGGCGAGCCCGATGCCCGGGGTCACCTTCGTCAGGAGCGGCACGCCCCAGAACGCCGGGTGCCGGAAGCCGAGGACGATCGTGGCGGCGATGAGCAGGTTGACGTTGCCGTGGTAGAGCTCGAGCGCGACCGGCGGGAAGGCGAGGACGACGAGCGCGCTGCGCCAGCCGAGCCAGACCACCGTCGCCACGAGGATCGCCAGCCACAGCCACAGGAACGTCGGCCAGGGGAGCAGGCCGGCGAGCGAGAAGATCCGTGCCGCGACCGGCGAGTACGGGAAGGCCCCGAGCTCGCCGGCGGTCTTGGTGTACGGGTCGTCGGGGTCGACCGACCAGTAGGCGAACGCGTCGAACCCGAGCGTCCCCTGCTGCGGCGCGACGACGACGAACAGGTAGGCGGCGAAGAGCAGGCCCGCGACGACGAGCCCGTCGTGGAGGGCCCGGCGAACGGCCGGCGAGAGCCGC
>CAZABC010000066.1:0-3068 GCA_964483405.1 uncultured Anaerolineaceae bacterium
AGACCTTCGGCCTGACCCCGATCCGCTGCGAGACCTGGCAGGGCTTCGTCTTCCTCTGCTTCGCCGACGAGGCGACGACCCCGCCGCTGCGCGACTTCATGGGCGACTGGTACGACCACCACGCCGCGTTCGGCCGGGACTTCGCGCGGCTGCGCCGAGCCGCCCGTCTCGAGTACGACGTGGCCGCGAACTGGAAGATCGTCGCCGAGAACTACAGCGAGTGCTACCACTGCCCGCCGGTCCACCCGCTGCTGAACAAGCTGACGCCGTACGACCTCGGCGAGGACTTCCTCGCCGACGGCCCCTGGAAGGGCGGCTGGATGGTCTTCGCCGAAGGCTGCGAGACGATGTCGATCGACGGCCTCCGGAACGGTCGGCCGCTCCTCTACGCACGGGACGAGACCGAGGCCCGCCGGATCTACTACTACATCCTCTGGCCGAACCTGATCATCTCGGTCCATCCCGACTACGTGCTCACCCACCACGCGACGCCGGCCGGGCCGAATCGCTCGATCGTCCAATGCGACCTGTACGTCGATGCCGACGACCTCGGCCGGATCGACGTCTCGGGCGCGGTCGCCTTCTGGGACATCACGAACCGCGAGGACTACCACGTGGTCGAGATGCAGCAGACCGGGACCCGGTCGCGGAGCTGGACGGCCGGTCGGTACTCGAACCAGGAGGCGAGCGTGCAGGCCTTCGACCTCATGGTCGCCGACCGCTACGCCGGCGACGGCCTGCGGACGAGCCGCGGCTGGCGGACCGAGATCGAGGGCGCCGAGGCGAAGCGCCTGCGGGCCCGGGCCGCCGCCGGCGCCGGCGCGGCACCCGCCGGATCCCCGGCCTCGGTGCCGGTGCCGGTCACCGCGGAGGCCGACGCCGACCCCGACTGAGCGACCGGCGGATCAGCCTCGCCACGCGATCGGCCCCGGCCGGTCGTCGAGTCGCTCGGCGGCGATCCGCTCGGTCTCCGCGGCGACCGTCGGCGAGCGGGTGATCGCCGCGAGGAACGGACCTCGCTCGAGGACGAGGAGCATCGAGTCGCGCGCCGCCGTGACGGTCGCGGTCCGCGGCACGTCGCGGAGCAGGGCGATCTCGCCGAAGCCGTCGCCGACCGCGTCGAGCTCGCGGATATGGCGGTCCGCCCGGCTCACCCGCATCGCCCCGTCCTCGAGGACGTAGAAGCGGTCGCCGCGCTCGCCTTCCCGGATGACGACGGTCCCGGCGACGGCGTGCTCGAACGTCGCCGACCGCGCGAGCGCCTCCATGACCGGCGGGTCGAGCGCCTCGAGCATCCGAAGCCGCCGCAGGAGGGCGATCGCCCGGACCGGCACGATCGCGCGCCGGTCGATCGCGCGGACACCCGGCAGCGTCAGCGCGACCGCCGCGGGCAGGAGTGCGGCGAACACGACGACGGCGACCTGGAGATCCACGAGGCCGACGACGAGCGAGACCAGGATCGACCCGACGGCCAGGGCGCCCATCATCAAGCCCTCCAGGACGCCGAAGACCCGGGCGAGGACGTCGTCGCGGACGGCGCGCTGCAGGAGCGTCCTGCCGGCAACGTCCATCACGGCGAGCCCGGTCCCCCCGATGACGAGGAGGAGCGGCGCGAGCGCGGCGGCGCTCGTGATCCCCATGATGGCGAACATCGCACCCCAGGTGAAGGCACACGCCGCGAGGATCGGCGCCACCCGCGGCTGGCCGACGAGGAGGAACGCCGCGGCCCCGCCGACGATGCCACCGGCGCCCATCGCGGCCGACAGGATCGCGGCGCCCGACTCGCCGGTCTCGAACAGCTCGAGCGCGACGAGGACGAACAGGACGTCGGTGATCCCGATCATCAACGTCCGGGCGGCCAGGATCCCGACGATGGGCCGGGCATCGCCGTCGGCCGCGAGTGCCCGGAACCCGGCCAGCGCCCCGGGAACCACCTCCGGGATCGACCCGGCCCCTGGTCGGTCCGCCCCCGCGTCTTCTGGTGCGGTCGCGAGCACCGCTCGGTCGGGTGCGACCCGCCAGCCCGATCCGAGGACGAGCGCGGCGCCGACGACCATCGTCGCCGCCAGGACCGCGAGCACCTCGCCAGGCCCCGCGACCGTCAGGATCAGCGCCGCGCCGAGGGGGCCCGCCAGGATCCCGGCGGCCTCCGCGATGCTCGTGGCGGCGTTCGCCGCCGTCAGCTCCTCGGTCGTTCGGGCGAGGGCCGGGAGCAGCGCATTGTGGGTCGGTCGGGCGAATGTCAACGACATCGACGCGCCGACGGCGCCGGCATAGACGAGGAGCGGGTCCCAGCCGACCAGGATCCCGGTGGCCGTCAGACCGAGGAGGCCCGCGAGCAGCAGATAGCCCATCGCGAGCACGCGACCGCGCGGGTAGCGATCCCCGAGCGTCGCCGTGACCGGGGCGATCAGGGCCGCCGGGCCGAGCTGGGCCAGGGCGACGACCCCGACCGAGGCCGGGCCCGTCGCCTCGTACGCGTACAGGAGGATCGCGACCCAGGATCCGTACTCGACGGTGTTGAAGGCGAGGAAGGCGAGGAGCAGCCGCCGCAACCCCGGGTTCCGGACGACCTCGATGACGACGCGCCGAGTCGTGCGGAGCCGAGCTGCGAGTGCGCCCATGGCGGCGTAGTCTGCCATCCGGCCGGTCGTCCGACCCTCCGGTCCCGTCTCGCGATGCGGGCGCCCGACCCGGTCCGACGCGACCCGCGGGGCGCACCCGCGGCTTGGCGGCCCGCCGGACGGGGCGCATCATGTCCGGCCATCGGACTGCCGCAGGGAGCCCGCCCGTGACCGTCGCCCGCATCCCGTCCGAACCGATCCTCACCCCCGACGAGCTCGCCTCGATCCGCCGACCGTACCGCGGCGCCTCGCTGCTGCCGGGTCGGTGCTACCAGTCGCCCGACATCCTCGCCTTCGAGCGCGAGCGATGGTTCCGCCGCGACTGGCTCGTCGTAGCCCGCGAGGAGGACGTCCTCGACCCGGGCTCGTTCCGGCTCGAGACCGTCGAGGGCGAGCCGGTCATCCTCGTCCGCGGCCGGGACGGGGTCCTGCGGGCCTTCTACA
>CAZABC010000067.1:0-2747 GCA_964483405.1 uncultured Anaerolineaceae bacterium
CGCCTGACCCAGCTCGGCACGATGCAGGCGAAGAACCTCGAGGAGCTCGAGCTCCAGCAGCCGTTCGTCGAGCGGACCCTTCGCCCGCTGGCGTCGCGGCTGGCCAACTCGACCTCGCGCTACACCTCGTCCTCGTTCACCGAGCGGACGGAGAAGCGGCTCGCCCTCGCGGGCAACCCGAACGACCTCCGCGTCCCCGACTGGCTCGGGATCAAGGTCATCGCCCTGGTCGTGACGGCGATCGTCTTCTTCCTCCTGTTCACCTTCGTCATCCAGCCCGGGTTCCCGATCAACTTCGCCCTCGCGGTCGCGGGGGCGGGCATCGGCTACATCCTCCCCGAGTTCTGGCTGAGCGGTCGGGTCAAGAAGCGCCAGAAGGCGATCCTGCTCGCCATCCCGGACACGCTCGACCTACTGACGATCTCCGTCCGGGCCGGCCTCGGCTTCGACGCCGCGCTCGGCAAGGTCGTCGAGAAGCTGCCGGGTCCGCTCTCCGACGAGTTCCGGCGCGCCCTCGCCGAGGTCCGGGTCGGCAAGGCCCGCCGCGACGCGCTGCGCGACATCATCCCGCGGACCGAGGTCCCGGCCCTCACCAACTTCATCGGCGCGATCATCCAGGCCGAGCAGCTCGGCGTCTCGATCAGCAAGGTCCTCCAGGTCCAGTCCGAGCAGCTCCGCATCGAGCGCCGCCAGCGCGCCGAGGAGCAGGCGGCGAAGGCGCCGATCAAGATGCTCTTCCCCCTCGTCGGCTGCATCTTCCCGTCGCTGTTCATCGTCATCCTCGGCCCGGCGATCATCCTGATCATCAAGAACCTGAGCACGACATGAACGGGGCCGGTCCAGCGACCGGCCGCCGGCGGACCCTCGTCGCACGGAACCTCAGCCGCGGCACCGTCCTCGGTGAGCGGGTCGAGGAGGCCGCGTCCTTCTGGGGCCGGTTCATGGGCCTGATGGGCCGGCCCGCACTGCCGGCCGGCGGCGGGCTGCTCCTCGCGGGCAACGGGATCCACATGCTCTTCATGCGGTTCCCGATCGACGCCGTCTTCGTCGGCCACGAGGACACGGAGGGCCGGCGGCGGGTCGTCGCCGTCCGCGGGTCGCTGCGGCCCTGGACGGGGATCGTGCCCTACGTCAGGGGTGCCGCGGCCGTCATCGAGCTGCCGGCCGGGACCGCCGCGGCGAGCGGCACCGCGGTCGGCGACACGCTGGCGCTGGAGACGGCCGAGCCCTGACGGCCCGGGCGCCCTGGGCGCGATACGCCGCGGGTGAGCCCGCCCGCGCATCCTCAGGGGCGTGCGTGCCCTGATCCCCCGCCTGGTCGACCTCGCCCTGCCACCGGTCTGCGCCGGCTGCGGCGCGGAGGGACGGGCGCTCTGCGCGTCGTGCCGGCCGGCGCTCGACGCCCGGCGCGGCGTCCGCCCCGGCGTCCCGATCGGGCTGCCGTCCGACGTCCCACCGCCGCTCCTCCAGCTCGAGTGGTGCGCCGCGTTCGACGGCCCGGTGCGGGCCGCCCTCCACGCCCTCAAATACGGCGGCGAGCGCCGGCTCGTCGGGCCGCTCGCGGCGGCCGCCGCCGACCGCTGGCGCGAGGCCGGGGCAGGCGGGGACGCGCTCGTGCCGGTCCCGGTCCACGCGGAGCGCGCCCGCGAGCGCGGCTTCGACCAGGCGGCCCTCCTCGCCGCCGCGATCGCAGCCGACCTCGGCCGGCCCTGCCTGCCCGCGCTCGTACGGTCCCGGGCGACGACGGCGCAGTACCACCTCGCCCGCCAAGAGCGGGCGGCGAACGTCACCGGCGCCTTCGCGCTGCGGGCCGACGCGGCCGCGGTGACGGTGGCGGTCCGCGGGCGGTGGATCGTGCTCGTCGACGACGTCGTGACGACCGGCTCGACGCTCGTCGCCTGCGCGACGGTGCTGCTCGCGGCGGGGGCGGTAGGGGTCTCGGCCCTGGCGATCGCTCGCGAACGGTGAGGCGGATGGGGAGGCTGCGCGCATCGGGACCATCCGCTCGGCCGTTCGGGCCGTCCGGGCGGGGGCTGGGCGGAGGGCCGGGACTATACTCGGGACGTTGGATGGCCACCCGACGGGTCGCGTCGCGCCCGGGCATCCGCCCGGCCCGCGTCCCCCGGCTGAGCCCCTGCGGAGGTCGACCGTGAGGACGATCGTCAAGGGCAAGAACATCGAGGTCCCCGATCGCGTCCGCCGCTACACCGAGCGCAAGCTCGGCCGGCTCGAGCGCATGCTCGACGACCGGAGCGACGCGATCGTCGAGTTCTCCAACGAGCAGCACCGCTCCGCTGCCGACGCCCACATCGCCGAGGTGACCCTCGTCATCGACGGCCAGACGCTCCGGAGCCACGCCGCGGGCTCGACCTATCAGGCCGCGCTCGACGTCGTGCTCGACAAGGTCGAGCGGCAGACGGTGGACTTCCGCGAGAAGCCGCGGGTCCGGGCGAGACCGCCCGAGGAGAAGGAGATCCTCCGCAAGATCGCCGACGGGACCGCCGAGCCCGACCTCGAGCGCAAGATCGTCAAGACGAAGCGCTTCGCGATCGAGCCGATGTTCGAGGAGGACGCGGTCGCCGCGATGGACGAGCTCGGCCACGCGTTCTTCGTCTTCGTGAACGCGGAGACCGAGCGCCTCGGCGTCCTCTACCGTCGCCGCGACGGCGATCTCGGCCTCATCGAGCCGGTGATCGCCGGCGAGTACACGCCGGGCCGGAACGGCCGCAGGAAGTAGGCCGGGCGGG
>CAZABC010000068.1:0-2631 GCA_964483405.1 uncultured Anaerolineaceae bacterium
ATGATCGTGTCGGTCGCGACGTCGATCTTGAGGACACCGTTGAAGCCGAACGGGACCTGGCCGATGATCAGGATCGTCAGGGTCCCGGCAGCGTTCTGGAGCACATCCGCGCCGACGTCGCGGAACCGGAAGCTGTTGTCGCCGGCGCTCGCGACACCGGCGAGGTTGATCGTGTTGACGGACTGGACGCCGCTGCCCGCGAACTCCCGACGGGTGATCCTGCCCTTCAGGGTCGTGGTGACGTCGAACCCGCACGCCTCCGTGAGGAAGTCGTCGTGGAAGGTCTCGTCGACGACCTCCGTTTCGCGCGTCGGCCCCGCCGCGAGGCCGACCGAGGCGACGGTCAGCGACGCCGCCAGTGCTCCGAGCACGGCGAGCAACACGATCCTGCGCATGTCCGGACGCTCCTCTCCCCCACCCGGCCACCGCCGTGCCCAGCACGACCGAGCGGTGCTGGTTGATCGGCCCATTGTCGAGGCGGTGTCAAGGGTGCGACGCCGCTCTGTTGTTGCTCAGCGGATCTGTCAGTGCCGACCGAGCGGTCGGCCCGTTCGCATCGATCCGGCGTCTGCGCGACACTAGGACGTCCATCCAGCGAGCTGGAGCGTCCCGTGCCCGAGCCCGCCCCCTCCGTCCCCTCCGTCCCCGTCGCCCCGACCGTCCCCGCGGAGCCCGCCGAGCTGTCGCGCATCGGCGACCTGCTCCGGCGCCTCGCGCCCGCCCTCGAGCGGTTCCTCGCCCCGACCGACGGGGCCGGCGCCCGTCCCTACGTCGCCGGCACCGTCCCGTCCGAGGCCGCCGAGCTGCCGGATGACGGCGTCGGTGCGGACGCGACGCTCGACGAGCTCGCCCTGGCCGTCGAACACGGGAGCCGGATCAACGCGCCCGGCTGGCTCGGGTTCATCACCACCGGACCGTCGACCGTCCCGGCCGTCGCCGCGACGGCGAACGCGTTCGCGGGCGCCCAGCGCTACACGCTCCACGCCTTCAACGCCCTCGAGCGGACCGGGCTGCGGTGGCTCGCCGACCTGTGCGGGTTGCCCGACGACGTGACGGGCGTCTTCTCGAGCGGCGGCTCGACGGCGAACCTGCTCGCGCTCGGGGCGGCGCGCCAGGCCGCCTTCGAGGGCCTCGGGTACGACGTCGCGGAGGACGGCCTCCCGCCCGCCGTCCGCGGCCGCATCTACGCGTCGACCGCGGCGCACCGCACGATCCACCGCTCGGCAGCCGTCCTCGGCCTCGGCCGCCGAGCGGTGCTCGAGGTCCCCGTCGACGGCGACGGGAGGATCGACCTCGACGAGCTCGGCGCCGCGATCGCCGCCGACGTCCGCGACGGGATCGTGCCGGTCGCGGTCGTGGCCATCGCGGGCGTCACCGATACCGGCGCCGTCGACCCGATCGGACGGGTCGGCGAGGTCGCCCGCCGGTTCGGGACCTGGCTCCACGTCGACGGGGCGTACGGCCTCATCGCGAACGCGTCGCCGCGCCTGCGGCCGCTGTTCGCGGGCGTCGAGGACGCCGACTCGTGGATCGTCGACCCGCACAAGTGGCTCGCCACCGGGCTCGGCGTGGGGGCGACGTACGTCCGCGACGAGGAGCTGCTCACCCGCGCCTTCGCCGAGGGTGAGGCGGCGTACCTCGAGGGTGCCTTCTCCCAGGACGCCGTCCACGCCGTCTCCCAGTTCGACTCGATGGCCGGGCGGTGGGCCGACCAGAGCGTCGAGCTCTCCGCTCCGCCGCGCGGCGTCCTCGTCTGGGCCGTCCTCCGCGAGATCGGTCGCCGAGGCGTGATCGACCGGGTCGATCGGCACGTGGCGTTCGCCCGATCCGTCGCGGACGCCGCGGTCGCCCATCCCCGGCTCGAGCTGCTGATGGAGCCCCAGCTCTCGATCGCCTGCTTCCGCTACGTGCCCGACCACGGCGTCCCCGAGACGGAGCTCGACTCGCTCAACCAGCGGATCCTGGCGCGCCTCCGGGCCGAGACCCCGGTCGCGCCGTCCAGCACCCGGATCGACGGCCGCTACGCCATCCGGCCGTGCTTCATCAATCCGCGGACGACCGAGCGAGAGGTCGAGGCGCTCGTTGACGCGGTCGTCCGCATCGGCGACCGGCTCTCGGCGGCCTGATCCGGGCGGATCCCGTCAGTCGGCCTCGGCCAGGATCGCCGCCAGGTCGGCGAGGTGGTCCGCATAGTGGTCCGTCGTCTCGGAGCGGAAGTACCGCCGGTGATCGCCGTCCTCGGGCCAGCGGCGCGCGGGCACGACCGCCAGGGCGCCGCGGAGCGCATCCGGTAGGGTGGCGAAGCGCTCCCGCAGCTCGTCCATCGACAGCGCCGCCCAGGTCGCGTCGATCTCGGCGTTGACGGCATCGCCGCCACGAGCATCCCAGTCGGCGTCGGCGCGCTCCTTGGCCGGGCTGGTCTCGCTGACCGCAAGCTCGGTCGCGACCGCGAGGGCGATCTCGTGGCCCGACAGCAGGTGCCCCATCAGCTGTCGGCCGCTCCAGCCGTGGGCGGCCTCGACGGGGACGGTCAGTCGTTCGTTCGTGAGGTGGGCGAGGGCCTCGAACGCCCGACCGACCCCGGTCGACACCCGCCTCGGCGCCCTGGGCGGGACGACGTTCCGCCATCTC
>CAZABC010000069.1:0-2431 GCA_964483405.1 uncultured Anaerolineaceae bacterium
CGCTCAAGGACGCCATCAACGAGGCGATGCGCGACTGGGTCACCAACGTCGAGACGACCCACTACGTCCTCGGCTCGGCGATGGGCCCGCACCCGTACCCGACGCTCGTCCGGGACCTCCAGCGGGTCATCGGCGACGAGGCGGCGGTCCAGCTGGCGGCCGTCGAGGGCCGGCTGCCCGACCTCGTCCTGGCCTGTGTCGGCGGCGGCTCGAACGCGATCGGGATCCTCAGCCGCTTCATCGGCGAACCCGCGGTCCACCTTGCCGTGGCCGAGGCCGCCGGTGACGGCATCCCGACCGGGCGCCACGCCGCGGCGCTGGCGGGCGGCTCGGCCGGCATCCTCCACGGGGCCCGGTCGCTCATGCTCCAGGACCCCGATGGGCAGGTCCTCGAGGCGCACTCGCTGTCCGCGGGCCTGGACTACCCCGGGGTCGGTCCCCAGATCTCCGCCCTGTTCGCGGCCGGCCGGCTCGAGGTCGCGGCCGCGACCGACGCCGAGGCCGTGTCCGCCGTCCGCTGGGTGACCCGTGCCGAGGGGATCCTGCCGGCGCTCGAGACGGCCCACGCCTTCGCCGTCCTGCCCCGGCTCCTCGCGGGCGTCGACGACGCCGGGCGCCCGCGCCCGGGTGCCGCCGGGTGGCCGGTCGAGACGGTGGTTCTCCTTGGGCTCTCGGGCCGCGGCGACAAGGACCTCGCGACGCTCGAGCGCTGGGAGGCGAGCCGATGACGCGCGGCGCCGGCGGGATCGCGGCGGCCTTCGGCCGCGCCGCCGACGACGGCCGGATCGCGCTGGTCCCGTACGTCGTCGCCGGCTATCCGGACGCCGACACCTCGTTCCGGGCCGCGGTGGCGGCGATCGACGCCGGAGCCGACCTGCTCGAGGTCGGCCTGCCGTACTCGGACCCGCTCGCCGACGGGGCGACGCTCCAGCGGGCCTCGGCCGGTGCGCTCGCGGCCGGGGCGACGCTCGACGCGTCGCTCGCGCTCCTGGCCCGGATCCACGCCGCGCGGCCGTCGGTCCCGCTCGTCCCGATGGGCTACGCGAACCAGCTCATCGGCGGCGGCGACGGAGCGGCCCTGGCCTGGCGTCTCGTCGCGGCCGGTGCGAGCGGTGTCATCGTCGCCGACCTCACGCCCGACGAGGGCGCACCGTTCGAGGCGGCCGCGGCCGACGCAGGCCTCGCCGTCGTCTACCTCGTCGCCCCGACCACGCCCCCGGCGCGACGCCCCTTCGTCGCCGGCCGGACCGGCGGGTTCCTGTACTGCGTCTCGCTCGTCGGCGTGACCGGGGCCCGGGCCGCCCTCCCGAGGAGCGTCGGCCGGCTCGTCCGCGAGGTCAAGGCGGCCTCGCCGGTGCCCGTCGCGGTCGGATTCGGCGTCAGCCGCCCGGCGCACGTCCGGGCGATCGCCACGGCCGGCGCGGATGGGGTCATCGTCGCTTCGGCCCTGGTGGACGCCCTCGGCCCCGACGGGCGCGACGTCGCCGCCCTCGCACGGCTCGTTGCGGACCTCCGGGCCGCGACGGCGAGGCCGACCGCCGGGCCGTCCCGGGCCGTCTGGGGCAGCGTGGCTGGGCCGCCGACGCGATGAGCCCGGTCCGCATCTACCTCGAGATCGCCCCGAAGAAGGCCTTCGCCTGCGCGCTCGACTGGCCGGGCTGGTGCCGGAGCGGCCGTGACGAGGCCGCGGCGCTCTTGGCGTTCGTGGCGGCTGCGCCCCGCTACGGCGCCGTGGCGACGCTCGCCGGGCACCCGCTGCCGACGGGCGCCGTCGAGCCGGAGGTCGTCGAGCGGCTCGGCGGCGATGCGTCGACGGCCTTCGGCGTCCCGCATGCGATCGCCGTCGCCGATCGCGACCCCGTCGACGGGTTCGAGGCCGCCCGGCTGGCGTCGCTCGTCGAGGCGGCCTGGGCCACCTTCGACCGGGTCGCGGCGGCGGCGCCGGCCGAGCTCCGGAAGGGCCCGCGCGGTGGCGGCCGGGACACCGCGACGGTCGTCGCCCACGTCGTCGCGGCCGACCACGCCTACGCCCGCGAGATCGGGGTCCGCCTCCGCCCGCCCGCGGCCGACGACCGAGCGGCGATCGAAACGGAACGAGTGGCGATGCTCGCCGTCCTCGGCGGGCCGTCGGACGGACGCGCGCTCGCCGGCCGGACGTGGCCGCTCCGCTACGCGGCCCGCCGGATCGCCTGGCACGCCCTCGACCACGCGTGGGAGATCGAGGACCGTAGCCCGTCCTGATCAAAGGCCGCACCCATCTCACGGCGGCGCCCGGTCGGTGAGAACGATGCCGTCGGGAGCGATGAAGATCAAGGAGTCGACCTCTCCCTCGATCCGGTAGTTGGCCTCCTCCACCAGCCGGTGATGGAACCGGCACAGGAGGATGAGATCGGAGAGGTTGGTCTCCCCACCCTCGATCCAGCTTTGCCTG
>CAZABC010000070.1:0-2391 GCA_964483405.1 uncultured Anaerolineaceae bacterium
GCCCGCGACGACGAGCCCGTCGTGGAGGGCCCGGCGAACGGCCGGCGAGAGCCGCCGCCCGCCGGCGGCCCGCGCCGCGGTCAGCCGCCCCACGTGATCGCCGAGACGATGTCGCTGAAGTCGTCGGTCCAGGCCCGGACCTCGGGGCGGACGGGCAGCGGCGCCCCGTCGGTCAGCTCGCGGAGCGGGGCCAGGGTCGCCTCGTCGTGGGCGGCGACGAGCCAGCCCGAGATCTGCTTCTCGGGCGCCGGCGGCGTCGCAGGGTCCGGGTCGATCGGCTGGTACCCGGGGACGCCGAGCTCGACGAGCCCGGCCGAGACGACGGCGCCGACGTCGACGTAGCGGTTCGACACGTTGAACAGGAGGATGCCACCCGGCGCGAGCTTCGATCGGTAGAGGTCGAGCGCCTCTGTCGTCAGGAGGTGCGCCGGCGGGGCATCGCCGCTGAAGGCGTCGAGGACGAAGACGTCGAATGCGCCGTCGGGCTCCTCGGCCAGGGTGATCCGGCCGTCGCCGAGGACCGTCCGGACCGGCTCGGGCCCGCCGCTCAGGTAGGTGAACAGCGACGAGTCGGTCGCGATGTCGATGACGACCCGGTCGATCTCGAAGTAGGTCATCGCGTCGCCCGGTCGGACGTACGCCGCCAGCCCGCCGGCGCCGAGGCCGATGACGCCCCACTGCAGCGGGCCCGTCCGGGTGGCGTGGAGCGCCTCGACGGTGCGCCCGAGCGGCCCGGTCGGGTGGTAGTAGGTGAGCGGCTCGCGCGCCCGAGCCGGGTCGAGGTGCTGACCTCCGTGGGTCGTCGTCCCGTGGACGAGGAGCCGGATCCCGTCCTCGTCGACGACCCGGTTGACCCCGAAGAACGATCGATCCGCGTACAGCGCGCTGCTCCCGACGAGAAGCGGGATGAGGACGATCGCGCCGAACGAGAGCGCGAAGCGGACCGGTCGGCGGACCATGAGGAGCGTGGCGACGGCGCCCGCCGCGAGCGCGGCGGCGAGCTGCGGCCCGGTGGCGTCGAGGGCCCGCGAGAGGACGGCGAGGCCGACCAGGGCGCCGACGAAGACGAGCAGCGGGACGACGAGGTCGAGGAGGCGCGCGCGGCGCAGCGCGGCGACCGACGCGCCGGCGGCCGGCACGATCGGTCGCAGGAGCAGCGCGAGGACGATCGCCAGCGGGTACTCGAGGACGCTCTCGAAGACGAGCGGCGCGACGATCGCGTTGAACAGCCCGCCGAGCGCGCCGCCCACGGCGACGAGGACGTAGAACTCGGTCAGCCGTGCTGGTGCCGGCCGGTCCTCGGCCAGGCGACCATGCGCGAGGAGGGCGGCCACGAAGAAGACGGCGAGGTTCAGGCCGATGACGGCCGCGAGCGGCAGCGCCACCGCGCCGACGAGGACGACCGCGAGGGCCACCGCCGCGAACGGCAGCAGCGCTGCCATCCGCCGCGGCGTGAGCGGGTTCCGCGGCGAGAAGGCGAGGATGAAGGTCAGGAGATACAGGCTGAGCGGCAGCACCCACAGGAGCGGGACCGCGGCGACATCGGCCGTGATGTAGCTCGTCGCGCCGAGCATCAGGCTCGAGGGGACGAAGGCGAAGGCGATCCAGCGGAGTCGCCGGGCGCGGGTCACCGGCGCGGTCATCGGGCCGGCCGGGACCGACGGAGCCGCGACGGGGGACGGCATGAGTGCGGCTTCCACCGGTGGTGCCGCCTCTGGCTCCGGCGGCGTGTCCGGCTCGGCACGCCGGTGGCGCCGGAGCAGCAGGGCGGCGGCCGCGGACAGGACGAGGAACGCGACGTACCCCGCGGCCCACAGCCGGGCCTGGTCGGCCACGCCGATCCGAGGCTCGATGAGGAACGGGTACGCGAGCAGGCCGAAGAGGCTCCCGGCGTTCCCCATCGCGTAGAGGAAGTACGGATCGGCGGCCTGGCGGTGGTCGGTCGCCGAGAACCAGCGCTGGAGGACGGGGCTCGCCGTGGTGACCGCGACGTACGGCGCGCCGACCATCGCCACGAGAACGAGGAGCAGCCACAGCGACGGCTCGACGCCTTCCGGCGGGACGGACCAGGCCGGCAGGGCGATCGGCAGGACGAGCAGGGGCAGGACCAGGAGGACTAGCTGGGCGACCGGTTGGCGCCGCAGCCCGAGGCGGGTCGTCGAGAGGTGCGCCCAGCCGTAGCCGAGGAGGAGGGCGGCCTGGAAGAACAGCATCGAGGTCGTCCAGACCGCGGGGCTGCCGCCGAACATCGGCAGGAGCAGCTTGGCCGCCATCGGCTGGACGAGGAAGACGAGCGTCGCCCCGGCGAGGGTCGCGAGGCCATACACGGCGAGCAACATCGCGGGCAGTCTCCCCCGTGCGACGGCTCCCGACAACCGGACCGCAGGACCT
>CAZABC010000071.1:0-2325 GCA_964483405.1 uncultured Anaerolineaceae bacterium
GGTCATCGACGAGGAGGGCCTCGCCCTGACCCGCGCCGAGCGGGTCCGGATGCTCGAGCAGATCACCGACGAGATCATCGGCCTCGGCCCGCTCGAGCCGCTCCTCCGCGACGAGACGATCACCGAGATCATGGTCAACGGACCGCGCCAGGTCTACATCGAGCGGTCCGGCAAGCTCGAGCTGACGAACGTCGTCTTCCAGAACGACGACCACGTGATGCGGATCATCGATCGGATCATCGCCCCGATCGGCCGCCGCGTGGACGAGTCCAGCCCGATGGTCGACGCCCGGCTCACCGACGGCTCCCGCGTGAACGCCATCATCCCGCCGCTGTCGCTCGTCGGTCCGGTCATCACCATCCGGAAGTTCTCGGCCAGCCCGTTCACGGTCGACGACCTCGTCCGGTTCGGGACCGCCACCCCGGACATGTTCGACTTCCTCAAGGCCTGCGTCGAGGCGCGCCTGAACATCTTCGTCTCGGGCGGCACCGGCTCGGGCAAGACGACGACGCTCAACGTCCTCTCCTCGTTCATCCCGAACGACGAGCGGATCATCACGATCGAGGACGCGGCCGAGCTCCAGCTCCGCCAGGAGCATGTCGTCACCCTCGAGTCGCGGCCGCCCAACATCGAGGGCAAGGGCCAGATCCCGATCCGGGAGCTCGTCCGCAACGCCCTCCGGATGCGGCCCGACCGGATCATCGTCGGGGAGTGCCGCTCGGGCGAGGCGCTCGACATGCTCCAGGCGATGAACACCGGCCACGACGGCTCGATGTCGACCGGCCACGCCAACAGCCCGCGCGACATGCTCTCGCGGCTCGAGACGATGGTCCTCATGGCCGGCGTCGACCTGCCGCTGCGGGCCATCCGCGAGCAGATCGCCTCGGCGGTCGACCTCATCGTCCACCAGAGCCGCCTCAAGGACGGGACCCGGAAGATCACCAACATCACCGAGGTCCAGGGCATGGAGGGCGACGTCATCGTCATGCAGGACGTCTTCGTCTTCGAGCAGACGGGCGTCGTCGAGGGCAGGATCGAGGGCCGGCTGAAGCCGACCGGCATCCGCCCCAAGTTCGTCGAGAAGTTCGAGGTCATGGGCATCCACCTGCCGCCCAACCTCTTCGGGTTCACCTACTAGGGCCGGGCCGATGGAGCTGACACCCCTCATCGTCGCCGCCGTCGCGGGGCTCGCGATCCTGCTCATCGCCGTCGGCGTCGCCTCGAGCAGCGGCTCGACCGGGATCAGCGCCCGGCTCGAGCGCTACGCCTCGGGCCAGCAGGAGAAGGCACCCGCGTCGACCGGCCAGGGCACCGTCTCCGACCTGCTCGCCCAGAGCCAGGCGCTGGCCCAGCTGAACAAGGTCGTCGAGCAGCGCGACTTCGGGGCGAACCTGGCCCGCGACATCGCCCGCGCCGACCTCAAGCTCAAGCCGAGCGAGTTCCTCCTCCTCTGGGGTGCCTCGATCGTCGGGATCCCGCTCGTCATGGCCGTGTTCTCGGTCGTCGTCGAGGCGCTCCGCTCGCCGCTGGCGCTCCTCATCGGGGCGTTCGTCGGCTTCCTCCTGCCGCGCTTCTGGCTGAACCGCCGGAAGAGCAGCCGGCTCAACGCCTTCAACAAGCAGCTCCCGGACACGATCACCCTGATCGCCAACGCCCTCCGGGCCGGCTCCTCGTTCCTCCAGGCGATCGAGCTCGTCGTCCGCGAGACCCGGCCGCCGATCTCGCTCGAGTTCGGCCGCGTCATCCGGGAGGTCAACCTCGGCCTGCCCTTCGACCAGGCGCTCGAGAACATGGTCCGGCGGGTCCGCTCGGACGACCTCGAGCTGATGGCGACCGCGATCTCGATCCAGCACACCGTCGGCGGCAACCTCGCCGAGATCCTCGACTCGATCGCCTTCACGATCCGGGAGCGGATCCGGATCAAGGGCGAGATCCGGACGCTGACGGCCCAGCAGCGGATGTCGGGCTACGTCGTCGCGTTCCTGCCGTTCGGCCTGGCCGGCTTCATCTTCCTGGCCGCCCCGAGCTTCTTCAATCCGATGTTCGATTCCGAGGTGAACATCGCCGGGCTCCCGGCCGGCGTGATCATCATCGGCCTCGGGCTCATCTCGATGCTCATCGGCTTCATGCTGATCCGCCGCATCGTCGACATCGAGGTCTGATCGATGAACGACCTGCTGCCCTTCCTCATCGCCGGCGCCGCGGCGCTCGGCATCCTCCTCGTCGTCATCGGCATCACCTCGCGCCCGTCGGTCGACCCGGTCCAGGCCCGCCTGACCCAGCTCGGCACGATGCAGGCGAAGAACCTCGAGGAGCTCGAGCTCC
>CAZABC010000072.1:0-2025 GCA_964483405.1 uncultured Anaerolineaceae bacterium
GTGTCGTTGAGGCTCATGTCGAGCGGCGTCGTCACGAGCGTGTCGAAGCCGATCCGCATGAAGTCGTAGCAGGCCGCCCCGACGACCTCGGCGCAGACCTGGGCGCAGCGACCGCAGTCGATGCAGCGCGACGGCTCGCGGAGGATGAACGCGTGGCTGTCGTCGCGCAGGTAGTCGTGGTTGCGCCCGGTGAAGCGGTTCTCGGTCACGCTCCGGAAGCCGGCCCCGAAGTGGTGCTGCTTCTCGAGCGTCCGGAGCGTCGTCCCGTACTCGATCCCCAGCCGGCGCAGGTCGCAGAACCCGATCGCCTCGCAGGTGCACTGGAGGCAGCGGGTCGACTCGGCGATCGCCTGCTCGGGCGTGTACGGGATCTCGTACTCGAGGTAGCTGTCGCGGCGGACCTCGGCCTCCATCGCCGCCAGCCGGATCCGCGGCTCCTTGACCTCGCTCGTGAACGGCACGATCGAGAGGAACTCGGGCTGCGGCTCGGCGAGCTGCTGGCGGGTCTTGATCGCCGACAGGTCGAGGCCCCTGAGGTAGGCGTCCATCGCGTACGAGGCCCGGCGGCCCTCGGCGATCGCCTGGACGACCGTCGCCGCGCCGATCCGCACGTCGCCGGTCCCGAAGACGCCCGGCCGGTCCGTCGCGAAGGTGACGGCGTCGGCCTTGAGGCGACGCTGCTTCGTCACCTCGACGCCCTCGCTCCCGGGGCCGATCCACGACAGGTCGGGGCCCTGGCCGATGGCGAGCAGGACGCGGTCGCACGGGACGACGAACTCGGTCCCCGGCGCCGGCTCCGGTCGACGGCGGCCCGACGCGTCCGGCGCGCCGAGCTGCATCCGGATGAACTCCACGCCGGTGACCTTGCCCGCATCGTCGGCGATGACCCGGGTCGGCCCGGCCTGGAAGATGGTGGTGACGCCCTCCTCGATCGCCTCGTGGACCTCGCTCGCCGCCGGCATGTCCTTCATGTCGCGGCGGTAGACGAGGGTCGTCTCGGCGCAGCCCTGGCGGACCGAGGTCCGCGAGCAGTCCATCGCGGTGAAGCCGCCGCCGATGACGACGACGCGCTTGCCGGCGTGGTCGGGGTAGGGCAGCCCGAGCGTCGCCGTGCGGAGGTACTCGAGCCCGTCGATGACCCCGTCGGCGTCCTCGCCGGGGATCCCGAGCTTGTTCGTGTCGTAGCAGCCGATCGCGATGAGGATCGCGTCGAACCCCTGGAGCTGGAGGTCGTCGATCGTGAAGTCGCGACCGAGCCCCTGGCCGCAGACGATCCGCCCGCCGAGCCGGGTGACCGACTCGTACTCGGCCTCGAGGACCTCGACCTTCGGCAGGCGGTACTGCGGGATCCCGTAGCGGAGCATCCCGCCGGGGGCCGGGTCGCGCTCGAAGACGGTGACCTCGTGGCCGGCGATGAGCAGGTAGTAGGCCGCCGACATCCCGGCCGGGCCCGAGCCGATGACCGCGACGCGTCGGCCGCTCTTCGGCTGGAGCTCGAACGGGACCGGCGGGTCGATCCCCTCGTCGTGCATCTGGCGGAGGACCTGGTCACCCGCGTAGCGGTGGCTGTCGCGGATCGCGATCGCCTCGTCGACCTCGTCGCGCCGGCAGTGCTCCTCGCAGGGCGCCGGGCAGACCCGCCCGAGGATCGACGGGAACGGGATCGTCCGCTTGAAGATCCGGGCCGATTCGCGCCACTCCCCCTCGGCGTTCGCCTTGAGGAAGCCCGGGATGTCGATATGGCTCGGGCACTTGTTCTGGCAGGGCGGCAGGCAGTACGCGTTGTGGTCGCTGAAGATCAGCTCGAGGTTCGTCCGACGCAGTCGGCGGACCTCGTCGGTCTGGGTCCGGACGACCATCCCGGCCTCGGCGGCCCGGGAGCAGCTGATCGGCGGGTTCGCTTCGCCCTCGACCTCGACGACGCACATCCGGCAGGCGCCGAAGCCGGGCAGCTTCGGCTCGTAGCACAGCGTCGGGATCTCGATCCCGTTGTCGCGGCAGACCTCGAGGATCGTCTGGCCCTCG
>CAZABC010000073.1:0-2018 GCA_964483405.1 uncultured Anaerolineaceae bacterium
GTCCTCGCGATCAAGGGCTACGCGACGCCCGATGCCGTCGCGGCGGCGACCGCCGGATCCGCCGACGACGCGACGGCGATCCTCGACCGGCTCGTCGCCGACGGGCTGGCGGAGATCGCCGCCGGCGCCTTCCGGCTCACGGCCGACGGCAGGGCCATCGCCCGGGAGCGGATCGCCGACGACACCGCGGCCTGGGGGATCGAGCGCGCCAACGCCGCGCTCGACGGGTTCCTCGATCTCGATCGCCGGATGAAGGCGACGGTCACCGCCTGGCAGATGCGGGAGGTCGACGGCGAGCAGGTCTTCAACGACCACGCCGACGCCGCCTACGACGCCGGGGTCCTCGCCGACCTCGCGGCCCTCCATGCCGACGCCGAGGCCTGGCTACGACCGCTGACCGACGGGCTGCCGCGCCTCGGATCGTACCTGGGCCGCCTGGAGCGGGCGAACGCGGCCGCCCAGGCGGGCGACCCGAGATACGTCGCCTCGCCGCGGGTGGACAGCTACCACGGCGTCTGGTTCGAGCTCCACGAGGACCTCATCGGCCTCGCCGGTCGCAGTCGGGCCGACGAGGTCGCGGCCGGTCGGGCATGAGCACGGACCTCGCCGGCCGGCGCTTCATCGTCACCGGGGCCTCGAGCGGGCTCGGGGCGCACGCCGTTCGCCATCTCGTCGGCCGCGGCGCGCACGTCCTGGCCGCCGCCCGTCGGGTCGACCGGCTCGAGCGGCTGGCGTCGGAGCTGGCCGACGCGCCCGGCCGGATCGTCGTCGAGCGAGCGGACGTCACGGTCGACGCGGACGCCCGGGCACTCGTGGCCGCCGCGGTCGAAGCCTTCGGCGGGATCGACGTCCTCGTCAACAACGCCGGGAGCGAGGTCCAGGCCCCCATCGACCGGCTCGCCGACGCGGACTTCGAGGGGATGCTCCGGGCGAACGTCACGAGCGTCTTCCTCGTCACCCGGGCGGCGCTGGCGGAGCTCCGCCGGAGCCGCGGCGTCGTCATCAACCTCGGCTCGACCGTCGTCGCCCGGCCGCCCCGCGGGCGGTTCGGCTACGTCGCGAGCAAGGGCGCCGTCGAGGCGATGACCCGGGCGCTCGCCGTCGACCTCGGGCGGGACGGCATCCGCGTCAACGCCCTGCGTCCGGGGATCATCCCGTCCGAGCTGCGCGGCCTGACCGAGGAGGAGGAGCGGGCGAGGTTCGCGACCGGCGTCGCCTTCGGGCGGCAGGCGCTCTCGTCGGTCGGCGACCCGCTCGACATCGCCGAGGCGATCGCCTGGCTGGCCGGCGACGGCGGGCGCTTCGTCACGGGCGCCGTCATCGACGTGGACGGCGGCTACGCCCTGGGGGTGTCCGACCCGCCGAGCTGAGCCGGGGGCGGCGACGAGTCGGCGCCGCTCGCGGCGGCGGGGCGCGGTGCGACGCGGCTCAGGGCGCGACGATGATCTTGATCGCCCCGCTGGAGCGGTCGTTGAACGTCGCGAGGGCCTCGGCGTAGTCGGCCAGGGCGAAGCGGTGGGTCACCATCTCGCGGACGCGCATCCGGCCCTGCTCGACGTGGGGCATGACCCGCCGCATCTCGCCCGCCGAGGCCCGCGACCCGACCAGCTCGAGCTCGTCGAGGACGAGCCGCTGCATCGCGATCTCGACGCCGACGGTCGGGATGCCGACGGCCGCGCAGCGCCCGCCGCGGCGGAGCATGCCGAGGGCCCACTGGACGGTGGCCGGGACGCCCGCCGCCTCGAGGACCACGTCGGCGCCCAGCCCGCCGGTCAGCTCGCGAACGGTCGCGACGGGGTCGCCGTCCGCCACGTCGACCGTCTCGAAGCCCATCGCCGCGGCCTTCGCCAGGCGGGCCGGCATGCGCTCGACGAGGATGACCCGTCCGGCACCCCGGATCCGGGCGGCGTCACCGGCCAGGAGGCCGATCGCCCCCGCGCCGGTGATGGCGACGGTGTCGCCCGGGGCGATGGCCCCGCGGTTGGCGACGTGGAGGGCGATCGAGGCCGGATCGATGA
>CAZABC010000074.1:0-1805 GCA_964483405.1 uncultured Anaerolineaceae bacterium
CGGATCCACCCGGAGCACCAGCTCGTCGCCCCGAACTCGATGCGGTCGGAGGCGTTGTCACTCCTCTACGACCAGGTCCGCCGAGGCGCGCTCGCCGAGGACGAGGCGCTGCGAGTCCATGAGCGACTCACCGAGGTGAAGATCCGACTGTTGGGTGACCGCGTCTCCCGGCGGACGGCCTGGCGGATCGCTCGCGAGCACGGATGGGACGCCATCGGGGGTGCTGAGTACCTTGCCGTGACGCGGCTGCAGGCGGACGCCCTCATCGCCCTGGACGAGTCGCTGGCACGCATGGCGAACGGCATCGTGCCCCTGGCGACCATCGACGCCCTGGTGTCTCCCGGGGGCGTCTAGCAGGACGGGAACTGCGGTCCTCGAGCGGTCAGAGGGCCTGCTCGGTCCGCGACTCGAAGGTGACCTCGAGCTTCTTGACGTCTCCGTCGCCTGCCGCCCGGCAACCGCGATGGCGAGCGGGCTGAGCGACCGCATGATGCGGCTCCGCAACTCGCCCTCGGCGACGATCGTCAACCGGCAGCCACCGTCCTCCGGCGGCTAGGCCGGCGAGACGAGCGGCGCCCCGCCTGCCCGTGGGTCTCCGAGCAGCCCCCCCGGCTGGCCCCGCCGCATCACGACGAGGAGGACCCACCCGATGACGATCGGGGCGAACCACTGCGCGATCCGGAACAGGGACACGGCCGCCGTGAGCTGGTCCGTCGCCCCCGGCCCGGTCACGCTCGACAGGATGCCGATGTAGGCGACCTCGGCGACGCCGACGGCGCCCGGCGTGATCGGCACCAGCGACACGACCCCGACGACCCCCACCGTCGCCAGCACGGCCGACGGCGGGAGGACATCCGGCCCGACCCCGACGCACCAGAGGGCGACCTCGAGGACGACGAACCAGGCGAGCCTGCCGACCACCGCGGCGACGAAGCCCAGGATGCCGCGGCCGGTGAGCATCGCCTTCGAGCGCTCGTGCAGGTCCAGGATGCCCTCGACCACGCCCGATGGCGGCGTCCGGTGGAGCAGCGCCGAGATGCGCCCGGCCATCCCCTCCAGCCAGCCACCCAGCCGCAGCGCGAGGCGCTCCGACCGGACGATCGCGACCAGCAGGGCTGCCGCCGCGGTGAGCACGACGAGGCCGGCAAGGGCGAGCGGGATCGCCTGTGACGGGGCGGGCTGACCGCCGACGAGCAGGGCCGCGGCGGCGATGACCGGCAGGGCGAAGGAGGCGAACGTCTCGAACAGGCTCGCGAGGACGATCCCGGAGCTCGCGACATCGGCGGGGATCGACCATTGGCGGTACAGCACGTACCGCGTGGCAGCGTCGGTCGGCCCGGGTACCGTGCTGACGACCGCCCGCGCCGCCAGATCGGATCCGACGGCCTGCGGCCAGGAGATCCCGGCGATCAGGGCCCGCGTCGGGCCCGCGCTCGCGACGTAGGCGACGGCGCTCGAGGCGACGAGCAGCGCGAGCTGCGACGGACCCAGGGCAGCGAACGCGGCGCGTACGGTCTCGTAGTCGACGACGCGCGGCAGGACGATCCCGAACACGAACCCGAGGACGCAGACGATCCCGACCACGCGCCGCACGACGGACCGAAGGTCCAGCGTCGTGAGGCCCGGGGTTGCGCTCGGCGACCCCCCGCGGGACCCGACGGTCATCGGTCCGGGCACGTTCATCGCTCCTCGCTCTCGGTCCGCCTCTGCAACGGGGCCGCCGGACGTGCTCCACGCACACCCGGCGGCCCCGTCGAGCTCGTCCCGGTCAGGGCACGAGCGCCTCACGGGTGGCCTCGAGCGAC
>CAZABC010000075.1:0-1769 GCA_964483405.1 uncultured Anaerolineaceae bacterium
ACCCGCAGGCGGATCTGCTGGATCTCGTCGCGCAGCGCCGCCGCCCGCTCGAACTCGAGCGCCTTCGCGGCCGCCCGCATCTCGGCCTCCATCCGGCCGACGAGCTTCTCGATCGCCGCGGCGTTCTCGGTCGTCAGCGCCCGCTCGACGAGCGCCTCGCGCTCGGACGAGTAGACGACCGTCGACTCGGCGACCGAGCGGAGCCGGTCGTTGAGATCGTGGATCTCCTTGACGATCGTCGTCGGCTGGATCCCATGCGCCTCGTTGTAGCGCTCCTGGACCCGCCGCCGACGGTCGGTCTCGTCGATCGCCGCCCGCATCGACTCGGTGACCGTGTCGGCGTACATGACCACCGTCCCGCCGACGTTGCGGGCCGCCCGGCCGATCATCTGGATGAGCGACCAGGCGCTCCGCAGGAAGCCCTCCTTGTCGGCGTCGAGGATCGCGACGAGCGTCACCTCGGGCAGGTCGATCCCCTCCCGGAGCAGGTTGATGCCGACGATGACGTCGTAGACGCCGAGCCGCAGGTCGCGCAGGATCGCCACCCGCTCGAGCGTGTCGACCTCGCTGTGGAGGTACTGGACCTTCACCCCGAGCTCGTGGAGATAGTCGGCGAGGTCCTCGGCCATCTTCTTCGTCAGCGTCGTGACGATCGCCCGCTCGCCGCGCTCCACCCGGGATCGGATCTCCTCGAGGAGGTCGTCGATCTGACCCTCGGTCGGGCGGACCGTCACCAGCGGGTCGACGATGCCGGTCGGGCGGATGAGCTGCTCGACGACCTGACCGCTTCGCTCCAGCTCGTACGGCCCCGGGGTCGCGCTCATGTAGATGGCCTGCCCGACGGTCGCCTCGAACTCCTCGAACGTCAACGGCCGGTTGTCGAGGGCCGACGGCAGCCGGAAGCCGAAGTCGACGAGGATCTCCTTCCGCGTCCGGTCGTTCTTGTACATGCCCACGACCTGGGGGATCGTCATGTGGCTCTCGTCGACGACGAGGAGCCAGTCCGGCGGGAAGTAGTCGAGCAGGGTCCA
Organism: uncultured Anaerolineaceae bacterium; assembly: GCA_964483405.1. Taxonomy (GTDB): domain Bacteria; phylum Chloroflexota; class Limnocylindria; order Limnocylindrales; family CSP1-4; genus CAZABC01. The sequence goes on from CAZABC010000075.1 coordinate 1,032, forward strand.
CGGGCGGCTGCCGGCCTCGCGGCGGGCGAGGTGGCGCGAGTAGTTCTCGATCCCGGTGCAGAAGCCGAGCTCGCGAAGCATTTCGAGGTCGAACGTCGTCCGCTGCCGGAGCCGGGCCGCCTCGAGGACCCGACCCTCGGCCTCGAGCGCGGCGACCCGCTCCTCCATCTCGGCCTCGATGTCGGCGACCGCCGCCAGCAGCTTGTCGGCCGGCGTGACGAAGTGGGTCGCCGGGTAGACGTTGACCTCGCCGCGGTTCGCGAGGAGCTCGCCGGTCAGCGGGTCGAGCTCGGAGATCCGCTCGACCTCGTCGCCGAAGAACTCGACCCGGACGAGCCGCTCCTCCGACGCCGGCTGGAGCTCGAGCGTGTCGCCCCGGACCCGGAACCGCGACCGCCCCAGCGCCTGGTCGTTGCGCTGGTACTGGAGGTCGACGAGGTGGCGGAGGACCGCGTCGCGGCGGTACTGCCCGCCGACCCGCAGCCGGAGGACCGTGGCCCCGTAGTCGACCGGCGCGCCGAGGCCGTAGATGCACGACACGGAGGCGACGATGAGGACATCGCGGCGCTCGAACAGGGCATGGGTCGCGGCGTGACGGAGCCGGTCGATCTCGTCGTTGCGGCTCGAATCCTTCTCGATGTAGGTGTCGCTCCGGGGCAGGTACGCCTCGGGCTGGTAGTAGTCGAAGTAGCTGACGAAGTACTCGACCGCGTTCTCCGGGAAGAAGTCCCGGAACTC
>CAZABC010000076.1:0-1743 GCA_964483405.1 uncultured Anaerolineaceae bacterium
GCCGCCTCGGTCGGCCGGGCGCCGATCTCGATCCCCGCGTCGCGTGCCCAGGCGAGGAGGGTCGCCACCTCCGGCACGACCATCGCGACCCCGGCGGCGGCGCCGCGGAAGACCTCGCCGGTGCCACCGTCGATCGTGATCGTGTCGCCGGGGCGGAACGTCTCGTCGCCGATGGCGACCTCGCCGTCGCCGACCCGCACCGCGGCGGCACCGACGACGGCCGGGATCCCCCAGCCGCGGGCGACGACGGCGGCGTGGCTGGCGAGCCCGCCGGTCGTCGTCAGGATCCCCGCCGAGCTGGCCATGCCGTGGACGTCGTCCGGCGAGGTCTCGGCCCGGACGAGGATGACCGACCGACCGGCCTCCGCCGCCGCGACGGCCGCCTCGGGCGAGAGGACGATCCCGCCGCAGGCGATGCCCGGCGAGGCGCCGAGGCCGGTCGCGATGGCGGCCCCGACCTCGCCGCGCTCGACCACCCGGGTCGGCGGGTCGGCCAGGATGCCCGCCACGCGCCGGACGGCCTCCGCCCGGTCGACCGGGAAGTCGGGGTCCTCGGCCATGTCGACGGCGATCCGGAGCGCGGCCTGTGGGCTGCGCTTCCCGATCCGGCACTGGAGCAGCCACAGCCGGCCGTGCTCGATCGTGAACTCGATGTCGCACAGATCGCGGTGGTGGCGCTCGAGCCGGCGCGCGTACTCGCGCAGCTCGCGACCGACGGCGGGGATCCGCTCGTCGAGGACGGCGATCGGCTCGGTGTGGTGGGTGCCGGCGACGACGTCCTCGCCCTGGGCGTTGAACATCACGTCGCCGTAGAGGTCCGGCTCGCCGGTGGCCGGGTTGCGGGTGAAGAGCACGCCGGTCCCCGAGTCGACGCTGCGATTCCCGAAGACCATCGTCTGGACGGTCACCGCCGTGCCGAGGTCGTCCGGGATCCCCTCCCGCTCGCGGTAGGCCCGGGCCCGATCGCTGTTCCATGAGCGGAAGACCGCCTCGATCGCCGCCCGCAGCTGGACCCACGGATCGGCCGGTACGTCCTCGACACCGACGATGTCGCGGTACATCGTCTCGAAGCGGCGGCGGCAGTCGGCCGCGAACTTCGGACTGCTCGTCCGCTCCGCGAGTCCGGCCGTCGTCGCGTCGTTCAGCCCGAGGTTGAGGATCGTGTCCATCATCCCGGGCATCGAGACCGGGGCGCCCGACCGGACGCTCACCAGGAGCGGGTCGGCCGGGTCGCCGAAGCGCTGGCCGACGATCGTCTCCATCCGGGCCATGTGCTCGCGGAGATCCTCGTCGAGGCCGGCCGGCCAGCCGTGCGCCAGGTACTCGTTGCAGGCCGCCGTCGTGACGGTGAAGGCGGGGGGCACCGGCAGGCCGAGCTCGGCCGCCATGACGGTGAGGTTGGCGGCCTTGCCGCCGATCACCCGCTTGACCTCGGCGAAGGTCAGGCCCTCGTGGCGCTGGTCGCAGTCGAAGACGAAGGTCACGGATCGTGGCTCCCTGGAAGCCCGGGTGCGGCCGCGGCGCCGGGGGGGAGCGCCGCGACCGCACCTCAGGGCCGGACGATGATCTTGATGGCTCCCGCGTCGGGGTCGTTGAAGGTGGCGACGGCGCCCGCGTAGTCGGTGAGCGGGAACTCGTGGGTCATCACGTCGCGGACGCGCATCCGGCCCTGCTCGACCAGCGGCATCACCCGCCGCATCTCGCCCGCCGAGGCCCGCGACCCGACCAGCTCGAGCTCGTCGA
>CAZABC010000077.1:0-1502 GCA_964483405.1 uncultured Anaerolineaceae bacterium
CCGTGCCGATCGCGGCGAGGTCGCCGTCGCCCTGGTAGGTCAGGACGAACGCGTCCGGGCGGACCCGCCGGATCCCGGTGGCGAGGGCCGGGGCCCGTCCGTGGGGCGCCTCGACGAAGTCGACGCGGAGGTAGTCGTAGGCGAAGACGGCGCAGCCGACCGGCGCGACGGCGATCGTCCGTGGCCCGAGGCCGAGCTCTCCGAGGACCTCGGCGAGGAGCCGGTGGATGACGCCGTGCCCGCAGCCGGGGCAGTAGTGGGTCGACTTCTCGTCGAGCAGCTCGGGCCGCTCGTAGATGATCCGGCGGCCGTCGGCCGCGACGGTCGCGCTCATCGCCCGTCCTCCCCGCCGACGCCGACGAGGTCACCGGGCGCGCCGGCGGGCCCGGTCCGGGCATCGGGGCCCGGGGCCCCCGCGGCCGTCGCCGGGTCGCCGAGCAGCTCGGCCCACTCGGCCCAGGCGGCCGTCTCGACGCTCGCGGCCGGGTCGGCCGCGACGGCCGCGTCGTCGGTCGCACCCCGCGGCTCGGTCACGGCGAAGAGGTGCCGGAGCGCGGTGACGACGTCGCCGGGGGAGGGGACCATGCCGCCGGTCCGGCCGTGGAAGGCGACCGGCGCGCGGCCTTCGACCGCGAGACGGACATCCTCGATCATCTGCCCGGCCGACAGCTCGACGACGAGCAGCCCGCGGACGCGTCCCGCGAGCGCGGCAAGGGCGGCGGAGGGGAACGGCCAGAGGCTGATCGGCCGGAAGAGCCCGACCTTGAGGCCAGCCTCGCGGGCCCGCGTGACGGCCGTCCGGGCGACCCGGGCGGCGGTGCCGTAGGCGACGATTACGAGATCGGCATCGTCGAGGGCCTCGCCGGCCCAGCGGACCTCGCGCGCCTCGATCGCCGCGTACTTCACCTGGAGGTGGCGGTTGTGCGCCTCGAGCGCCTCGGGCTTGAGGTGGAGCGAGCGGACGACCCGCGGCTCGCGCCCCTCGGCGCCGGTGACGGCCCAGTCCGGCTCCGGTCGCGGCGGACGCCGGTAGATCGGGACGACCGGCTCCATCGCCTGGCCGAGGATGCCGTCGGCGAGGATGATCACCGGTGTCCGCCAGCGCTCGGCGATCTCGAACGAGTCGGCGACGATCGTCATCGCCTCGGCGATCGAGGCCGGGGCGAGGACCGGGCACCGGTAGTCGCCGTGGCCGTGGCCCTTGACCGCCTGGAAGTAGTCCGACTGCGAGGGGCCGATCGAGCCGAGCCCGGGCCCGCCGCGCATGACGTTGACGAGGACGAGCGGGACCTCGGAGCCGGCCATGTAGCTCATCGCCTCGGCCATCAGGCTGATCCCCGGCGACGAGCTGCTGACGAGGACCCGGGCGCCGGTCGCGGCCGCGCCGAGCCCCATGTTGATCGCGCCGAGCTCGCTCTCGGCCTGGACGAAGGCGCCACCGACCTCGGGCATCCGGCGGGCCATCCACTCGAGCAGCTCGGCCTGCGGGGTGATCGGGTAGC